>NZ_BAUJ01000042.1 GCF_000496695.1 Vibrio halioticoli NBRC 102217
GCCGCCAACAGAAGCGTAGTACCACTCGCCTTCAGTGGTGTATAGAGATCCCATAGGGATGCCATTTTTGGTGACGTTGATAACAGAGTCACTTACGCGGTCAAATTCAACACCGTCATAACCTGGTTTAGTCGGGTCAACTTCTAGCGGTGGTTTACCATTCACTAAATCTTTAGTGATGTGGATAGGCTCGCCGCCACCAACAGAAGCGTAGTACCACTCGCCTTCAGTAGTGTATAGAGATCCCATAGGGATGCCGTTTTTGGTGACGTTAATAACAGTGTCACTAACGCGGTCAAATTCAACGCCGTTGTAGCCTGGTTTAGTTGGGTCTAGCTCAGGGCGCTCTCCACCGTATTCAGGAAGATTGTTATCCGGTTGTGTTGGGTCTAACTCTGGGCGATCGTTGCCATACTCTGGAAGATCGTTATTTGGTTCTGCATGCACTGGTAAAGTAGGGATAGGGGCATCGTTAGTATCAGAAGAGCTTGAGCTACCAGAGAGTAGCCCTGCAACGACAGCTGCTGATGCTGTGCCAACCGCAGCCCATGTGCCAGTAGATTCTTTTTCGTAAACTACATCGTCAATGATTGCCATTTTACCAGGCTTAGCATCTGCGTATTTTGCATCGAGTTGTGCTTGAATTGATGCATCAATTCCCTGCATTTGTTGACCGATAAGTTGGCTAGTCGCACTGTTTGCTGCTTGCACATCAACTTGGGTAGTTGATGCAAATGCTGTAGCAGAAAGAGTTGCAGAAATGGTTAGAGCTAAAATGCTTGCTTTCATATTGGCGAAAATCTCATAGTGTGAGTAAACGAATCCTTATTGTTAAATGCCTCCTGGCGATGAAGTGAATTATGTGATTAGGTGGTTTTTTCTACAATAAAGCGAAATAGGTTTCTTATATTAATGAAATTTATAATGAATGGTTGTTCATAATGTGATTTGCTTGCTGGAAATCTAAATCTTTGTATTTATTGTGTTTTTAATTTTGTTGTGTTGATAGGGAGACCAAGGTCTTAGTTTGTTATTAATTCAAATAGAGTTTAACGGTATCGTTTGATTGTGCTTTTGCACCATAGATTTACTAGCAATGGCATATTTATCTGGATCGTCGCTAATATATGCAATGTTTGTTGTGTGTTATCTAAGATAAGGAGGAGTACTTAGCATGAGGAATACACTTAATGTGGTTTGACACACATTGTCATTTAGATTTTCCAGAATTTGCCACTAATCGTCAGGCATACAAAAAGCTATTTTCTGATCATGATATTCAGCGATTTTTTGTGCCTAGCGTTGGTCCGGAAAATTGGCGAGATGTGTTGCAACTTAGGAAACATCACAGTTACCAAGTAGGGTTGGGGATACACCCTTGCTTTTTACAACCTCTTATTGATGAGAATATTTTACAGCGGAGTTTGGATAAGTTGCATGCGTTAGCATTGCAAAATCAAAGCTCGCTTTCTGCTATCGGCGAGTGTGGATTAGATAAGCGTATTGATGTCCCAATAGCCACCCAACTATCAGCCTTTCATTTTCAGATAGAGTTAGCAGAACAATTACAACTTCCCTTGGTTATCCATTCTGTTCAGCAGCACCACAATATTCATGCATCGTTAAAAATGAGAACCCGAGACAATCTTGGGGTGGTGCATGCATTTAGTGGTAACTATCAACAAGCAAAATCATTGCTCGATCTAGGGTTGAAAATAGGTGTTGGAGGCGTGATTACTTGGCCAACAGCACAAAAAACGCGTGAAGCAATAGCAAAGCTACCTTTAGATTGCATTGTGCTAGAAACAGATGCTCCTGATATGAAAATCACAGGCTTCTCTCAACTGCCTAATTCCCCTCATTTTTTACCTAAAATATTTAATCAGTTAGTTTTACTAAGAGAAGAAAGTGCTTCTATACTGGCTGATAGAATATGGGAAAATAGTGTTAACTTATTTAGCCGATAATTTCATTTTCCTATGATAAATAGAGGTTTTCGAGCGTAAGTGTGATGGTTATCACTAATAAAATGAATGTTTGCATTGAAAATTACTTCAAACGTGATCATTAACTAGTTTTACAAAGGGATGGACGGTATAATCCATTTCGTTATGAACATTTTCTACAACATTTTTACACTTTTTTTTAAACATTTTAAAATAAGGAAGCCATAAACCATGAGCCTGTTTATGAGCATAGTAGGTATGCTGGTACTGATTCTTATCGCAGTACTACTATCAGATAACCGTAAAGCAATTAACATCCGTACAGTGGCGGGTGCTTTTGCTATTCAGTTTATATTGGGTGCATTTGTACTTTATGTCCCTTGGGGTAAAGATCTTCTGAAAAGTATTTCAGATGGTGTTTCTAGTGTCATTAGCTATGGTGCCGACGGCAGTGGCTTTTTATTCGGTAGCCTAGTTAACTTTTCAGTAGATGGCATTGGATTTATCTTTGCTTTCCAAGTGCTACCAACGTTGATTTTCTTCTCTGCATTAAGCTCAGTACTTTACTACTTGGGTGTTATGCAGTGGGTTATCCGTATTCTTGGTGGTGGCCTGCAAAAGGCACTAGGTACTTCTCGCGCAGAATCAATGTCTGCTGCAGCTAACATCTTTGTTGGTCAAACAGAAGCACCTTTAGTGGTTCGTCCTTTTGTACCTCGTATGACTCAATCTGAACTATTCGCAATCATGTGTGGTGGTTTGGCTTCTATCGCTGGTGGTGTACTAGCGGGTTACGCATCAATGGGCGTGCCTATTGAATACCTAGTTGCAGCGTCATTCATGGCAGCTCCTGGCGGTCTATTGTTCGCTAAGATCATGAAGCCTGAAACAGATGAGCCAATTGATCAGCTTCCTGACACATTAGAAGAAGGTGAAGATAAACCTGCTAACGTTATTGATGCAGCAGCAACAGGTGCATCTGCGGGTCTAAGCCTAGCGCTAAACGTTGGTGCAATGCTTATCGCTTTCATCGGCCTTATTGCACTTATCAACGGCCTTCTAGCTGGCGTTGGTGGCTGGTTTGGTTTTGAACATCTAACTCTAGAAATGATCTTAGGTTGGTTGTTTGCACCACTAGCATTCCTAATCGGTGTACCATGGAACGAAGCACAAGTTGCTGGTGAGTTCATTGGTATGAAGACGGTAGCGAACGAATTCGTCGCTTACGCTAACTTCGCACCTTACCTAGGCGATGCTGCTCCGGTTATTCTAAGTGAGAAGACGAAAGCCATTATCTCATTCGCATTGTGTGGATTTGCTAACCTTTCTTCTATCGCAATCCTATTAGGCGGTTTAGGTGGTATTGCTCCTAAACGTCGTGGTGATATTGCTCGCATGGGTATTAAAGCGGTGATTGCTGGTACGCTTTCAAACCTAATGGCGGCGACAATCGCTGGCTTCTTCCTTTCTTTCTAAGCGATTAGAAACAAAGTAATTAAACGCTCTAGTGATATTCACTAGAGCGTTTTTTTCTTTCTACTAGCCGGTTTGTTTGATATCACTTTTTTTTGAGATGCAAACCGTTTGCGTTCATTGTTAATGCTACAGAGATCTAACTTCCGACTATACTATTCAACGAAGTTAATAGGATGGACAATGATTATGAGTGAAGTTTTGTTAGCCGTATTTGCCGGTTTTATCGTCGGAGTACTGTTTTCAGCAATAAAACTGCCAATTCCAGCGCCGCCGGTGTTGTCTGGAGTGATGGGGATTGTTGGGGTGTACTTAGGTGGGCATTGCTATCACTGGTTAGTAGAGAGATTTTTTCAATAATATCTGTATGGGTAAGTATGAGGTGATGGGTAATACCTAGAGTTCAATACTTATCGATATGAATATAAAGATGTACTTCCGTTGCAAAAAACAACGGTCTGCGGTTTAGGGTTTATAACCGCGCGGTGACAAGGAAAGCAATTGGTTATTTCACCAAGTCTTCATGGAACCAAGTCCGTTCATTGAGTCTGGATGCGCAATAACAAAAGCCCTATCTATAACGAAAGTGCTGTGTGAATTGCCTCCAAAACTATTCAAACTTTTCGGAGAAAAAAATGAGCGATTTGAAAGCTGCAGCTTTGCGTGCACTTAAATTAATGGATCTTACCACTCTTAACGATGACGATACCGATCAAAAGGTTATTGATCTTTGTCATGCGGCTAAGTCAACTGTAGGTAATACGGCTGCTGTTTGTATTTACCCTCGTTTTGTCCCTATTGCTAAGAAAACGTTGCGTGAGCAAGGCACACCAGACGTTAGAGTTGCGACTGTAACTAACTTCCCTCACGGTAATGATGATATTGATATCGCTGTAGCAGAAACTAAAGCTGCGGTTGCTTATGGCACCGATGAAGTGGATGTTGTATTCCCTTATCGAGCACTGATGGCGGGTAATGCCGAAGTGGGTTTTGAGTTGGTGAAACAGTGTAAAGCGGCATGTGGTGATACTTTACTTAAAGTGATTATCGAAACTGGTGAGCTAAAAGAAGAAGCACTAATTAAACAAGCCTCTGAAATCTGCATTAAAGCGGGTGCTGACTTTATCAAAACCTCTACCGGTAAAGTGCCAGAAAACGCAACGCCAGAGTACGCGCGTATGATGCTAGAAGTGATTCGCGATATGGGCGTTGCAGATAGCGTTGGTTTTAAACCTGCTGGTGGCGTACGTACTGCAGAAGATGCGGCGTTGTACCTTGCGATGGCCGATGAGATCTTAGGTGACTCTTGGGTGGATAACCGTCACTACCGTTTTGGCGCATCAAGCCTACTAACAAACCTACTCAATACGTTAGAAGTGACTGACGAAAAAGCAGACCCTGCTGCATATTAATAGTCTGAAAGAAGGCTTACTTAACGGTAAGCCTTTATTTTTAAATATTAAATTTTAGGGTAGGGCTTATGTATTTACCTCAAGAAATCATTCGTAAAAAACGTGATGGTGAAATTCTCACGACGGATGAAATCAACTTCTTTATTCAAGGTGTGGCGAACGATACTGTCTCTGAAGGGCAGATAGCCGCATTTGCAATGACTATCTTTTTCAATGAAATGACCATGCCAGAACGTATCGCGCTCACTTGTGCAATGCGTGATTCAGGGATGGTGATTGATTGGAGCCACATGAATTTTGATGGCCCGATTGTAGATAAACATTCTACGGGCGGAGTTGGCGATGTTACCTCTTTAATGCTAGGGCCAATGGTGGCGGCATGTGGCGGGTATGTTCCTATGATTTCAGGCCGTGGCTTAGGTCATACTGGCGGAACATTAGACAAGCTTGAATCTATTCCTGGTTACAACATTACTCCAGACAATGAGGTTTTTGGTCGAGTGACTAAAGATGCCGGTGTGGCCATTATTGGTCAAACTGGAGACTTAGCACCTGCCGACAAACGCGTGTATGCCACGCGAGATATTACCGCAACGGTAGACAATATCTCTTTGATTACCGCATCAATCCTCTCTAAGAAACTGGCGGCCGGCCTAGATTCGTTAGTCATGGACGTAAAAGTGGGTTCTGGTGCATTTATGCCAACATACGAAGCATCAGAAGAGTTAGCTCGTTCTATCGTGGCAGTTGCGAATGGCGCTGGCACAAAAACCACCGCAATACTGACGGATATGAACCAAGTGTTAGCTTCGTCGGCAGGTAATGCGCTTGAAGTGCGAGAAGCGGTGCGCTTTTTAACGGGCGAATATCGAAACCCTCGTTTGCTTGAAGTGACTATGGCATCTTGCTGTGAAATGTTAGTGCTTGGCAAGTTGGCAGATTCCACTGAGCAAGCTCGCGAAAAGCTAATGACAGTGCTTGATAACGGCAAAGCGGCTGAGTGCTTTAATAAAATGGTGTCAGGCCTTGGCGGGCCATCAGACTTTGTGAGCAACTATACTCAATACTTACCCGAGGCTGAGATCATTAAGCCTGTGTTTGCTAAACAAAGCGGCGTTATTACTCACATGGATACTAGAGCGATTGGTATGGCGGTTGTGGGTATGGGCGGCGGTCGTCGCGTGGCAACAGATAGCATCGACTACGCCGTTGGCTTTGATAAGTTTGCACAACTTGGTGATGCCGTGAATGCTGAAAAGCCGCTGGCTTTCATTCATGCGCGTAATGAACAGCAATGGCAAGAGGCTGCAAATGCTTTGCAAGCCGCTATCCATATTGGTGACCCATCTCAGTATCAAGCAACACCAGTGGTGTATGCCCAGATAAGAGCCGAAGATTTATAGGCTAAGGATACAACAATGAAACGAGCCATAATTTTAGTTTTAGATTCATTTGGTATTGGCGCAACACAAGACGCCGATAAATTTGGTGATGTCGGTTCTGATACTTTGGGTCACATTGCTGAGCAATGTGCAAAAGGGTTAGCGGATAATGACACACGCAGCGGTCCTTTAACACTACCTAACTTGTCTCGCTTAGGTTTAGGTTTAGCCGCTCAAGAATCAACGGGAACATTTCCTATTGGTTTAGATAGCAACGCCGACATCATCGGTGCTTACGGGCATGCTGCGGAAATTTCATCAGGCAAAGATACTCCTTCAGGTCACTGGGAAATCGCTGGTGTTCCGGTGTTATTTGATTGGGGATATTTCACTGATTTGGAAAATAGCTTCCCGCAACCACTGCTTGATCGAATCGTTGAACGAGCCGGTCTTAAAGGTTACTTAGGTAATTGCCATGCATCAGGAACTCAAGTGCTTGATGATCTCGGTGAAGAACACATGCAGACAGGAAAGCCAATTTTCTATACCTCTGCTGATTCGGTTTTCCAGATTGCCTGTCATGAAGAAACCTACGGCTTAGATAATCTGCTAAAGCTTTGTCAGATTGTTCGTGAAGAGCTTGAGGACTACAACATTGGGCGAGTGATTGCGCGTCCATTTATTGGTGAAAAAGCCGGTGAATTTAAGCGTACCGGTAATCGTCGCGATCTATCGGTTGAGCCGCCAGCGGCAACTGTGCTGCAAAAACTGGTTGATGAAAAGCAAGGCGAAGTGATCTCGATTGGTAAAATTGCGGATATCTATGCCAACTGTGGTATTACCAAAAAAGAGAAAGCCACCGGTCTTGAAGATCTGTTCAATTTAACTCTAGAACAAGTTAAACAAGCACCAAACAACAGTATTGTGTTCACTAACTTTGTGGATTTTGACTCTTCATACGGTCATCGCCGTGACGTGGCAGGTTATGCGGGAGCACTAGAATATTTTGATCAACGTCTACCTGAGATTTTGGCGATATTAGAGCCTAATGATGTACTGATTTTAACCGCCGATCACGGCTGCGATCCAACATGGCAAGGTACTGATCATACCCGAGAACATATTCCAGTATTGGTGTATGGGGATAAAATAGAAGCGGGTTCATTAGGTCGCCGCTCAACATTTGCCGATATAGGTCAGAGCTTAGCTCACTATTTTGCTACTTCAGAAATGGATTATGGAACTAACTTCTTAAAATAAAAGAAGTCAATAGATTAATGCGCTAATAGGGCTAAGACCCTCATTAAAACAGAAAAGGAAAGATAAAATGGCTACTCCTCATATTAATGCAGAAATGGGTGATTTTGCTGACGTGGTATTAATGCCAGGTGACCCAATCCGAGCTAAGTACATTGCGGATACCTTTCTTGAAAACGTAGTACAAGTGTGTGATGTACGTAACATGTATGGTTTCACTGGGACTTATAAAGGCCGTAAAATCTCAGTAATGGGACACGGCATGGGTATTCCATCTTGCTCTATTTATGTCACTGAGCTGATCAAAGATTTTGGCGTTAAGAAAGTGATTCGTGTTGGTAGTTGTGGCGCGGTTCGCAGTGACGTGAAACTGCGTGACGTTGTGATTGGTATGGGCGCGTGTACTGATTCAAAAGTAAACCGCATCCGTTTTAAAGATCATGATTTTGCAGCAATTGCAGACTACGGCATGGTGCGCAATGCAGAGCGTGCGGCTGAGAAACTGGGTATTGCGGCTAAAGTGGGTAACCTATTCTCTGCTGAGCTTTTCCATACTCCAGATCCAGAGATGTTTGACGTGATGGATAAATATGGCATTTTGGGCGTAGAGATGGAAGCGGCGGGCATTTATGGTGTTGCAGCGGAATACGGCGTAAAAGCATTAGCGATCTGTACTGTTTCGGATCACATTAAAACGGGTGATCAAACAACGTCTGATGAGCGTGCAACCACATTTAATGAAATGATGGAAATTGCACTAGAATCTGTTTTGTTGGGTGATGCAGAATAAGAACATATTTCCTTACAGAATAGTTTGTTACGTTCGGATCTCTATTTAATAAAAAAGCTTGGCTCTTAATGTAAGAACCAAGCTTTATTTTCTTCTCAGAACTAATGTAAGCAATACACCAGAGAGAAAACTCATCAATATCATTAGGTACATAGTACGATCGCTATTGCGATAATGATGATCAGAAAAGGCAACGACACGCCCTTTTTCAAAAGTGACTCTGACATAGCCAATAATGGCATCTTGAGAAAAAATTGGCTCAATGAGCTGTTGTTTACCTATTCCTGCAGAGGCCAAAGGCGTGTCCATACCAAGGGATTCACGTACTGTCGTAGCCTTGGTGCTTGAGGCTATTTTTACGCCACTATTGTCATACACAGTAGCATCTGCCACTAAAGTATCTTGGGCCAATTGGTTGGTAAGGTGTCTTAATTTTTCTTGATCTTCAGTAATCAAAAAGTCGCTGGCACTCAACGCCGCTTGCGATATTAGAAGCTTAGTTAGAGTTTGCAGCTGTTTAGTTTGAATCTGCTGATTGCCGTGGCTGATGCTGACACTGTTGCGTACTATGGTGACGAGCATCAGTACTAGTAGCCCAATAAAAATCAGTTTAATAAACAGACGGAGAGAAAATAAAGATTCTTTCATTTCACCAAACGTAATTAATGTATGCCATTGCATAGTGATACTTGCGCAATCAAATTGCAATAGGGTAAGTTTAGGGGAATGTATCTTGGAAACGGATTTGAATTTTCATGGAAGTTAAAGAATTACAACGTATCAATGCCCTAGGCAATACTTCTCAGCAACAATTAGCGGTTGTTTTTGCTGAACAAAGCAATGAGAAATTAACCCAAGCATTTAATAATGAAGAGTTATTTGCTAGTTGGGGCGTGGGTCGTTATCAGGTCTTTCTAACCAGTAGTGCAAATGTAGAGATGCATAGTGAAGCATTAACGAGTGCTAAAATCGATTTTGCGCATCTTAAAGATCTGCCAAATATGACGGAACCGGGTTTGGCGCTTTTTGATATGGATTCAACCTTAATTGAGATTGAATGTATTGATGAAATAGCAAAATTGGCAGGCGTGGGTGAAGAAGTTTCCGAGGTGACCGAGCGCGCGATGCAAGGTGAGCTCGACTTCGAACAAAGTCTAAGACAAAGAGTGTCAAAGCTCGCTGATGCTGATGAATCTATTTTAATGGAAGTGCGTAGTGAACTGCCATTGATGGCGGAAGCAAAGCTGTTAATCGATGGCTTAAAACAAGCAGGCTGGAAAGTTGCAGTGGCATCGGGCGGTTTTACTTATTTTTCAAACCATCTTAAAGAACTTTTAGATTTAGATTTTGCTCGTTCCAATCGACTTGAAATAAAGTCGGGTAAATTAACCGGTGCCGTGTTGGGTGAAGTCGTCTCAGCGCAAACCAAGGCGGATATTTTAGAACAGCTTCGAGTTGAGTATCAGCTAGAGCGCACTAATTGTATTGCAGTGGGTGATGGTGCTAATGATTTAGTTATGATGGCAGTGGCCGGGTTAGGTATTGCTTACCATGCTAAGCCTAAGGTAGTCGAGCAAGCTCAGACTGCGGTAAACTATGCCGATCTAGGTGGCGTGCTATGTATTTTATCGGCAAGCCACGTATTACACACTCTAAATAAAGAATAATTAATGGCAAAAGTAAAAACGGCTTACGTATGTAACGATTGCGGTGCGGATTTCCCTCGTTGGCAAGGGCAATGTAGCGCATGTGGTGCTTGGAATACAGTGACAGAGGTTCGTTTAGCCGCTTCCCCACAAGTGGCTCGAAATGAGCGTTTGACCGGGTATGCAGGCAACGCTGAGCAGTCAAAAGTACAAGTGCTAGCTGATATTGATTTACAAGATGTACCAAGATTTAGCAGTACGTTTAAAGAGTTTGACCGTGTGCTTGGTGGCGGCATTGTTCCGGGAGCGGCTATTTTAATCGGTGGTAGTCCGGGGGCGGGTAAATCGACGGTATTGCTACAAACTATGTGCCGACTTGCCGCTGATATGCCAACGCTGTATGTCACTGGTGAAGAGTCATTGCAGCAAGTGGCTATGAGGGCATCTCGTTTAGGTTTGCCTAAAGATAACCTGAAAATGCTTTCTGAAACGAACGTAGATAAAATTTGTCAGGTTGCCGAAAAAGAGCAACCTAAAATCATGGTTATTGACTCCATTCAGGTAATGCATGTATCTGATGTGCAATCTTCACCGGGTACAGTGGCACAGGTAAGAGAGTCAGCCACTACCCTGACTCGTTATGCGAAGCAAAATAATGTTGCCATCTTTATTGTTGGCCACGTAACTAAAGACGGTTCTTTAGCAGGACCAAAAGTGTTAGAGCATATTATCGATTGTTCGGTATTGCTTGATGGTGGTGCGGACAGCCGTTTTAGAACCTTACGTAGCCATAAAAACCGCTTTGGTGCGGTTAATGAGCTTGGCGTTTTTGCCATGACAGGGCAGGGGCTAAAAGAAGTCTCAAATCCTTCTGCTATTTTCCTCTCTCGCGGTGAAGAGCAAACTTCGGGCAGTTCAGTAATGGTGATTTGGGAAGGGACAAGACCGTTACTTGTCGAAATCCAAGCATTAGTGGATTATTCGCAATTGGCTAATCCTCGACGTGTGGCTGTGGGGCTGGAGCAAAACCGGTTATCCATGCTATTAGCGGTGTTGCACAAGCACGGCGGCATGCAAATGGCTGACCAAGATGTCTTTGTGAATGTGGTCGGTGGCGTCAAAGTTACAGAAACCAGTGCTGATCTTGCCTTGTTAATTGCATTGCTCTCTAGTTTTCGAGATAGACCGCTACCTAAAGATGTGGTTGTATTTGGTGAAGTTGGGCTTGCCGGGGAGATTCGCCCGGTGCCTAGTGGTCAAGAACGTCTTAACGAAGCTTTCAAACACGGTTTCACAAAAGCTATCGTACCAAGTGCAAATATGCCTAAGGGCGGTATCGCTGGCATGCAGATTCATGCGGTGAAAAATTTATCTGAAGCAATTCAGGCATTTGATGAGATGTAATCAATAGTTGTAAAAATATATTCGCAACTGGTGATTAAAGGCTCTTTTCACGGGCTTGATTCTCATCTATAGTTCTTGGATTGAAAATAAAAGGCGAAATTTTCGCTCAACAAGCACACAGAGCTATCAGTCTATGCAGATTGTGATATACTCTGCGCGCATTTTATATCCTATTGATAGAGTAAAACGATGACTGATTTATCAAAATACAGAAATATTGGTATTTTCGCGCACGTTGATGCGGGTAAAACCACGACAACTGAGCGTATCCTAAAGCTTACCGGC
This sequence comes from Vibrio halioticoli NBRC 102217, assembly GCF_000496695.1. Taxonomy (GTDB): domain Bacteria; phylum Pseudomonadota; class Gammaproteobacteria; order Enterobacterales; family Vibrionaceae; genus Vibrio; species Vibrio halioticoli. The sequence continues at coordinate 11,596 of NZ_BAUJ01000042.1, forward strand.
CAGATCCATAAAACTGGTGAAGTTCATGATGGTGAATCAACTACTGACTTCATGGAACAGGAAGCTGAGCGCGGTATTACAATCCAATCTGCAGCAGTAAGCTGTTTTTGGAAGGGCCACCGTCTAAACGTTATCGATACTCCTGGACACGTTGACTTCACAGTTGAAGTTTATCGTTCTCTTAAAGTTCTTGATGGCGGCGTCGGCGTATTCTGTGGTTCTGGTGGTGTTGAGCCACAATCAGAAACTAACTGGCGTTACGCTAACGAATCAGAAGTATCTCGTCTGATCTTCGTTAACAAACTAGACCGTATGGGTGCAGACTTCTACAACGTTGTTGACCAAGTTAAAAACGTTCTAGGCGCGACTCCTCTAGTTATGGTTCTACCAATCGGCCGCGAAGATGACTTCGTAGGTGTTGTAGACCTTCTAACACGTAAAGCATACGTTTGGGATGACACTGGTCTTCCTGAAAACTACGAAATCAAAGATGTTCCAGCGGACATGGTTGATGATGTAGAGCAGTACCGTGAAGAACTAATCGAGACTGCTGTAGAGCAAGACGATGAACTAATGATGGCATACATGGATGGCGAAGAGCCTTCTATCGAAGACATCAAACGTTGTATCCGTAAAGGTACTCGTGACCTAGCGTTCTTCCCTACTTTCTGTGGTTCTGCATTTAAGAACAAGGGCGTACAAATCGTTCTTGACGCAGTAGTTGATTACCTACCTTCTCCAACAGAAGTTGATCCTCAACCTCTAATGGACGAAGAAGGCAACGAAACTGGCGATCACGCTATCGTTTCTGCAGATGAAACATTTAAAGCGCTTGCATTCAAAATTATGGATGACCGCTTCGGTGCACTAACTTTCGTTCGTATTTACTCTGGTAAATTGAACAAAGGTGACACCATCATGAACTCATTCACTGGTAAAACAGAGCGTGTTGGCCGTATGGTTGAGATGCAAGCTGATGACCGTAACGAACTAACTAGCGCACAAGCTGGTGACATCATTGCGATCGTTGGTATGAAGAATGTTCAAACTGGTCACACTCTATGTGATCCTAAGCACCAAGTTACTTTGGAGCCAATGGTATTCCCAACTCCAGTAATCTCAATTGCTGTATCTCCTAAAGATAAAGGCGGTTCTGAGAAAATGGGTATCGCAATCGGTAAAATGGTTGCAGAAGATCCATCTTTCCAAGTTGAGACTGACGAAGAGACTGGCGAAACTATCCTGAAAGGTATGGGTGAGCTTCACCTAGACATTAAAGTTGACATCCTTAAGCGTACTTACGGTGTTGACTTAACAGTTGGTGCTCCTCAGGTTGCTTACCGTGAAACTATCACTCAAGCAATTGAAGATAGCTACACGCATAAGAAACAGTCTGGTGGTTCTGGTCAGTTCGGTAAAATCGACTACCGTATCAAACCAGGTGAAGCAGGTTCTGGCTTCAGCTTCAAATCAACAGTTGTTGGTGGTAACGTTCCTAAGGAATTCTGGCCTGCAGTTGAGAAAGGTTTTGCATCTATGATGGAAAACGGTGTTCTTGCTGGCTTCCCAACTCTAGACGTTGAAGTTGAACTATTCGACGGTGGCTTCCACGCAGTGGATTCATCTGCAATCGCATTTGAAATCGCAGCGAAAGGCGCATTCCGTCAATCAATGCCTAAAGCTGGTGCGCAACTGCTTGAACCTATCATGCACGTTGACGTATTTACTCCAGACGATCACGTTGGTGATGTTATCGGTGACCTTAACCGTCGTCGTGGCATGATCAAAGATCAACAAGCTGGCGTAACTGGTGTTCGTATTAAAGCTGACGTACCTCTTTCTGAGATGTTCGGCTACATCGGTCACCTACGTACAATCACTTCTGGTCGTGGTCAGTTCTCTATGGAGTTCTCACACTACGCAGCATGTCCAATGAACGTTGCTGAAGAAGTTATTGCTAAAGCTAAAGCTGAGAAAGAAAACAAGTAATTGTTTGTTCTTAAATAGCTAAAAAAGCCCCGATAGTGCAAACTATCGGGGCTTTTTGTTATGTGTTGCTAGTCCTCCCACACTACAAACTGATCTTTTGGCCAGTCCGCACCCGTGTCATGATATTTCTTTTCTAAAATATGACGCTTTATCTTAAGGGTAGGTGTAAGTATTTGGTTCTCGATACTCCAAGGCTCTTTTATCAGTAGCACACCTTTAATTTTTTCATGTCCCTCAAGGGTTTCATTAATGCCTTTGATCGCTTTATGAATGCTTCTTTCATAGCGTTGTTTATCAAAATTAGGAAAGTTATGTGGAACTATTAACAATATAGGTCCAGGCATACCTAAACCAACTAAACAAAGCATTTCGACACGTGCGACTTCAATAATGGCTTTTTCAATAGGCACAGGTGCAACAAATTTGCCTTTGGCTGTTTTAAAGGTGTCTTTTTTACGCCCCTGAATGGTCAGATAACCTTCCGAATCTATAGAGCCAATATCGCCGGTGTGCAGCCAACCTTGCTCATTAAATGTACGAGCGGTTGCTTCGTCGTTTTTGTAGTACCCAGAAAACATCCCCTTACTACGCACCAGTATTTCTTCATCTTCTGCTATTTTTAGCTCAACTCCAGGGCCAATTTTACCCACTGAACCAATTTTAGATGGATTAAACGGATAGTTTAGGGTGCTATAGGCGAACGTTTCAGTCATTCCCCATGCTTCGGTTATATCAATGCCAACCTTGTGATACCACTCAAGTATTGCAGGGCTAATAGGCGCAGAACCACAGCCAAGAACTCGTCCTTGATCTAAGCCTAAGCCATCGATGATTTTCTTTTTAATGATGGAGTTTAGAATTGGGATTTTTAACAGTAAGTTAAGTTTCTTCGGTGGTAGCTTATCTTGAATTCGTTGCTGGAATAAGGTCCATAAACGCGGCACTGAAATAAATAAGGTTGGTCGATGCATTTTGACATCGTCAATGAAGGTATCCAGAGACTCCGGAAAGGCAGTCTCAAGTCCAGCCTGAATTGAGGAACCAAAAATGTATACTCGTTCAGTAATGTGTGCCAGTGGTAAATAAGAAAACATCCTATCGCCAGGCTGTATGCCTATATGATCAACAAGGTTCTTCACTGACCAACTAAAAGCTCCGTAGGTGAGCATAGCGCCTTTTGGCACGCCTGATGTCCCAGAGGTATAGACGATCGACATTAGCTTATCATCGTGGTGCTGTGGACGCTCCTCCGTATTAGGTGCATCATGAATCAGCTGTGCAAACTTGTATTGACACTCCGGTGCTGAATCATAAGGAAAAGAGATGGTAATCAGAGTGGGAAGGCGTTGCATGACCTCTGCAGTAGCTGCCGCATCATCAAGTTTACCTGCTATCAGCACAGTGCTTTCGCTGTGAGTTAAACAGTATTCGATGGTATCTGCACCAGCCGTTGGGAAAATAGGTACACTAATAAAGTCACCAAGCATGAGCGCAAGATCTGTGATAAACCATTCCACACAGTTTTTAGAAATGAAGGCGACTTTATCACGAGGTTTCAAGCCTAACTCTTTCAATGCCCCTGCAAATTTTAACGCCATATCAGCAACTTCAGCGTAGGTATAGCTGACAAACTCTCGGTCAATGATCTGTTTGAGGTATATCTCGTCTGGTCGTTCCTGAGCCCATTTTAAAATCAACTCATTGGGTGGTGGGAGGGTACAAGGTGGGTTAGTGTAAACGTATTCTTGCGCTCCGTTCCCTGAAGCTATTTCCATAAACTGCCTTCCATTGGTTGCTTGACATTTATCAGAAGCTTAGCAGGTTTTTTATTTTGTATAGAAAAATTCCATTTATTATTGAATTAATAACAGCATATAACTTTAGGTTATTAAATAATGCTAAAAATAATATTAAATTGTGCAAATATTTTATTCTATAAAATAAGTGCGCAGATTATATATTTAACTTTCTATATTGAGTGGGTGTCATTGCAGTGTGTTTTTTGAAAACTCGATTAAAGTAAGAAACGTCAGAATAACCCGCTTGATAAGCGACAGAAGAAACTTTTTCCGCCGGAGAGTCGATTAGAATCTGCTGAGCTATATTGACCCTTTTCAAAGTAATATAATCTTGAAAGCTGACTTTGCGGTGTTTTCTGAAAAATCTTGAAAAATAGTTAATGGATAAGTTGGAAAGCTCTGCGACCTCTTCTTCTCTAATATCTCGGTTAATATTTACTGAGATATATTCTTCAATTTTTTTCATCCTAGTATCTAAGACAGGAGAAGTGAACGTATCATCTTCGTCATAAAATAGGCTTGGTAGCAATGCGTCTTTTTCAAATTCAGAATCACTGCAAATGAAGGTCACATGGGATGTGTCGTAATAATTAGCCAATGACTTTTCTTTGTCGTAGATAGCGATGATCTTTTTGCCAAGGTTTTGACAGATCTTAAGCGATAACTCAAATAAAAATTTAAATTCTTCAGAGTAATAAAAATGGGCAACCTTGACCTCTCTTCGACTAAGAATGGAGATGTCAGAACCAAATTCGGAGAAGTTTGAGTCTATTCCAACCTGCTCAGCGGTGAATGCTGGCAATTGTTGCATAGATTTCCCGAGCCAATATCCTTTTGACTGCATGTTAAATCCTTACACTACTATATTAACTTTAGCTAATAAATGATTAGCTACTAAAGTTTATAGTCATATGACATAAAAATGCAACATTTAATTAACTTTCTTGGGGCGTCTATTGAGCTCATAGACTAGAATGTATAGGTTAATTCTAAGGAGGTACGCAGATGAGCAATCAATGGATACCGACTACGATTGAATTCCTTTCTGATGAAGAAGCATTGACTGTTGTAGAGTATGTCATTGCTGCCGCGCTATTAGTTGCTGTTATCTCAACTGTTGTTTTTAGTCTTCAAGTTGGCTTAACAGATAAGTTCAACAGTACAATTGATAGTGTCAAATGACTTGCGCTTAGTATAAGTTAATCTTATTCAATGTTAAGAAAGTGCAATGCATGGGTAAGAAAATCCTAACACTGTACGTCATATGTGGTTACATTTGACTATGCCACTTAATTTGAAGGCGCTTACATTTTTGGAGAGTTAATTTATGGATAAATTTATTTCAAGCATTAAAAGTTTCGCAAAAGACGAAGAAGGACTAACTGTCGTTGAGTATGTAATCGGCGCTGCGCTGTTGGTTGGTGGACTTACAATTATATTTGATAATTTAGGCAGCAAGCTTAGCACAAGTCTTAATACGACAATAGACAGTATTTCTTAGACTATAACAAGTCTTGGTATAATTCTACAAAGCCGCATTAGGATTATTCTTGGTGCGGTTTTACGGTCTTTATGAATAGCTATATAATTTTTTGGTCATTACTTTTTTTAATATCAATCAATGATTTGAAGGATCATAAGATCCCTAACGTATTACTATTGGTATTGGTATTTTACCAATTACTGAATATATATGTATTTCAATTGCCATTATTTGATTTTATCTTAGGTGGCATAACAATATTTTTTGTCTCATTAATATTATTTTTCTTAAAAGTAATGTCCCCTGGCGATGTTAAATTGCTAGGAACTATTGGTTTTTGTGTTGGTACAGAAAACCTGTGGGGCTGTACAGTGTGGATTTTTATAGCATCAGGCATCATTGGAACATTATTTACAGTATATAACTTTAGCTTCTTAGGAATAAAAAACCCATTGCTGTTAATCAATGAACCAAAGCTATACACCAGAATCAATACTAACGCACAAAACTCAAATCCATGGAGATATGGAGATAAGTTAACCATGCCATTTGCACCATCAGTCATGGTTGGACTCGCACTGTTCTATTATTTTAATTAGAGGGATTTAAAATGAGCGCGACAGAACTAAAGGATGAAGTTTGTAAGCTAACCCCTCAGGTCAGTGCTCCTCCTATTATTTCATCATTTGATGAGTTAGAAATACCTCAGGTAATTGTTGAAAACCTCATATTGAAGCATCTTGCTGCTTACCCTAAATCCGATGTTTTAGAGCTCGCTAAGTATCTGGGGATCGTGACCCATTTAATCGAAGATATTTTGGCAGATTTAAGAAAGAAAGCGTTTGTAGAGGTGTTCCAACCCTCTTCAACGTCACTGTTTTCTGAATCAGCAAAAAGTCATGTGCGATATGCATTATCGGAGCAAGGGCAAAATAAAGCAGATTTAGCATTTAAAAAAGATGCTTATATTGGTCCTGTGCCGGTGTCTTTAAAGACATACAACAGCATGGTTGAAGCTCAGGATTTACGTGCGCAATTGGTGACTAGACCTGATGTCGAGCGTGCATTAAATGATGTGTACGGCGCTGAAAGATTAGTGCCGGTATTAGGTCCTGCTATCAACTCTGGAAGAGCTTTATTGCTTTATGGACATGCTGGTACAGGGAAAAGCTTTGTTGCGGCTAGAATACTCAATTCACTCAATACCTCTGTATATGTCCCTCATTCTGTTTATGCTGCTGGTAATATCATAAAAGTCTTTTCAGAACAGCATCATACTCCCGTTAATAATAGCCATAACCGAGATGTGATCAGTTTAAAGAGCCACTATGACAAACGTTGGGTATTGTGTGAGAGACCTAATGTTCAAGTTGGTGGTGAACTGACAATGGATATGTTGGAGGTTAACCATACAGAGCATAACCGAATTTGGATTGCACCCTTACAAATGATTGCAAATAACGGCATTCTCGTTGTTGATGATTTGGGGCGCCAACCTATGCCAGTGGCGACCTTGCTCAATAGATGGATTGTGCCTATGGAATATAACTATGACCATTTATCTCTACCGAATGGTCAGCAAATTACCATTCCATTTGTGTTAACAATGGCATTTTCAACTAACTTAGACCCACAAACCATTGCCGATCCTGCTTTTTTAAGACGCTTAGGCTATAAAATTCAGTTCCAACCACTTATTGAAAGCGACTATTTAAATTTATGGTCCGATCTGTCAAAGAGTAAGAAATTAGAAATATTACCGAGTGCGGTAGAGACCTTATTAAATCTGCATAGTTTACATAAAGTCGGTTATTTTCCTTGTCTTCCAAAAGATATATTAGGAATCAGCCTCGATATTATTCAGTTTGAAGAAATTGCACCTCAGGTAGACTCGACTATATTACAAAGGGCATGGGATCTTTATTTCACTGCTGACGAACAGGGAGAATCAGTATTATGAGTAAAGGAACGGTAATATTTTTATTAATTCTGTCAGTAGTCTTTGGCCTTGGTGCCGTCATGGTCGCTAAGCAGTGGATGGAAGGCCAAACTAAGCCTCAGGTTAAGGTTGAGACGGTAGAACGACGTCCGACCGTTATCGCCGCAGTAGATATACCAGAAGGTACTGTCATTGAAGAAAAACACCTGACTAAAAAACAACTTGAATCAGCATGGCAAAATGCGAATCAAGTACAAAACTATTCTGAATTAGTGGGAATGGTCGCTAAATCGCCTGTCTTTGAAGGTGAATTAATACATAAATCGCACTTTGGTGGCCCTAACGAAGGTGCCAGTTTGGCGGTATTGATTCCTGAGAATAAACGCGCAGTAACGATACGTGTAAATGACGTTGTGGGTGTTGCTGGTTTTCTACTTCCTGGAAATAAAGTCGATATTTTAAATACCGTTAATAATCGCACTAAAACGGTTCTTAAAAATATTAAGGTGCTTGCGGTCGATCAGACAGCTAAAACCAGTGAAAACAAACCTATTATTGTGCGCGCAGTGACTTTAGAAGTGACTCCTCGTGAAGCAGAAAAACTGTTATCGGAAAACAGTAGAGGAGCGATACAACTTGCGCTTCGTAACCCTCAAGCTATAGATCCACCAGTTAGACGGTACGTTGCTCCTCCAAGCGTCACTATTATCAAAGGCACAACCCAATCTAACGTTCGCGTAAATAATTGAGGCTTATCATGAAACGGATTTTTGCAATATTTGCTTTGATTGCCTTGCTAGTACCTTCGGTTCAAGCAACCACGCAGTCGGGGAACACCATTACTATTCCTCATCACAAGTCAACTCATGTGAAGATTTCTGGTAAGGCTAAAAAAGTCTCACTAGGCGATCCTGAGGTCCTGGATATCGTGATGCTAAAAGCTGATGAGCTTTTTCTGATTGGTAAAAAATTAGGTTCTACTAATTTATCAGCATGGGGTGCTCAAGGTCGATTGATTGAGTCTTTAAATATTGAGGTTACGCATGACCTTAATAATTTAAAATCTAAGTTGTATGACTTCTTACCCGACGAAGAAATAAAAGTTCATAGCGCTCAAGATAAATTGATACTCAGCGGTTTAGTGAGCAGCCAAGAAAATATGAATATAGCGGTGAAGGTTGCTCAAACCTTCTCCGGTGGTCAAGCCGTTAATGCTTCTGATGGTGATGCAGGACAAGCCGAGTCAGGCGTGATTAACCTTATGACTATTGGTGGAGCACAGCAGGTAATGCTAGAGGTTACTGTTGCTGAAGTGCAACGTTCATTAGTACGTCGTTTTGATTCTAACTTTCGTTTTTTCCAACAAAGTGGTGATTTCACTTGGGGGTTAACGAGTGCGGGTGGCGGTATTGGTGAAGCTGGCGGTAGTATTTTACCTATTGTGGACAGTGTTGGGGTAAATGATTTCGGTATACTTGGCGGGTTAGTTGATAGTAATACGCTGTTTACTTTTGCTTTGGATATCGCCAAAGAAAATGGCGTCGCTAAAGTGCTTGCAGAACCAAACTTAACAACCCTAAGTGGCTCCGAGGCTAAGTTTTTAGCCGGTGGTGAATTTCCAATTCCTATCCCTAGTGATGATGGCATTGGTATCGAATATAAAGAATACGGTGTCAGTGTTCACTTCACTCCTATTGTTCTAAGCGATAAGAAAATAAACCTAGAGTTAGCAGTGGATGTCAGTGAGGTGGCAACCTCGGGTGCTCTTGCCTATAACCCCGGTGATATTAACGCGGCTTATATAGTGCCACCTTTAACAAAGCGTAGCGCTTCATCAACCATAGAATTGGCTGACGGGCAAACAATTGGTATTGCGGGTTTATTGAACGAGAACAGTCGTGATGTAGCCAACGAAGTCCCAGGTGTTGGTGACATTCCGGTACTGGGCAATCTTTTCAAAAGTAAGCAGTACGTATCAGGTGAAACAGAACTGGTTATTTTAGTTACTCCTCGTTTGGCAAAACCTGTGGATAGAGACAAGATTGCTCTGCCTACCGATGCGTTTGTGGAACCTACCGATATAGAGTTTTACTTACTGGGTAAAGGTGCTTATTTAGATAATGAAAGAGTCAAACCAAAACAACAGGAGCAATCAACAGAACGCGTTCAAGCCTCAACGGCAAGCGGTGGCTCAGAAGGTCAATTTGGACATTCCTTATAACAGCAAGGAGCAAGTTATGAATTTTAAGCCCGTTTTTGTGATGTTGTTTATCTTAGGTTTAACCGCCTGTTCAAATAACCCAAAGTTAGGAACAGCAGTAAATTTAGTGAAAAACGAACAAATTTATAATCCACAAGCAACCGAAGAGAATAAAGGGATAGTACCGGACGGCAGTGGTGAAAGAGCCCAATCAACAATTGAAGGCTATAATAAAGGTAGTAGTAAGGATATCTCGATCACAGGATTCAACCTCTAGCCTGTGAGGGTAAGGTGGCGTGTATGCAAGGATGCAATATGAATAGAAATAATCAATCAGGGTTAGTCATGATTATTTTTACCCTAGCACTAACAGTATTGTTAGGGTTTGCAGCTCTTGCTATCGATATGAATCATGTGGTGTTAAATAAGGCAAGAGTACAAAATAGTGTCGATGCAGCAGCATTGGCTGCTGCTGTAGTCGCTGATTCAGGCAAAACAACTCAAGAGATAGCAAACGCTGCGTTAGACTCAGTCAAAAATTACTCATCATCAGCTGGAAATTCAGAAATAACAGTGACGCAGAATGCAGTTTTTGGTGCAGGAGGCTCATCTCTTTCTTTACCTTTGTCCGATAGTGCAATCATCCTTATCCAATTTTCCAATGATCCTACGGTTTTTCCTTCATCAAGCTTTCAACGAAAAAATGCAAGTGGCGAGTTTAATGATGTCTATGTACGAGTTCAGGTGACAGGCGTTGCCTTAGAGGGTTTTTTTGTCGGTTTATTTAACGCCAGTAAATCTGTTTCAGCCAGTGCGGTGGCCGGGCCAAGTTCTTCGGTGTCGAGTTCCTCTGAGCTTTGTAATTTAGTACCTATGGCTGTATGTGCTAAAGATAGTTCAGATGATGAGTTTGGTGGGTACAGTGAAGGTGATTATCAAGTATTAAAAGAATCAAGCTGGAAAGATTCGGATTTTGATACCCCTGGGAACTTTCAGCTATTAGATTTTACCGGTAAAGGTGAAGTTGATGAGCAATTAGCGGGTGGCTATGACGGTTGTCTATCTGGTGGCTCTGTTAACGTTGCGACGGGTAATAGTGTTGGATTAGTAAAAAAAGGTCTGAATACTCGTTTTGGTAGCTATCAAGGTATGTCAGCGAGTGATTATCCACCTGATATTTATGTTAAAGAAGCGAATATTACCACTGATGATGATGGCAATATCACCTCTGATTTTACCTATGCTGATTATCAACAAGATATTGCAGATGGTAACTACACCGAACAAGCTGGTGGAGTTCCTGGTCGCCGTTTGTTATCTGTGCCAATTATAGATTGTTCAAATAATACCGGTGGGAATGGTGCAAATGCAGAGTTTAATGTTGTTTCAGTAGGATGCTTCTTTCTTTCTCAGCAAGCGCCTACAAGCAATGGTAATAGTGAACCACAAAAAGTATACGGAGAGTTTAATACTGACTGTCTGGTAAATAATGCCACCTTTCCTACCACGCCAAGTACATCAGGAGCTTATAAGATCCAACTATACAAAGATCCTAACAGTTCAGGAGCGTAGCTATGATTTTTACGAGAACGAATAGCAAGGAACATGGATTAGCGGCTATTGAAATGATGGTGATTTTACCCATTTTATTATTATTGCTATGTGCCATATTCGAGGTGGGGCGCATTTTTATGCACTATACAATGTTGAATAAAGCCTTACAGAACGGGGCTAGATACGCGGTTATTGATGTTTACGGGACTGATAGAGCATCACTGATTGCAGATAATAGTGAAATCAAAAATATGGTTGTTTTTGGCAATAAAACGGGTACGTCAAATAATCAAAATATGGAATCAATCTTACCTGGATTATCGGCATCAAATATATCAGTAGATGATTCATCAGCCAATTACGTCACTGTTTCCGCCAACTATGCATATGCGCCTATTTTTACTTCAGTACCAATTATCGGCGGAGTATTTAGTCTGAATATGAATGCTTCTTCTATAATGAGGGTATCACCATGAAGTTAGGCTCTTTCTCATGCTTTTATAAAAAGAATAGAGGATTAGCTGTTATCGAGTTTACGATTGTCTCGACGGTATTACTCATCGCTCTTTTTGCCATCATGGAATTTGCACGGTTTGTTTTTTCGCTGCAAATGCTAAATGAAGTAACTCGAAAATCAGCTAGATTGGCATCAGTGTGTTACGTAACAGAACAAGGGAATATTCCTGGCTTGGCAAGTATTACTGCAGTTGCCCCATCTGGTTATGAACCGTCAATGCTCAGTATTGATTACTTAGATGGCAGTGGGCAACTCATTGATACCGCTATTTTTAATAGCGGTAGCGCTACAGTTGAACAAGTTGATGAGCAGTTTGAAAAAATACGTTTTGTGCGTACGAAGATTGAGAATTTCAGTTTTGGATTTTCGTTATTATCTAATCTGTTGGGCAGTGTAGTAACACCTAATTTTGAAACGATTGTGCCAGCAGAGAGTTTAGGGATTTATAGACCTATAGGTGAAATGGAATCAGTGCCATCGGGCAGTACCAGTTGTTTGTAAGTATTATTAATAATACTAAGGTCAAGGAAGATGAGTGAAGTGGTGCAAATGAATGCAAATGATGAATTTAGACTGGCATTGAAAAGTCAAATATCTATATGGGTTGTGTATAGCACGACTGCATTCAAAGAACATATAGAAATCGAATTAAACAAGTGCACCAATGCATTTGTTAGTTTTATTACTTTAAATGAATTTAATTCTCAACAAATTAAAGACCAAAGTAGCCCCGACTTAATTTTTATTCAATCCAGCGGTGATTGGGCGCAAAAACTTACTGAGTTATATGCCAATAGCTTAGTGCTACAAAACAGTAACTCGTCTTTAGTGGTATTTGGAGATGAAGGGAATAGTTTTGATTTAAAAGTAGCATTAAGAATTGGCGCATCAGACTTTCTATCAGAAGCGACCACAATTGAAGGGCTCGCCTCGATTCTTACTGCGGTTGCGGATGAAAAGTTTACCAGTAAAGAGTTAGCTGAACTGCATGTTTTTGTGAATAGCAAAGGGGGAAGTGGCGCTTCGACAGTATCAATGAATACCGCTATTGAACTGGCTAAAAATGAACAAAATCGAGTGTTATTTTTAGACCTAGATATACAGTTTGGTGCGATACAAGATTATTTAGACTTGAAACCACAATACGGTATTCATGACATTATTGATGCTGCAAATGACATAGACGAAACGGCTTTACAAACATTAGTTTCCAAACACAGTTGTAATTTGAGCTTTCTTAATTTTCAGCAAATGCATCCGATTGAAAATGAATTAAAAGCACGAAGTTTGCATACGGTTATACCTGTTCTTCGTGAGTATTACACACATATTGTGGCTGATTTATCTCGTGGAATTGAAGCCAATTATAGTTCGTTAATCTCTCAATCAACAAAGGTCTATTTTGTCGCTCAACAGAGTTATGTATCAATAAAAAATACCAATGACATGCTCGGTGTTCTTGAAGTCGAATACGGATTACCTAAAGAGCATGTTGAGGTTGTGGTGAATCGATACGATAAAAAACAAGCACTTAAAATCACAGATATCGAAGATGCATTAGGAGATATAAGGGTTCATGTTCTTCCTAATGATTACAAGGTGGTCAATGAAAGCTCTAACCTAGGTAAGCCTTTTTGCTTAAGCAAAAAAAAGTCAACAGTCTCAGAAGCCATCACTCGTTTAGCTTCGTCTATAGCACCTGTCAAAGAAGAGAAGACAGGTTGGTTAGGGAAAATCTTTAGCTGAAAAATTAGGATGATATATGTTGTTTAAGCGAAAAAATATAAACCCAGACTTTGAAAAAAAAGTCAGCTCGTTGTCCTCAACTGAGAATAACTCTGATGCATCAGCTAAAGAGAACACAGTTAATACTCCCGCTGCACCTGCACCTACTGCCAAGAGAGAGCCCTTACCTAGCGATATTCCCGCTGAAATGGATAAGCACCTTAAGCAAGAGTTAGATGTAAAACACTACTTTCATAAGAAACTATTAGAAACTCTCGATTTGGGTGTTTTGGCTAATTTAGAAGAAAACAGAGCGAAAAAAGAGCTACAAGAAGCGATTCATCAATTAATGAATGATGATAAAACGCACCCTGTTAGTTTGGAAGGTAGAAAAAGAGTGATTAAGCAAATCGAAGACGAAGTCTTCGGTTTAGGGCCGTTAGAACCGTTACTGCATGATAAATCTGTATCGGATATCTTAGTTAATGGGCCTAAAAATGTTTATGTTGAGAGATTTGGTCGATTAGAGCGAACGCCACACACTTTTTTAGATGAAAAGCATTTAAGGAATATTATTGACCGTATTGTAAGTCAAGTCGGTCGTCGTATTGATGAAGCCTCACCTATGGTAGATGCCCGTTTAAAAGATGGCTCGCGTGTGAATGCCATAATACAACCTCTGGCGATTGATGGAGCGTCGGTTTCCATTCGACGATTTGCCGTTGATCGCTTGAATATGGATAACATGTTGGGCTTTAACTCTCTGTCTCCTGAAATGGCAAAGTTTATTGAAGCTGCTGTCAAAGGGGAACTCAATATATTGATTTCAGGTGGTACAGGCTCAGGGAAAACCACAACATTAAATATATTTTCATCATTTATCCCCAGCGATAAACGCATTGTCACTATAGAAGACTCCGCAGAATTACAATTGCAACAACCGCATATTATTCGTCTTGAAACTCGCCCGGCTAACTTGGAAGGTAAAGGTGAAATAACACAGCGAGATCTCGTTAAAAACTCACTTCGTATGCGTCCAGACCGAATTGTTATAGGTGAGGTGCGTGGTTCTGAAGCCGTAGATATGTTGGCTGCGATGAATACCGGTCATGATGGTTCATTGGCAACTATTCACGCCAATACCCCAAGAGATGCGTTAAGTCGTGTAGAAAATATGTTTGCGATGGCGGGTTGGAATATGTCCGCTAAGAACCTCAGATCGCAAATTGCATCAGCGATTCATATGGTCGTGCAAATGGAGCGTCAAGAAGACGGTAAACGTCGCATGGTGAGTATTTGTGAAATAAACGGCATGGAAGGTGATGTTATTACCATGTCTGAAATTTTTAAATTTCAGCGTCAAGGTATCGATGAAGAAGGCAATATTCTTGGTGATTATATCGCGACGGGCATTGTGCCGGGATGTCATGATGCACTTGTTAAGCGTGGCTTAGACATACCATTCGAACTTTTTGAAGCTACTGAGCGTGGGTAGGAGGATAAGACATGGGTGATCTCGGCTTATTTCTCATATTACTTTTTTTTGCGGTGTTGTTTATTTCGCAAGCATTGCTTCTTCCTGTTGCAGGGCAAAAGGCAAGGCATGGTGAATTAACTAAGCGCTTGAAGCATGCGCAAAAGAAACTAGACGAAGAAAGTCTCTCTTTGCTTCATGAGTACTATTTAAAAGAGATGACGCCATTTGAACGAAAAATGATAAAAATCCCCATCTTCGCTAAATTAAAGAAGATGTTGGAATTATCCGGTACTCATATCACCTTAGGTAAGCTTATCGGATGGACTGTTTTTGCCAGTTTTGTGGTTGCGGGAATCTCCATTTACCTTGGACAACTGTGGTATATCAGCCTTGCTTTATTTATTGCTGTGTATGTCATTGTGCACATGGTTATTCAAAAGAAAATCAGTCATCGCTTACAAAAATTTGAAGAGCAGTTACCGGAAGGTCTAGATATGATTAAGCGTGTCTTGCAGGCAGGGCAACCGATTAATCAAGCCTTCAAAGAAGTAGGTGAAGAGATGCCTGAACCTATAGGCACAGAATTTAAGAAAACCTTTAATCTGCTTAATTTTGGCTATGACATGCGATTAGCCATACTGCAAATGGTCGATAGGACACCTACTATATCGATGTTGGCATTTTCCAGTGCGGTTATTTTACAGGCAGAAACCGGTGGTAATTTGACAGAAAACTTGGATAAAGTCTCTAAAGTACTGCGAGCACGTTTTAAGTTATCAAGAAAAATCAGAACCTTGTCAGCAGAAGCACGGCTTTCTTCTTGGATTTTAGTTTTATCTCCATTTGCTTTGTATGTCGTGACCATGTTCATTAACCCAGAACACGCAGATTTGTTGATATCAGATCCCAGGGGAATAACGGCCGTCAGTTTCGGTATCGTTAGCTTGGCGATAGGGTCGTTATGGATTAGACGAATAATCAATATCAAGGTGTGATCATGAACTTTAATGAGTTAGCGTCACAGATGGGAATCTCAGGGCTTTTGACCCGAGATAATTTATTTTTGTTGATGGTGTTAATCGGCACTATTTTGGCCGTATTAGCGGTAGGCATGTTGATTCTAGGTATCAACTCACCTATTCGACGTAAATTGAAAGCGATGGGAGGTGATACAGCGTCTACTCATAAACCTGATAAGTTAGGTGCGGCTTTAGGTAACATGGCTCCGATGATGGTGCCAAATAGTAAAAAAGAACGCGAGAGTATTCAGTTACAACTTATCCAAGCGGGTTATCATGATACCAATGCTCTGTCGTTATTCTATGCGATTAAATTAGTCACAGTATTAGTGGGGTTATTCCTCGCCGCTGCAACTTACCTTTTAATGCATGAATCTAGTTATATGCCGTTAGTGATTATTGTCGCTCTTTGGTGTGGGTTGTTTGGTCCAAACATGTTCTTAGCTAAATTAGTCTCCGAACGAAAAGATAAAGTCAAAGCCGCAGTACCTGATGCTCTAGATCTTTTAGTGGTATGTACTGAATCTGGATTAGGTTTTAATGCTGCGCTTAAGCGTATCAGTACCGAGCTTATGATTAGTCACCCTGAACTCGCAGAGGAGTTAGATACTGTATGTGCCAAAATCCAAGCGGGCGTAGAAATGCCAACCGCTTTTAAAGAGTTGGTAGATAGAACGGGTGTAGAAGAACTTACCGGTTTAGTCAGCATGTTATCCCATGCTGCTAAGGTCGGTGGCAGTATCGCTCAGACATTACGCGATTATACGGAAGATTATCGTGATAAAAGAAAGCAAGCCGCAGAAGAGGTGGCTGCAAAAATCCCCACTAAAATGCTTTTCCCTATGGTGTTATTCATTTGGCCGTGTTTTTTCATTGTTGCGTTAGGGCCGGGTTTGATGACGCTATTTGATGCGCTTAAATAATTAAGGAAGATTCTAATGAAGAAAAATATTAAGGAAAAAGCGCTAGCCACATTGGTTTGTATTGCGTTAGTTGGATGTGCATCATCAGAGAATGAACCAAAGGAATTTGACGGTTCTTTATATGCGGGTAAACCTGTTGAATCGCTGACCAACGAAGCACCACCCAAAACAGAGATTGAAGCTATTACTCGAGGTGACGCTGCATTAAGTACCAAGAATTATGACTTGGCCTTATATGAATATCTACGTTCATTGTCATTTACAGACGCAACCCACCAGAATAAAACCTTATATACCGTAGGCCGAATTCATTCGGCAAAAGGCAACTATCTGTTAGCTGAAAAAGCTTATATACAGGCTCTTGATTACGATGAGTTCGACGTTCAATCACTAGAAGAGTTAGGTTTGCTTTATACAAAGCAAGGTTTAACCGAAGAAGGACGCTCTTACTTTTTTAGGGCGGTCAATGCCGACCAAGTGAGATTGAATAACCCTGATGTACTGACCAGTTATTCAGAAGTAACGGATGAAATCTTACAAAGTTTGCCTTACGATTCAAAAAGCCCATTTAGAAGCTATATGGGATTAGGAATTCTTGCTGATGTAGACAGTAAGCATGATATCGCCAAAAGGTACTACGAACGTGCTTTAGAGGTAAACCCAAGGTCGACTCAAGCTATGATTAACCTAGGTTATTCTCATTATATGAGTGGCAGCTATTATTTGGCCCAGAGGATCACTAATAGGGCATTGAAAACGGATCCTGATAATGAGAAAGCATTGAATAATCTGGCTTTAATCTACATTTCTTTAGGGGACAATCGACAAGCGTTAAATATCTTCAAACGTCATATGAGCACGCCAGAGGCTTTAAACAATGTCGGGTACTTTTTAATGCTGAAAGGGAAACCAGACGAGGCAATTCCTTACTTGCAGCAAGCGATAGATAAAAACCCGTCTTACTACAAGATTGCTAATGAGAACTTAGAAAGAGCACTATCTGAAGTAAGGCTTAATGAGGTTGAAGAGGTCGATAAAGAACAGACAGGTGCGTAATCCTACTAGGCAGAAGAGCTCTTCTTCTGCCAAAAACTATCTCTTACGTAGTTGAGTTTATATACAGGCTCTTGTTAGCTTATCTTGAATTTTTATCTCATTTGCTTGCTTAATAATCAATGTGATCTAAGTCACAATTTACTGTGAGCTTTTTCCTATATGATAAATGCCACTAAAGGCGCTATAAGTGTGATTGTTGTTGCCTATTTGAGATGAATTTTTGCAATCTAATTACTGTAGATCTTATATGAACTCTATTTATACGGAAGTTAACTACAGTTCAAAGTCTATCCATCACTCACTATCCTAGATAGAAGCAAAAGAGGCATGTTTTGTCATCGCTCACTTTGTCTCTATCAAAGATCAACTCAAGTTAACGTACTTCACTATTACTATTAAGGTATATACAGCGTTATACAGCCTACCGTCAGAGTTCATAATAGAGGCTTATAAAGGTTAGATATTAAGATTTTTTAGTGAGGAATTTGACACACTAGAATGATCAATTAATGACTCAATCGTTAGACTTGGCGCTTAAAAAACAAACGTGTTTGTGTGACGCATTACTTGTGACTATCATCTATTCTATCTAATACCATTAACAATCTAGAACTTAGTCACTAATGTTGGATTATTATTCAAAGATAAACAAGGTTTAATATTGTTATCTGTTTAATAGTGATAAGAAACTCATTGTGTAACTTAGACTTAGAGAAAGTATCAGATGATATTTCTCTTATCTGATGTGTGTCTATTTTGTAAAAATTAAGTGTGTTAATTTAGAAAACAGGAGTCAAAATCGTGATCTTTATCACGTTTTGGCTGTTTTAAATACAGATGATAATAACTATCACCTATTCGCCTGCTAACCTGCTTCGCGACTTTGAGCCGTTCAAAGCGAAATTATAAGATTAATAGGAGTGTTCAAAGATGAATACTGATAAAAAGAAGAAGTCACTGACCACCCGAGTCTTGCTCGGTATGGGATTAGGTGTATTGACAGGCTTTATCATTCGATTAGCGTTTAGCGATAACCAATTTATTAACGAATACCTCGTCAATGGTTTTTTTGATGTTGGTGGTTCCATTTTCATCGCTAGTTTAAAAATGTTAGTTGTTCCTTTGGTATTTGTGTCACTGGTATGTGGTACAAGTTCTTTAAAGGATATAGCAACTTTAGGTCGTTTAGGTGGCAAAACTATTGGTTTTTATCTGGTAACGACCATGATTGCCATCTCTATGGCGATCTTTATGGGTACGGTATTTCAACCTGGAGCAGGGGCCGATTTAGCAGCCGCTACGACCTTCTCTACTAGTGAAGCACCATCACTCGGACAAGTTATTGTAGGCATGTTTCCTACTAACCCAATTAACTCTATGGCACAGGGTAATACCCTGCAAATCATTGTCTTTGCTGTATTATTTGGGATAGCAATCAGTGCGTGTGGCGAAACAGGCGAGCGTGTTGCTGCTGCTTTCCAAGATTTAAACGAAGTGATCATGAAGCTGGTGGCTTTATTAATGAATGTTGCGCCTTATGGTGTCTTCTTCTTAATGGCGAAGTTATTTAGCACCATTGGTCTAAGTGCGATCATGAATTTAGGCGAGTACTTCTTGGTACTCTCTGCCGCATTGTTGATTCAAGGCCTCATTGTTTATCCATTGATTTTGAAAGCCACTACAGGTCTAAATCCAATTCATTTCTTGAAGAAGATGGAAGATGCTGTGATGTTTGCTTTTTCTACGGCGTCTTCAAATGCCACTATTCCTGTAACAATGGAAACTGCTACGCATCGTTTAGGTGTTAAAAACCGTGTTGCATCTTTCACTATTCCACTGGGTGCAACCATCAACATGGATGGTACTGCCATCATGCAGGGTGTCGCGACAGCGTTTATTGCGCAGGCGTTTAATGTCCATCTAGGCATGGGTGATTACCTAACGGTTATCCTAACCGCAACACTCGCATCTATCGGTACAGCAGGTGTTCCAGGTGTTGGTCTTATCATGCTAGCAATGGTATTGAACCAAGTAGGCCTACCTTTAGAAGGTATTGCGCTTATCATGGGTGTGGATCGTCTATTAGATATGATTCGTACTGCGGTTAACATTACTGGTGATAGTGCGGTAACTGTGATTGTAGGTAAATCAGAAGGTGCTTTGGATATTGATACTTTCAATGATCCGGACGCAGGAAAGAAGGTCGAAGAGGTCAAACTGGCTAAATAATTGCTGACCTAACAGATTGTTATCCCCTAGCTAGCCCTGATTCAGTTTGGTTAGGGGAGATTAAACTTCGGTATTAATGCCGCTCATCTTAGGTGAGCGGCATTTTTTTGAGAAGACTAATTATCTAAATGTCTAATTATCTAAATGGATATGAGTCTGTTGTTTGTTTAGCTCGGTTGCGTTTTGAGTTTTATCCGTAAAGTAGTTCACTGCTATGGTGTTAGTGGCAGGGAAGTGCTTAAACCAAGAGGTGTTGATGTCATTTAGCTGCTGCGGATTTTGGCAGTTAAATTGGTATTTGATATCAAAGCTAGCATGTGCGCTATGTTCAACAAAAGGATTATGTATATCTTGCGCTGCGGGCTGTTCAAATGATGATTTAACTAGGCTTACTGCACTATCTGTTATTGAGCACTGGGCTTCTGCATTTATGTTTATTATCGAGATAGAATCATTTAATAGTTGATTCGCTCTGCTCATTGCCGTCTTTTCTTGCTCTGTATTGGCAGTATGTTCAAAACCCACCACATCCATTCCAGGCGCATAGATTTCAATTAATAGCCCGGTACCATCTTGAGCAATATCATAGGTGACAAAGCCATGTACATGAGCTCCATGCTGCCTAAAGGTAGAGGCAAGGCTTGGTACTGCGATAAAAGTACAAAGGAGTGCAGGGAGAATACGCATAGTATGAGGTTTTGTGTTCATGATAAGGGTAACAAATAATAAAGAGCCTAAAGCATACTCGCTAAGCACAAGATAGTGACCTTGACAAAGTTATATTGAATGAATAGTTATTGCCCAGTTTAGCCTTTGAAATATACAGGCTCTTTTCTTTCAAATAGATATAAAAAGACCCGCACATTTAGGTGCAGGTCTATGCTGTCAGTTTTGTTCTAATCGCAGTGATTAGTTATTGCTGTGTAATTCGCTGTTTAGCTCAACTGCAGATTTATTGGTCAGACACTCAATAATACCGGTTTGAGAATTACGGCGGAATAGTAGGTCAGATTTGCCTGCAAGATCACGCGCTTTAACAACTTCAACTTCTTTGCCGCTGTTGTCTAGCATGCGTACTTTAGTGCCTGCTGTTACGTACAAACCAGACTCAATCGTACAACGATCACCTAGTGGGAAGCCAAGACCGGCATTAGCACCGAGTAGGCTATTTTCACCGATAGAGATAACAACTTTACCGCCACCAGATAATGTACCCATGATAGAAGCGCCACCGCCGATATCAGAACCGTTGCCAACCATAACACCAGCAGAGATACGGCCTTCAACCATGCTAACGCCTGTAGTACCAGCGTTGAAGTTAATGAAGCCTTCATGCATAACTGTTGTGCCGTTACCCACATGTGCGCCAAGGCGAACACGAGAAGTATCTGCAATGCGAACACCTGTTGGAACAATGTAGTCGACCATTTTAGGGAACTTATCCACGCAATCTACGCTCAGTGCGCGACCAGCAAGACGAGCTTCGATTTGGCGATCGGCAAGTTCAGGAAGATCGATCGGGCCTTCGTTTGTCCATGCAATGTTGTGTAGCAGACCAAAAATACCATCAAGTACAATACCGTGAGGCTGAGCCAGACGGTGAGAGATCAGTTGCAGCTTCAAGAAACCTTCAGCAACAGTTTGAGGTTTTTCATCACTGGCTAAGATAACAACAACAAGAGGTTGGCTAGATTGCGCCGCTTTTGCTGCAAAGTCAGCACTTGCTGCTTGGCCATTGCTTTCAAATACGCCAGCAAGCTCAGAGCATTGCTCTGGAGTAATCTCGATGCTTTGATTACCTTCGGTGTAACCCACCACTTGTTTAACTGCAGCAACCAGCTCAGTTGCTGGTGACAGTAGTGGGGTTGGGAAGAAAGCTTCAATAATTTTGTTATCTCGGTTTTTAGTTGCGCTACCGAGTGCCAGTGCGAAGAAAGACATCAATTAATCTCCATATATTGTGTTTTTAGCACGAACTACCACCTATCTTTATGCATTAAGGTGAGTAGACGTACCTCTCAAGTTTTGTTGATAGCCTTACACTATAATAAGCACAAGCAGGCGTGAAAAGAGCTAAATGACGAAAACTGATAATAAAGCGCCCAGCCAACGCTCGGGTATTGAGCAAGCAAGGC
>NZ_BAUJ01000041.1 GCF_000496695.1 Vibrio halioticoli NBRC 102217
AAATTCTAACGCCGTTGTCGAGCATTTTAACAAGCTAGAATGACCAACTATTTAGTACGATTGGTATAACTATCGATCCAAATCATTACAGTCACAGATGTCGGCCACTAGGTCGCGACTATTACAAGTAGATTAAGGTGAAACCTCAGTCTATTTTTACTAGTCGCGATTGGTAATGTTTTGGATTTTCACTAGATAATTCTATGGCGTAACGTCATGGAACAAGGAAACAAGAATGTTCGAAAAACCAGTTGTTAAGACTTTCCAGTACGGTAACCACACCGTTACTTTAGAAACAGGCGTAATCGCACGTCAAGCTACTGCAGCAGTAATGGCAACAATGAACGATACTTCTGTATTCGTATCAGTTGTGGCTAAGAAAGAAGCAGTAGAAGGCCAAGATTTCTTCCCGCTAACAGTAAACTACCAAGAGCGTACTTACGCTGCAGGTAAAATCCCTGGTGGTTTCTTCAAGCGTGAAGGTCGTCCTTCAGAAGGCGAAACACTAACGGCTCGTCTAATCGACCGTCCAATCCGTCCTCTATTCCCAGACGCGTTTAAAAACGAAGTTCAGGTTATCGCGACAGTAATGTCTGTAAACCCTGACGTTCAACCAGACATGGTGACTATGCTTGCAACTTCTGCAGCACTGTCTATCTCTGGTGTTCCTTTTAACGGTCCTATCGGTGCGGCACGTGTTGGTCATATTGATGGTGAGCTAGTACTTAACCCTTCAATGACTGAACTTGAATCTTCTAAGCTAGATCTTGTTGTATCTGGTACTGAAGGCGCTGTTCTTATGGTTGAATCTCAAGCAGACAACCTAACAGAAGAAGAAATGCTAGCGGCTGTTGTTTACGGTCACGACCAACAACAAGTTGCTATCCAAGCAATCAACGAATTTGCAGCTGAAGTGGCTACTCCGTCTTGGAACTGGGAAGCACCTGCTGAAAACACTGAGCTTAAAGCAAAAATTGCTGAGCTAGCGGAAGCTAAATTGACTGAAGCTTACCAAATCACTGAGAAAATGGCGCGCTATGACCGCATCCATGTTATCGCTGATGAAGTAAACGCTGCGCTACTTGCTGAAGACGCAGAACTGAATCCAAAAGAGATTCACACTATTTTCCACGACCTAGAAAAAACAGTAGTACGTGGCCGCATCATTGCTGGCAACCCACGTATCGATGGCCGTGAAAAAGACATGGTTCGTGCGCTAGACGTACGCACTGGCGTTCTTCCACGTACACACGGTTCTGCATTGTTCACTCGTGGTGAAACTCAGGCGATCGTTACTGCAACTCTTGGTACTCAACGTGATGCACAAATCATCGATGAGCTAACAGGCGAGCGTAAAGACAACTTCCTACTGCACTACAACTTCCCTCCATACTGTGTAGGTGAAACTGGTTTTGTTGGTTCTCCTAAGCGTCGTGAAATCGGCCACGGTAAACTGGCTAAGCGTGGTATTGCAGCGGTAATGCCTTCTGTTGAAGAATTCCCATACACAGTTCGCGTAGTATCAGAAATCACAGAATCTAACGGTTCTTCTTCAATGGCTTCTGTATGTGGTACTTCTCTTGCTCTTATGGATGCAGGTGTGCCAATCAAAGCGTCTGTTGCGGGTATCGCAATGGGTCTAGTTAAAGAAGGCGACGACTTCGTTGTTCTTTCTGACATCCTAGGCGACGAAGATCACCTTGGCGACATGGACTTTAAAGTAGCCGGTACTAACGACGGTATCACTGCACTGCAGATGGATATCAAAATCGAAGGTATCACTAAAGAGATCATGCAGATTGCTCTTAACCAAGCGCAAGGTGCACGTAAGCACATCCTATCTGTAATGGATAACGCTATCTCTGGTGCTCGTGAAGAGATTTCTCAATTCGCTCCACGTATCCACCAAATGAAGATCAACCCTGAGAAGATCCGTGACGTTATCGGTAAAGGCGGCGCAGTAATTCGTTCACTTTGTGAAGAAACTGGCACAACTATCGAAATCGAAGACGACGGTACAGTGAAAATTGCTGCAACTTCTGGTGAGCAAGCGCAAGATGCAATCGACCGCATCAAAGCACTGACTGCTGAAGTTGAAGTAGGTACTATCTACATGGGTAAAGTTGCTCGTCTAGCTGACTTCGGTGCATTCGTTACTATCCTTCCTGGTAAAGATGGTCTAGTACACATCTCTCAAATCGCTGACAAGCGTGTTGAGAAAGTATCTGACTACCTAACTGAAGGCCAAGAAGTTAAAGTTAAGGTTCTAGAAATCGACCGTCAAGGTCGTGTACGTCTAAGCATGAAGGAAGCGGTTGAAGCTCCTGCAGCAGATGACGCAGCACCAGCAGCTGAATAATATTGATTTTTAAGAAAAAATCGATAAATGCATAAATAAAGAGGAGCTTTTTAGCTCCTCTTTTTCTATGCTAAAGGAATCCCCATCGAATTCGATGGCTCACAGGGAGGTAGTATTTAGTGAAATGGTTTAGTGTGCTAATAGCAGGGCTAGTGCTGGTTATGTCTGGCTGTTCAAGCATGGGCGGTAAAGATAAAGAATGGGCACCGCCACCAATGGCCGTTCCCTTACAGCCATCAATTCAACAAGAAGTGCAAATTGCTCGTGCTTCACAGTTACTGCTGCGCAGTGATATTACTGACGAGCAAAGAGCGGAACTGCACTTACAACGCGGTGTGTATTACGACAGCTTAGGCTTACGTGAACTGGCTCGTTATGACTTTAATCAGAGCTTATCCATTAACCCCGCGCAAGCTGAAATATTCAATCTGCTTGGTGTGTACTTTACCCAAATAGGGCAGTACGACGCCGCTTACGAAGCATTTGATTCTACATTGGAGTTAGATCCTGGAAACCAATACGCAGAGCGCAACAGAGCGATTGCACTCTACTATGGAGACAGAATTGATTTAGCACTGGATGATATGACCAAGCACTATGAGGACGATCCTAGCGATCCTTTCCGCGCTATGTGGTTGTACATCATTGAGATGAAGTCTAACCAACCGGATGCAGTAGCAAAACTAGAACAACGTTATGCTAAAAGAGACCAACAATGGGGTTGGGCTTTAGTGGCAATGATGCTAAATAAAATCTCTAACGATGAAGCTATTTTAGAAATTGCCTCTGGTGCAAAAGACAACTTGATGTTGGCACAGCGCCTAACGGAAACTTATTTCTATATGGCGAAGCGCTATCAATTAGCGGGCGAATACAACGAAGCCGTTAGTTTGTATAAATTGTCTTTGAGCTTTAACGTGTATGAATACGTTGAACACAGATACGCCTTCTTAGAACTGGGCCGCATCTTTTCAGAGGTACGTGCTGAAAGGCAAGAGCAGTTAAAAGAAGAAAGCGAGAAAGAATAGCTTTAGCTTAAAGAACTAAGCTTAAAAACTAGCTTAAAAAACTGAGCTCAATATGAAAATACCGCCCTCAATTAATGAGGGCGGTATTTTTCATTTAAGCATTTTATTCGCTATTGAAGCTTAATATTAGCGCAGTTCAAGCCCTGCAATTTGATGCCAGTAGCCGTTACATTGACGGTCTTGAATTTGTAAAGGTTTAGTTCCTTGCTCATTGGCTCTAAAGGCTTCGACATTATCGAAGGTGTCTATGCCTAGAGGGCTCAAACGCACCACATCGACCAAACCGTGCATTGATGGAATGTCATTGCCTAAATTGTAGCAATAGCCTGACTGAGTCTGGATGCCGTTTAAATTAAACACGGTTTGACCCTCTTGGCTATCCACCTTAAGACCGGTTGGGTATTTTATACAGCAAGTCAGACAATCATCTTTCGCTTTGTTTTCGGCGCGAGCGGTAAAGCAGCGAGCGGAATACGCTAGTGGTAGATAGCCGTGACTGAAGACTTCCACTTCAAACTTATTACGAATACCAAGTTCATCGCATTGCAACAAGGTGTTGTTTAGCCAATCACGAGATAACTCTACCGGCATACACCAACGAATCATGCCTTGTTTTAGGAATAGATTAAGGGTGCGCGCATTGTAAGTGTTAACCGCTGGGCCAACGACAAAAGGTACGCCTTTTTCGTGCGCTAGCTGGATGCCTGATACATCGTTGGCTTCAATGGCAAAGTCGCCATTGTCGATGTACTTTTTCATGATATTGACTTCGCTCGGCGCTTCTAGCAATGCCATGGTTGATAGCACTACCTGCTTACCTGAGTTAGAAAGATCTTTAGCAATATCAAACCAATGCTGTGGTTTGAGTTCGCGGCGTTTTGAACACACCGATTCACCTAAATAAATGATATCCGCGCTAGATTGCTTTGCTTGCTCATAAAAGCTTTCAACGTCTTGTTTTGGCCAAAAATAGAGTAGTGGCCCTAATGAATATTTCATATTAATTCTCCAACTACTGCCATTTACGATGGTAGGCACCAAGGGTGGTTTGTGTTCCTTCAGATACATTGGCTAATGCTCTGTCCCACTCAGGTTGCACTTGATAGTTTTCTGGGTTTCTTTGGTAAGCATCAATTGCCGCGCGCCAAGTGCGAGTAACTTGCTCAACATAAGCAGGGCTACGTTGACGACCTTCAATTTTCACCGAGGCCACTTTTGCAGCAAACAGCTCTGGCAATAGCGATAACGTGTTCAAGCTAGTAGGCTCTTCTAAGGCGTGATACAGCTTATTTTCGCCGTCGATTTCAGTGTTAAAACGGCCTTTACATAAGGTCGGATAACCTGCGTTTTCGCCCGCTGCATAACGATCAATTAAGATCTCATTAAGGCGAGATTCTAGACCTGAGTCAGTTTCTTGCCAGCGTACGTATTTGGCTGGGGAGCAAGCGCCCACTGTGTTAGGAGATTCACCGGTTAAATAAGAAGAGAGATAACAGCGACCTTCGGACATGATGCAAAGGCTACCAAAGGCAAACACCTCTAGCTCTACATCTGAGGTTAGGTTTCGAGAAAGTTGTTTAACTTGATGAATTGACAATACGCGAGGCAATACCACGCGTTTCACGTTGAAGTTGCTGTGATAGTAATCAACAGCTGCTACATTGGTGGCAGAGGCTTGTACAGAGAGGTGCAGCTCCAATTCCGGATAGTGAGTCGCGGCATATTCCAATACGGCGATATCCGCAACAATTAAAGCATCAATGCCGTTTTGAGCTGCCATATCAACGGCATTAGTCCAACGCTCAAAACCAGCAGGTTGAGCAAAGGTATTTAAAGCAACATGAATTTTTTTGTTGGCGTTATGCACATATTGAACAGCTTTTTCAAACTTTTTTCCGTTGAAATTGAGTCCGGCAAAGTGGCGAGCGTTAGTGTCATCTTTAAAGCCGACATAAACCGCATCAGCACCGCAATCAATAGCAGTTTTCAGTGCAGGTAAGTTACCGGCAGGGCAGAGTAGTTCCATAATTCTGAGTAGTTCACTGAGCAAATAGTAAGGAAGTTTAACGATTGATGGCGTAATGAGAATTGATATGGGGCAGTTTTAATAGCCAGTTGACTGTTTTTTGAACGGCATATCTTGGAGTTTGACTAAACTCAGTTCATTTCTGTCATTTATTCAGTATCATGAGCGACATTATACGGATGAGAGACATAACTGTGCTTGAGAAAGTAAGACAACAATTAGTAGTGAATGCCGCGAATATTTTTCGTATTCCTGCCAAGTTAATGCCCGCTAAACTGCAGAGCTTTACCTTACTAGAAGGTTTGAAGCTAGTATTCAAGGAAGCATTAGAAGATGGCGACTTTGAGTTTCTTGAAGGTAAATGGCTTAAAGTTTCTGTCAATGATATGGATCTAAGTTGGTTTATTAGCTGTGAAGAGGGTCAGTTATTGGTCAGCACTGAGCCAAAAGAACATCAAGTGAGCTTTAGTGGTTCATTAAATGATCTTGTTCTCATTGCGGGCAGAAAAGAGGATCCGGACACGCTATTTTTCCAACGCCGTTTAAGCATTGAAGGTGATACTGAACTAGGGTTAGAGGTTAAGAACTTAATGGACAGTGTTGATCTTGATGCACTACCAAAAGCGGTGAAAACAGCCTTAGAGCAATTAGCTACTTTTGTGGCAAAAGGAGTTCAGACTTCTTCTAACGTTACCACTTCGGTAAGAGAGACTGAAAATGCTTATTAGAACAGAAGCACCGGCGGACAATTTAGGGATCTTAGCATTGCTAAAGCATGCATTTCCTACTGATGCGGAAGCCAATTTAGTCAACACATTACGTGAGAACGGCAATATTACGTTAAGTATTGTGGCTAGTGATGACGAAGGCCGTGTGATTGGTTGTGCGCAATTTTCGCCTGTTACTTTGTCAGGTAATGATTATGGCTGGCAAGGGCTTGCCCCAGTCGCTGTGCATGAAGATTATCGCAATCAAGGCATTGCTGAGCGCATGATTAAAGAAGGCTTAGACTCGTTACTAGAGTTTGGTTATAGCGCTTGCGTCGTGTTAGGCGATCCGGCTTATTACTCTCGTTTTGGTTTTGCTCATTCGGAAGGAAAGCGTTTTCGCTGTCAGTGGGATTTACCCGAAGATGTTTTCCAAGTGCTCGATTTAACTGGAGAAAGCTTTGCAGGCTTATCTGGCCTTATCGAATACTGCCAAGAGTTTGATCAGTTCTAAGACCATGCCAAATTTGAACTCAAGAGAAAAACTACTGGCTGAAATGGATATTGAGCAGTGGCAATTGCAGCATGCTGAGCGCCTTGAAGGTTATCAGCAACCTGCCATCTCTTTGCCCGATTCGGTGAAACTGCTGTTTGTCTCACCATTGATTCCAGCAGGCCAAGATGCCGAATTCTTACAAAAGGTGTTAAAGGCAATGCAGTTGCAATTGAGTGATTGTCGCCATCTTTATCCTAATCAAGTGTCCCAACTTAGCCAGCACCAATTACAGTGGGTGTGGTTTAGTGCCTGTGCCCCTATCGCTGTTGAAGGTGTAAAGGAGATCCATTCTCCGGCCTTATCAGAGATTGATGGTCACAACCAAAACCGTCGCCAACTATGGAATCAAATACAAAATAATGCCTAATCTTATCCCGTTAGCTTCAAAGCACTTAGACAGTGTATGGCAGATAGAATCCACAGCGCACACTCATCCGTGGAAGCGCTCAATGATCGATGATCTTGCCAGTCGTGGCGCAATGCATTTTGCTTTTGAAGACGATGAGCAGTTGGTTGGCTACTTTTATGCACAGAATATTGTCGGTGAAGTGACATTGCTCAATATTGCGGTCGCCCCAGAAAAACAAGGGCAGGGCATTGGTACCCAGTTGATAGAGTCTTTTATTGAATTATGCGAAAGCCAAGATGTAGAAAGTATTTGGCTTGAAGTGCGAGATTCTAATAAAACAGCGCAGACACTGTATCTCAATGCGGGCTTTAACGAAGTTGATAGACGCACCAATTACTACCCAACAGCCAGTGGTCGAGAAGATGCCATTATTATGAGCTACCTCTGCTTGTAGTTGAGCTTTTATATTTCTCGAAACGACATAAAACAGGTGAATGTATTCACCTGTTTTTTCTTATATTGAACCACAAATTCCTTTTCTAAAATTCATCAATAAATAACGGCTTTAACGTTGCTCTCATCGCTGAAAAATCCGCCACTGTTTTATCGCACATTTCTATTTTTTGTAAGTAAATGCAAACACTTATCATCTACCTCTGAGTTTGCTTGATCTAGATCAAATGATCGTTAAGTTGTAATTTAAATGCTTCTTTTGAATGACGCTAACGACTAACATTTTGCACCTATAAACATATATTTTAAATATTACTTAAAGGAAGGTTAAATGTTCTGTATTCAGTGCGAGCAAACAATGCAAACTCCTGTTGCTAGTGGTTGTCAGTATGCGATGGGCATGTGTGGTAAAACCTCAGAGATTTCTGACTTGCAAGACGTGTTGATTTATATTCTTCAAGGTGTCAGCGCATACGCAAATGCAGCTCGTAGCTTAGGTGTGGTTGATGTAGAAGCCGATGCTTACGTACCTCAAGCATTCTTTGCAACACTAACAAACGTGAACTTTGATGATGCACGTTTAATCGAATACACAGAACAAGCACTTTCTTACAAAGCACGCCTAAAAGCGGCTTATGAAGCAGCATGTCTAACGCAAAACGTAGAACCTAAAGTTCTAGAAGGTGCGGCTCAATTTACCATTGAAGCAGAAAAAGTAACGCTACTAAACAAAGCCGCTGACGCCGCGCTAAACCACGACGTAACTGAAGTGGGTGAAGACATTCTTGGTCTACGTCTACTTGCACTATACGGCCTTAAAGGTGTAGCAGCGTACATGGAACACGCACGTATTCTTGGTCAACAAAAAGAAGACGTTTCTGCTGAATTCCACCGCATTATGGCTCGTCTGGGTGAGAACCCAACTGAAATGAACGAGCTACTTGAACTTGCTATGGCATGTGGTCACTTGAACTACAGCGTTATGCAAATGCTAGATCAAGGTGAGACTGAAGCATTTGGTCACCCTGTACCGACTAAAGTCAACATGAAGCCAATCGCAGGTAAAGCGATTCTAGTTTCTGGTCACGACCTAATCGACCTTAAATACATCCTTGAGCAAACTGCGGGTAAAGGCATCAATGTTTATACTCACGGTGAAATGCTTCCTGCACACGCATACCCAGAGCTTGGTGGTAAACACCCTCACTTAGTAGGTAACTACGGTAGCGCATGGCAGAACCAACAAAAAGAATTTGCTAACTTCCCTGGCGCAATCGTAATGACATCTAACTGTCTGATTAACCCAGAAACTAATGGTTATGCGGATCGCATGTTTACTCGTAACATCGTAGGCTGGCCTGGCGTTGAGCATCACACTGGCCATGACTTCTCTGCAGTTATCGAGAAAGCATTAGAGTGTGAAGGCTTCAAGTTTGATGAGATCCCTCTTTACACAACTACTGGTTTCGCACGTAATGCTCTAATGGAAGCAGCACCTGCAGTTATCGAACAAGTGAAAGCAGGCAACATTCGCCACTTCTTCCTTGTTGGCGGTTGTGATGGTGACAAAAAAGAGCGTAACTACTTTACTGAATTCACTAAAGCAGCACCTCAAGACACACTAATCCTGACTCTAGCATGTGGTAAATTTAAGTTTAACGATTTAGATTTCGGCGATGTGAACGGCATTCCTCGTCTATTAGATGTGGGTCAATGTAACGATGCATACTCTGCAATTCAGTTAGCTCTTGCACTGGCTGATACGTTTGAGTGTGGTGTAAATGAACTACCTCTATCTCTGATCCTATCTTGGTTTGAGCAAAAAGCGATTGCTGTACTGCTTACTCTACTTGCTCTAGGCATTAAAGATATCCGTGTAGGTCCTACGGCTCCTGCGTTCTTAACTGAGAACCTTCTGAACCACCTACACGAGCAAACAGGTCTACGTTTGATCACAACTGTTGAACAAGATCTTGCTGACATCCTAGGTTAATTCCTAAATAAACCAATCACACAGAGGAGCCATTGGCTCCTCTTCTTTGACTGCAAATAATGAGTTTTAAAGATGCAACTGACCTGCACTGATATTCGACACGACACTTCTGATGTAACCACCTACTGGTTTGAAACTGACAATGCGTTTGATTTTATCCCCGGACAATTTCTGCCTTTGGAAGTGGATATTGAAGGTACCACACACCAGCGATGCTACTCTCTAGCGTCTTTGCCGGGTGAAAAAAAGTGTAGTTTGACCATTAAGCGTGTGGCGGGTGGACTGGTATCTAACTACCTTGCAGACAGCTTTGCGGTAGGTGATTCACTGAGTTGTAGCAATGCGGCGGGCGACTTCCACCTTAACCTTGTCGATCAGCAACCTTTGCTGATGTTAAGTGCAGGTTCTGGTGTGACTCCAGTTTACTCTATGCTGCAAGCTCGTTTAGCTGCTGATGCAGACGCTGATATCGTGTTTATTCACAGTGCAAGCACTCCAAGTGATCGCATTTACGTGCAAGAGCTTGAAGCACTGGCGGAAAAGCACAGCAATTTAAAACTGGTTTGGGCGGTAAGCCGTGAGCATGACCAAACTCTTTATCATGGACGTTTAAGCCAAGCGCTTTTGCAGTCTGTAGTGCCTGATGTGACCTCTAGAACCGTACTTATGTGCGGCCCTGAAGCATACATGGAATCAGCAAAAGCATGGTTTGCAGCGCTAGGTATTGCACCTAGTCAGGTTCATAACGAGCAGTTTCAAGCAGCAATTGATTTAGCGACGAATGCTTCTGATGCACAATCGCACACTTTGACAGTGAATGGCTCAGAGGTGTCTATTGCCGGTGATGAATCAGTACTTGATGCGCTAGAAAAAGAAGGGTTACCTATTTTTGCTGCTTGTCGCGCAGGTGTGTGTGGCAGCTGTCGCTGTAAAGGCGATAAAGATAAGTTGGTGAGCGTGACAACTGGCCCGCTCAGCGAAGAAGACATAGAGCAAGGTTACTT
Source organism: Vibrio halioticoli NBRC 102217 (assembly GCF_000496695.1). Classification (GTDB taxonomy): domain Bacteria; phylum Pseudomonadota; class Gammaproteobacteria; order Enterobacterales; family Vibrionaceae; genus Vibrio; species Vibrio halioticoli. The sequence continues at coordinate 10,476 of NZ_BAUJ01000041.1, forward strand.
TCTTGCCTGTGCCAGCCAAGTTAAAGATGATATGTTTGTCGAAATCGGCTAGTTTTTAGACTGATTTAACGAAGGCTCAACCTAAGGTTGGGCCTTTATTTTATAGATAGATTGTGAAATGGCGCAGAATCAGCGAAAATAGCGCCAATTTTCGCCAGTGCACCAACCTAAAGAATTCGAATATGACCAATAGTCCATTTCAGCAAGAAGTGAGCAAGCGCCGTACGTTTGCGATTATCTCTCACCCGGATGCGGGTAAGACAACCATTACCGAAAAAGTATTGCTTTTCGGCAACGCGATCCAAAAAGCAGGTACGGTAAAAGGTCGTGGCTCGAACCAGCATGCAAAATCTGACTGGATGGAGATGGAAAAAGAACGTGGTATCTCGGTGACTACCTCCGTAATGCAGTTCCCATACAATGAGTGTTTGGTAAACCTACTCGATACTCCAGGACACGAAGATTTCTCGGAAGATACTTACCGTACGCTAACCGCAGTTGACTCTTGTTTGATGGTGATCGATGCCGCGAAAGGTGTCGAAGATCGTACTCGTAAATTGATGGAAGTTACTCGCCTGCGCGATACGCCTATCGTAACCTTTATGAACAAATTGGACCGTGATGTTCGCGATCCAATGGAAGTGCTTGATGAGGTGGAAAGTGAATTGAGCATGGCATGTGCACCAATCACTTGGCCTATCGGTTGTGGTAAAGAGTTTAAAGGTGTTTACCACATTCATCGTGACGAAACTATCTTGTACGAATCAGGCCACGGCCATGAAATCCAAGAAGTACGCATTATCAAAGGCCTGGATAACCCAGAGCTAGATACTGCGGTAGGTGAAGACCTAGCAGAAAGCGTTCGTGAAGAGCTTGAGCTTGTGATTGGTGCTTGTCCTGAGTTTGACCAAGAGTTGTTCCTTGCGGGCGAACTGACGCCAGTCTACTTTGGTACCGCATTGGGTAACTTTGGTGTTGACCATATGCTTGATGGTCTGACTAAGTGGGCGCCAGGCCCGCAAGATCGTGAAGCCAACGAGCGTAAAGTAGTAGCCACAGAAGAAAAATTTTCGGGTTTTGTGTTTAAAATCCAAGCCAACATGGACCCTAAACACCGTGACCGTATCGCATTTATGCGCATCGTATCAGGCACTTACACGCAAGGCATGAAAATGAACCATGTGCGTACTGGTAAAAACGTCAGCATTTCTGACGCGGTTACCTTTATGGCTGGCGATCGTGCTCGCGCTGAAAAAGCGTATGCGGGTGACATTATCGGTCTGCACAACCACGGCACCATCCAAATTGGTGACACCTTCACCCAAGGTGAAGGGCTGAAATTTGCTGGCATTCCTAACTTTGCGCCAGAATTGTTCCGTCGTATTCGCCTAAAAGATCCATTGAAGCAAAAACAATTGCTCAAAGGTCTAGTACAGCTTTCTGAAGAGGGTGCGGTGCAGGTATTCCGTCCACTGCAAAACAACGATTTAATCGTTGGAGCGGTAGGTGTACTGCAGTTTGATGTGGTAGTAGCGCGTCTTAAAGCGGAATACAACGTAGAAGCTATCTATGAAGGCGTTAACGTTGCAACCGCTCGCTGGGTTGAATGTGATGACGCTAAGAAGCTAGAAGAGTTTAAACGTAAGAACCAAACCAACCTAGCCTTGGATGGTGGTGACAACCTTTCTTATGTTGCGCCAACTATGGTTAACCTAAACCTAGCCAAAGAGCGTTTCCCTGAAGTTGAATTCCGCGCCACTCGCGAGCACTAATTTACTTTACTGAACAATGAATACACGTAATTAAAAGAAGCCAGTTGCATACAACTGGCTTTTTTGTTTATCTGTAAACATCAGGCAAAGGAGATACTGGTGTTTGACCTCAATTTAGTTCGTCCCTTCTTATCGGTTTATAAGCTTGGCACCATTACCAAAGCGGCCGAATCTTTAGAATTAACCCAACCTGCGGTAAGTTCTGCCATCAAACGCTTTGAAAACGTACTCGGGTATCCGCTGTTTATTCGAATGGGAAGAAAAATAGAGCCAACCCCGAATGCTCATCAATTGGCGAATCAACTGAGTATGGCTCTCGAGTTAATGGATGGCGCGGTGGCATCAGAACAAAAAATGATTGTGTATGCGGGCATCAATGCTATTAGCATGCTGCCTGAAATGCCCAACATTCAATTATATGAATCCCCGAAAGCAGAGCAGGATGTGTTGCAAGACATCAAACTCAATAAAGTGGATTTGGTGATTGATTATAATCTGCCAAGAGATTCTGGGCTTAACTTTGAACCTGCATTTACTGATGAGTTAGTTTTGATGTGCGATAAAAACCATCCCACGATTCAAGACGAAATTACCATGCAACAGTATTTAGAAGCCGAGCATGTAACGCTAAAGCTCTATCGACAAAACTCTCAGATTGTGGATTTTTTGGCGGGTAAAAGCCTGTCGAGAAAAGTGGCCATTGAGGTAGGTAATATGACCAATATTATTATCAGTACTCAAGGGACAAATTATGTTGCAGCTATCGCTAAAAGCATGGCTTCAATAGCTGAGCAGTTGGGGTTAAAGATCATCCAACCGCCATTTCATATGCGGAAGGTGAATTTTGAATTCACCTATCATAAAAAGTATCAAAACAACGCCACCCATAAAGCACTGCGTGAGCAACTAAAAGTGTTGCTGAATAAACCGAATTAGAAGTCGAATGTGAGACCAAACTCTATGGTGTCTTCGCGGGTTTCATCTCTGTATGTAGTGTAAGTTATCGATGGTCTAAGGTATTTTAGATTTATAAATGCGACGACTTCATGAAAGATTTCATTGGTATTTTTTACTTGAAATGTTTCATCTAGATTCGGGAAATAGTACTCATTTTGTTTGAATCCAATTTCTTGATTGAATTTGTAGAGTAAATCAATATATTTAATTGGACTCCAGATGATTCCAGCAGAGTAATCAATAGAATCAGACAAAGACTCAGTAGGGCAGATCTCTTGAAAGTTGGCAAAACAGCGCTCTGATTCGAACTTATAGTTGTAATTTACATCACTAATTAGAGTCCATTTTTCATCTAACATCTTTGCAATAAAAATGCCGGTAGAGAGTTTATACTCACTAACAGTAAAGCTATTTTCCGTGTAATAAGTTTCGCCACTCCAGATTGAATATCCCGATCCTACTTCCCAGTTTAAATCCGTGTCAATATCACCAAAAACACGCAATCGTTCCGTTACGTAATAGTTACCATCTAAGGTAGCAACCGTAGAGCCATCATACTGAGAAAAGCTAATACCAAAAATATCGGTAAATTTTTCTATTGTATTAACCAAACTTGTGTCAGCGGCAGTTGAAAGAGAGACGAACAATGACAAGAAAGCAAAAATGCGCATAGCAGTACCTAGAAGATAGCTTAAGAAAAAATCCCCTCAATTGAGGGGATTGTCTTGGGTTATATCAATTGCAGTAAGTAACGCTCTAGTGGTTACTTTTTCAGTGCAGCCAAGCGATTTTTAACTTTGCTTTTAAATTGCTTCAATTTGCTTTGGTTTACGTTTTTGATCTTTTCGTTGACTAAATCTTTAGTCACGACAACGTGATCACCGTCGGTAGGGTTCCAAATAACTTCAGTTCCAGTATTAAATAGGGCACCCATAGACTGACCATTCTTTTCTATGTAATAAACACCGCCTCGTTCAGTAACGGTAATGCCGTCATAACCAGGTTTAGTCGGGTCAACTTCTAGCGGTGGTTTGCCGTTCACTAAATCTTTAGTGATGTGGATAGGCTCGCCGCCGCCAACAGAAGCGTAGTACCACTCACCTTCAGT
>NZ_BAUJ01000040.1 GCF_000496695.1 Vibrio halioticoli NBRC 102217
TCTTTAACCGCCGTTTTAGTAAGCCTGCAAACTACCCAAAAGACATGCACCGTAAGGTTCGCGAATCTTCTGAAGAACTTGATGATATCTTTAGTTGGCAAGAAACAAGAAAGCTCTCAAATGCACTGACATTCCAGTATGACAAGGTTGTTTACCTAATTGAAAACACTGAAGAAAACGCTCGATTGGTTCATGAAACAGTGAAAGTACTCGACTATCCAGATGGACATATTGCCATTTGTTATGGCTACAAAAAGCTTAACTTCAAAATCTTCGATAAGTTAGAAAATGTAAATCAAGCTCAAATAGTCGATAACAAACGTTTAGGCAATGTACTGAAGTTTGCTAAGCAAAAACAAGATGACTTTGATGAACAACAAAAACGCAGTAGAAGTAAAAAATCACCAAGACGAAAAGCCCAACAACGAGCTTTAAAAGAACAACTCAGGGCTATTAATCCAGTTCTAACCAATCCTGAGTTATTCAAATCCTCCAATACCAAAGAATAGTCAATCTTTAAAAAGTGACATTTCTAATTAGAAAAATAGAGGGACATTTTTAAATTGGATTGACACAAAGTGAATATATTGGTTATAAATCAGTTATCTAGCTTATATCTGCCTTTGACTTATCTCTACTGACTTATCTCTACCTTTGAAATGAACCTATTTGAGCTATGTTGTGCAGTACGTGTTTATTTTTTCCTTAACTCTATACTGCACATTCGCTTCTCGTATTTTGTTCTTTTATATTCAACTAGCGTTTTTTGGTTTGAGCTTTTGAGTTTGGCAATGCGTTACGTAAAATGTGGCGCGTCTTGTTCGGTACGCTTTTTGAAAACTTCACTCGAAACTGTTTTCTTGTTTTGTAGATTTTAACTGTGCCATTAAATGGATGCTGTTTGGCTATGTCTTTGCATCTATGCAGAAACGTTTTATCTACTTCTCCGGAATGTGAAGTGACTTCACCGTCTTTAAAGACCAATTTCATTTTAGGTTTGTCGTAAAGAATGATCGCAAAAATTAATGCGGCCGCAACTAAAATGACGTACAACATGCTTATCTCCTACTTAATAGATAATGATTAGTCGGCTAAGAGTTTATTGAGATCTTCTTTAAGGAGATTCACTTTCTCGTTGGCTTTTTCGCTGCGTTGGGCTTCGCTGAGCAAGTATTCGATGGCATCTGATAAGGTGCAGCCTAATTCGTTAGCTCTATAAGAGAGTTTTTCCCAAACGCGGTAGTCTAAATCGATGGATTTCTTGCGTGTATGAACTTGCTCAGCGTTAAAATGACGCTTTCGCTTAGCTCGAATGGCTTGTTTGAGCTTATTATCAAGCTCGATGGACATATGTTTATCAATCCACTCTAAAACTTGAACCGGTTCGTGTTCAATTGCGCGCAGTAGTTCAACTGCGGCAGCATCAGCACTACTGTCAATATGGCGAGTGATTGTTTCTCCTTCTTTCCATTTTTTGACCAAGTAGTTCCATTTCCAACCACATTCTAGGTTTTCTAGCTGTTGATATTTCATGAGTCTAAAGTTAAGTCCATTCATTTAAAGGCATACGGTGACAGCGTAACCCTAGACGACGATTTTGACAATGCGATGACTTCTGATATTTGTGATAAAGCACAAAATGATGCAACGTGTCGTAAAATTGACCTTCAATAAAGCGCGAAAGCACTATTTTTCGGGTTATCTTTTATTACCTTAGGTATACTAGCGCCATAGTATATTTTAGTAAGCATTTATGAAATCCATAGATTGGCGACTCGCTACACCTCAACACGATATAGACTCAAGTCGTAGATTGTTTCAATACACTGAAACGCCTTTTATTGCATTGCAGCCACGCTTAGCGGCCACGTTAAAACGATTTGTTGTTCTCGGACAAAAAGCCCCATTGCTGGCTATCAACAGTTCAGATACTGTTTTATCACGTAAGGAAATCACATCGGTACTGTCTTCATTGACAGAATTACCTGTATTACACAGTGAAACTCTTGCAGCAGAAGAATTACTTGGTAGTTACATTGTAACAAGCTCTGGTGAGGTGCAATCGACCATAGGTTTGCTTGAGCAGCAACACAATGGTTACCTACTTATCTCAGCAAACGCTCTGTTGGTACAACCCACTACTCTACTTGCTATTCGTTCATTGCTAGCGGGCGAAGCTGTGTCACGGATCAACACTAGCAAAATGGGTTATGCACCAGATCAACGTTTTACTAGCTCAGTAAGAGTTGTGGTGGTTGGCGATCGCAGTCAACTAGCTGATCTTGATTATTTAGACCCTGCGTTCTCATCTTCACACACTATGTATACTGAAGTGGAAATGGATGTACGTATTGATGCGACAACCGTTGCCGCTTATTTAGGTTATGTGGCCAGTGTAGCGCACAGTGGCGGACTGCCTGACATGTCGGCTGGCGCTATTTATCATTTCCTGACTGCAGGTGCTCGAGTTTGTGAAGAGCAGCATTTTGTTCCACTGTCATCATCATGGATTCAATCATTACTAATTGAAGCCTCTATTGAATCCTCTTCTGATTGCATTGAATCAAAGCATATAGATGCTGCATTAGATGCGCGTTACTACCGTGAATCGTATCTGCCTAATCGAGCGCTAGACGATATTCTCGATGGACAGGTATTGATTCAAACCGAAGGTAAACAAGTAGGTCAAGTTAATGGCCTGACCGTGGTTGATATGCCGGGACACCCGGTTTCTTACGGTGAACCTGCTCGAATTTCCTGTGTTATTCACTTTGGTGACGGCGACGTATCAGACGTTGAGCGCAAAGCTGAACTCGGCGGCAATCTACATGCCAAAGGCATGATGATTATGCAGGCATTTCTCAGTAGCGCACTGGATTTAGATGAACCACTGCCATATTCAGCGTCAATTGTATTTGAACAATCGTATAGCGAAGTTGATGGAGATAGTGCTTCCTTGGCAGAGCTGTGTGCATTTGTCAGTGCGTTATCAGGTTATGAAATTAAGCAAAATATCGCTGTGACCGGCGCAGTTGATCAGTTTGGCCGTGTGCAAGCTGTCGGCGGACTTAATGAAAAAATTGAAGGTTTCTTCTATGTGTGCGCTCACCAAGGGTTAACGGGCGAGCAAGGTGTTATCTTACCCAAATCGAATCTACGTCATCTATCCTTACATAAAGACGTAGTTGAGGCGATAAAACAAGGCAAGTTCCATATTTGGAGCGTAGAGGACGTACATCAAGCTCTGCCTATTATCACCGGACAACAATTTAGCGGCGACTGCGAAGATACGATTCTCAACAAAATTGCAGAACGCATCGACAGGCTCAATCAGCATGATTTAGGCGAAAGTTTGCTTGAACGCTTAAAAAGAACGCTGTTTAGAGACTGATCGGAGTTGTAAGTACCATACTGCATCACATAAGATGCAGGTTCAAAAAATCTGGAGACTCAATACAATGCAACAAAAACCTTGCGATATCGCAAACTCATATGATCGTGACGACCTATTAGCATCAAGCCGTGGTGAACTATTTGGCCCTCAAGGTCCACAATTACCTGCGCCTAATATGCTGATGATGGACCGTGTGACTAAAATGTCACAAACCGAAGGTGAGTTTGGCAAAGGTCTTATTACTGCAGAATTAGATATTACTCCAGACCTATGGTTTTTCGATTGCCACTTCCCTGGTGACCCAGTAATGCCTGGTTGTCTTGGGCTTGACGCTATGTGGCAATTGGTTGGTTTCTTCCTTGGCTGGATTGGTGGTGAAGGTAAAGGACGCGCACTGGGTGTTGGTGAAGTTAAATTCACTGGTCAAGTGTTGCCAACAGCGAAAAAAGTAACGTACGAAATTCACATGAAGCGTGTTGTTAACCGTAAACTGGTTATGGGCATGGCTGACGGTCGTGTTCTGGTAGATGGCAAAGAAATCTACGTTGCAAAAGACCTTAAAGTGGGTCTATTCAAAGACACTTCTAAGTTTTAATCTCTTTAAAAAAGAGAACGTTTTGAAGCCACGATTTATATCGTGGCTTTTTTGTTTTTAGCCCTATTGAATCGTATGGTTACCGTAAGTAGTTGAAGTTGGATATTTTTTGTTTATAGAAATTTAGTTATAGTGCATTAGAGTTGTAAAAACAAACCCCAAACGGGGTCTGCTCTTCAGGTTATTTATAAAGACCGGACTCTAGGTCACCTTTCGCGTCTCTCCAACCTCCCAACCATTGTGATTTAGCGTCTGTCTGTTGATATGGGCAAGTATCACTTGAGCGACCATTAAGCCCCGCTTTGTAACCTTGGGACTGTGCTCTCTCAAGACGGTCGCGTTTTTGTCTCTTCATAGTTAAATCCTCTAACCTTTCGATAAACAAATGGGTGGATGGTTTCTTTGAACAACAAACGGCTGTTGAATTACGAAACGATTTATTGTCATACACAATGTGTGTATGCAATGCACCCTATATAAGATTCGTTCAAAAACGAGCTTTTCTCAAGGTCAAAAAAAGGACAATATCAAATTTGTGATATTGTCCTTCGATATTTATCTTAAAATCTGACGTAACGCTACTGCTTAACGCGACGACGCAAGCTTAATAATCCCAATAATCCAATCATCCAAGGTCCTAAACTACCACCTTGGCGAGAGATCTGCTCTTCAGCTACGCTACGCGGAGTAATAGTTGCAGTTGCGGTATCATCATTAAGATCAACGGTAGGCTCTAATTTAACTGCAACAATGGTTTCAACACCTTTCCCTTCACCACAATAAGCATTATGTCCGGTATTGTCGTAACCACCGGCGCAATATAAAGCGGTGGCTGAAATCTCACCTTTGTCGTTAATATCTGATGCCGCTATGATGCGGTAATGGTTATTGGTGCCATCCACAACTTCGTCGTTGGTTAAATCATCTAACCACCAAGCGCGGTTTTCAAACAATTTACGACGAGCGTCATGGGTGCCATTAAAATCATAAGGGTTAATAAACCCACGGTGTCTACGCTGTTTACCGCCGTATTCACGCGCTGTTTCTGCATCGATAGTACCTACGATTTCATTGTAGTTATTTACCGCTTGCGCTTCACCACCAGAGCCTCTAAAGAAAATTGACTCTCCGGTATCGGCAAAGTATGTCGCCGTAGGCGTGTCTTGACTGGCATCAGCGATAAACATTCGGTTGGCTGCAGCACCGTTTTCCGGAATATAACCGCTGCGTTTTGATTCACCAATCACAAGCAAGTTGTTATTGATATCGGTCGCTTTGGTATTGGAATAGATGAAATCACTGCCGCTTTTCACTTTAGCGCCGTTAATAAATACGGTTTTCCACGCTTCAGATTGCGTGATATCAAAGTCACCACTGTCTTCATCAGGAACAAAAATCGCAGCTTGCATCATTAGGTTGTTATCATCACGATCCGTGTTGTAACCCACTAAAACAGGCTTGCCGTTATATTTAGTTTCTTCAGGATCGGTGCCGTCTTCATTTGCAATTAGAGTGTTATCTGGTACTACGGCGCCGCGAACACTAGACATATAAGACTTAGCATCGCGAATTCCTGAATCCTCTTCAGCCGCAGTCATATTAACCCAACTACTGACCGCAACACCTTTGTCTGGCGTAGATACATCCCAAACAAACCCTTTGGTAGAGAACGCAAAGTTCTGACAATAACTCTCCGCACCAGGATCATCGATCGCTGTACCACCAGGCATGCAGCGGCCTACATCACGACCATCAAAGTCTTTACCACCATCGTTATAATCAAATGGCGTAACTGACGCACTGCCGACTACATAGGTCTTACTATCATAAGTAAATGAATCAAATGCCATAGTACGGCCCATTTTAGTGACAATGTCACTAACAGGCTTGCCGTTATTGGTTACCGCTGGAAGTAATATGCTATCGCCCACAAAACCGCGTTCTCTAAATGCTAAACCGTAATTGCCGAAGTCGTAATAACCACTGCTGGTCGTGCCCATAACATCGCCATCAACACTGAATTTGTTGACCACAACATTATTAGAGTTAGCCACCCACGTACCACCACCAGGTTGGTAGGTAGATGAAGGCTCGGTGGTGAATAACTGAGTAGAGGTTCCTGACGTGGTAGCGTTCGCTGCAGCATCGGTATTGCTAGTATAAACGGTTGAAAAGCCTTTCGCATTGGCTTGATAGTTACTTTGATAAAACGCATCACGCTCGCGCTCTAAACCACCTTTATTATTGATGCCATGCCATTCACGTTCGGCCCAGTTCTCACAACTGTTGTAGCCTAACTCGCGGTAACAATAACTTTCTAGATCGGTCCAGTTCTGATAAGTGAAAGTGTTATCCACCCCAAAAGGCGCTTCGTCACGGTAAGGAATGCCGTCAGTACCGTCTCGGGTATCGCCAGCCACATTGCCGTTCTCGTCTATTGCGCTGGCATAAGATTCAGCGCCAAGATTAGCTGGAACAGTCACCTGCACAACATTATAAAGGTTGGCATTAGCGCCATACGAAGCCATAACCAAACTGGCTACGGCTGTAAGTTTAAAGATACGACTACGGTTCAAAATCTGTTATTCCTGCTGCATTGCTTCAAGCTCTTCCCAGCGCTCAAATGCTATTTCTAGTTCCTGCTCCTTGGAAGCTAACTCCTCAAGCACAGGCTGTGTTTCCTCTACAGGAAGAGAGAAAAAAGTGGAGTCATTGACTCGTTCCTGTAGGCTTTCAATGTGTTCTTCAAGTTGTTCTAGAAGTTGTGGTAGCGATTCTAACTCACGTAGCAACTTATACGACAACTTTTTGCTGTTATTGCGACTTGGTTTACTACTTGATTTCTTAGTTGCTTTATCTGTAACCACTACGTCACTTTTGCTTGCCACAAATTCCTGACGAGAGGCTTTCACTTGAGCGCGCTGCTGCTGCGCATCATGGTAACCGCCAACGAACTCCTCGATACGACCATTACCTTCAAAAATCCAACTTGCCATGACTGTATTGTCGACAAACTCACGGTCGTGACTCACTAAAAGTAAAGTACCCTGATAGTTGGCAAGTAAATCTTCTAAAAGTTCCAATGTTTCGATATCTAAATCGTTGGTTGGTTCATCTAAAACCAATAAATTGTTCGATTTAAGGAAAATTCGCGCCAATAACAGACGGTTTTTCTCACCACCAGACAAGGCTTTTACCGGAGAACGCGCACGTCTTGGTGAGAATAGGAAATCTTGTAAGTAGCTGAGCGCATGACGCTCACGCCCGCCCACAGTAACCTCTTGTTTGCCGTCAGCTAAGTTATCAATTACGGTTTTTTCTGGGTCAAGCGCTTCACGGTATTGGTCAAAATAAGCAATTTCCAGCTTAGTACCACAATGCAAACGTCCTGAATCCGGTTTAATGTCGCCAAGCATCAGTTTAAGCAAAGTACTCTTACCACAACCGTTAGGTCCAATGAGTGCAACCTTATCGCCACGCATCACTGAGAAACTAAAGTCGTTAATAATCGTTTTACCATCAATGGCATAACTAATGTTCTCAGCTTCAAAGACAATTTTGCCGCTGCGCGTACCATCATCGATCTGTATGTTAGCCTTGCCCTGCACTTCAATGCGATCTTTACGCTCACGACGTAATTGTTTCAGTGCTCTAACGCGGCCTTCGTTACGAGTACGGCGTGCTTTGATGCCTTGACGTATCCAAGTCTCTTCTTGAGCAAGCTTTTTATCAAATTCGGCGTTTTGCGCTTCTTCAACGCGAATCGCTTCTTCTTTATCAATTAAGTATTGCTGATAGTTACCTGGGAATGACGAAAGTTTCCCTCTATCAAGATCAACAATACGAGTCGCCATTGATTGAATAAAGCTTCTATCGTGCGAAATAAAGATGATTGAACCGCGGAAATCTTTCAAAAAGGTTTCTAGCCATTCAATGGTGGTCACATCAAGGTGGTTGGTTGGCTCATCAAGCAGCAATACATCAGGATCGCACACCAAAGCGCGCGCTAACGCCGCTTTACGTTGCCACCCACCCGATAAATCCGTCAATAAAGTGTGAGGATCTAGCGCTAAGGCTTCCAAGACATTGGTAATGCGGCTTTTAAAACGCCATGCACCGCTATGATCAAGGGTTTCTTGAACCTTAGATAAACGGTTAATGTTTTTTTCGCTTGGGTCTTCCGCCACCAGATCCAACAGATCTTGGTAGATCTTAAGCTGTTTACCGATTTCAGCTAAACCTTCAGACACGTATTCATAGACGGTGCCTTCTTGATTACGCGGTGGATCTTGTTCTAAGCGAGAGATAACCACATCTTGGGTTATCTGCATATTGCCATCGTCCATTTGCACGTTGCCTGCAATCACCTTCATTAAGGTGGATTTACCGGCGCCGTTGCGTCCCACGAGACAAACGCGTTCGTTCTCTTGTAGCTGAAAATCAGCGTTATCCAACAGAGGGATATCACCGAAAGCCAATTGACCATTATGAATGGTAAGTAATGCCATTATTGTCTAACCATTGTTGTAATTGTTGTAAATCGAAGGGCCAGTTAAGTTCTTGGTTATTATATTGAACCACAGGTATCGTGACACCGTAACGCGCAAACAGTGCGTCATCAAACGCAATATCGATAGTCTGAGGTTCAATGCCAACTTGATTAAGCAAGCTATGCGCTTGCTCACAAAGATGGCACCCTTCGGTACTGTAAAGAGTTACTTTCACTCAGTATCGCCCACCAGTGATACTAACCAGCAGTTGTGGATGTGCTTATTGCGGGCAAAATCCAAAGGTAATGTTTTGTCAGAAATATTCTGTGCTTGTAAACCCAGTTCCGCTAGCCCTTGCATATCCATTTTAAACTGACGTTTATTGTTGGAGAACACAATAGTGCCCTGTGGACGCAACAAGCGTTTTAGGTGAGTCATAAGCTGAATATGGTCGCGTTGAATATCAAAGGTTTGCTTCATACGTTTTGAATTAGAAAACGTCGGTGGGTCGATAAAGATCAAATCATATTGACCCGTTGCTTTTTCAAGCCATTGTAAACAATCCGCTTGGATAAACTCGTGTTGCTTACCCTTAATGCCGTTGATGGCTAAGTTTTCTTTAGCCCAATCAAGGTAAGTGTTCGACATATCAATAGTGGTGGTCGACTTAGCGCCGCCAACCGCTGCATGTACAGTAGCACTGCCCGTATAAGCAAATAGATTTAAGAAATCACAACCTGCCGCCATTTGACCAATTTTACGACGGGTCAATTTGTGATCCAAAAACAGACCGGTATCTAAATAATCAAACAGGTTTACTTTAAGATTAACGCCATATTCAGACACTTCCATCTGATGCGATTTTTGCGCTAATTTTTGATATTGATTGGTGCCCTTTTGTCTTTGACGAACCTTCAGTACCACGTTGTTCGCTTCCACGCCAGTCACTTGAATGCTAGCGCGAATGATGTCAGTAAGACGACGTTTTGCAGTCTCAGGATCTATAGTCTTTGGCGCAGCGTATTCTTGAATTACTAGATGACCGGGATACACATCGATAGCCACATTGTAATCAGGCAAGTCCGCATCATAGATGCGGTAGCAGTCGAGTTGCTCGCGTTTCGCCCATTTACCAATTTTAGCGATGTTCTTCTTCAGACGGTTAGCAAAATCAGGCGCTACAACAGCTTGTGTAGGCTGTGAGTCACTGCCGTTTCCAGCTGCTCTTGGCTTATCTGAAATGCCGTAGTTCTTTTGTAAACAGTTTAATGCACCGTTGTTTACTTTATATTGTTTGTCCGCACGCATGCGTAGGCAACTTAATAGCTCGTCAGAACTTGAGAAAATAGACGCATTCCAACCGCCAAACTCAGCTTTTAATTGGGCACCAAACTCGGAATACAGTGCAATCAAACCAGGCTCTGTGCTTAGTCGCTCACCGTAAGGAGGGTTACAAATAATAGAGCCTGTCCCTGCGTCTTTAGGGGCAGTAATACGAGTCGCATCACCAAGTCTAAAATCAATCAAGCCGTCAATACCGGCACGTACTGCGTTTTTCTTAGCCGTTTCCAACACTCGTGGGTCGTTATCGTAACCAATCACGGGAACTTCAAATTTGTTAATACCACGGCGGCCGACCACTTTCGCCTCAGATTTCACTTCAGTCCACAATCCGTAATCGAAGTCTTTAAGATTCTCCAGACTCCAATTCGTGCGCGCATGCCCTGGAGCAACGTTAGCGGCCAGCATTACAGCTTCAATTAATAAGGTGCCAGAACCACACATAGGATCGATAAGCGGCGACTGAGTATCCCAACCGCTACGCATGACAATAGAAGCAGCAAGAGTTTCACGCAACGGTGCGCGACCCGCTTCGGTGCGGTAACCACGTTGGTTAAGACCTTGACCAACCATATCAATGCCCAGTATCGCGTCGTCTCTGTGTAAACGAACATGAATGCGAAGATCTGGACGATCTTTACTGATCTCAGGGCGAGGTAGGTTTGCTTTAGTGAAGGTATCCACAATTGCATCCTTAACCTTCATCGCACCATATTGACTATTGCGGATCTGGCCATTGGTGCCGTTGAAATCAACAATAATAGATTTGCCTGCATCAAAGTGGTTCTGCCAACGAATCGACATACATGATAAGTATAAATCCATGTCATCTTGACACTTAAACTCAGACAGAATTCGTACAAATCGCGATGCGGTGCGGCAAGACAAACACGCTCTATAGATCTGTTCTAGATTTGCCTCAAACCGCACGCCCGCTTGTACGGGTTTTGGGTTTTCAATTCCCAATTTATTAAGTTCTTCTACCAATAGATTTTCTAAGCCATTGGCCGTTACGGCAAGGTATTGATGCATGTTAATCACTAAGCTGCTAATAAAATGGCGTTAATTATAAACTGTAATAGTTTTAAATTCCGAAATTTCTCTATCAAAACCCTCTATTTGTTCATTTCTACAGCAAAGCTAACTGTTGGTTAACTTTCTACATCATGAATTACTCCCTTTTCATCCTTAACCAAATGAGTACCTATTTATAGGCTCACTGGCGATAGTGAATACTTATTCAAGCTAAAATTGGTCTACACCAGCGCCCTAAAAGGACTGAAAGTTACTTACAAAATAAAAGAAACAGGGAAATATATAGGGAAATCTACCTACTTTTGCGCAAAATTAAGACAGTGAAACGGAAAAAAGAATGTAAAAAATGTGCGCTTGCAACACCTGATGTCACACTAACGATGTTTAATTCAGGTAAACATTAAGAATGTGTGACTCAGACGCGTCGTCAATCACACCACTACAGCGCAGGATATGGATTCAAAAAAGAAGGAAATAGAAAAGTAACAGGTAACAAAAAGGCCGTTTTAGTGAGAACTAAAACGGCCTTTCTATATAAATTTAAGTTGTATGACGCTAACGATTAAGACACCATCTGTATCTGTGCTTGGAAGAACAGCGCATTTGCTGAGCGCATACGGTCGTGCATCACTTTGATGGGTTGACAGAATGAAAGGTGCTTGCTGCCCGATAGATAGAAATCATCACTATTCACAGAGACCACAATACTGGCAGTATCTGAGCTTTCAACAACCATAAAGTAACCCGTATTGTATTCGTTCTGCAGCTCTACAACCTCCCCCTCTTGGGGTTGATAGCCATTGGACTGAGTATCAAAAAACCAGCTTTTAGGCTGTACAGGCTTATGGAAGCGTTTAACGGCAACGGCTTTGAGTACCAGCTCAGCTTGGCGAGGGATAGAAAGTGGAAGGCCTTTTACGGAGTCTTGGAAGACATGGTAGATGTCCGCATCTTCAACAGAAAATTTTTGTGGTTTAAAAGCTGATTCAATAAGCACTTTACGAGGTAAGTTAGAGCGAAATACCATCTCTTCACTTATCTCAAGCATTAGCGAGGATTGCTCCTCATCGTAGTACCAATTCCATGTATCGTTTAGCTTAAGCATAACCCTGTCCTGTCTTTAAACTCAGTTTAAGTAAGACGCTACACCATCCCTGTTTTACGGGGTCCACGTTACTTTCTGATAATTCTACTAACAGAAAACGAAAAAAAAAGGGGAAATGACTCCCCTTTTTTTACACTAAACAATTGGTTTTACTGCAACTTGATTACAGGTTTTTCACGATATCGCGCACTAAGTTTGGTCCATGGAAAATAAAGCCTGAGTAGACTTGAACCAATTTTGCGCCTGCTTGCAGTTTTTCTTTTGCAGACACAAAAGAATCGATACCACCAACACCGATGATCGGAATATCTTCACCCAGTTCCTGATAAAGTTTCGCAACCACTTCAGTACTGCGCAGTTGCAGAGGACGACCGCTTAAACCGCCGGTTTCTTCTGCATGCTTCATGCCTTCAACAATACTACGATCCAGTGTTGTGTTCGTTGCAATAACACCATCGATAGCATGTTTGCGCAAAGAATCACAAATCTGCACGATTTCATCGTCAGTCAGATCAGGTGCAATTTTTAACGCAAGCGGTACATAATTACCACGTAACTCATGCAACTCTTTTTGCTTGGCTTTTAAATCACCTAGCAGTGAATCCAGTGCATCGCCGTATTGTAGCGTACGCAGATCCGGAGTATTCGGTGAAGAAATATTTACCGCAATGTAATCAGCGTACTGATAGACCTTTTCCATACAAATTAGGTAATCGCTGTTACCCTCTTCGATAGGCGTGTCTTTGTTCTTGCCGATGTTAATGCCAAGAATACAATCAAATTTTGCCTTCTTCACATTTTCCACTAAAGCATCTACACCTAGGTTATTGAAACCCATACGGTTGATAATGCCTTCAGCTTCTAGCAAACGGAACATACGAGGTTTATCGTTGCCAGGTTGAGGACGTGGCGTTACCGTCCCTACTTCTACGCAGCCAAAACCCATTGCATCAAATGCTTCAATACATTCCGCATTCTTATCAAGACCCGCGGCTAAGCCAACAGGGTTTTTAAACGTTAGGCCCATACATTCGACTGGACGATTTGGTAATTTTTGACGATAAAACAGATCTAACGGTGTACCTGTTAATTTAGGTAAATAGTTGATCGCAAGATCGTGCGCCTTTTCGGCGTTGAATTGAAATAAGCCAGTTCTGGCAAGACGGTAGAGCATTGTGCCTCCGATAAAAAAAGCCCCGTGTAAACGGGGCTGTATTATTTACTTTGTTGCTTCACAATTCAAGTTTAAAAGCATCAACTCTCTTAATGCGACAGAAAATTTAGCAAATTCATGCACATTCCCCACTTTGAACTCGTTTAAGGTGTTCTCCCAACGCTGCAATGCTAACTGGTTATTGCTGATCCAATTATCAATAGTGGCCTCTTCATCTGGCGGATTATCACCACAACCACAGTTAAGCACTTGCACAGTAAGTTGACGCTGTTGCCAGTCAAGATCTTCTCTAAAGGCCGCTCTCGCAAGTGCCTGCCAATTGTTATCCACCACCTTATTATTGATCTGATCTAAGAACCAATGCAGAGATAAGCGATCCCCTAGGTAGAAGTACATTTTAGCGGTGCGCTCAATGCTCGTTGCGCATTCTTTCGCGGCCAGAGAAATATCGTAACAACAATACAGGCTAGACAACCTCGCCAGATAATTGGCCAGTTTTTTATCGACGCCTTGCGCTATCCATTCATCGGCCACCGTTTGATGTTGCAAGACTTCATCGGGAACTAAGAATTGATCTAACTTAGCCACGATAACATCTACATCGGATCTAAAACGATCCACCAATTCTTTGACGCTGCTATTGTGAGAACGATTTCTTAGCATCCAACGGGTGAGACGGCGTAATGTGCGGCGAATCACAATCATCAGTTGATATTGCAAGCTAGCGTCTATGCGATTGTCGTGCTCGCGAATGCTGCTAAATACTTCTGAGAATTTGAATAGCTCTTTAGAAGCCACAAATGCGTTGGCGATATCCACTACATTGGCGCCCGTCTCTTCTTGCAGACGAGTCACAAAGTTGCATCCCATTTCATTGACAATATCATTGGCTAATGCGGTAGCAATGATCTCGGTGCGCAGTGGGTGTGAGTCCATGCTAGATTTATAGTTACGGCGTAACCTATCAGGGAAGTATTGCACTAACTGTTTGGCGTGATACGCATCTTGGGCGATAGCGTCAGTGGCAAGCTGTTCTTTTAACAGCATTTTACCATACGCCACCAGCACTGAGAGCTCTGGTCTTGATAAACCAATACCCTGCTTTTCACGCTCTTGCAGTTGTTCATCGTCGGGAATGTATTCAAGTTGACGGTCAAGATGCCCGGCTTTTTCCATGGTATGGATAAAGCGCATCTGCTCTTTCATCCCCACAATGCCTTGCTCTTCAGTGACAGAGATTGATTCTGACTGACAATAGGCATGATGCAGAACAATCTCTGACACGTCCGCCTCCATTGAATCGAGAATTTCATTGCGCTGTTTTAACGTCAGGTCACTGTTTTGTACTAAACCATTAAGCAAGATCTTAATATTAACTTCGTTGTCGGAGCTATCCACGCCACCCACATTATCAATAAAGTCGGTATTGACGTACCCGCCATTTAAGGCAAATTCAATACGTCCAAGCTGAGTTAAGCCTAAGTTGCCTCCTTCGCCGACCACTTTCGCCCGCAACTGATTGCCATTAATGCGCAAAATGTCGTTGGCGCGATCCCCAACATCGGCATGGCTTTCTTTACTGGATTTGACATAAGTGCCGATGCCGCCGTTCCATAACAAGTCAACTTGCATCCTCAAAAGATGCTTGATCAAGTCGTTGGGCGCTAATACATCAGCCTCTATGTCTAGCATAGCTTTGATTTCAGGTGACAGGGTCACAGATTTAGCTTTGCGCGAGAACACGCCTCCGCCTTTAGAAATCAACGCCTTATCGTAATCATCCCAACCTGTACGTGGCGTATTGAACAAACGCTCACGCTCAGCGAAAGACGTTGCTGCATCTGGATTTGGATCGATAAAGATGTGTAAGTGGTTAAATGCCGCTTGCAGTAAAATATGTTTAGACAGCAACATGCCATTGCCAAATACATCTCCAGCCATATCCCCCACACCTACAACGGTAAAATTGGTGGTTTGACAATTAATGCCTAGTTCTCGGAAATGACGTTTTACTGACTCCCAACCACCTTTGGCGGTAATGCCCATCACTTTATGATCGTAACCATTTGATCCGCCAGAGGCGAACGCATCACCAAGCCAGAAGTTGTATTGTTGGGAAACGCTGTTCGCAATATCAGAGAAGGTTGCCGTACCTTTATCGGCGGCCACCACTAAATAAGAGTCGTCTTCATCGTGGCGCACAACATTTGCCGGCGGAACCAATTCGCCCTCAACAATATTATCGGCGACATCTAATAGCGAACTAATAAACTTGCGATAACAACGCTGACCTTCGGCAAAAATCTCATCTCGACCTGTCATCAAGTGCTGCTTCTTACACACAAAGCCGCCTTTTGCGCCCACAGGCAAAATCACCGTATTTTTCACTTGCTGTGCTTTAACCAAGCCAAGCACTTCGGTGCGAAAATCCTCTTGCCTGTCTGACCAACGTAATCCGCCTCGAGCCACTTTACCGCCGCGAAGATGCACGCCTTCCACATCGGGCGCATAAACAAACATTTCAAACTCAGGCACCGGCTTAGGTATTTCAGGAATATTTTTCGGTCTCAACTTTAATGCTAAGCAAGGTTTGCATTCCCCTTGCTCGGTTAACTGGTAGTAGTTGGTGCGCAGCGTAGCGCGAATCATCTCAACATAACGACGCACAATTCTATCGTCATCAAGGCTTTCAACTTTTTCAAGTTGCGCATTGATTTTCTCCACCACTTTCAGTTGTGAAGCTTCATCACCTTGATTGCTTGGCAAGAAACGTTTTTCAAACAAGCTCACCAGAAAGTTAGCCAGTTTCGGATGCGCGGCTAACGTATCGCCTATGTATTGTTGGCTAAACGGAAAACCCACTTGACGCATATATTTTGCATAGGCACGTAAAATCGTTGTTTCAACGCCCGTTAATCCAGCCCCCAGAATCAATCGGTTGAAACCATCGTTTTCTAACTGACCTTGCCACACTCCGGCAAAGGCTTGCTGAAAACGATCGCGCACCTTATTGAAATCAACAACGGTGTTGCCTTTGTGCAACATAGAAAAATCTAAAATCCAATACGTTTGCCCGCTTTTGGTTTCCACTTGATAAGGCGACTCGCCAATAATGCGCAAATCAAAGTTTTCCAGCATAGGCATAACATCGGAGAGATGTATTGGTGAGTCTTTATGGTAGAGCTTTAAGTGAACCACTTTTGAATCCATCAACTCTTCTTGAGGACGATAGAACAGCATCCCTAAAGGATTTGATTCACTCAATTGTTGTAGACGTTCAATATCTGCCACGGCCGCATTTGGTAAGACCGCTTCTTGATACGAACGAGGAAATGCTTCCATGTACCCTTTTGCTAATGGCAGTCCCTGGCTTTCACCTAGACTTGATACGATCGCTTGTTTAAGACGATCTCCCCAAGTAGAAGATGCTTCCATTAGATCTTGCTCTATGCTTTTCACATCATAATCAAGATCTTGATCATCGACTCGCACAATATAATGGGTTCGGGCTAATGGGCTTTCAGAAAAATAGGTGGTGAATTCAACCTCTTGGTCGGTATGAAAAGCGCGTTTGAAAATGCGCTGAGTTTGCCGACGAAGTTCTGTGTTGTAACGCTCTTTTGTCACATACACCATGGCACTCAAAAAACGTCCAAACGGGTCTTTGCGCACAAACAAGCGAATCATATCGCGGTCTTGCATTTGCACCACGCCCATCCCGATATGCAGCAGTTCATCTTCACTGGCTTGCAATAATTCATCACGAGGATAAGTTTCTAAAATATTATGCAACGCTTTAAACGAATACGAACCGGGTAAGAAGCCGCTGCCTTGTAAAATACGTGCCACTTTGTTTCGCACAAGAGGAATACGTTCCACGCTTTGGTTATACACCGCTGAGGTATAAAGACCGGTGAATCGATGTTCACCAATCACATTACCTTTTTTATCAAAGGTTTTAATACCAACGTAATCATTGTAAGCCGGTCGATGAATACGAGATGGACGATTGCCTTTGGTGAGTATAAGGATATAAGGCTTGGTCGCTTCTTCGCGTGCCGACTCTGAAAAATTGGTCAGCTTGGTCGCCCGCACACGACGGGTATCAGAGAACAAACCTAAGCCTGGTTCTTCAGTGGGTTGTAATGTTAGCTCATCATTATCACCGATTAAGCGATACTCTTTATAACCCATCAAGGTGAAGTTATGATCGCCAAGCCAGTTTAAAAACTCCAACGATTCTGCAACGTGCTTTTTATCAATGCCCTTGATTTTTTCAAGCCCCTTCACTTGAGTGACCACTTTTTTAAGCACTTCACTCATCGGTTGCCAATCGCTGACTACCGAATGGGTATCCTTCATCACGCTGGCTATTTCGGCCTGCAATTCATCCATTTGAGATTGACTTGATAATCGGTCTACCTCGATGTGGAAAACCGATTGCAGCTTACCTTCTAACTCTTTGTTATTAATATCAAACACTTTGCCGTTTTGCAGGTGCAACTTCGCAGGTCCATGCAACATGATATGGCTAGATAACCCCATACGTGACAGTGTCATTTTCAGTGAGTCGACAAGGAAAGCCATGTCAGGGACGATGATTTCGACAATGGTGTGCGTTGATTGCCAGCCATTGCGACTGAGGGAAGGATTAAACACTTTTACCGATAGTTCGTCTAAGCCCTTCTCTTTTAAATGTTGCCACAAACTCACCACAGCGCCGTATAAATCAGATTCGTTTCGAGAGGCAAGATCGTCATGAGAAATATGACTGAACAAATGTTGCGCCAGTTTGGTCACAACCTGTTGATGGCTAGGATCCACTTTGTCTTTGATCAGTTGATAGACTTTTTCGAGCAATATAGGAACTAAGGGTTCACGTGCATTCATGGGGCAAACTCCATCTAATATTTTTTATTGTTATGTATATTGTTATATAGGTAGAACTAAGTATCTGTTTCACTAGGGATAAGCACAAATCGCTGCTTATTGACGCCATTGTAGGGTTTTTATTTCATCTTAGTGATTAAAATAAAGTGCTTATCTCTAAAAATGTTAGATATGTGATGATGATGTTAATAAGGACATCTTTCCCTTGAATATAGAACAAAAAAAGGCTTAGCGTGATGCTAAGCCTTTGGTTTCATAACAATGAGAATGTTAAGTGCTAGTGTCAAGATTTTAGCCATGAATATTCATCGACTCATGCAATCTAAAAATCTATTTCATCTAAACATTTATGCCCTATTACTTTAGTGCGGCTTCTACTTTTTCAAATAGATCTTTCGCTAGATCTGGCGTGTCACGCAAAATCTCTAGCTCTTTACGCATCATTGCTTTACGAGTGTCATCGTAACGAGCAAATTTAAGTAAAGGGTCAATCAAGCGTGACGCCACTTGCGGGTTACTGCTGTTGAGTTTTTGCAGCATCTCACCGGCAAAACGATAGCCACTGCCATCAATAGCGTGCAAGCCATATGGGTTGGCGAAGAATGCGCCAATCAAGTTACGTACACGGTTAGGGTTTTGCATGCTAAAGGCGCTGTGGTTCATCGACGCTTTAACACCGGCTAGCGCATCAAGACTCGGCTTAGTCCCTTGCAACATAAACCATTTATCCATCACTAAACCGTCATGTGCCCAACGTTCGCTGTACGCATCCATTAACGTTTCACGACAAGTAAGATCACTTTGGTTTGCTGCAGACAGTGCGCCCATAGTGTCGGTCATGTTATCGCTAGCTTCAAACTGTGCTTTGGCTAACTCTTGATGTGCTGGGAGATACGACAAGTAGCTCAAGCAAGTATTGCGCAATGAACGCTTAGCAATGCTTGGATGTGAAATGTCATAGCTTTCGCTGCTAAAGGATTGGTAAGTGTTCAACAGTTCACTTTCAAGGCCTGTTGCCAATGCCAGTTTCAACTCAGTTAATGCTTTTGAAATTGCATCAACATCAATCACATCAAACCAACCGCTAACTTCGCTATGAGGTGGTAGAGTTAATGCTTCAGCAACAAAAGCGCTATCAAGGCTGGTATCTGTAAGTAATGCTCTAAACGAGTTAAGCACTTCAGCAGACAACTTAATTTCAGTGCCATTGGTAATTGCTTCTTTAATATACTGTGACATTAAGGTTTGGCCTGCATCCCAGCGAGAAACTTCGTTGGTTGCACACTTCATTAGCAAGACTAATTGCTGCTCAGTATATTGATACTCAAGTTTCACAGGAGCGGTAAATTCACGTAACAACGATGGTGTTGGCGCTTCGTCGACTTGTTCAAACACAAAACGTTGTGAGTCTTTCGTCACATGCAGCAATGTTGAATGTTCTTTGCCGCCAATGATAGGTGTGATAACGCTACCATCATTACGGTACAGTTCTACATCAAACGGAATGTGCAGAGCTTGTTTCTCTTGCTGAGTGGCGGTTGGCGCCGTGTGCTGAGCAATGTCTAATGTGTAAGTTTTAGCTTGCGCATCATACGAATCAGTCACAGTTACTGTTGGCGTGCCTGATTGGCTGTACCACAATTTGAATTGGCTTAAGTCAACGCCAGATGCATCTTGCATTGCCGCCACAAAGTCATCACAAGTTGCAGCTGTGCCATCATGGCGTTCAAAGTACAATTTAATGCCCGCTTGGAACGCTTGCTCGCCTAGAAGTGTGTGAATCATGCGAATCACTTCACTGCCTTTTTCATACACAGTCAAAGTGTAGAAGTTGTTCATCTCAATCACTTTTTCAGGGCGAATAGGATGCGACATTGGGCTTGCATCTTCAGCAAACTGTGGACCACGAATAATGCGTACATTGTTAATACGGTTTACAGAGCGAGAACCGAGATCACTTGAAAATTCTTGATCTCTAAATACAGTTAGACCTTCTTTAAGGCTAAGCTGGAACCAATCGCGACAAGTGACGCGGTTACCCGTCCAGTTATGGAAGTATTCGTGACCAATCACAGCTTCAATGCCAAGGTAATCCTTGTCAGTGGCAGTAGATTGATCCGCAAGTACGAATTTAGAGTTAAAGACGTTAAGGCCTTTGTTTTCCATTGCGCCCATGTTGAAGAAATCAACCGCTACAATCATGTAGATATCAAGATCGTATTCAAGGCCAAAGCGCTCTTCGTCCCATTTCATTGAGTTTTTAAGGCTGAGCATTGCATGATGTGCACGTTCGACGTTGCCTTTATCCACAAAAATCTCAAGGGCTACTTCACGACCAGAACACGTGGTAAAGGTATCCGTTAGTTGATCGAAGTCACCGGCAACCAATGCAAACAAGTAGCTTGGTTTTGGATGCGGGTCTTGCCATTTAACCCAGTGACGACCATTTTCAAGATCGCCCTGCGCCACTTTGTTACCGTTACTGAGTAAGAAAGGAAACTCTTGTTTGTCAGCTTCAATCGTTGTGGTGTATTTAGCCAGAACGTCAGGTCTATCTAAGAAGTAAGTAATACGTCTAAAGCCTTCTGCCTCACACTGAGTACAAAATGCGCCGTCAGACAAGTACAAACCTTCCAGTGCAGTATTCGCTGAAGGATCCACTTGTGTGGTAATTGTCAGTTCAAAGGATTGTGGCAGGTTTGAAATAGTCAAACCTTCATCAGTACGTACATAGTCAGACCAAGCATTGCCATCGACTAATACCGCTTGTAATGAAAGTTGCTCGCCGACTAATGCAAGTTCAGTTGCACCTTGGTTGGCAGTCACTTGCGAGGTTGCTGTCACCAAAGTTTCGGTGTTGTGCAATTTAAACAGCAAGTCAAGCGTGCTGATAGTATGAGAAGGCGCTGTGTAATCTTTACGATATTTGGCTACAGGCTGAGCAGAAGCTGTATCTTGCATTCGTACTTCCTTTGAATTGGGGGTTCTTAATAGCTTAGATTCTATTTTTATCAGCACAATTACAAGTATTCTGATGCGGTATTCACAAATCTCTGACACAAAGATTTACATTTGATGTATTTATCTTCGATCTTTAGCCGAAATTACGCTAATTTGCGGTTAAAAAACCATTAACCACACTGTTAACAATGACATTAAAAAGGCACCGAGCGGCAAACCATTGTGTTTTCCTGTTGCTTTAACCTAGCAAACGTAACTCAAACGCCTTAATGTATAGTCACGAACTTCAGACACATTGAGGCGTTTTTCTGGGACAAAAATTTGTTCTATCACGTACTCTTCGGCACAAAAATCCAGCACGTTATTGGGCAATTCTGTGTTAGTGAATCAGCTAATTTACGGATTACTTCGAGTAAGGCAAACCGTGCCATAGTCGATTGTTATATGCGAACTCAACTCAAGCACTTTACTCGCCTAATCATTTAAATTACTAAACTGCTCTACTTGTATTTGGTCGTACTGCATTAATGTCGACCAAATTGTTACCCCAGTATATATAACGGTCTATTGGCGTTGAAGCGTGTGGTGGTGCACATTATTGGGCAAGAACAGGGTTATATCAACGTCCAATTAACGGGCTAAAACGATTAGCATAAAATTTTGCTTCAAAGCAATAATGCCGAGCGTTTTAGTCCCTGTTTAATTGTTGTTATGCCTTGGTTTCATGCACCGGTGGCGGCGGTATCATTCGTTGCTGGCTTGTAAAGTGCACTTCTTTCAAATGCTGACACAAACCATCAAAATCTGGGAACAAAGTCATGTCATTTATTCCCATAGAATTAAGCTCTCGCATTACCATCGTTCGCTCACTAGGCGGCATGTCATAACGCCGTCAACGGCAAGCAAATTTAATCCTCATCATTTTTCAAAGCTAGAAGTTTTGTAGCTTTGAGCTGCCATCGTCTTAAAGACTTGTTTAACCCTTCTTCGCCAAGCCGCTGCCTTGCTTGAACGACAGCACTTAGAGCAACAAAGCGCTGTTTGTTTGGTAGGACAATATCGAGTTGGTTAGCTATGTCCCATACTGATTGCTGACGAAAAAGGCTCATACCAACAACAGACCAAAGCACGGCCTCCAGAGGTAACCGTCGTCTTCGAACCGTTGCTACACCTGCTTTCTCAAAGCCTTGCTGAATAAGCTCTTGACTAAGAATATCAGAGTATCTGTCAAACTGATGGAAGGTATTACATGACTTAAAGGTAGTGGCTAGTTGGCATTCTAGAGACATAAAAAAATTCGATATTAGTTTCCTAATATTGGATTTTGAAGCAATTTAAGGATCGCTCAAATGATCTGAAAAATTTCTTACCTGATCGGCATTACTCACTAAGAGGCAAATAATAGTTGGTTAAAATAAGCAACACAGGAGCAAAAACCCACTGTTAATTGTCCTGCTTTAGTGACTTGTTATGTTTCGCCGTTTATACTAGCCCTAACTAAAGACCACTTAAACGTACTGAGTAAAGCATGACAACGAGAATATTAACTGAAGCAGCTGCAAGTATTAGCGAGCTTAAAGCAAACCCTATGAAAGTCGCATTGAGTGCTCACGGAGAAGCCATTGCGGTTTTAAATAGAAATGAACCTGCATTTTATTGCGTACCAGCAGAGACTTATGAGTTTTTAATGGATCATATTGAAGATTTAGAGCTACTTTCCATTGTTGAACAACGTAAAAATGAAGCTAGTGTAAAGGTTAGTTTAAATGACCTATGAGTTAGAGTTTAAAAAGTCAGCACTTAAAGAATGGAAAAAGTTAGGTGCGACGATTCAATCACAGTTTAAAAAAAAGTTAACCGATATTTTAATTAATCCACATATCGAAAGCGCCAAGTTATCTGGCAGTAACGAATTATATAAAATTAAGCTTAGACAAGCAGGTTATCGGTTAGTTTATGAAGTAAATGATTCTGTAGTTACGGTTACCGTAATTTCTGTGGGAAAACGTGACAAAGGAAAAGTATACAAGGCTGCAATGGATCGCATCAACTAGAAAACATCAACGCCCGCTTAAGTTGTAAGTAACGCACCACGAAACATCAATTGGCCACCGTAAACAAAAACCAACATTCACACCAAAAGTGCCAGGCGTTACGAATCGAATTGAAGCGTTTGTTATGCGCTCTTTTCACTATTAAGTACAGGATTAACAAACACTTTAGAATACGTATTGTTCCACGGCTGGTCTAGAGTAATTGCCCTAAACGGTTTCGGGGCAGAAATGAGTTTGCCAACACTCCCAGCTTACAAATAACAGCTACAAACTTTAAATCTAAGCCCTTTGTAATCGCACCACCAAAGCGCAATGCCTAGACCGAGCAGCACCTTTATATATGCTATTACGCTAGGTTACGAGTGATGGTGATTCAGAGTAAACGAAAATCAACGGGCTCACTTTAATTAACGCACCCTTGCCAGCTCAGCATACATATCTGTACCCGCCCCCGACAACGTTAAGATGTCATCTTGCAGATTGTAACTGGATTGGGTTTCGCCGTTTTCGTAGAGCAAAACAATATGCTCGTCTTCAATATAATAAATGCCCCGCTTTATCGACTCTTGACCATCAATACCACTGGATCGTGACATGAACACAAAATCTGGCTGTAAAACAAGATCCAGTTTTTGCACATTACTGGCCAGTAAATCATCACCGGATAATGTTTGACTCGACCATACCCCCGCTAATGGCGTTGATAATGCTTTGTAAAACGTAATGCCATTTAAATTGAGACGGTTGTGTGTAGTCGTATAGGCATAAACTTGTGGCGTTGGTGTATCTAAACCCAAAATAATGCTGTCATTACTGGCGTTATACGTGCCTTGCCAATGCTCTACTGAATAATCTCGCTTTTGAATATCAATAGAAAACGAATAATTAGAGCTTAAACGCAAACGAATCGCCAAAAAGTCTTCTTGGTTAGAATCGGGTTCAGTATTAGAGATATACCACTCACCAAGGATAAACGGATAATCGAAACTGGCTTCTGGGTTGTTATCAGCACTGACCTTAAACGGCAGCAACAGCATCATGATTAACACCAATAATAATTTTTTCATCACAATCCCCAACTTGCGTTCACTTAATAAGCTTAGAGCGAGTTAGGAAAATATGCGAAAAATTTGATCTCTCTCACACTGAATTTGTGCATCGCATAATTCACAGACACAAAAAAAGTGGCCTAAAGCCACTTTTTAATTTTACGTTGTACTACCCGTTAAACACGAATTAGTTTGCTGTATCCGACAACATATCTACCATGACAGCAACTGACTCATCAAGATAAGCATCTGGCGCTTTATAGTCCTTTGGAACATCGTCTAAAGACTTAAAGGCTTTTTCACCAAGGGATTTCTGGCGAGTGTTGATTCGCTGTAAACGCTCTTGGTCTCGTTTATCCGATTCTTGTTGGCGTGTCTTCAAGTTTAAAGACAGTTCATTAGAATCTTTATCTTCTTTATAACGAGCGATGTCTTCTTTAATGAAACCAAACTCAATGTCTTTTTGCACACGTTGTTCATGTTGTGCAGTCAACTGCTTAACAAGAGCTGTGTCGTCAGTCATTGTGTTGTATTTAGCGGGTTCAATACTGTCCCATGGCAATGCATTGTCTTCAACGCTCTCGCCCGTTTCAGCAGGATCAATCGGTGTTGGATATTGAATATCTGGGATCACACCTTTGTTTTGGGTACTGCCACCGTTAATTCGATAGAATTTCTGGATAGTGTATTGCACATACCCTAACTCATTGTCGAACAAATCATAAATATGATTTAACGAGCGGTGCTGCTGCACTGTACCTTTACCAAAGGAATTCTCACCCAGAATAATGGCGCGGCCATAATCTTGCATAGCAGCGGCAAAGATTTCAGAGGCGGATGCACTGTAGCGGTTAATCAGTACCGTCATCGGCCCGTCATAACTGATCAGATTATCATTATCAGAATTCACATTAATGCGGCCATAGCTGTCACGAACTTGCACCACAGGGCCACTAGTAATAAACAGGCCAGATAACGCAGTTGCTTCGGTTAACGCACCGCCGCCGTTGTTACGCAGATCAACAATGATGCCATCAACGTTTTTGGCTTTGAGTTCCGTAATCAGTTTATCGGTATCTTTAGATAAACCAACATAGAAGCTAGGTACTTCAAGTACACCAAACTTTTTGCCGTCTTTTTCAATCACTTCAGATTTAACTGCGCGATCTTCCAAGCGAACTTTGTCACGAACAATGGTCACTTCACGGCTTTTCGCATCTTTACCTTCAGGCAAAATCTGCAAAATGACTTTGGTGCCTTTTGGACCTTTGATCAATTCGACAACGTCATCTAAACGCCAACCGATTACATCGACAATCTCTTTGCCTTCTTGACCTACGCCAATAATGCGATCGCCATCGTGCAATTCTTTACTTTTTGCAGCAGGTCCACCAGCGACAAGTGAGCGAATAACAGTGTAGTCATCGGTCATTTGTAATACAGCGCCAATCCCTTCTAAAGAAAGGTTCATTTCCGCTTGGAATGAGTCTGCGTTGCGAGGTGATAAATAGCTAGTGTGAGGGTCGACTTGGCGAGCGAAGGCGTTCATATACAGCTGAAAGACATCTTCACTGTGAGATTGAGAGATTCGTTTCATGGCGTTGTTATAACGCTTAGTCAGTATCTCTTTGATCTCAGGCCATTTTTTATCTGTCAGCGCCAAGTTTAACGCATCGTATTTAACGCGTTTACGCCACAGGTCGTTAATTTCTTTTTCATCAACAGGCCAAGCTTCTTTGCTGCGGTCTAACTCTATCGATTCATCCACATCAAACTTAATTTCGTGGTCGAGCAAAGAGAGAGCATAGCTATAACGTTCAAAGCGTTTACGCATCGCAATATTATAAAGCTCAAAAGCAATAGTGTTATCACCGGCAACGAGAGCTTCATCAAGTTGGGTACGTTCAGTTTTGAAACCGTCGACTTCTGATTGAGTAAAGAGGTTACGACTAAAATCTAGCATGTTGAGATATCGATCAAATATCTCCGCTGAAAATTGGTCATCAAGCTTAAATTGCTTGTAGTGAGAACGAGTAAAACGAGAAGTAACTCGTTTTGCAGCCGTTTGGTGTTGAAGCTCAGGGGTGAGAACCGGTAAATCTTTTACCGACAGTTTAGCTTCAACAGCCTGTGCAGACGCAGCTAGCATAACGCTAGCTGCAATCAGCGTAATCTTTGAACGCATTTTCATTCGCAGGATAAGCTCCTTTTAGGCGCGAAGATGCTCCGCCTTAACGACCATTTGTAGGCCATTATTGAGTTGCACTCGCACATCATCCTTGTTGACTTCAACGATGGTCGCAGCCATGTTGCCTTTACCCATATTCACATTTACATTGTTACCAACAGTGATTTCATCGTTGTTCAATGTACGTGTTTCAACTGGGGCTTTCTTCGCTTGCTCAACTCGTGGTTTAGGTTTACGAGCTGGCGCGGCTTTTTTAGCTTGAGCACGTTTTGCTTTTTGCTCTTCACGAGCTTTATCAGCTTGCTCTTTTCTGCGAGCTGCTACGCGAGCTTTGCTTTCAGCAAGAGCTTGTTGCGCATGATCCACATGTTCTTGTTCTAGTACGCCACAGTCGTTGCCATCTAGGTCAACACGTACCGCACCAGTTTTGACGCCATGAAGGTAACGCCAAGAAGAAGTGTATTGTCTTAGCGCTGCTCTAAGTTGAGTCTTGCTCACTTTCGCATCTTCACTTAAACGTTCTGCTAAATCTTGAAAAATACCAATTTTCAGAGGTTTAGCTTCACCTTCTAAAGTAAAGCACTTAGGGAAGCATTCAGCAATGTACGCAATCACTTCTTTGCTGGTTTTTAATTTTTCGGTGTTTTCCATGCGGGTTCCTGATTAAACGCGACTTTGTGCGCGAGATTCTCAATAATATTCTGCGCTATTATAAAGAGATGCCAAGTAAAAACCACTCCCGAGTGTTATTTTACTTAGAGTTAATTGCTTTATTGAGCAATTTTTCGACCATATCCATCAACAAAACTAGGCCTTGCTCATCAATTTCGCTAAATCGACCGTGTTTAGGGCTATCGATGTCCAATACGCCGTACACCTCACCATCAATTGAAAATGGGATAACAATCTCTGAATTACTCGCCGCATCACACGCAATATGACCTTCAAATGCGTGTACATCTTCAATACGTTGCACAGTATTGGTGGCTGCAGCAGTACCACATACCCCTTTACCCCATTCTATGCGAATGCAGGCCGGATTGCCTTGAAATGGACCTAAGACTAACTGGTCGTTTTCTTTAAGATAAAAGCCTACCCAATTAATATCGGACAATTCCATATTAAGTACAGCGCTGATGTTCGCAAGATTAGCAATTATATTTGTTTCATCGCCAATTAACGCTTCAACCTGTTGTATAACCCTTTGGTAGTCTTTAATATTCACTTAATCACCTATTTTGAAATTGTAACCAAACCTTTGTATACGCTTTTCTCTTAAACTTAACTTTAGAGATTGCGTATATACTGCAAACTGTAACTCATTAATCGCTGAATCTAAACTGACTATAACAATAAACCTTCAACGAAAGTAAGTGACTAAATCTGCAATGAGCTATTCTAAGCACTCACCAATCCAGCACGATGAACAGTATTCAAGTTCGCAATTAAGACTTTGTCAGGGTTGTGGCATGACGGTGGCTGCCCCTCATATAGCCGATAATCAAAATGCTTACTGCCCACGTTGTGACACCCAACTTTATCGCGGTCATCGTCACACATGCTCAGGTGATGTCGCACTGGCGATAGTCGGCTTACTGCTTTTTATTCCAGTGATTTTCTTTCCCTTCTTATCCATACGTTTGTTTGGTGAACACATTGATGCCACCTTATTAGAAGGCGTTGTATTACTGGTGGATGAAGGATTTACCTTTGTCGCATTGTTAGTGTTATTTTGCAGTTTTCTGGTGCCCATAACCCTGTGTATCTGCGTTGTAGCTGCCAACATTGCACTTAAATTCAAACTTTATTCGTTAATGCGCTGGAGTATGTTCGGTGTTTATCATTTAAAGCACTGGATGATGATTGACGTATATATCGTCAGCATCGCCATTTGCTGCTTTAAACTTACCGACTATAGCGACCTGATATTTGGCTTATCGCTACCGGTTTTAGGCGTATTACAATTGGTATGCCTTGCCTTAGTGATACGCGTAAGCCCTAGAAAATATTGGCAATCCTTTGATCAGACTTTGCGTATTACGCGCCCTAATCTACCCAAAATACAAATTGACGCTATCAGCGATCATTTACAAGACTGCCCTCAATGTCACTTAGTGCAACAAGTGGGTAAGCGCTGCATTCGCTGCCACCACCCCATTGCATTTAATGAAAGTCGCTCGCTACAGGCCACTTGGGCATTCTTAATTGTCGCGACCATCGCGTTGATCCCTGCAAATGTCATTCCCATCTCGATATTGTTTGCCAATGGTGCAAGGCTTGAAGACACCATTTATTCCGGCGTTATTTCACTGGTTAATAACGACATGTTGGTGATTGCCATCATTATCTTTGTCGCCAGTATTCTAGTGCCTGTGGCTAAGATATTAGGGATCTTATATTTATTGTTATGCATCCATTTCAAACGCAGCGTATTTCACAAGCAACGTATGGTGCTGTTTTACATCGTTAAATGGATAGGAAAGTGGTCAATGGTCGACCTTTTTGTGATGTCTATTATGCTTACACTAGTGGATCGCGGACAAATATTGAACTTTACCCCAGGTTATGGCGCAGTAGCCTTTGGTGTTGTCGTCATTTTTACCATGCTCGCAACCGATGCATTAAATCCAAAATTGATATGGAAAAACCATAACGATACCCACTCAACTCAATCTAATTCAACTGGTGATACTTTTTCATGACCGAGCCAACCCACTCTTCGTTGCCGTCTCCTAAAGTTAAGCGTTCAACGGGACTCTCACCGCTTTGGGCGCTGCCCATCATTGCCTTACTATTGGGCGGATGGCTAATGTACAAAAGCATTAGCGAATCAGGGCAACATATCCGTATTCACTTTTCTAACGCGCAAGGCTTAATTGCCGGGCGTACCACACTGCGCTTCCAAGGTTTAGAAGTGGGCATGGTCAGAAAACTGGAATTAGCGCCAAATCTGGATGGTATTTACGTTGATGCCGAGCTCTACCCCAATGCTAAACAGTTGTTAGGTGAAGACACTAAGTTTTGGCTAGTAAAACCTACCGCTAGTCTTTCCGGTGTGTCGGGGTTAGATGCGTTAGTGTCGGGCAATTACATCGCTATACAAAGTGCGACTACTGGGTTTAATAAAGTGCCGCTCTCTTACAACGCTCTGCCAAAAGCGCCACAAGATTTACACAGTGGCAATATAGAAGGTTTGCGACTGACCTTGCGCAGTAAAGATTTAGGCTCGGTCAATGTCGGCTCTAAAATCTTATTTAGAAAAATCCCAATTGGTGAGATCTACAGTTTTAACCTTGATCAAGAAGGCAAGTCTGTCATTTTACGTGCGCTGATTGATGAAGAGTATGAACACATAATTACCAGTGAAAGCCGCTTTTGGAATGTCTCAGGTATTAATGCCAAGGTGGGTTTTGATGGCGTTGATGTCAGCGTCGAAAGTTTAGCTGCCCTTATTGGCGGAGGCATAGCGGTCGATTCACCTGCTCGCGGACACAAAGTGGACTCGGATACTGAATTCAGGCTCTATCCAGATCTTGCCACCGCAGGACGAGGCATTCCCATCTCGATTACCCTGCCAGATGACAACAACATCAACCCGTCAGGCGCACCGTTGATTTATCGCGGCATTGAAATTGGTCAAATCACTAACATCAGATTAAGCAAAGACCGCGCCGATATCGTCGCGCAAGCCACTATAGAACCGGCTTATCACGACCTTTTAAATTCTGGCTCACAGTTTTTGTTAGAAGAGGCCTCCCTTTCCCTTAGTGGCATCGACAACCTAGGCAACTTTGTCACCGGCAACTTTCTCACCTTGTTACCCGGTGAAGGTGAAGCCTCTCGCGCTTTTAAAGCCGTTAAACAAGATGAACTGAACGTGCAAGACAGCAGTAATGTAGCGCTGTCATTAATGGCAAAACACAGTTTCGGTCTCAATAGCGGCTCTGCTGTGCTATATCGAGGTATTCAAGTCGGACACGTTACGTCGTCACAACTACAAAAAGAAGGCGTTAAAATTAACGTCCTAATTGATGCTAAGTATCGCGATTTGATTCGCTCTAAAAATCGTTTTTACTTCTCAAGTGGCGTCTCGGCGAGTTTGGACGCAGGCGCATTAAATGTGGATATTCCACCTATCCAACACTTACTGGCTGGCAGTATTAGCTTTATTGAAGACGGCAAGCCATCGATTAATTCTAGCTACGCCCTGTATGACAATGAATCGTTAGCCCAGTTGGCGCTTGATAGTGCATCGGGTCATCAAATCCTATCCCTTATTTCAAGTGAACTGCCTCCGGTTAACGTTGGCAGTCCAGTGTTCTATCGCAACTTAGTTGTTGGGCAAGTGCTCGATTATGAGCTTGGACATTCCGGCATGGAAGTCTCGATTAAACTGGATAGTCAATATCGACATTTAATAAAAGCCGATACCGTATTTTGGAACCATTCAGGGGTGGAAATTGAAGCAGGATTAACGGGGGTGTCAGTGAAGGCTGCCCCTCTAGCACGGCTTATGCAAGGTGGCATTGCCTTTGACAGCATTGCAGGTGTTGAAAATAAACTCAGTAAGCACTACAAGCTGTACCCGGATCAGGATGCAGCGCGTCACTTTGGTAAAGTTATTCGCTTAAACGCTACTGAAAACGCTTCAATCACGCACGGCAGTAAAATTAAGTATCAAGGGGTCGATGTGGGCGAAGTCACCGTGGTTTCTCCCCTTTTTGATAAACAAGGCGTAGAGGTGCTAGCCCGCATCTATCCTAAATACGTTAATAAAGTTGCGGTCAAAGGCTCTACCTTTTGGGTGGTGAGCCCCGAGGTTAGCTTGTCTGGGGTGAAGAATTTAGCCAGCGCAATAATACCAAGTATCGAAGTGAAACCTGCGCACAGTACGCAGCGACAAAGTCAATTTACCCTCTATCAGCAAAAACCCGGTAAACAAACGGTTCGTTTTTATCTACAAAGTAAAGTCAAAGGCTCCATTGCGCCGAATACTCCAATTTTATATCGCGAAATTCCAGTGGGATTAGTCAGTGATGTTCGCCTTGGCGATTTGGCCGACCGAGTGATCATCAGTATAGATATCGATAAAGATTATGCGTATTTGATTCGAGAAAACTCCCTATTTTGGAATGTTTCAGGCTTAGATATTTCGGTCGGGCTTAGCGGCGCAAAAGTAAAGGCGGGCACAGTAGAAAGTCTATTAAAAGGCGGCATTGCATTTACGACCCCCGAAGCATCGTCTTTGTCGGCTATTGCCAAGCCTGAACGCTCTTTTTATCTATACGCAACCGCAGAGCCTGAATGGTTAGAATGGCGCACTGTTATTCCTAAGCCGCACTAACGCAGAATTAACAGCGCTCAACCCAATCCGTATAAAGCGTTAAAGGCCACTCTTTAACGCTTTCATCCCATCGTCAGCATTGCTACACTTCCCTTGCTCGCTCCCCTCAACAGGAATTCCACCTTGCATCAGAACGTATATATCCCAGATGAGTTTATTGAACTTATCGCGCAACAAATGCCTAGTCACCTTAAGTTAGACGAACTGCTTGAGGCTTGCAGACGCCCTTTAAAGCGCAGTATTCGAGTGAATACCTTAAAAATATCGGTTGAAGAATTTAAACAACAAGCCACTGAAATGGGTTGGACACTGACACCGATTCCTTGGTGTGCTGAGGGTTTTTGGCTTGACGATGTGGATGAATCTTCCACCTCACTGGGTAACACCAGTCAGCATCTTGCGGGGTTATTTTACATTCAAGAAGCTAGCTCAATGATGCCCGTTACCGCCTTATTTGAGCAACTTGACGTCAATGATGAATTTCGCGTACTGGATATGGCGGCCGCTCCTGGTTCGAAAACCACACAAATTGCTAGCCATATTGGTAAAGATGGCTTAGTGATTGCCAACGAGTTTTCCGCTAGCCGCGTAAAGATTTTATTTGGCAACTTGATGCGTTGCGGCGTCGGCAACATGGCGATGACCAACTTTGATGCTCGCGTGTTTGGCTCTTGGCTTCCTGAAACCTTTGATGCAATTTTACTGGACGCTCCCTGCTCAGGCGAAGGCTCATTAAGAA
The DNA here is from genome assembly GCF_000496695.1 of Vibrio halioticoli NBRC 102217. Classification (GTDB taxonomy): domain Bacteria; phylum Pseudomonadota; class Gammaproteobacteria; order Enterobacterales; family Vibrionaceae; genus Vibrio; species Vibrio halioticoli. The sequence continues at coordinate 32,360 of NZ_BAUJ01000040.1, forward strand.
AAGACGCGGATGCAATGAAAAACTGGAGTTTATCCTCGGTGGAAGAAATTGCTAGCACCCAAAAAGATCTGATCGAAAGTGCCTTTCACGCGCTAAAACCTAACGGAACCTTGGTCTATTCAACTTGTACTTTAAACCTGCAAGAGAACCAACAAGTAGTGCAGCATCTATTAGACACCTTTGCCGATTGCATTGAAGTAGAGCCGTTACAACAGTTATTTGATGGAGCCGAGCTCTCTGCTACCGAAGAAGGTTATCTGCACGTTTACCCGCAAGTTTATGATTGCGAAGGCTTCTTTATTGCCCGATTTAAAAAGACAGCTTCAGTCACTGCCCCTGCCGTTAAAAAACGTTTAGGTAAGTTTCCTTTCCAATTGTTATCAGCAAAAGAATGTGACGCCGTAACCAAATCGTTATCCACTACACTAGGCATTACTATCCCAAGTAGTTTTTCACTTTGGCAACGTGACAACGAAGTATGGCTATTCCCAAAATTAATTGAACCCTTATTAGGTCAAATGCGTTTTCAACGTATAGGCATTAAACTTGCCGAAGCTCATAAGAAAGGCTATCGCTGGCAACATCAAGGCGTAGTCGCCATGAGTGAGCATAACGAGACAAACGCTATCGATTTAACCTTAGAAGAAGCACGTGAATGGTATATGGGTCGAGACATTCGTCCATTACAAAGTGCTGGCAAGGGCGAAATCTTAGTGCGTTATGACAATGTCACAATAGGTTTAGGCAAATGGGTGGGCAATAGAGTTAAAAATGGATTGCCACGAGAAATGGTAAGAGATAATAATCTTTTCTAATTCAGGTAGATGCTATCAATTAGTGCCGAGAGCGACTTTGCGTTATGGCAAGACGCGCTCGGTGTACTAAACTTAGTGCAATAGTGCGATTAGCGCAGGCTCTAAAGCAGAGCCATTCCCCTAAGCCTAGGTGAGGATAACCTAGGCTATTTTTTTGCTTTCAATTTAATTCTATGCGCTTATTTAACGCGGTGAATACCGTCAGCTTCAATAGTGATATGCCCTGCTTTGTACAGACCACCAATAGTTTTCTTAAACGTACCTTTACTGGTGCGAAACACTTTAAAGATAGCGTCAGGTGTCGACTTATCATTTAGTGGCAAGAAACCGTCTTTCTTATCCAGCAAGTCTAAAATTTTCTCACTAAGATCATCCATCTTAGCCACGCCAATTTTTTGTAGCGATAAATCAATTTTGCCGTCTTCACGTACTTGTTTGATGTAACCTTTTAGGCGTTTACCGATAAACAGTTTACCAATCACGTCAGAGCTAAAGATCATGCCCCAATGCTCACCGTTAATAATCGCTTTGTAGCCTAAATCACTACGTTCAGCGATAAGCAGTTCAACTTGTTGATTTGATTTATAATGTTGCGGCGTTTTATCTAACCACTTGTTGAATTTAGTGGTGCCTACGATACGGCCACTTGCATTATCGGTATAAACGTACACTAAGATAGTTTGACCTTCATTGAAGCGGGCACGCTGTTCGCTGTAAGGGATCAGTAGATCTTTTTTCTCAATGCCCCAGTTTACGAATGCGCCAGTGCTGTTGATACTGGTGATTTCCATCAAACCCCACTCGCCCACTTGTGCAATTGGTTTTTCGCGGGTAGCGCACAATGCGTTATCTGAATCAAAGTACAGGAACACGTTAATAGATTGACCAACTTCAGGCTCGTCACTGAGTTGTTTTTTAGGAAGTAGTACACTCCCATAATCAAATGCGTCTAGAAAAACGCCAAAATCAGTGATTTGGGTAATTGTAAGTGCGTTAAGTTGGCCAATTTTTATCATTTTTTTACTCGTATTAGTCGATATCGCGACGATTGTATTGCCTTAGTTACACAATACAAAGCCTTTTCTGGACTTTATTGATTAGAACACAGTTAAGAATATGGCCAATGATTTACTCACACAAATCATCGGCCCATGCTACACATGTACTGTTTTAAGTGATTAGTCGACGTTGATAATGTCACATTGCGGGAATTCAAGTAAAAAGTCTTGTAGCTTAATATCTTCTGCAAGCGCTTCAGTCAGTACAATTGAAGATTTACGTGCTGTATTAGCTTGAGTTAATACTTGACCTAACAGCTCCAATACAGCTTCATTTTGCACATTGTAGCCAGTAGAAACTGCTTCGTTGTTACGATCAATGCCTAAAGTCAGTTGTGTCAATGAAGCTAAATCCACACACACACCATCAAAGTATTTCAGTAAACGTTCAGAAAGAAGTACCGCCGATGGTGTATCAGCGCCAAACAGCACTTTTAAGCCATTGAGTCCACGAGGAAGACCTTGCTCTGCTAATCGGTCGATAACCTTAGCCGCATCACTTAGACTGCGCACAAATGGCACAACCACTTCTACGTTAATCTCTTTCTCACGCAGCGCTTTAATAAACTGACATTCCAAAGCAAAACTTGGCTTGTAAAAATCCGATGCGTAACGAGAAACGCCACGTGCTCCTAACATAGGGTTAGTTTCACACTCTTCCAAACTGCCTGCGATAAGTGCCGAAAAAGAACTGCTGTCACAGTTACTCAGTTGTACGCGAACACGTTTGTATTGAGCTAATTCAAGTTCAGTCGCCGTTTCATTCAGCACTTCTTGATAAAACTCTGTCAGATCTTGTCCATTAACTACAGCATCCAGTGCCATTTGGTCAGCATCACTTAACGTTAAGTCACTACCAATCAGTGCCGGGTGAAAAAACATTCGTTCTTGAATGACATCACCGATTGACAGTAATACGTGCTCAGCACCTTCATTGCGTTGTTGCAGCGAGTTGCCCAAAAGTAATTCCGAATTTGGCATTTGCGTCCTACCTAGACTCTAGTTGTTATTAGAATCAAAATACCACCACCGTTTAATGTTTCAAATAGCCAATTGATAAAATCTGCCAAGAAAATGATCGATTCATGCTCTATTCGCTTAACGAGTGCACAAAAACGTAAATAGCCCTGTTTTAAGGGTAAATAATGAGCAGTTATTTATTAATGCAGGCTAATTTTATTGATTTTAAAGGTTGAAGTTTATTCCAGCTCATAATTCCGCTATCTTTAGCACAATTTCGAAAGAAGAAGATTTAAAACTATGTCATTCAAAACCGATGAATTGCGCACCCAACCTCTTGGGCCAATGCCAACGCCTGCAGAATTATCTAACCTACACCCTCTGACACCAGAGCTTGCTGTTTCAATTAGAGAATCCCGTCAGCAAATTGAACGTATTTTAGATGGTGAAGACAAACGATGTCTGGTTATTGTTGGACCATGTTCAATTCATGATACTGAAGCTGCGCTTGATTACGCTCGTAGACTTGCCGCGCTGCAAGACCAGTATAAAGATCAGCTGTTTATTGTGATGCGTACCTACTTTGAAAAGCCGCGTACCATCATAGGTTGGAAAGGTTTAATTACTGATCCAAATTTGGATGGCTCATATGCCCTTGAAGCTGGCTTGCATAAAGCGCGTCAACTGTTGGTTGATATTAATAATCTTGGCCTACCTACCGCCACTGAATTTTTGGATATGGTAACAGGCCAATACATTACCGATCTTATCTCGTGGGGCGCTATTGGCGCTCGTACTACTGAATCACAAATTCACCGAGAAATGGCGTCGGCTCTATCATGCCCGGTAGGCTTTAAAAACGGCACTAACGGTAGTGTAAAAATTGCCATTGACGCCGTGCGTGCTTCAAAAGCATCACATTACTTCTATTCGCCAGATAAAAATGGCCGTATGACGGTGTACCGCACATCGGGCAACCCACACGGACACATTATCCTACGTGGCGGTGACACTGGCCCTAACTTTGATCAGGCGTCAATAGAAAAAGCGTGTCATGCACTCGGCGAAGTGGGCTTACCGCAACGTCTAATCGTTGACTTTAGCCACGCTAACTGCCAAAAACAGCACCGTAAACAATTAGACGTTGCCAAAGAGATTGCCTCGCAAATTAAATCTGGCAGTCAATATGTGGCAGGTATCATGGCTGAGAGCTTCATCGAAGAAGGCAATCAACCAATGGACGACCTAAACGCATTGCAATACGGCAAATCTATTACCGACCCTTGTTTGGGTTGGGAGCACACAATTGAAATGCTTGATATTCTAGCAGACGCTGTTAAAACACAACTTTAAGGAGAATTAGATGCCTTCATTTGACATTGTTTCCGAAGTCGAAACAGTCGACATTCGCCATGCGGTAGAAAACGCAAACCGTGAAATCGCTACCCGTTTTGATTTTAGAGGTGTTAAAGCCAGTTTTGAATTTAAAGACGAAACCGTAAAACTTAGCGCTGAAGCAGACTTTCAATTAAAACAAATGCGTGACATTTTACGCGGTAATTTGACTAAACGCAGTGTTGACGTGAACACTATGGATGCGCAAAAACCTGATGCATCAGGTAAAAACTGGTATCAAACGGTTCTCTTTAAACAAGGTATTGATAAAGAGATGGCTAAGAAATTAGTGAAAACCATCAAAGATGCTAAGTTGAAAGTACAAGCCAGTATTCAAGGCGAAAAAGTGCGTATCACGGGTAAAAAGCGTGATGATTTACAATCGGCTATCGCATTAATTAAAAGCTCAGATTTGGGACAACCTTTCCAATACGAAAACTTTAGAGACTAGCTCTAAAATTTACTGCGCTTTAAAAGAAAAACGAGGGCAATTAATCCCTCGTTTTTTATGCCTGCTATTTTTTGTATCTGTTACGACGTTTTTATTCAATTATTGTTTATTCAATTATTGATAGCTTGATTCAACCACTGCTCAAATTGAGATTTCGGTAAAGCGCCGTTAACTGAATCCAGCACCTTGCCTTCTTTAAACACCATGACCGTAGGAATACTGCGAATCCCATATTGTGCGCCCAATGCTTGCTGAGATTCAGTATCAATTTTAACAAAGCGCAATTGCCCTGCACGCTCAGATGCAACCGCAGAGAACACAGGCGCAAAGCCGACACATGGATTGCACCACGGTGCCCAGAAATCCACTACAACGGGCACTTTACTATTGATCAGCGTGGCAAAATTATCACTGGTGCCTTCAATCGGTGCCCCGTCAAGCAGTTGGGTTTGGCATTTTCCGCACTTTGGGCTCTCAGAGACTCGCTCTGTTGGAACGCGGTTTAAACCATGACACGATGGACAACGAGTTTTAAACGATGACATATTTTCCTCGATTGATTATTTTTATAGTTAACAGTGCAACAATAAACTTACTTTTGTTCTAACGGCTGACGTGCATAAGAGAGAACGTCAACAGTCCCGCAGCACAATGATAATTCGGACTGTAAAGCTTTGCTCATAGACGGCAATAACACCACTACCGCACTGTTATTTTTTTGCTCTTTTTCTAACAAGACTTTGAGCTCCGACACCTCTTTCCAACTCTCACGCTGCGCATCACGACGACAACTGTCTATATATACAGTATCTATAGATTGATGATACAAGACCATTTCTGATGCCTGCATTAGGCGCAGTGCTTTTAAGGTTAGCATTTCAAAGTCTTTGCCTGTTTCAATCCAAGTGACCGAATAAGCAGGTTCAAAATTATCCTCGTCGAGCATTTGTTCATAACATGACTGCAGTGAATGAGTCGAGGTTGCCGCCTTCACCCTTTTATCTTCAAAAAAGCATTCCCAAAACAAACGTCTTTGAGTGACATCAGATAATTTGGATTTGATATCGTTGCGTTTACTGGTGGCGAAATCAGCCAATAAACCCAGGTTTTGTGGCAGTACAGCTTCAAAGGTGCGTCTTAAGTTACGAATAAGAACCGGAGATCCACCGCCACTAGAGAAGGCAACTTGTATTCGTCCGCGAGTGATCATTGAAGGGGTAATAAAATCGCAATGCTCAGTGTCATCTACAACATTAACCATAATACCGGCTAATTTGGCGTCACGATGTACACGATGATTAAGTTCAGGGTTATCTGTGGTCGCCCAAATTTGCACAAACTCATCGATTAAATGTTCTTGATAAAAGCCTTTGATCCAACTGATTTTCTTATCTTGTGCCAATGATGATAAAAACGGGTCTAACCTTGGGGAAACCACAGAGACATACGCTCCAGCCTTCAACAGACTTTCAATTTTTCGACTGGCGACTTCCCCACCACCAACCACAAGTACAGGCTTATGAAGCAAATCATAATATAGAGGGAAATAACGCATTTTCTTCCTTTTTGTTAACAACAATCATCCGTAGCTAATTCACTAAATTGGTGCAATACATTACCCGTGAAATTTTCTTATTAGGCGATTACTCTGATATTCATTAAATGTCAGCTTATCGAGCTAGGCATTGAAGATTAAACAGTAATAACAACTAGTTTATTTGAATTTCACATGTAATCCAACTGATTAACCAAAGTTAAGCAATGTTGCACTATTTACAAACTGGCAACATTTAGTCATTCTAGAGTAGTTAATTAGGTGTAACTCATAATTTGCAATTAATTGAGATACTTAGAAACCTAAACTACTTTGTATTAGGACAAGGAAAATATGCCCCAATTTGGTGATTCATACAATCGATTTTACATTCAATGTAAAGGTGCAAACTACGATGAATCATGTATCACCACCCATGGACTATACAGAAAGGAAACAAATAGATGGCGAATAAACTCACAATTCTAGCTTCCGTAGTAGCTGCTTCAACTGCTGTAATGGCCACTTCAGCCTCAGCAGCCGATAGCACGCTAGACAAAGTTTTAGCATCTGGCTCACTCACCTGTGGCGTGAGTACTGGCCTACCAGGCTTTTCTAACCCTAACTCGAAGGGACAATGGGAAGGGATTGATGTTGAATATTGTCAAGCATTGGCAGCTGCAGTGCTTGGTGACAAAACAAAAGTGAAATACGTTCCTCTAACCGCAAAAGAGCGTTTCACTGCCCTACAATCTGGTGAAATTGATGTGCTGTCTCGTAACACTACGTGGACTCAACATCGTGATACCGCACTGGGTCTGAACTTCGTCGGCGTAAACTACTACGATGGACAAGGCTTTATGGTGAAAAAAGACCTTGGTGTAATGAGTGCGAAAGAGCTTGATGGTGCCGCTGTTTGTGTTCAATCAGGTACAACAACCGAGCTAAACCTTGCCGATTACTTCCGCGCTAGTGGCATGAAATACAAACCAGTGGTATTTGATACAGCCGCACAAACATCGGCAGGTTTCGACGCTGGTCGCTGTGACGTTCTTACCACGGACCAATCTGGACTTTACGCACTGCGCCTAAATCTTAAAGACCCTTCTTCAGCAATCGTATTACCAGAAATTATCTCCAAAGAACCTCTAGGCCCTGTGGTTCGTCAAGGTGACGACAAGTGGTTTAACGTGGCGAAGTGGACGCTAAATGCGATGATCAATGCCGAAGAATATGGCATCACTTCGAAAAATGCCGATGAAATGTTGAAATCATCAGATCCAAACGTAAAACGTATTCTAGGTGTTGATGGACCAAAAGGTACTGCATTAGGTCTTAAAGACGACTGGGGCTACCAAGTGATTAAACAAGTGGGTAACTACGGTGAGAGTTTTGAGCGCACTGTGGGTACAGGTTCACCTCTACAAATTACTCGTGGTGTAAATGCACTATGGAATGCAGGTGGCTTTATGTACGCGCCTCCAATGCGCTAATCCTGTCTTTGTAACCTAAGGGTGGCCTCGCCGCCCTTTTGTTTAAATGGATTTAATTAAAGGTTAGTTGTATGACCCCACCAAAAATAACTCCAGCTGAACCCAGTTCAGGAAAAAAGAGCTCAAATCTTCTATATAACCCGACCTTTCGTGCTATTGCCTTTCAGGTTATCGCAGTATTAGGTCTAGTTTGGTTTTTCTATACTATTGTCAACAATGCTTTGAGCAACCTCGATGCACGTGGCATTGCAACCGGATTCGACTTTCTCTCCAAAGAAGCCGGATTTGGTATTGGTCTTCATCTTGTCGAATATGATGAAACCTTCAGTTACGGGCGCACCTTCATCGTCGGACTTTTAAACACAGCATTGGTGTCTGTCCTAGGTATTCTATTTGCAACCATTCTTGGTTTCATCATGGGTATCGCCCGCTTGTCTAGCAACTGGTTAGTCAGTCGCCTAGCCGCAATTTACATCGAAGTGTTCCGTAATATCCCATTATTACTGCAAATTTTCTTCTGGTATTTTGCAGTATTGCAGGCACTGCCTTCTCCACGTCAAAGTTTAAGCTTGGGCGAAGCCGTCTTTTTAAACGTACGCGGCCTATTTTTCCCAGCGCCCGTGTTTAATGAAGGCAGCTCATTGGTTGTCGCAGCCTTTGCCTTGGCCGTTATAGCCTCAGTTGTGATTGCTATTTGGGCAAAAAACAAACAGAAACTCACCGGACAACAAACACCTGTTGGTCGTATCTCCCTTGCTCTAATCGTTGGTCTATCCGCTATTACCTACTTTATGACAGGTATGCCTATCACAGCAGAGTTCCCGGAATTAAAAGGGTTTAACTTCAGTGGTGGTATTAGCATTATCCCTGAACTAGCCGCATTAACGTTGGCGCTGAGTATTTATACCGCCTCATTTATTGCGGAGATTGTACGCTCAGGTATTAACGCTGTTAGTCATGGGCAAACAGAAGCGGCAATGTCATTAGGTTTACCTCGCAGTCGCACCTTGCGCTTAGTGGTCATTCCTCAAGCACTGCGCATCATTATTCCGCCGTTAACCAGTCAATATTTGAACTTGACCAAAAACTCCTCGCTCGCAATGGCCATTGGTTATCCTGATTTAGTATCGGTATTTGCCGGAACTACGTTAAACCAAACTGGACAAGCGATAGAGATTATTGCAATGACGATGGGGGTTTACCTCACCTTGAGTTTGCTCACTTCTCTTGTGATGAATATCTACAACAAGAAAGTTGCATTGGTGGAGAGATAATATGAGTACACATCAGTTTCAGCCAGATCTGCCACCACCGTCAAATTCTGTTGGTGTCGTTGGGTGGATGAAGAAAAATCTGTTTAGTACGCCAATAAATTCGATTGTTTCTATTATTTTGGGCTACCTTGCGTTTCTTCTAATCAGTCAGACAATAAGTTGGGCGTTTATTAATGCCGATTGGATTGGTACAACCCGCGATGATTGTACTAGTGCAGGTGCATGTTGGGTGTTTATTAGTGTTCGCTGGGAACAATTCATGTATGGGTTTTACCCAGAAGCTGAATTGTGGCGCCCGCGCCTATTTTACGCCACATTGGCGATTTTCATTGCCGCGTTAATGTATGAAAAGACCCCGAAGCGCACATGGATTTGGCTATTTTTTGTCAATATCTACCCGTTTATGATTGCCGCTTTGCTGTATGGTGGTGTATTTGGCTTAGAAGTCGTCGAAACGCATAAATGGGGTGGCTTGTTAGTCACATTAATTATCGCGTTAGTCGGTATCGTGGTTTCGCTGCCTATCGGGGTAATGTTAGCCCTAGGTCGCCGCTCAGAAATGCCTATCATACGCAGTATGTGTACGGTATACATCGAAGTGTGGCGTGGTGTTCCATTGATTACCGTACTCTTCATGGCTTCAGTTATGCTGCCGCTGTTTCTTTCAGAAGGTATGCAAACCGATAAGCTCATTCGCGCGCTGGTGGGTGTGGTGCTATTTAGCGCCGCTTACATGGCAGAAGTGGTTCGCGGCGGCTTGCAAGCAATCCCAAGCGGGCAATATGAAGCCGCAGACGCGTTAGGGCTCTCATATTGGAAGAAAATGCGTTTAATCATTCTTCCACAAGCGCTTAAAATCACCATTCCATCGATTGTGAATACTTTTATTGGTTTATTTAAAGACACCAGTTTAGTACTCATTATCGGTATGTTTGATGTACTGGGTATTGGTCAATCAGCGAATACTGACCCTGAATGGCTAGGTTTTTCTATCGAAAGTTATGTATTTGTCGCGTTAGTGTTCTGGGTATTTTGTTTTGGCATGTCGAGGTATTCGATATGGCTAGAGAACAAACTTCACACCGGTCACAAACGATAATTATCAAGGACGTATTATGACGCAACAACAAGATTACATGATCCAATTAGAGGACATGAACAAGTGGTACGGTGAGTTTCACGTGCTAAAAAACATCAACCTAAGTGTTAAAAAAGGCGAAAAGATCGTAATTTGTGGCCCTTCTGGCTCAGGTAAATCGACGATGATTCGTTGTATTAACCGTTTGGAAGAGCATCAAAAAGGCCATATTTTTGTCTCTGGCACAGAGCTGACTGAAGATCTTAAAAACATCGAAGCCGTTCGCCGAGAAGTGGGTATGTGTTTTCAGCACTTCAACTTATTCCCGCACCTAACCGTGCTAGAAAACTGCACTCTTGCGCCTATTTGGGTGAAAAAAATGCCTAAAGAAGAAGCTGATGCTGTAGCGATGAAATATTTAGAGCGCGTTAAGATCCCAGATCAAGCGGATAAATACCCAGGCCAATTGTCCGGTGGACAACAGCAACGTGTGGCGATTGCACGCTCTTTGTGTATGAACCCTCAAGTGATGCTGTTTGATGAGCCGACCTCGGCGCTCGACCCTGAAATGGTACGTGAAGTGCTGGATGTAATGGTTGAGCTGGCCGATGAAGGGATGACTATGCTGTGTGTGACCCATGAAATGGGCTTTGCCAAAGAGGTTGCCGATAGAGTGATCTTTATGGATGCGGGTGAAATCATTGAAGAAAATAATCCAATCGATTTCTTTGAAAACCCGCAGTCAGATCGCACTCAGAACTTCTTATCGCAAATATTGCACCATTAACCCAATATTTGACGTAAAATAAAGGGTAGCACTGCTACCCTTTTTTACATGGAATGAACGTGCTGTTTACCGTTAGTTACATTTTGCGGTTCACTCAGACACACAATTTGCTTACTATCAGGTGGCGTAGGCGAACGCTGTACTTGAAAAATTGAACTTTTCGCCACATATATATACTAATTATTTAAAGGTCTTTTGAGGAACACTATGAACAGTCCATTGGTATCACGCACTCGCACCCAAGAAAGTGTGTTGCAAACCAACAAGGTTTTGCGTAACACCTATTTCTTGTTATCACTAACATTGCTTTGGTCTGCTGTAGTAGCGGGCGTTTCTATGGCTATGAACCTACCCCGTCCTGGCCTAATCATCATGCTTGTTGGTTTCTATGGCTTACTGTTCTTAACTGAGAAGAACCGTAACAACAGCATGGGCTTAGTTTTTACTTTCCTATTCACTGGCTTCTTAGGCTATACCACAGGTCCAATCCTAAACATGTACATTGGTGCAGGTATGGGTGACACCATTGTGACCGCACTTGGCGGCACAGCACTGGCCTTTATGAGCGCATCAGCTTACGCACTAACTACCAAACGTGACCTATCTTTCCTAGGTGGCCTATTAATGGCTGGTTTTGTGGTTCTTCTAATCGGTATGGTCGCGAACATCTTCCTACAAATGCCAATGATTCACCTAGCAATGAGCGGTATGTTTGTACTGTTCTCAACCGGTGCAATCTTGCTAACAACACAGCAAATCGTTCGCGGTGGTGAGACTAACTACATCTCAGCTACAATCACCCTATACGTTTCAATCTACAACCTATTCATCAGCCTACTTAGTATCCTAGGTATCATGAATAACGATTAATATTGATTAATCTTTACCTTATTAAGCCCGCACTAGTTGCGGGCTTTTTGTTTTTTAATGATAATTCAAGCAATGATGTATCACTTAGGAACAGGCTATGTTTGAATTCAACGGCAAAAACATAGAAACAGACGCTCAAGGCTATCTACTTAATTTTAAAGATTGGGAAGAAGGCATGATTGCGATTTTAGCAGAGCAAGAAGGCATTGAGCTTACCCCTGCGCATCTAGAGGTTGTACACTTTGTGCGAGACTTCTACTTAGAATTTAATACCTCGCCTGCGGTGCGCATGCTCGTCAAAGCCATCGAAAAGGCGCACGGCCCAGAAAAAGGCAACAGTAAATACCTTTTCAAACTGTTTAAACAAGGCCCAGCGAAGCAAGCAACTAAACTGGCGGGTTTACCTAAACCTGCAAAATGTTTGTAAGAGTGCTTGGCCGTGATTTTGTTTTATAGGTACTTTGTATTGAGCACCTATAAAATATCAAAGCCTGCGTAATGCTTAAATTCTGCCTCAGATGCGATGCAACTTTCCACTGAGGCCGTTCTTGGCCCTACTTTTAACCACTGTGCCAACTGCTCGACTTGCTCCTTTGCGCCGCACGCGAACACTTCCACACTGCCATCATTTAAATTCTTCGCATATCCCGTTAAACCAAGCTTTAAACCTTGATGGGCGGTGTGATAACGAAAACCAACCATTTGCACTGTGCCTGAGACTAGAAATTTTCGGCAAACTGATGACATAACTGCTCCTTGCTTCTGTTAAACAGACTGGTGAAATAGACAGGTAAAACAAACTTATTTGCAATGATGACAAGTATAATCGTTTCTAATTTGCTTTTACTGAGTTGTTACACGACAATGTCACAAAATTTTCTTTGAGACTTACATTTTTATGAGCGCATCTATCAAACTAGCGAAAGGCCGAGACAAATCTGTCCGTCGTCGTCACCCTTGGATTTTTTCTAGAGGTATTGAAACGGTTACCGGCGATCCACAACTGGGTGATACGGTAGATGTGTTTGCACACAATGGTCAATGGTTAGCAAAAGCCGCCTACTCTCCTAACTCGCAAATCCGCGCTCGCATTTGGAGCTTTACCAAAAAAGAGATCGACACGGCATTCTTTATTGAGCGCATTCAACAAGCGCAAATGCTAAGAGAAGAATGCATCGCCCAAGGTGCGCTGACTGGCTACCGCTTGATTGCCGCTGAGTCAGACTCAATGCCCGGCGTAACCATAGATAAATATCAAGATTACTTGGTTTGTCAGCTTTTAAGCGCGGGCGCAGAAAAACAAAAACAACACATTGTTGAAGCGCTCAAACACTGCTTCCCTGAGTGCTCTATTTACGAGCGCTCCGATGTTGCCGTGCGTAAAAAAGAAGGCTTAGAAGAAACTACCGGGCTATTGCATGGCACTGAGCCTAACGAACCTATCGTGATTGAAGAAAATGGCGTTAAAATTCAAGTTGATATTAAAACAGGTCATAAGACAGGCTTTTATCTTGATCAACGTGACAGCCGTCAACACTCAATGAAATACGTTAAAGGTAAGCAAGTTTTAAACTGCTTCTCGTACACTGGCGGGTTTGGTCTATACGCGCTTAAAGCAGGCGCTGAGCGTGTTATCAATGTGGACGTATCACAACCGGCACTTGATATCGCAAAACAAAATGCAGAGCTCAATGGCTTTAACATCAAAAAAGCGGTATTTCTGAATGCAGATGTATTTAAAATACTGCGTGAATATCGTGACCAAGGTACTCAGTTTGACGTAGTTATCATGGACCCACCGAAAATGGTTAGCTCGAAGAGCAACCTAACCAGTGGCGCTCGTGGTTATAAAGATCTCAATATGCTGGCTATCCAAATACTCAAACCTGGTGGCACTTTGCTGACTTATTCTTGCTCAGGGCTAATGGAGTCAGGTTTATTCCAAAAAATTATTGCCGATGCTGCGCTAGATGCCGGTCGTGAAGTGAAATTTGTGGAATCCTTTACTCAAGCAAGCGATCACTTGTTTGATACGGCTTACCCGGAAGGTTTATACCTGAAAGGTTTCGCGGCAAAAGTCGTTTAACGCATAAAATTAAAGGCCTGCTCCTGATAAAAAGTGCAGGCCTTTATTTTCAATCATTACATGTCATTCGCTTTTACAATCAGCTGATTTAAGATCTCTGACGCATCAAAACTGCCATTATTGGCAATTGAATCTCCAAGCTGCTCTCTTGCATCCTGAATGACGATAGTTTGTGTGCCACCTTCATGATCTATACCTAAAGTGACATCATCTCCTACCACATTAACCTCAATTTTATTGAGTAGTTCATCAATACTGTCGCTTTGAGTTGGCTCTAAAATACCATTGAGCACAATACCGTCTTCACCGACCGAAAAATCTTGGATTAGGTCGGTACTATTATCGAGTATCTCACTTTTCCAAATGAAGTTGTCTTGCTCTGATGTGCCTTGCAAAATATCATCACCTAAGCCTGCCATGATTTCATTAACAGAATCAGTAAACACTCTATTTTGTGCAATCACTGGGCCATCAATAATGGTCACATCAATTTCATCTTGTGACTCTTTCGGCGAGCCAATACTTGCCTCAACAAGATGCAAAGTAAACGTCTCTTCATCTTCAATCTGACTATCTGCGCTTGCGGCTACTTCAATAGAAAGTAAGCCGTCATCAGAATTTCCGCGGCCCACCACGATTTCAGAGCCAGATACATTTTGTACGGTGACTTCTATCTCGCCATCACTATTTACCAAAGAGTTGTAGGTGTAATCAGCTGAAGTACTAAGGTTTAACTCAAAATCTTGCGCTGTTAGCCCTTCACTAAACCCAATCAAGGCAAACGTAAATGTAAGTGATGCGCCAGAGGCAAGCCTTACTGTTCCCCCTTCCAGAAGTTTAATTGCTATTGGGCCACTGATTTGTCCTTCGGTCACAGACAAGCCATTTTTTGGGGTTAATCCCCATGCTCCGTTATTATCATTGTCATTGTCACCATCGTCACCGTCTTCTGGGTCTAAAACGGGCTCAGAATAAATAACCAATGGTAAAACGATGGACTTGCTCGCGCTATCACCGTTGCTATTTTCAGTTGCGGTTGCGGTCACCTCAACTGAATAATGTCCCGCTTCAGGTACGTTTGCTTTTAAACTCGATAGTTCAAAACCCGATACATCGGCCTTACCGTCACTACCAACAAGATAAGAGTTACCTAAATCATCTTTTATTAGCGTCCCTTCTACCAGACCGCTTAATTCAACAGTGAGTGATTCACTACCATCAGTATCGTTTAAGCTTGCGCTGATATCCCATAGTTCAACGAAAGTATCTACCTCACCAAAGGCATCACTCGATTCTAAAATAAGGTTATCAATCAATGCACCATAGCTATTAGAGTCTGTCGATTGAAGTAATAGGCGGTAACTACCTTCACTATCGGAGGGTAATGAGAGCTGAATATCTCTTTCCCAACTGTTATCTGTTGGCCTAAATTCATACAAGGTTACGGCTTGCTCCATAACTGGTTGGCCTTGTTCATCCAGTTTTACCCAAATGACATCTAAATCGCTGTCACCGTTAGCCCAACGACGCGCAGCAACATCAAAGGTGAAACTGTAATAACGCCCTTCTGTGACCTGAATATCGGTAAATATAGAGTTATCACCTCTATCTCCTTCGATCTCCATTACCAAATTAGTTTTGCTCGCCCCTTTGCGGTAAACGGACTCTTTACCGATTTCAACTTTGTTGTCGTCGTTGGCATACCAAGTCCCTAATGTATTTTCACCAAACACATCACTTATATCGATATTTGAACTCCAATTGCGTCTTCCTAGATCTGTATCCTGAAAATCAATAGACGCTTCAGTTTTGTCGTTCGCCACTAACAGATTCGGCATATCCGCTACAGCGGCAATATCAATCGATAAACTCTCTGTGCTGCTTTCTTTATCGCCATCACTGACAGAAAATAAAAACGACGCGTAATCTGATTTGAGATTGCCAAGGCCAGACACATCAAAATCGTCATCGCCCGATTCATTCTCATCCGGAACAAATCTAAATTCTCCTGCAACAATCTTGGTACTTAATATCGAATCGCCAACGCTGACATCAGACCATTCTCCTTCGATGTAAATTTGAAGCACGCCATCGAGAGGCAATGATTTAACCACAACTGACAGGCTGTCTTGCGAAGTGTCCGCATCATTTGCTCCGAAATCAGCCCATTGAAATATAACAGCACTATCTTCCAGACAACTCACTGACCCGCTGCTCGCTGTCGGGGCATCATTGATAGTCATCAAGGCCGTGTCTGTGGTTGTTGCTTTGTTTCCATCAATATCGATACTGTTTGCTGTAACGGTTAATACACCTTCATCTAAACCAGCGACGTCAATATTGGTCACAGTGTAATACCCCATATCATTTAATGATATCTGGGAAGCTTGGATAACGATTTGATTGTTACTACTGTCCGTTATAATGAGTGACTCTAGCGCTTTACCACCTTCACCTAAGTATCCGCTGATAGTTGCAGTTTCAGTTTCACCGTTGATCACTTCTTCGCCGTTGTTATCGGTTAAAGCAACCGATGGCGGCGTGATGTCCATGCCTTCG
>NZ_BAUJ01000039.1 GCF_000496695.1 Vibrio halioticoli NBRC 102217
AGTGTGATTGGTATAAGCCGAACCTCAGTTCAAGTTTGATACATAAGTAGTAAATAGAATCAAAAATCGAGGGGATAGGAAAAGGGATAGGGTAGAAACAAAAAACCCTAGTTAATCTATTAACTAGGGTTTTAGTATTGAGACTTAATCAGGATTAGCGATTAAGCAACTTGACGTGCGCCTTTTCTAGAAGCGTTAACAAGTAGGATACCAACACACAGTACGATTGAACCACAAACTAGGAACAATAGACGTCCTGTTGGTTCGTTCGGAATAAGTGCCATTGCTAGTACACCGAAACCAGCTACGCAGATTAGGTTACCAAGCATTGAACGTTGTTTAGTATCAAGGTCTTGTTGAGCTTCGCCTTCTGAAACAACAGGTGTGTTCCAGTTAGTGAATAGTTGATCAACTTCTTTTTCACGTTCAGGTGTAAGACCTTTGTACGCAAGTGTTGTTAGCAAGAAGAAGCCACCGGTAAAGATTACGTGTGCTGCTAAGCTTAGACCCACTTTAAGGTCAGCCCACTCACGCGCAGTCAGTGCTTGATTCAAGCCAAAGATGTGTTCTACATCGTGCGCTGTAAGCGCGATACCGAAGATGTAAGAAACAATACCACCGACAATTAGAGTCGTCCATGCAGCCCAGTCTGGAGTCTTGCGAATCCACATACCTAGTAGGATAGGGATAAGCATTGGGAAACCAATTAACGCACCGATGTTCAATACAATGTCGAACAAGCTTAGGTGTTTCAATGAGTTGATGAATAGACCAATCGCGATGATGATCAAACCAAGAATAACAGTGGTTGCTTTACTTACTGCTACTAGCTCTTTCTGCGACGCATGTGGACGTAGAATAGGGCTGTAGAAGTTCATGATGAAGATACCAGCATTACGGTTTAGGCCTGAGTCCATAGAAGACATTGTTGCTGCAAACATTGCAGACATCAGTAGACCAACCATACCAGCAGGCATTACGTTTTCAACGAATGCTAAGTATGCAGCATCACCAGCTTTGCTACCCATATCTGCATATTGTGCTGCAAAATCAGGTTGGAAAGCGGCCATGTACCAAGGAGGTAAGAACCAAATTAGTGGACCAATGATCATAAGGACACAAGCTAGGCCTGCCGCTTTACGTGCATTGTCACTGTCTTTAGCACAAAGGTAACGGTACGCATTGATACTGTTGTTCATTACACCGAACTGCTTAACAAAGATGAACACGATCCAAAGGATGAAGATGCTCACGTAGTTAAGGTTGTTACCCAGCATGAAGTCGCCTTGGAAGTTGCTAACGATGTTACCAATACCACCACCTGCAAAGTATGCAGCGATAGCACAAGTAATTGTTACCGCCATGATTACTAGCATTTGCATGAAATCAGAAGCAACAACCGCCCAAGAACCACCTGTTACTGCCATTAGCATTAGAACTAAACCAGTAACGATAATGGTTGCTTCCATAGGGATATGGAATACAGCAGCAACGAAGATAGCAAGACCGTTCAACCAAACACCGGCTGAAATCATGCTGTCAGGCATGCCTGCCCAAGTGAAGAACTGCTCTGAAGTTTTGCCGAAACGCTGACGAATTGCTTCGATAGCTGTTACTACACGAAGTTGACGGAACTTCGGTGCAAAATAGATGTAGTTCATGAAATAGCCAAATGCGTTAGCTAGGAAGAGAATTACTACGACGAAACCGTCGGAGAATGCACGTCCAGCAGCACCTGTGAATGTCCATGCGGAAAACTGCGTCATAAAAGCAGTTGCACCAACCATCCACCACAACATCTTACCGCCACCCCTGAAGTAGTCACTGGTGGATGTTGTAAATTTTCTGAACATCCAGCCAATGGCTAATAAGAAGAAGAAGTAGGCGATCACAACAAAAGTATCAATAGTCATTTATTTCAGCCTTAAGGTCTTAGATTAACTGGGGTCAAGCTTAGCGTTTTTCCTTACTTATTTGTACTACAATATACACTTAATGTGATCTACATCACATTTTAACGCTCGAATTTAAATGTGGTGTTTTTCCCTTTAAAATCAATCACTTACATTGCAAAAAAATGAAAAATATTCTATATGTGGTTATTTATGCGACACTTGTGCATTTGATTTAGTATTACAAAATATATTCTTTTAGTATTAGTGTAATATTAGTTTAATGCTTAATAGCCTAGACTAGATTTTTAATCTTGTTGGAACTTAATCCAACCTTGGACTTAATTGCTCACCTTAGCTTGTCAATACACCCAAAACCGCATTATCATCTTTGATTGTTGATGAACGGATTGTCTATGAACGGATTGTCTAAGAACGGGTTGTAGAGAAACCATTCATTACAAGCGGTCAGCCTTTTTCTCGAGACTTTTTCCTACGCTAGTTCTGATCACTTACTTAGTGTGATTGGTATTATCTGGGGTAACAGTGGATGTTCGTAGAAATAAAAAAAGCGAGCACAAGGCTCGCTTTAAGGGTTATATGTTTTAAAACTGGATTAGTTTACGTGAGCTACTGCGTCACGAACTAGAGCACCTAGTTCGTCCCACTTGCCTTCGTCCATTAGTTTAGTTGGAACCATCCAAGTACCACCACATGCAAGTACTGCAGGGATGTTTAGGTACTCGTCAACGTTTGCAAGGCTAACACCGCCAGTAGGCATGAAGTTTACTGGGTAAACTGCAGTTAGAGCTTTAAGCATTGAAACGCCACCTGATGGTGCAGCAGGGAAGAATTTAAGAGTACGAAGACCCATTTCCATTGCTTGTTCAACTAGGCTAGGGTTGTTTACGCCAGGTACGATAGCAACACCTTTATCAATACAGTATTGAACTGTACGAGGGTTGAAGCCTGGGCTTACGATGAAATCAACACCAGCATCGATAGAAGCATCTACTTGTTCGTTAGTAAGAACAGTACCAGAACCGATTAGCATGTCTGGGAATTCTTTACGCATAACGCGGATCGCTTCGATTGCACATTCAGTACGTAGAGTCACTTCTGCACAAGGCATGCCATTTTCAACAAGTGCGCGACCTAGTGGAATTGCATCTTCAACTTTGTTGATTGCAATTACTGGGATCACTTTAAGGCTTGCTAGTTTTTCGTTCAAAGTTGTCATGTTATTTCTCATCAAATAATGTGTGAGTCTGCGTGAGCAGGACCTTTTATAAAGACAGTTCAGGCATCGCTTCCGCTGGGATGATAGCGCCAGCGTATTGAATTACTGTACCTGCTACTGCATGGCCGCTTGCTGCTGATTCAAGAGCAGTACCGCCACATAGGCGTTTAGCTAGGAAACCTGCACTGAAAGAATCGCCTGCTGCAGTAGTGTCAACGATGTTGTCGATTTGGTTTGCAGAAACGTAGTTAGCGTTTTCGCCTTCAACAACAAGACATTCTTTACCGCCACGTTTGATTACGAGTTCTTTTACGCCAGCACCTGTAGTACGTTCAATGCATTGCTCAACGTGTTCGTCACCGTAAAGGTCTTGCTCATCATCAAAAGTCAGAAGGGCAGTGTCAGTGAAACTTAACATTTTTAAGTACCACTTTTGTGCTTCTTCTTGGCTCGCCCATAGTTTAGGACGATAGTTGTTATCAAAGAAGACTTTTCCTTCAAATTTTTCAAGGAATTTGAACAATTCGTTACGACCACTCTCAGTTAAGATAGCGAGCGTGATACCGCTTAAGTAAATTGCGTCATAGCCACTTAGTGTTTCGATGAGTGTTGCAGATTCAGTTTGGTCAAACATGAATTTTGCAGCTGCATCATTACGCCAGTAGTGGAAGCTACGCTCGCCAGTATCGTCTGTTTCGATGTAGTAAAGGCCCGGTTGCTTGTCTGAAAGACGTGCGATTAGGCTTGTGTCGATGTTTTCTGCTTGCCATTTAGCGAGCATGTCTGTGCTGAATGGGTCTTGACCCAAAGCGGTCACATAGCTAGTTTTGATGCCATGTTTGTGAGTCAGACGAGAAAGGTACAATGCAGTATTTAGTGTATCACCACCAAATGCTTGCTTAAGAAGGTCACCTTTCTGTTGCAGCTCAATCATGCACTCGCCAATGATCGCAATATTTAATGATTTCATATGCTTACCTAAGCTTAATTGTGCTTTATTGATTATTTAAGAAAATCTTCACGTGCTGGAGAAAACAGGTCTAAAAGCTCGCTGCCTTCTTCAAGTGCAACTGCACCGTGTACAAAGTGCTTAGGAGCGATGTAAGCATCACCCGCAACTAGGATTTTCTTTTGGCCTTCAATTTCAGCTTCAAAGCTACCAGAAATCACGTAACCAATTTGGTCATGAATTTCATGCGCGTGAGGATGGCCGATTGCGCCTTTTTCAAAACGTACACGAACGCCCATTAGCTCGTCAGTGTAACCAACGATTTGACGGCTTAGACCCTCGCCTAAGTCTTCCCAAGGTTGGTCTTTAGAAATGAAAAATGGATTCATGATATGTTCCTTTATAGGTTTGAGTTTTTACAAACTAAAAAATTAACTTTAACTAAGGATATAATAATGGATTATTTTCAATTGTCATACAATAAGTTTATAGTTGTGTGACCTAGGTCAAGTGTAGGTCTTTTTGTTACGTTAAACTTTAGCTTGACTACAAGTCTGTTTAATAATAGGCAGAAAATAATTCAGGAAGCAATTGTTTGTGTGACCTCATTCATTCTTTTTTGACCGTCACATAGGATTATAGTTAATATTGTATTACTTTATCGTGTTTTTAATAATTCTCGCTAGCTGAGGAATCACAGCACAATGACGACACAACCGATATTATTGACCGCAAAAGAAATTGAGCAACTTCGTAAAGAAGTAGGCCGTCCTACCTTAATGGGTAAAGCGATTGCAGAAAACGTAACCGCGCTTGAAACTTTTATGAGTTTGCCGCTAGATGTACCAGGGCATGGTGATGGCGGGAGTTACGAACATAACCGCCATAAAGACAACTACACCTATATGAACCTAGCGGGTCGTCTTTTCCTCGTCACTCAAGAGCAGCGTTACGCTGATTTTGTAATTGCTCTGCTAGAAGATTACGCAGACAAATACTTGGAGTTGGGCTTTCAGGTGCAGAAGAACACCAACCCAACCGGTCGTCTATTCCACCAGATCTTAAATGAGCATGGCTGGTTACTCTTTACCAGTATCGCTTATTCTTGTGTTGCGTCAGAGATGACCGAAGCGCAACGCCAGCGCATCATTGAACGCATCTTTATCCCTATGATTGAGATGAGCACTGAAAAATACGCACACCGTTTTGATCACATTCATAACCACGGCGTGTGGGCTGTGGCAGCAGTGGGTGCCTGTGCGGTGGCAATTGGCCGACCAGAATATCTAGAAATGGCGGTGTACGGTAAAGATCGTGAACAGCAAAGTGGGTTTTTAGATCAAGTGTCAAACCTATTTGCACCCTCTGGCTACTACCTAGAAGGCCCTTATTACTCACGATTTACCATTCGTCCTCTAGTATTATTGGCTGAGATTATTCATCGCCATATGCCAGAAGTGGATATTTACAATTATAAAAATGGCGTGGTGGGCAATACGGTACAAGCATTGCTAGCGACGGCATATCCGAACGGCGTTTTCCCAGCAATGAATGATGCTTCGCAAAGCATGAGCATTGCTGATGCTGGCGTTAAAGTTGCGGTGAGCATTTATGGTGCGCACTACGCTTTGGATGACAATATTTTAGGAATGGCGAAGATCCAAGGTAGCGTATGGATGCATCCATGCGGTCTTGAAGTGTCTCGCGCCTATGAAAAAGCCTCTGCTGAGCGTGAGATTGGTTTGCCGTACTGGCCAAGTATGGAACTTAACGAAGGTCCAGAAGGCGAGCAAGGCGCGCAAGGTTTTGTGCGTATGCAAGATAAAAGCGGTGACGTATCACAATTGGTGATGAACTACGGCATGCACGGTATGGGCCACGGTCACTTTGATACGTTAGGCATTACCTTGTTTAACCGCGGCCATGAAGTGTTGCGTGAATACGGTTTTGCCCGTTGGGTGAACGTTGAGCCTAAGTTTGGCGGCCGTTATTTACCAGAGAATCCATCTTATGCTCGTCAAACGGTTGCACACAATAGTGTAACGATTGATGAAACCTGTCAGAATTATTTTGATGTTGAACGTGCTGATTCTGTACATGGCTTACCGCATTTCTTTGAAGTAAATGATAAAAATATCAAAGGGATGAGCGCATTTGCCAATAACCATTACGATGGTTTTGCTATGCAACGTAGCGTCTTTTTATTGAATCTAGACGAGCTTGAAGCGCCGTTATTAATAGATCTTTACCGTTTAGTCGGTGAGGGCGAACATCAATACGATTATTCTCATCAGTATGCGGGTCAAATTATCCGTACTAACTTTGAGTATGAAGCATTTAAAGAATTAAATACCTTAGGTGAAGATAATGGTTATCAGCACCTGTGGAAAGTAGCAGCGGGCGAAGCAAACGAAACCGCATTGGTGAGTTGGTTGCAAGATAATAGCTACCATACTTGGCTTGGCACTAGCTCAAACAGCGATGGTTCAAACAGTACGGGAGAGGTGATCTTTACCCGCTCTGGTGCTAACGATCCTAGCTTCAACTTGCGCAGTGAGCCGGCCTTTATGTTGCGCAGTCGCGGCGAGTCCACTTTGTTTGCCTCTGTGGTAGAGACACACGGTTACTTTAATGAAGAGTTTGAGCAATCGGTGAATGCCCGTGGTCAAGTGTCGAATATTAAAGTGATTGGTCACAACGAAATTGGCTCAGCCATTGAAATCACCACCAAAAACTCGGTAGTGACTGTGCTTGTTTCGAATCAATCTGACGCAGACGCTGCTACTGTTAACCAAATGACATTTAATGAACACACTTTCAACTGGACAGGATATTATTCAGTGGAAGTCAAAACACAATCTCAGGAGATTAATTAATGAGCTATCAACCATTACTGCTTAATTTTGAAGAAGCAGTTGAACTCCGTAAAGAACTTGGTAAGGATAGCCTACTAGGTCAAGCGTTGGCTCGTGATATCAAGCAAACTGATGCTTACATGGCACAAGTGGGTATTGAAGTACCTGGACACGGTGAAGGTGGTGGCTACGAGCACAACCGTCACAAGCAAAACTACATCCATATGGATCTTGCGGGTCGTTTGTTCTTGATCACTGAAGAAGAAAAGTACCGTGATTACATTGTTGAGATGCTAACCGCATACGCAAAAGTGTACCCAACACTGGAAAGCAACGTAAGTAAAGATACTAACCCTCCGGGTAAAATCTTCCACCAAACACTGAACGAAAACATGTGGATGCTGTACGCATCTTGTGCGTATTCTTGCGTTTTCCATACTCTATCTGACGAGCAAAAAACGCTTATCGAAAACGACTTGTTCAAGCAAATGATTGACTTGTTCGTGGTGACTTACGGTCACGATTTCGACATCGTACACAACCACGGTTTGTGGGCGGTAGCAGCAGTGGGTATTTGTGGTTACGCAATCAACGACCAAGCGTCAGTAGATAAAGCGTTGTACGGCCTGAAAATGGACAAAGTAAGCGGCGGTTTCCTAGCGCAACTTGACCAATTGTTCTCGCCAGACGGCTACTACATGGAAGGTCCTTACTACCACCGTTTCTCACTACGTCCAATTTACTTGTTTGCGGAAGCGATTGAGCGTCGTCAACCAGAAATCGGTATCTACGAGTTTAACGATTCTGTTATTAAGACCACTTCTTACGCGGTATTTAAAACAGCATTCCCTGACGGTTCATTGCCAGCCTGCAACGATTCATCGAAAACGATTTCTATCAACGATGAAGGTGTGGTTATGGCAACCAGCGTTTGTTTCCATCGTTATGAGCAAGCTGAAACACTACTTGCAATGGCTAACCACCAACAAAATGTTTGGGTACACACTTCAGGTTTGACTCTGTCGAATGCAGTTGATGCGGCGGACGAAATCAAGCCATTTAACTGGGGTAGCCTG
This sequence comes from Vibrio halioticoli NBRC 102217, assembly GCF_000496695.1. GTDB lineage: Bacteria > Pseudomonadota > Gammaproteobacteria > Enterobacterales > Vibrionaceae > Vibrio > Vibrio halioticoli. The sequence goes on from NZ_BAUJ01000039.1 coordinate 8,013, forward strand.
TACATTACTGACGGCCCTAAAGGCGACAAAGGCGGCCTAGGCATTTTGCGTCATCGTGATGAGCAAGATGACGATACAATGGCGCTTATTTGGTTTGGTCAGCACGGCTCAGATCACCAATATCACTCAGCGCTGGATCACGGTCACTACGACGGTCTACACCTAAGTGTATTCAACCGTGGCCTTGAAGTGCTTCACGATTACGGTTACGGCCGTTGGGTTAACGTTGAGCCTAAGTTTGGCGGTCGTTACATCCCTGAAAACAAGTCTTACTGTAAGCAAACTGTTGCGCACAACACAGTGACCGTTGATCAGAAAACACAAAATAACTTCAACACAGCGTTGGCTGAGTCTAAGTTTGGTGCAAAACACTTCTTTAACGTTGAAAACGACAAGCTACAAGGTATGTCTGGTCGTATTTCTGGTTACTATGAAGGTACGGACATGCAACGTAGCATTCTACTTGCTGATCTACCTGAATTTGAAAAACCATTGGTTATTGATGTGTACCGCATTCAATCTGAGCAAGAGCATCAATACGACTTACCTGTACACTACACAGGTCAAATCATCCGTACTGATTTTGAATACCAAACTGAATCTACACTGAAACCAGTAGGCGATTCTGATGGTTACCAACACCTTTGGAACCTAGGTTCAGGTAAAGTAGCAGGCAGTTCTCTTGTGAGCTGGCTGGTAAACAACAGCTACTACTCGCTAGTGACTAGCGCTACTGCAGACAGCGAAGTGATCTTTGCGCGTCTAGGCGCCAACGATCCTGACTTCAACCTACGTAGCGAACCTGCAATGATCCACCGCCAATCTGGTAAAGATCATGTATTTGCTTCTGTTCTTGAAACTCACGGTTACTTTAACGAAGAGTTCGAGCAATCTGTTAATGCTCGCGGCCTGGTTGAATCAGTAACAGTGGCTGAAAACAATGAAGTAGGTACAGTAGTGTGCATTAAGACAACTTCAGGTAACACATACCACTTCGGTATCTCTAACCTAGAAGAAAGCGCTCAGCAAGGCGAGCACACCGTTGGTGCGTTCACTTGGACGGGTTCTTTTGCTCAACTTTAAGAGCTAGTTAATCCATTTGGATTAGTAAACTAAAATACAAAAAACAAAACGGATGTAGGCTTAGCTTACATCCGTTTTTTTATGCTTCAATTTTATGTCCTGCGGCTGCGAGTACAACAGTAATGAAAGGCGTGATCTATGGTATGCAATATATGATCGACACAACGAGCAACTGTCTTTAAAGCAAAACCATAACCTTAAACCTTAAAATCCAAGATCTTTAGTCGTACATTAATTTCTTCGCTTTTTCCGCGTCGAATTCTTTCAATGATTTGCGCGCTAAATGTCTAAAGGGTAGGGCTTTAACAATTTCTTCTAAAGGCTGAATGGCAAATGCCCAGAAGATAGAGCCTCCAAAGCTCATAATGATTAGGGCGCACAATGGAATCGAGATAACCCACTGGCCGGTGAAGTTAATTTTAAATACTGCAGAAGTTTTGCCAAGAGCACGCAATACATGCCCGTGAACCGTGTTGTATCCACGTACAATAGGCAAGAAGATGTACAGTGGTGCAATGGTCGCAAGTGCGACATAAGTCTCAGGATCAAGGTGTGGGTAGATTTTATTGATAACTAGGCTTATTACGCCAAAGAACAGGGCACAAATGATAGAGATCACCACTGCGATGTTGATGCTAGTGTCTACGTTTTTCACCAAATCGTCCATTTTATTAGAGCCAATGGCCTGACTGATGGAAATAGCGGAAGACAATGCCCACGCGGTAATAAACTGGGTACCAGAACGTAGCCACGGCATAATTAGGGTGATGGCTACATAAGCGTTGATGTTGAGCTGTGAATAGAGCAGCTGATAAACCGTTGCACCAATGGATAAAATGGTCATGTTAGCGGCAATGGGAAACACTTCAATAAAGTGGTTTTTGATGCTCATTGCCAAGCCATTTAAGTGTTTTTTGAACGGGAGTTCAATATCTTCTGCGTAACGAATGCATAACAATAGGTAAGCCATTCGCACCATGATCGCAATTAAGGTGCCGGTAGCCGCTCCTTTTAATCCCATTCCTTCAAAGCCAGCAAATCCATATATAAGTAAATACGAAATAATCGCATTTAGTGGCATTTCAATCAGGTAACCTTTAAAAGGTATTTTGGTTCTTCCTAGGCTATTAAATAATGAAATAATAACTTGGGTAATTGCGTTAAATAAAACTAAATACTGTGAAACAGATAAATATTGATTTACTTCATGATACAACGACGGATCGCTAGTAAGTGCTTCTATTAATTGATGATTGAATATTTGCAGTAATGCCAAGAATATAACAGCAACCGAAAAGTTGATGCTCATTCCCGCCCAAAACCCTTTTGCTAAAGAGGACTTAATACCTGAGCCAACCGCACGACTAAGAACCAATTGAGTGCCATTGGCAAGCGCCATTTGGATGCCGATGATAAAGGCCACAATAGTACTGGCAATGCCCATAGCCGCCAGTGAGACTTCACCAAGAGGAGAAACCTGGAAGGTATCGATCATCAGCATGGATTGCATCAGAAGGGCATTGAGAGCCAGTGGCCAAGCAATAGAAATATTTTTCTTGATGTAAGATTGAGCTGCCACTGGGTACCTTTATTAATAAAAAAAGTCTTAAAGCATGACCGAATGCGTTAGTTACAACGCAAATAGGTAAGTTTTAAGACTTAGATCATGCCACTGAATGAGCATCTAATCAATAAATGAAACGTTAGTTTATATTTTAGTTTAAGAAACTTTAGCTAACGTTTGGTTGCCATCATCAAGTAGCACTCTAGATGCAATGCGCGCTTGCTCTGAATTGCCTGACATGATGGAGTCGTATATGGCTTGGTGCTCAGCCATACAGAAACGTCCGCCCATTGCGGAGTAATCGATAAACTGTTTAAAGATTGCCGACAGAATATTGCTAAAAGGTACGTAAAATTGATTCCCTGTCGCTAAGAAGATAGTTTGATGGAACAAAAGGTCGTTAATACCCCAACGTTCGTAGTCAAACTCAGTGGCAGCGATAGTCATGCACTGAAAGTACTTAGAGAGGTCTTTGCGTTGTTCCACTGTGGCATTTTTGGCCGCCAGTGCACAAGCTTCAGGTTCGATGGCTTTACGAAGCCCTAAAAACTGTGCCAGAAATGGTTTAATGTCTTCTAAATCTTGGATCCATTCGATAAATTGAGGGTCAAGAAAATGCCATTCGCCACGAGGGCAAATACGAGTGCCTACCTTAGGCTTAGATTGAATTAACCCTTTTGCTGAAAGAAGTTTCGTTGATTCTCGCAATGCAGTACGACTTACCCCGAATGCTTCACATAGCTCTGTTTCACAAGGGATCTTTTGATTTTCTTTGAGTTCACCAGACAAAATCTTACGAGCAATTTGTCTTGCTACTTGAACGTGAATTCGACGGTCTGAATTCTCTACCAACGCGAAAAACGACATGTTACCACCTGAGTCATATATAAAAAGCAAGCTTTAACTCGCTTAAAAGGTCATTAGTTAATTAATGACAGTAAGATCTTTATACGATCTTTTTTGTTTTCAGGTAGGTAAATATGCCTTTAAAAGTAACGTTGATTAATAATCGTTTACTTTAATAAATACAAAGAAATATACCGCATTCGATGTTTTTATTTGATGTGCCTTATTTGAGTAAATGCACATTGTTGGATAAAGGGAATATGTATGATAATAAATTGACTTAAACCGTTCATATTCAAGATCCTACCTGACTTCATTATGTTATTAAAATAATACAATAAGATTTTACAACTTCAACTAATTATGACTAATTTGGCAAATTGCAAGTCTAAATTAAGACATTAGTCACGAAAATAGAAATTCTTACAGGGTGTAAATAAATGTAATGTTAACTTATTGTTGGCTTGATGTAGCGGTATTGTGTGGCTCGTTATCGATTTTTGTTCACCAATAAGCCTACAATTACTGGGGTGTATCACGTTTGCAAGTTCTGTTTGTGACGCATACGTTTCAAGGTGCTATATTCAACCTTAGATAATACATTTATATAAGTAAGTTAAAATTATGGCTGGTTCATTTAATTCAATAGCAGGCTCTAAACGAAGCCTGCATGTACAAGTTGCTCGGGAGATTGCTCGGGGTATTCTTTCTGGGAATCTTGCTCAAGGGTCTATTTTACCTGGCGAGATGACGCTTTGTGAACAGTTCGGTATTAGTCGTACCGCACTTCGCGAAGCAGTAAAACTGCTTACCTCTAAAGGGCTGCTTGAGTCTCGCCCAAAAGTGGGTACAAAAGTGGTAAACCGCGCTTACTGGAACTTTTTAGACCCTCAATTAATTGAATGGATGGATGGTTTAGCGGATGTCGATCTATTCTGTTTCCAATTCTTAGGCCTTCGCCGTGCTATTGAGCCTGAAGCATGTGCGCTTGCCGCTCAATATGCGACAGCTGAGCAACGTATCGAGCTTTCGGAGACGTTCCAAGAGATGGTGGAAGTGGCATCTGAAGATGAATTAAACATTGAGCGTTGGACTGATGTTGACATGCGTTTTCATAGTTTAATATTTAATTCAACGGGCAACGATTTCTACCTTCCATTTGGCAACATTCTCACTACTATGTTCGTCAATTTCATTGTGCACTCATCAGAAGAAGGTAATACCTGTATTAATGAGCACCGCGAAATTTACGATGCAATTATGGCAGGCAATAGCGATAAAGCGAGACAAGCTTCAGCTAACCATCTTCAAGAAGGTAAACACCGTTTACCAGCTGTGAGCTAGGCAAAACCTAGTCTTGAGTTAAAAAAGCACGCTTTTGCGTGTTTTTTTTTAATTTTTTTTTAATTTTTTTTTCGGTATTACACTTCACATTAATTACATTTTGCTTACTAATTAAATCTTTAGCTATATAATAATACTATACGGCGGATTTTCCCCCTTCAGCATAGTGAATGAGACTTAATATGCCAGAATCTCTACTACCCAATATTATTCAATTTCTGAGTCAGATTGACCCTTTTGACAAGATCCCGAAACCTGCGTTGCGTGAACTTGCCTCACAAGTACAGATTACTTATTTAAGTAAAGGTGAAAATGTCGATCTGTGTACTGAAGGGGACGAAAAGTACCTTTATATCGTGCGCACAGGGTCAATGGAGCAACGTAAGTCTGATGGGGTGTTAAGAGCTCGATTAGGCGCGGAAGATTTATTCGGCTTTACCTTTTTAGACAGCACAATCGACAGCGATAAGGGCTATAAAGCGGTGGCGATTGAGCACACCTTGCTTTACTTGATTCCTCATTCCGCACTGCAGCAATTATTTAAAGCGTCTCCTGAGAGTGCGGAGCACTTTGCATCCAAAGCGCAAGTTCGTCTTAAGTCGGCATTAGATGTGGTGTGGTCCGATAAAGAGAAAGGCCTCTTTATTAAACGTGTTAAAGAAGTCGCCAGCGGTCGTGTTGCGGTGGTACAAGCCAATCAAACCATTCAGGAAGTGGCGCATGAGATGCGTATCGTTAAGCGAACCTCTTGTGCAGTTATTTATGATAACGACGAAATTGTCGGTCTGATTACTGACCGTGATATGACTAAGCGCGTTATTGCGCTAGGCGCTTCGATTGATCAGCCTATTTCTACGGTAATGACGTATTCACCTTTGACGATTAAGCCAGATGATTTGGTGTTGCACGCCGCATCGGTAATGATGCAGTTTAATATCCGCAACTTACCAATTGTAGAAAACAATAAAGTCATCGGTCTATTGACCACTTCGCATTTGGTTCAGAACCACCGCGTACAAGCTATCTTCTTGATTGAAAAAATCAAATACGCCACGAGCGTGTCAACATTGGCGAGCTTTACTCCAGAAAGACAAGCCATATTTGAAGCTTTGGTTGAAGGCAAGGTTGGCCCTGAAGTGATAGGGCAGGTAATGACCATGATCATGGATGCCTATACCCGTCGCATTATTCAAATTTCCATTGATAAATTGGGACCGCCACCTTGTGAGTTTGCTTGGATAGTGGCCGGTTCACATGCGCGAAATGAAGTTCACATGCTGTCAGATCAAGATAGCGCCATTGTATTGGCCGATGATGTGACTGAAAATGATAAAATCTACTTTAAGCATTTGGCCAGCCTAGTGTGTAATGGTCTGGCAAGTTGTGATTACCCGCTTTGTTCGGGTGACTATATGGCGATGAATCCGAAATGGTGTCAGCCAGTCAGCGTTTGGAAACATTACTATAAAAAATGGGTTGCCAACCCTGAATACGAGCGCTTGCTCAATATCAGTGTGTTCTTAGAAATCCGTTCTATTTATGGCAATAACCACTTTGAAAAAGTGCTGCGTGATGAGATGTATGCCAACATTCGTCAAAGTCGCGAATTCTTGCTGATGCTAACCAATGATGCAACCAATACTAGCCCTCCATTAGGTATCTTTAATAGCTTGGTACTGGAAAAGTCAGGGGAAAACAAGAAAACCTTGAATGTGAAGAAATACGCCATCACCTTGATCATCGACTTGGCGCGTATTTATGGTTTAGCTGTAGAAAGCGATCATTCAGCGACAGACAAACGTTTTCAAGCTGCTTATGAGAAAGGATTTTTGTCTGAAGATTCATACAAGAATATTTTAGGGGCGTATGAGTTTATTTTATCGTTCAGATTTAACCATCAGCTGACGGCATTGAAAAATGGTGAAGAGCCAAACAACAACATAGATCCAAATAGCTTTGGTAGTTTTGAACGAGGTCACTTAAAAGACGCCTTTAGGATCATCGCTGATCTGCAAGAGGCCGTTAAAGTTCGTTTTGGGACACGATAAGCTATGTTTGAATATTTCCATGTATTAGAGCGTACTAAGCGTGCGCGCAAAGCACTTGTAGAGAATATGGGCACGCCTTTGCTATTTAGGCGACTACTTGAAAGTCCCAGTCCTGAAGTGGGTACCTTGTCTAGTGAGCTTGATTATATTGTTTTAGATCTTGAAACCACTGGCCTTGATAGTGTCAATGATCTGATTTTGTCCATTGGTTGGGTTGTGATTTCGAAACGAAAGATCGACCTATCTGGTGCGTGTCATTTTTATATTAATCAAGAGTCACAAGTTAAACCTGAAACGGCGATCATCAATCATATTACACCTGAAATGCTCACCGAAGGGGTGTCGATTCATGATGCGATGAAGGCTTTTTATGATGCGGCGTTAGGCAAGATCATTGTTGCTCACGGCTGTATTGTGGAAGCCAATTTCATTAATCAGTATCTGAAAACCCATTATCGCATGTGGGATCTACCGTTAATTTGGCTCGATACACTATGTATTGAAAAGAAAATGGCGAAAGCGCGTAACGATACAGAAGATGTAGATTTGACCTTATCGGGAACAAGAGCACGTTATAAGCTACCAGAATATAACGGACATAATGCATTGAGTGATGCTTTGGCTACTGCCGAACTGTTAATGGCGCAGATGAAGCGTTTAGAACCAGAGCATGATATAAAATTTGGTTATCTATATAAGCTAAGCTGTTAATTTTTAAAGTGTAATTTAGTTAAACTTGAAAGCCAGTAACCTCGTTACTGGCTTTATTATTTTTGTGTTTTGCGCATTAGACGCAAGGTATACTAAGCGATTAGAAGCTGTAAGTAACACCAACACGGGTACGAAGCTGACGATCGCTATTTGTGCTACTTGGGCCATTGCTGTATTGAACGTTGCCTAACTCAAAGTAAGGTCTCCAGCTCCAGTCTTTCTCCTTGTAACCCACTTTAAAGTTGTAATCCCACTCGTTGGTTCTTTTAGCGGTATCACCACCAAACCACTTGTCATCATTAAACATATCTTCGGCATAGTTAGCTTCAAAGCCAAGTTGCAATGCACCAATATTGTAGTCGATGTTACCGGTGATTTTACTGCGGTTTACAGAATCTTTATCAGTAGAATCCGCGTAGTCTCTGAATTCATGGCGGTAACGAAGCTTTGTGGTGAGTCCTGAATCAAACTTATATTGTACGCGAACCTGTGGTTTATAAGTGATGCGATCATCGCCGAAAGTGATAGGCATAGAAGTGGTAATGCGCCAGTGATCGTCTAATTTGAAGTTATAGCCATATTCAAATTCATTGTCTGCCGAGCCCCATTCAGAAAATGGTTTACCCGTTTGTTTAGCTTCTAAACCAAAATAGTGATTTCCGACGCTAGAGCCAATTTTGATACGGCTAGCGTATGATTCGTCTTCATGCTTATATTCTTGACGGAAATCGACAGAAGCAGCGCTTACTGAAGCGGCTGCCACAGTGGTAATTAGAGCAAGAGTAACTTTGTTTAAAGCTTTCATTTGATAACCCTTAGGAGTCATATGTTGGTGTTAATGTATGACAAATAGTGTAAGGATTCGCTGAGTGATATGCATGTGAGCTAGCTCACTGAAAATATCGATTTTAGGCGTTTATATTTTCTAACGACACCGACTTGTTGAGTAAGCTATTGTTTTTATAGATGTTTATATTTAATGCATTAAGTTGCATAAAAATAGCTAAACCTTCAGTTATGTGCGGGTAATCGAACTGAATTTAGGTGTTTTAATATAAAGCTTGATGAGTATGCGGAGGATTTAGTGATGCATCTCACAGCTTTGTTTTTCCAGGGGAGGGAGGGTGTATTCGCACTGTGTTGGTTTTGAAAATCACCTATCAACTATTATCAAATAAGGGGCCAATAATGGGCAGTAGTGATAGGCCGTACTGGTTACTAGTAAGACCTATCAAATATGGTTAGCTGTAAATATTGTGTGTTTAAAAGCTATAAGTTAGACCTACACGGGTGCGTAATTGGCGGTTACTGTTAGTGACACTAGGTCCGTTGCTGTATTGAACATTGCCTAGCTCTATGTAAGGTCTCCAATCCCAATCGGTTTCTTTGTAGCCAATTTTAACGTTGTAATCCCATTCATTGTGACGTTTCGCTGATTTACCACCAAACCATTCATTGTCATGAAAGAAATCTTCTGCATAGTTAGCTTCAAATCCCAATTGCAATGCACCAACTTTATAGTCTAAGTTGCCAGTGATTTTACTGCGATCAATAGAGTCTTTATCTGATTTGTCGCCAGTGTAGTTGCGAAATTCATGTCGGTAACGAAGTTTACTGGTTAAACCCGAATCAAATTTGTATTGCACACGAACTTGCGGTTTGTAAGTGACGCGATCATTGCCGAATGTGATTGGCATTGATGGGGTGATGCGCCATTTTTTATTCACTTTGAAGTTATAGCCATAGACAAATTCATTATCTGCCGCTTGCCAATCTGAAATCGGTTTACCGGTTTGTTTAGCTTCAAGGCTAAAGAAGTGATGGCCAACGCTGCTGCCAACTTTGACACGGCTAGCATAGGATTTATCATTGTGTTTATATTCTTGACGGTAGTCTACTGAGGCAGCGTTTGCAGATACAGCGACCACGGTAGCTACAATGAATAACGTTATCTGGTGCTTTTTAATCATTTTTCATAAATCTGTAATTTTGTCTTACGGTATGACGAATAAAATAAAGTCGCGATAATACGCTGATAGCAAACAGCTTGTCATTATTTTTATCCGCGATTTTGCATATTTATTTAGTAATGTAATTGAGAGTGGAGATGAGTAGGGTGAAAATACATCATTTTATTTAAATGAGTTTGTGTGCGTGCATATTAATAAAATCAATACTTGCGAATGCTTCTTAGCGTGTATCCGACAGGCATAAAAAAGCGACCGGAGAGGTCGCTTTGATGGAGATATAAGAGATGCTTGCTTATTTATGCTCGATAGCAATTTTACTAAAGCTCACGTCAAACACTTGGCCTGCATAGCTAGAACTAGGGCTGATTTGAGGGTAAACGCCCGCTTTGAAATAAAATTTGTTGCTACTGTTTGCCCAGTTTGGAGTAAGGGCGTGACCCGTATTTTCAATGTTTATACCCCAATTAAAGCTTTTTCTAACACCTGCAGCTTCTAAAACCACACCTTGGCTATTTACGTCAATTTGGTAAGAAAAATCAGTGCCTGATTTTGCGGTGCCTAAGTCAACACTAAACGAATTACAGCTATTACATACTTGATTGTTTGGCAAGAAACTATCATTCATAATTGCGCGAACTGGCTTATTAGGCCCTTCCCACAGTAATTTGATCAGTGCTTGTTTGATTTCATAACCATGAACTTGACCAATAACAACCTTAGGATCTTTATTGATGCCGCTAGGGTACCTTTCAACATTTAGAGTGGCGTTAAGTTTATGATTAGCACTGTCATTAATAGCCCAGTTTTGATTGCTAGATGAACAGCGATCTGAACTATTAAAGTTGTAGAGTTCACGCAATTCTGAGCGAGCATAGTTACTATTTGTTGTTGTAGTGATGCCATCATCGCCAAGATCAACAATAAAGTGAGTTCTGTTGTTTGCATCAATATAGAAGTAAGGCAATCTGGTGTCAGTTGTGAGTTCGTTTTTGCCACTACAATCTGCTGGGATTAGTTCTGCAGCGCTATCATCATCTTTAAGATTACCTTCACCATAGTGTTCTTTATAGTAGGTATAACTAACAGGTAGGGTAATTTTCCACTGATTAATATCCCAACCTGCATTTGTTTCAGCTTGGCCGTTGTCACCGTTATCAGAACCACCGTTACCATTGTCAATATCTGAACCGCCATTGCCAATGTCAGGAGTGCTATTATCAGAACTACTAGAGTTTGAGTCAGAACCTCCACATCCTGCTAATGCCATTGCCAAAAAAAGTGGTGCAACTGCGTAGGCCAGCTTCTTCATATTGATATACCTTAATTCTAAATACTTCTAAATATTCTAATCATATTGTCATACATATGTAAGTTAAGGTGTTCAGCTTTGTGACTCGACTCAAGTTTAAGTAAGTGATTTTGGATCTGATATTGAACGGTGTGAATATAACCTTTTGTTTTTAAAGGTTTAATGTTGCTCGTTATACTAAGAGTGATTTATTTAACACTTTTATTGTATGTCTATTCCGTGAGGGCATTTGCAAAAAAACTAAAATGTTCGCATTAATTAATAATACAACTATTCAGCGTTTCTATGAGGTTACGGCGCAATATTGAGTCTATTTGCATAAATGGATATATAGAGGGCCAATACTTGAGAGATTGTGAATCAGTACTTTCGTTCTTCATTGTTAACAGTCAACAGCATAGAACACTCTTTTGATCTTGTAGAATTCTAAACAATTTGAAATCTCGTGCTTTGCATCAATCTATAGCAAACAACGATGTTAAGAGATGCTCTCTTTATCTATTGACCTATAAAACATAACGACGGACCCAATAGGTGGGGTAGTTTTAAAACAGAGGAGTACTTATATCGTTAATTTCTGTCTCTTGATTACCCATCTAATCACTCTTGGCGGTATAAACACTGCGAGTAAATGTCTAACAAATTAACCTCAGATAAGGCAATTAAGCTTGTAATTAAGTAATACTTAAATCGCTAAGTGCTCTTATTTTTTCTTAATATTAGTATTACTTATGCGCGTAATTGCTTATTGATATGCGTATGTCTGTAATGATTTATTACAGAAAAAGCAGGGGTTAAATGATCTTTTTATGTGGCTAATTTAAAAAACATGACATGGATACACCGTGTGCGATTTATTGCATAAATTTATTATATGTCAATATATGGGGCCCGCTTAACATAATACACTTTATATTGTACTTTGATGGTTTTATTGTCTGTGAATTCATATTTATCAGTTTAATATAAAATGAAGCATGCTTTGTGTAACAAGTTCCCTTCACATAATAATCAAAGTAAAAAATCCCACACTCGTCACAGTTTGTAAGCAAATGTTACCGTAATCTATTTGTCATACATTAAGTTCAATACCCAAGCGGATATAAAGGTAAATTCTTCATGACTAAATCTAAAATTGCTCTAGCTGTTGTAGCTACTATTTTTGCTGGCGCTGCATGTGCAGGCCAAATTGATTATCGCGCAGAATATAAACACAATTCAGATGAATACCAACATCGTGTAAAGATCGGGTCTTCAGTAAAAGCTACAGATCAAGCTAAGGTGTACTTTAGTGTTGAACAAAAATTTAATAGTAATGACAAATCAGACTACTGGAAAGAAGTAGAGCGTGGCGACTCTGAGTTTGATTGGGGTGTTCGTTACGATTTAACTAAAAATTGGTACATTCAACCAGGTATGCCGATTACTTTCTCTAATGAGAAAACGACCTATAAACCTCAATTCCGTGTTGGTTACAAAGCTGACTTTGGTTTGACCACTGCGATTCGTTACCGTCATGAATTCCAAACTTATACAAGTGATGCAGAAGGTAGTTCTACTACTGTCGACGGTGAAAGCTTGCTACGTGCTGGTAAAACTTTCCAACAAGGTAAAATTACTTTAACCGGTTCATATAAGTTACCTCAAAAAAGCTTGAAAAACTTGAAGTTGAGCTACGAAGCTAACTACAACCACAACTATGAAAATGTCCGTATTGAAAACAACAAAAACTGGGGTTGGGATGCTGGTGTAATCATTGGTTACCAAGTCAATAATTTCCAACCATTCATCGAACTTTGGAATGTGAAGGGTAAAAGCGGTACTAAAACCGATACTCGTCAGCTAAGAACTCGTGTTGGTGTGAAATACAAGTTCTAACTTAAATATGAATTATATCAATTGAAGGAGTGGGCTCCGCTCCTTCAACACGTAGCTAACAGAATACAAGAGAGATAATATGAAAATTTCTAAATCAGTTATCGCTGTCGCGGTATCAAGTGTATTGTTATTTGGTTGTGATTTCGATGTTGGTAGCGAAAATAATGCTCCAGCTAATAGTAATGAAAGTGGTAACGCAGGGGTGACGGTTCCAAACCCAGGTCAACCTGTTGCTAATAAATTAGTGCAAATTACCGATACATCAACAACTGACACTGGTGAATTACGTGTAAAACTAGCGGATAAATCAACTGCAGCAGTTCTTCCTAGTATTGCTAAAGGTAAAATAACTGTTGATTTAACTTATGTTAATGATGATCCAAACCAAGTTGATGATGGTTCTGGTAACTATGCATATATTACCTTGTATGGGGATGATGCTAAAAACGATAACTTAATCGGTGAGGTTGTTCTTAATAATAACGGTGACGTTTTATACCGTACAAATCAGGGTAAACCAGATCTTTCTAATTCTGTTGGTCATTTCGAACCAGGTAAACAGATACCAGTAGAGGTCACTTGGGATAATGGCGAGTATTCATTTAAGGTCGGTGATGATTCATATGGACCGTTCCCTTACTCGAAAGAGAAAGCTACTGTGCCAGTACAAGTGATTGCTATTAAGATGGGTGATAATAGCCACACAACGCCGTTTAAACTAACTGCTGATAACTTTAAAGTTTATAATGTTACTGATGCCGGTGATGAAGAAATATTTACAGATACCTTTGAATCTTATTCTCTAGGGCATGTTCTTTCCGGTGCTCCATATAATACTAATAGTAACGAAGCTGTTGTTATTGGTGAAGGTGGAACTACTGACAGTGGCAGTGCTGGCAGTGCTGGTAGCGGTAATACTGGTGGTGCAGCCACGGGTACTGTAACTGAAAATTTTGAAAATTATGCTGTTGGTGACGCAGTTGATGCAGCTGTGTATACAATCAAAGGCGATGCTACTGCAACAGCGCTTATCACTGTTGACCCTGCAAATGCAAATGGTAAAGCTCTACAGATTAAAGATAGCAGTACAGCGGCTAAACCTGTTGTGGGTAGAGAGTTTGCCAATGGTGCAGCAGACAGTGGTTCAGTTTCAGCTTCATTCTATGTGTCTGATACTGGTTATATTGGAAAATCATCTTATCTTTATTTAGGTACTGACGCTGGAGCTTCTTCAAAACAACGATTTACTGAAGTAGTTATTGGTGGTGATTCAGTGAAATTTAGAGAAGCTGATGGTTCAACACAAACAGTTCTACAGGATTACACTAGAGATACATGGGTTAACGTTACCATCTCTTGGAAAGGTACTGATGTGACAGTGACTGTTGATGGAACAGAATACAAAGGCAAAGTAGCTCAGAATGTTACTGGAGCACCAACTGCATTTGCTATGTACGGTGGTGACAACAGTTCAACCGGTACTGTAACCTACTTCGACAACGTAAATAGTGATTTATTCTAGTATATAGAGCCCTTATTGACTCTCTAAAAAGACCAACATTTTTTGTTGGTCTTTTTTTCTCTATTCTATTGGTGTTTGTGGCAATAATTGAACAGAGATTCTAATTATTGTGTATACAAAATATCATCAGATGATCAGGTTTTGGTTGTCAATTTGAAATAGAGATTATTTCAGCAACAGCGCCGCTATGCAGTGTGTGTCCTAAAAAATCGATCTCACAAATCATACATTTCGATAATTCTCCCCCCAAGAAGTAACTGCTTGCATCCCTTTTAATTTGCCAATCATTTTCTAAACACCACGCTTCGGGTTAACGGTTAGCTATGAGTCCCAACTGTGAAATGCTTAAGTAAGCAGCAGCTCCGGTAACAAAACTATTTTCTACCGTCTATAGCCGAAAAATGGTTTGAAAAAATGGCTAAGTAAAAACTAGTTGGTGTTGTAAAACGACAGAAGTTATTGTTTTCCTGTCAGTAAATAGTAACACCAATGGTTACATGTCAATCGATATCCGTTCTCCAAATCGGTGTGTGTCCTTAAAAGGTTCATTTAGAAAATAAGTAGTATGCATACAGATTTTCCTACAAGCATCAGATTGTGAACCAATCACAAATTATTTTTCTTTGAATAGCTAAAAGCTCATTACAGGAGCCACTCTTATTAGAGGGAGTGTGAGTTTAAGAAAGCTACCTATAAATAAATTTGGTCACTGAACGTCCATGCAAGACGTATCGGTCTTAGATGAGTTTGTGTCACAAACGTTAACTGGTATTTGTTTTAATCGGTGTGTGTCCGTAAAAGATGACTCTCTATCTCTCTATCTCTCTATATACTTTGTGCTACTGCTGCAATGGAATGTTGAGAGTTGTACCACTGACACTCGGTGGTTACCTTAATGAAAGTACATTGAGTAATTGAAAATGATGTATCTATAAAGGAAGTAGGGGAGCATTAATTGATTAGCTTGAGTCATTATTAAGGCAGTAGGCGTCAATAGCTCTGCGATGTTTTACAACGATTTATACATCAATATTCTTCCTTTCGGAAAAACACAGCTGCAGTCACTGCTTTATATTTGTACGATTTAGTAAGACGTTGTACCAGTCCCGTCTTTAATAAGACAACTATCTAACTGCAAATTCCGCCCTTAGAAAAATAAAAACCGAAAATTTAAGCAAAAAAATATAAAACAAGCAAGATAAGCATCTAAATTCGATTGTAAATGTGCGATCTGACTCCCGCTTCTAATATGCGCATCGCGCCTAGTTAACTTTTTGTACCCACATCACAGTTTGCTGTAGAGGCTTACACTAAACTAATTGTCATACATTAATTCAAATGTCGATGGATAAAAAAAGGTAAATCTCATCATGAATAAAAATCAAATTGCTTTAGCTGTAGTCGCTACGCTATTCACTGGTGCGGTAAGTGCAGGATCACTGAACTATCGTGGCGAATACAAACACAAAGATGAAGACTTCGCACATCGAATCAAAATTGGCGAATCTGTAAATGTAGCGGATAAGACGAAACTATACTTTAGTGTTGAGCAAAAGTTCCAAAGTGAAGCAGATGAGAATGGTCATCAAGCATTTTGGAGTCACGTAGAGCGTGGCGATTCAGAATTTGATTGGGGTGTTCGTTACGCTTTGAACAAACAGTGGTGGTTACAACCAGGCATGCCAATCACATTTGGTGACGGCAGAACAACGTATAAACCTCAGTTCCGCGTGGGTTACAAAGCGGACTTTGGTCTAACAACTGCTATTCGTTACCGTCACGAGTTCCGTGAGTACACGAATGAAGGTCAAACTATTTCTCTTGCAGGCGGCGGTTCAGCTGACGTTTCTGGTAAAACAACTCAGAAAAGTAAAATCACACTTACTGGTTCTTACAAGATCCCAGTAGAAAGCTTGAAAAACCTACGTTTGAGCTATGAAGGTAACTACGTTAAGAGTCATGACAACGAGCGCCTAGCAAACAACGAAGATTGGGAATGGGATTTCGGTCTAATCGTTGGTTACAAAATGGGTAACTTTACTCCTTACGCAGAATTCTGGACAGTGGACTACGGTTCAACTTCTGGTGACCGTCAGGCAAGAACTCGTCTAGGCCTGAAATACGACTTCTAAAAATAAATAAAATAACATCCAAAATGAGGTGAGTGCTCATAAAAAATAGATGACGCTCACCTACATAACAAACAGTGAAATATAAAGAGAGATAATATGAAAGTTTCTAAGTCAGCGATTGCAGTAGCACTGTCTACCGGACTTTTGTTCGGTTGTGATTTCGATGTTGGTTCTGAGAATGGTTCTTCTGGTGGTGGTGATACTGGTGGTTCGACACCTAGCTCAGCTTTGTCTGGAGCTTATTGGGAATTAGCAGGTGCATCTTCTTCAACACAATCTGTAGACCTACCTAATATTTATGTGTTTGATGGCACTAATCAAACTTATTACGATGATGATGCAACTCCAGGTGAGTACAAAATCACTGTAACTCCGTACACTGAATCTGATGGTGATATTACATTTACTTATTACCATGATGGTAGCTCAACTGAGGTTGATGGCTCTTATACTCTGACTGACGGTGCGCTAGTTGTAAGCACTGCCGCTTTTGGTGACCTATCAGGTACAAACCAAATTGATAATGCGGACATTAAAGCAGCAGTAGAAAAAGCAAACGCTGATGCTGGCTTTAATAATGTCGTTCAGATCATCGATACAATGACAGATGATACAGGTGAACTTCGTCTGAAATTATCTGATGGCTCAACAGGTGCATTGGTTGATTCAATTGCTCAAGGTAAAATCACCATTGATTTGACTTACCAAAAGCATGAAGGCACAACTGAAGCTGAAGATGACAATGGCAATAACGCTTACATCAGCTTATATGCTAGTGGCACAAGTAACTCTAACCTATATGGTGAGTTAGTTCTGAACAGTGGTGAAGTATTCTATCGTTCAAACACTGTTGTTGATGGTAAGCCACAGCTTTCTGATGCAATTGGCACTTACACGCTAGGTGAGACGCTTGAAGTTGAGATTGAGTGGGGTGAAAACGATCAGTACTCATTCAACATTAACGGTACTTCGTACGGTCCATTTGCCTACGCGATGGAAAATGCAGCAGTACAAGTTATTGCAATCAAGATGGGTGACAACAGCAATACGACTCACTTCGAACTGCTTGCTGACAATTTCAAGGTTTACAACATTGAAGATGGTGCAGAAGAGCTAGTATTTGAAGATAACTTTGATAGCTATACAGATGGTCACAACTTGTCAGCTGACCCTTATAACAGCAACTCGAATGAAGCAACAGTTCAAAACCAATCTGGCGCTGCAGATGATGGCGGTTCAGAGGACGATGGTGGTTCTGAAGATGATGGCGGCTCTGAAGACGACGGTGGTTCTGAAGAAGTTGTTATTGCAGATGATTTTGAATCATACGACATTGGTGCTCAAATTGACGGTTTGAATGGTTACACAGCAACAAATGTTGATGGTACATTTACATTTGCTGAAGTTAGAGTTGACCCAGCTGATTCAAATGGTAAATCTTTATATCTTGAAGATAACAGCGGATCAGATGTAGCTGATAGTGGAAGCCTGAAGCCTTTAGTATCAAAAGAATTTAAAAATGGTGCGGCTGAAAGTGGTTTTGTTTCAGCATCTGTTTATATTCCGGCTGATGGCTATGTAAAATCCTCTTATCTATTCTTAGGTACAGATAAAGGTGCTTCTTCATCAAAACGCTTCACAGAAGTCGTGTTTGGCTCTAGTGACGTGAAATTTAGAGATGAAACTGGTTCTCAGCAAGATGTTGCCGAGTATGAAAGAGATACATGGGTTGATGTAAAAATTGCATGGTCTGGTGATGACATCACACTAACTATTAATGGTGAAGTGATTCCTGGTGACTTGAAAGCAGAGTTTGATGGTGGACTAGCTCCAACCACATTTGTTATGTATGTAGGTGATAGTAGCAGTGTTGGTACTTATACTTACTTTGACAACGTAGCATCAGATTTGTTCTAAATCTATCTGACTACATAGATAATAAGGCCGACATGAATTGTCGGCTTTTTTTTAACTGTATTTTAGCGAAAAAGGTAAAATAAATTTTAGTTTCGATTGGTTATATTCGTGACTATATGAAGATAACACCTCAATTGCTGCGGGTTCCTATACTATCTCTGAATGCTTAATGACGGTGATTGATATAGCGAAATACTGAGGGTGGATATTCTATACGCTATAGCGCACTGGAAAAAGGTGGCCTTAGTATAAGGTTAATGAGGATTTTCAATACAGAGGTATATATCATTATTGCAATTAAGATGTATTCGCATTTATGGTGCTAATAACAGTTCTTGTCTGATGTTTGTTCTTGCGACTTAACACACGTCTTATTATATGTGTAGCTTTCTTTACAACGATTTAAGTGAAAAAGTCGTATAATTGTCTATTTTTTGGATATTTATTGTTAATATAACTTGCTTTTTCTATTTGTAATACAATATAATTTATCGCGCAGGACAGGCTATATAGCCTGTTAACTGTCTGTTTTTACACGGTCAAGTTTGTTGAAACGAAGACTTTAAAAACGAATACTAAAGAGGGTGGGCGTAGATCTACGCCGGCTCTTGCTAGTAAAGCTCCATAATTATTATGAATAGTGCCTAAACATACCCTTCTAGTGTTTAGGCTCGGTACACCACCGATTTGACCCATAGGCTTTGCACTTGCCTATGGGCTTTTTTTTGTTTGAATTCCGCCATAGTGCTGCCCAATCTTAATCAAACCGCCATATAGAGGTGTGTCCATCACCATGAATTCTAGTCCTTATATTAAAATCCAATAAACGAGATAGATCTATAATCGTATTAATTATAAGTAACTTTACAGTATTATTTAGTCCTACAATTGTTAGTGATTATTGCAACGCTTACATTTTATCGAGCTTAAGTTCTCATTAGGAAAATGTGTAAATTATTAGCTTATAAGAGGCTTTAACCGCTGTTTAGAGCGGTATTTGACGTATTGTTGAGGATTAGAAATATTAATTATCTTCTAGCCTGGGAGGGCATTAATAGGATGCAAGATATTTGTATGATTTAACCCATAAAAAGTCTTGCGTCATACGTCACATTTATGAAGTATTGTAATACAAAAGATTTAATTAAAGGATTAAACTGTACTGGATTTGAAATAATTATTTACAGTTAAAGGTAATGCAATGGATCTCAATACTACGATTGTTGGCATTTACTTCCTATTCTTAATTGCAATAGGTTGGATGTTTAGAACATTTACAAGTACCACAAGCGATTATTTTCGTGGGGGCGGTAACATGCTTTGGTGGATGGTTGGTGCGACTGCGTTTATGACTCAGTTTTCAGCATGGACATTCACAGGGGCAGCAGGTAAAGCATATAATGATGGTTTTGCAGTAGCAGTTATCTTTTTAGCAAACGCATTCGGTTACTTCATGAACTTTGCGTACTTTGCTCCTAAATTCCGTCAGCTACGTGTTGTGACGGTAATTGAAGCAATTCGCATGCGTTTTGGTGCTACGAACGAACAAGTATTTACTTGGTCTTCAATGCCTAACAGTGTTGTATCTGCAGGTGTTTGGTTAAACGCACTAGCAATTATTGCATCAGGTATCTTCGGCTTTGATATGACAATGACAATCTGGATTACAGGTTTAGTTGTACTAGCAATGTCAGTAACTGGTGGTTCATGGGCGGTAATCGCATCTGACTTTATGCAGATGGTTATCATCATGGCGGTAACAATTACTTGTGCTGTTGTTGCTGTTGTTCAAGGTGGCGGTGTTACAGAAGTAATTAATAACTTCCCTGTAGGTGACTCTGGTTCATTTATTGCGGGTAACAACCTTAACTACCTAAGCATCTTCAGCATCTGGGCATTCTTCATCTTCGTTAAGCAGTTCTCTATTACGAACAACATGCTTAACTCATACCGTTACCTAGCGGCAAAAGATTCTAAGAACGCTAAGAAAGCAGCGCTTCTAGCGTGTGTGCTAATGCTTGGTGGTGTATTCATCTGGTTCATGCCTTCTTGGTACATTGCAGGTCAAGGTGTAGACCTAGCTGCAGCTTACCCAGATGCAGGTTCTAAAGCAGGTGACTTCGCGTACCTATACTTCGTACAAGAATACATGCCAGCAGGTATGGTAGGCCTTCTAGTTGCAGCGATGTTTGCAGCGACAATGTCTTCAATGGACTCAGGTCTAAACCGTAACTCTGGTATCTTCGTTAAGAACTTCTATGAAACAGTAGTTCGTAAAGGTCAAGCATCTGAGAAAGAGCTGGTTACAGTATCAAAAATCACTTCAACAGTGTTTGGTATTCTAATCATCCTTATCGCACAGTTCATTAACTCTCTGAAAGGGTTGAGCTTGTTCGATACAATGATGTACGTTGGCGCTCTAATCGGCTTCCCAATGACTATTCCAGCATTCCTAGGTTTCTTCATTAAGAAAACTCCAGACTGGGCTGGTTGGGGTACTCTGATTGTTGGTGGTATCGTTTCTTATATTGTTGGTTTTGTTATCAACGCTGACATGGTATCTCACGCATTTGGTCTAGAAGAGCTAACTAAACGTGAATGGTCTGACGTGAAAGTTGCGATTGGTCTAGTAGGTCATATTGCCTTCACAGGTGGCTTCTTCATCCTATCAACTCTGTTCTACAAACCTCTTTCTGAAGAGCGTCAGGTAGATGTTGATAAATTCTTCGGAAACCTTGCTACACCATTGGTTGCAGAATCAGTTGCTCAACAAAAACTTGATAACAAACAGCGTGAAATGCTAGGTAAACTAATTGCAGTTGCTGGTGTGTTCATCATGTTTATGGCAGTGTTAACTAACCCTATGTGGGGACGTCTAGTCTTCATCTTATGTGGTGCAATTGTTAGTGGTGTTGGTATGCTTCTTGTTAAAGCTGTTGATAGTTCAGTAGACTCTTTAGAAGAGAGTGTTGCTAAGTAATCAACTTACTTAAGCTAAACTAATAGACGAATGCGGACAGAAATGTCCGCATTTTTTTGTCTAAATTTACTGTTATAACGCCAAAGTTATTTTTCATTTGTCCTTTCCTATACCGTTTTATCGCACCTCGATTTATATCCAAGTTGTTGTGTCAACATGAAAACCATAAGCCTCATTAATTGTCTTTTCAAAGGCCGCAAACTAGAACGGGTGTCCATCGATATCGATGTAATCAGGGTAGGGAGCACTAATGTCAATGCGTACATTACTATCACTTTTTGGTCCCTAGTTATCATCAGGATTAGTGCCTGTCCTTAAAACTTTGAATATATTTATTGGTGCCTGTCCTTAGAAATGTCGTTGTTAATGACTAAATCAGCACCACGTTATTAGTGTGTGTCCTTAATCGTATTGGTGCCTGTCCTTAATAAAAAATGCGTATTTGTTATTTAATTTGAGCATATTAATAATACAAACAAAGGAGGGCATATATTTTTTATATTGTTGTCAATCACTATAGGTATGATTAATTGAAAATTAATATGGCGGTAACCACCTGTTTTTATATGTAACAATATGTTTCAGGGCTAATTTTAAAAGGATTCGGCTTGATATTGAATGTTAGATCTAGATCACTTGTATGATTTATAGATAATTAAAACACGAGGTGCTTGTCACAATTAAAGCGTATTGTAGTACAAGTGAATCTTGGTTCTCGTTAAACTTTTCTAAATTTTATTAAACAGCAATCCCAAAAGGTTTAACGATGGATCTCAATACAACTATTGTTGGCGTCTATTTCCTATTCTTAATTGCAATAGGTTGGATGTTCAGAACATTTACAAGCACAACAAGTGATTACTTCCGAGGCGGCGGTAGCATGCTTTGGTGGATGGTAGGCGCAACAGCGTTTATGACTCAGTTTAGTGCTTGGACATTTACAGGTGCGGCAGGTAAAGCGTACGCAGATGGTTTTGCAGTAGCAGTCATCTTCCTTGCCAATGCATTTGGTTACTTAATGAACTACTTGTATTTCGCTCCGAAATTCCGTCAGCTACGTGTTGTAACGGTAATTCAAGCGATTCGCATGCGTTTTGGTAGCTTCAATGAGCAGGTATTTACTTGGTCGGGCATGCCAAACAGCGTTATTTCTGCGGGTATTTGGCTAAATGGTCTAGCAATTATTGCATCTGGTATCTTCGGTTTTGACATGACTACGACCATTATTTTGACTGGTCTTGTAGTACTGGTTATGTCTGTGACTGGTGGCTCTTGGGCGGTAATTGCATCTGACTTTATGCAGATGGTTATCATCATGGCTGTGACAGTAACTTGTGCTGTTGTTGCTATCATTCAAGGCGGTGGCGTTGGCGAAATCATTGCTAACTTCCCAACAGATAACGGTGCATCATTCGTTTCTGGTAACAATCTCAACTACTTAAGCATCTTCGGCATTTGGGCGTTCTTCATTTTCGTTAAGCAGTTCTCTATTACGAACAACATGCTTAACTCATACCGTTACCTAGCTGCAAAAGATTCTAAGAATGCGAAAAAAGCCGCATTGCTTGCGTGTGTTCTAATGACTATGGGTCCGGCTATCTGGTTCATGCCTTCTTGGTTTATTGCAGGACAAGGTATCGATCTAGCGGCTATCTACCCAGAAGCAGGTTCTAAAGCCGGTGACTTTGCTTACCTATACTTCGTTGAAACCTTCATGCCAGCAGGTATGGTAGGTCTACTAATTGCTGCAATGTTTGCTGCAACTATGTCTTCAATGGATTCAGGTCTAAACCGTAACTCTGGTATCTTTGTTAAGAACTTCTACGAACCAATTTGTCGTCCAAACGCGACTGAAAAAGAACTAGTAGTAGTTTCTAAACTGACATCTACTTTCTTTGGTATCGCAATTATCCTTGTAGCACTATTCATTAACTCGCTAAAAGGTCTAAGCTTATTCGATACGATGATGTACGTAGGTGCCCTAATTGGCTTCCCGATGACTATTCCAGCATTCTGTGGTTTCTTCATTAAGAAGACTCCAGACTGGGCAGGTTGGGGAACTCTAGTAGTTGGTGCAGTTGTTTCTTACTACGTTGGTTTCGTAATCAATGCAGAAATGGTCGCAAACTGGTTCAACCTTGAGCCGCTAACAGGTCGTGAGTGGTCTGATCTTAAAGTTGCAATTGGTCTAATTGGTCACTTGGTATTTACTGCTGGTTTCTTCTGTCTAACGACGTTGTTCTACAAACCACTATCTGTTGAGCGTCAAGCTGATGTTGATAAGTTCTTCGAAAACTTGGACACACCACTAGTTGCTGAATCTAATGAGCAGAAAGTACTGGATAACAAGCAACGTCGTATGCTTGGTACTCTTATCGCAGTAGCTGGTGTTGGTGTAATGCTAATGTTCTTGCTACCTAACCCACTTTGAGGCCGCTTTATCTTCGTATTGTGTGGCGCGATTGTTCTAGGTGTTGGTTTGTTACTGGTTAAAGCTGTTGATGACACAGTTGAAGAACTGCGTGAGCAAACTGCGAAATAATCAATAACGACTTTTTAATCTATGCGGGCTTTTTGCCCGCATTTTTTTGCTTTGTCATTCTTAAGTTACCGAAGGGACTAAAATGAAAAAAACAGCACTCGCACTGGCTGCAGCACTGACATTATCGGGTTGTAGTCTATTTAGTGATACTAAAACTGAATCTAACACGTTGGCGCAGGTTGATCGTTCAATGCTTTTAGATAGCCCACGCTTGAACGTGGTAGAGCGTGCATCTGTAGAAGATGCTTATAAAGGTGAAGTCGATGAACTTCGCAATAAACTTCTCAATGCTAAAGACGGCGATACCATTGAGATTGAAGCAGGTAAATATCGTAACCTGGGTCAACTAACTATCGAAGCCAACAATGTCACCATTAAAGCAAGAAAAGCAGGTACGGCTTGGGTAACAGGCCTTGTTCAGTTTGAGCTAAAGGGCAATGATATTACCTTAGACGGCTTGGTATTTACTGAAGGTGGTCCAAACGAGCGTTTTGGTGGCGTTCGCATGATGGGCGATCGTAACGTACTGAAAAACTCTACATTCTACTACTTTAATGACGATTACACTTATGAGCCTGATGCTCGTCGCTCTGAATACCCGAAGTATCTATGGGTTTCTTTGTGGGGTAAAGATGGTCAAGTCATTAACAACCGTTTTGAAGGCAAGCAGAAACGTGGCACTTTAATCGGTGTGCAAAAAGATGACACGCCAGACAATCATATTATTAAGCACAACATCTTCCTTGACCAAAAACCAAACCAATTTAATGAGTTTGATATTAAAGAAGCGATTCGTTACAACGGCAATAGCTGGGAAGCCATTCGTATCGGTGATTCAAAATCGTCACAGTGGCCTTCAAACAGCCAGTTTGTGGATAACCTATTGATCAGTATGGACGGTGAGCGTGAGCTTATCTCTATTAAGTCAGGTGGCAATGTTATCGGTGGCAATACCATTTTTGAAAGTAGTTCTTTGATCTCTCTTCGCCACGGTAAAGCTAACGTTGTTGAAGACAACGTGATTTTGGGCAATAAAAAGCTGCTGACTGGCGGTATGCGTATTTATGATGAAGATCATGTGATCCGAAATAACTATATTGCCAATACTCGCGGACGTGATGGTTTGATTGAAGGTAATGCCGATCTACGTGGTGGTATCGTGATTAATACGGGTATTATCGATGTTCAAAACGGCGAAAAACTTGACCAATCGGTTAAGGGCAAAGAGCTGAACAAACAGTGGACGCCAAAAAACATCACAATAGAAAACAATACTTTGGTTGATACGGAGTGGGGCATTGTGTACGGCAACCAAACACATCGTGTAAGCCTATTTAATAACAAAGAAGTCTCTAATATCTTTGGCGGCGTGGACGTTCATTTTAAGCACAACTTGATTGATAACTCTAAGAACCCAGAGTTTGTTGCGGTTAGAGCGACTAAAGATTTCCCACTAGTAGGCGCAACTTACGCTGATGAAGTGTATGTCGGTGCAGTGACTGAAGCTGAGCTTATTTCTGACTACTCTGATAAGTTACCGAAGATCACTAATGTGAATGGTTTTGAAACCGCTGAAAATGCGGGCGCTGACGCTTCTAAACTTGAGATCATTACGGCTGATGTTGCAGGTCCAAACTACGTAATTAAATAAAATATAACAACGTAGATGGTTAGGTAAAACAAAGGCGAGCATTGCTCGCCTTTTTTGGTTTTTACTGTTACTACAAATACTTAAGCCATGCTTTTTTTGAGCTATGTTTATAATCTGCAAAAGCTTTTACTGGAAAGTAGAGAGCGACCGCTAAGAAAATAGTCGTCAGCCAAATATAACCAACGCTTGGTAAACCGAATAAATTATCGTAATTTGCACCAAAGGTATTGAGTATCATGCGGTAGCCAAACAGCAATACGTACAGATGCAATATGTAGAAAAACATAGGTACTGAACCAAAGGTTTGCAATATACGGGTTACACCATTCTCTATTGTTTCAAAGCAAGCCAAAAGAATCACACCGAGCCCTAAAGTCATCAATATATAATGCAATGACGGTGGGTATTTGCTGAAATTAAAGAAGTCCATAACTGTTAGTATGAAAGTCGATTGAGTCTGCCAGTCTAACGTTTCCCCGTAAATGTTGAATCCACGCAGTATCATCAATAAGCCTAAGCTTGAGGCGCCTAGTTTAATCAATATTGAGCGTCGAGTTTTAGCATCATACGTTTTGCCAAAAATTGGGCCTATTGCATAACCGAGCAATATCACTCCTATCCAAGGCAAGACAGGATAAGAAAGCTTTATCTTTAATGCGCCTCCACTGATCAAAAATCCAGCATCGTGCAAGATAGTCCAGAATATGTACCCAAACTCGCCAGGCGCAAAGTTGATTGGTGTAAGAAGGTTGTGTGCAAAAACAATGAGTAGTCCAAGACCGGCGATCCAGACGCGCGGCAGTTTACACAGTAATGCGAGAGTAATCATACTTAGGCCAATAGCCCAGATCACTTGCAGATAAAGTGTTTCATACTTTCCAAACCAAGACAGATTAACGAGTGTCACTTCGATAAAGATAAGAAATAACCCACGTTTTAAAAGAAATGAGCTTGGGTTTCTTTTTATGCCATTGCTAGGATTTGCGTATAACCAAGCCGATAAACCAGTCAGAAATACAAATAAAGGGGCGCAAAGGTGTGCGAGCAATCGAGTGAAAAACAGTTCGGGTTCGGTTTCAGTTAAAGACATTGGATCAGCCACAGGGCGGTGATAATAGAAACGTTCACGAACGTGATCCAACAACATGATAAGAATGACGACTCCACGCATTACATCTATTGATGCAAGTCGTGTCATTGTTTTGTTCGCGATGTTAGACGCGGGAATATTTTGAAGTATAGCAGTCACATGTGCACCTAGTTTTATTTTAGGTGCAAAGTATATCTAGAAAATCGCTTCTATCTATATTCCACGATTTATGTGTTATCTAAAGGTAACTTTATTGATTGCTCCACCTGTATTACGTCAGGGAGTTTGATGGTGTGATTCGGTGCCTGTCCTTAAATCGTTTACTCCTTTTGATATGTATTCATTGTTGTCTGAGGTCGATGATTAAGCGCGTAATGATGACGATTTTTTTGCTAAGTAATTTTTATTTAGTTGGCCATAAACGATCTGTTTATAGAGGGTGATGAGCTCATGAGAGATATCTTTGGTATCTTGATACATCAGTGAAGTAGAAACTGATGTTTTATTTGTCGCAGTATTGATAGAGTTTTCTAGTTGAGCTGCGACCTTAGCTAAATTATGTTCTGTATTTGAAGTAAGATCTTGGTAACGCTGGATTTTTCTCAACAAATTATTCGCTCGCCCTAACAACAATTTTGGATTTCGTAAGCCATGCTCTATTACTGAGCTAATACAGATGCGGTATTGGGTAAGGGCATCGACTGTATCTAATAGGCTTTGCCATTGAGAGTTGTATTCTTTTAGGTTCTCATCTTCAGTATTGATACTTCGTAGTACTGCACTATCACAACAAAACATCAATAGACGGATGACTTGCCCGTGAGCAACAAGTTGTTTAGCAAAAGACAACTGCTCACTATTTTGGCTAAGTTCATCTAGTCGGCGAGATAAAATCCGTCTTTCAGTACGACTGCCCAAATAGGAATAATCAAGAATATCGTTGCTAATCTTATTCAGTCGTTCTTTTACGTTACTGATTCTTTTAGCATCGATCTTGTCACCCACTACTTTCTCATAAAGATAAGAGCGGTGCTGTCTCACGGTCTCGATTGCATACAAAACAAAATCTATGCTTTGTTTTCCTTGCAATAAGGAAGATTTAAACGGTGAAGTGAAAGTTTGAGTTAACTTAGATTGTTTTGCTAAAAACATTCGGCTTGATATATCCACAACCAGATCCTTATATCTAAATATCTTCAATATTATTAGAGCAAGTATGATGCCAACATTTAACACATTGTTTTTATGGGATATTTTATATTTACAATTAGTGCCTGTCCTTAAATTATGAGCTTAAATGGGGCAGAGAGCCCAGATTCGGTGCAGAAATTATTGGAGCGTACCTTAGTTTAATTCGGTGAGTTTAATTCGGTGTGTGTCCTTAAATCATTTGCTTAAGTGGTTGAAAGGATAAAGTGGCATTAGATCTTGAATCGACTAAGGTTTTTACAGGTGTTTTGAAAGTGAAGAGCGACTATGCACGAAGATTGGGCTGCACTAGGTATTGCAACAGTGGGAATTGTTGGTTTGGGTTGTCAATGGTTGGCTTGGCGATTAAAACTTCCTGCCATTTTGTTTTTGCTGTTAGCTGGGATTATTGCAGGCCCGGTTACCGGTTGGTTTCAACCTCAACAAGTGATTGGTGAGCATTTTTTTGCATTGGTATCACTGGCGGTCGCGGTCATTTTGTTTGAAGGTAGTTTAACTTTACGCTTTGCTGAAATAAAGGGCGTGAGTAATACAGTGTGGGCAATTGTGTCCATTGGTGCGTTAATCTCATGGGCATTAACCAGCATCGCGACTCACTATTTGTTAGGATTTGAATGGCCTTTAGCATTGTTATTTGGCAGTTTAACTGTGGT
This sequence comes from Vibrio halioticoli NBRC 102217, assembly GCF_000496695.1. Lineage (GTDB taxonomy): Bacteria > Pseudomonadota > Gammaproteobacteria > Enterobacterales > Vibrionaceae > Vibrio > Vibrio halioticoli. Next base: position 36,462 of record NZ_BAUJ01000039.1, read on the forward strand.
TACTGGCCCCACTGTTATTGTTCCGTTACTACGAACAGTTCGTCCCACTTCTCGTTTATCCAATATTCTGCGTTGGGAAGGGATCTTAATTGATCCTTTAGGTGCATTATTCGTGGTAATGGTTTACGAGTTTATTATTTCTAGCAGTTCGTCTCAAAGTGTTGAAGTATTTGGCATTATTTTAGTTATTGGCTTTGGAGTGGGAATTGCTGCGGGGGCTACGATAGCTGAACTTCTTAGACGACGTTGGTTGCCAGAATACTTACAACCGTTTGGTGTGCTAACGGTGGTGTTAGCGGTATTTGCAGGTTCAAACTATCTTGAGTCTGAATCGGGGCTACTGACAGTGACTGTGATGGGAATATGGTTAGCAAATGCTCGAGATGTCAATATCCAGAGTATTTTACACTTTAAAGAGCATCTCACAGTTATGTTCATTACGGGCTTGTTTATTTTGCTTGCTGCGCGCATAGATCTTGAAGATTTCCATGCTTTAGGATGGAGTGCTGTGGTGTTATTTATGGTCATTCAATTACTCTCCAGACCATTATCTATTTTTATTTCTACAGCTCGTAGTAGCTTGCATTTCAAAGAGAAATTATTTCTAGCGTGGGTGGCGCCGCGAGGTATTGTCGCAGCTTCTATTTCAGCCTTGTTTGCTATTAAGCTTTATGCATTTGGAATTGATGAAGCTAAGCTATTAGTTCCTTTAGTATTTATGGTTATCATTGGTACTGTCGTTTTACAAAGTGCTACGGCAAGACCATTGGCAAACTTTCTGGGTGTGGCGGAGCGTTCACCTAGAGGTTTTCTGATTATTGGGGCTAATGACGTTGCTCGTACTATTGCTTTAGCACTTGCAAAATATGATTTGCGTGTGGTGGTTACGGACTCAAACTGGGATTACATTAGTCAAGCTAAGATGTCAGGGTTGGAGTTTTATTATGGTAATCCTACGTCCAGCCATGCGGATGAGTATTTAGATTTGATTGGGGTGGGGCATGTGGTTGCCCTAAGTCCTGATAAACATTTTAATATTATGGCATGTATGCAGTATTTATCTGATTTCGGAGAGAATAGAGTTTTTTGCCTTAAAGATCTAAAAAGTGATGATGCAGATAAACATTCGGTTAGCAAAGGATCTTTTGGACAAATACTGTTTGATGGAAAACACAGCTTTAAAAAGCTCGCAAGCCTAATCAACCAAGGTGCGGAGGTTAAACATACTACGTTAAGTGGGGCTTTTACGTATAAAGACTATTTAAATCAATACCAAGATGCATTATTGCAACCACTTTTTGTGGTGACTGTCCTTAAAAGGATTCATATGGTCAGTGACCACACTTCATTTTCACCGCAACCAGGGGAAACGGTAGTTTCACTTATAAAAGCAGCGGAGTAGATGTTTTTTGCTCATACATAATCCTAACTACAGATAGCAATCAGGAAGTAGCATTACTATGAGTAAAATCATTATGGAATATATAACCAATAATGATTGGATTAAATGAATCTTTTCGATGTCTCTTGAACCTCGTAATATGCACGCCATCGACAACGCTTATGAGGAATTTCTACATGTCGCATCCAATCATTAAAGATCTAAACAGCCGTTATACAGCTAAAAAATACGACGCAAGCAAACGTATTTCTGCTGAAGATATGGAAGTGCTAAAAGAAGCTATTCGTTTATCTGCATCTTCAATTAACTCACAACCTTGGAAATTTGTTGTGATTGAAAGTGAAGCAGCTAAGCAGCGTTTTCATGACACTTTTGCCAATATGCACCAGTTTAATCAACCACATGCAAAAGAAGCGTCACACATTATTCTATTTGCACATAACCCAAAATATACCAAAGATGACTACCGTAAGGTCGTTGATGTTGAAGTTAGCTCAGGCCACCTTCCAGCCGACATGTATGACAATATGCTAAATGGTGCATTTGGTTTTGTGGATTTAAATACTGACGAAACTGGCTTTAACGGCAGTTGGACCAAGGCACAGACTTACATTGCAGTGGGTAATACATTACATACTTTAGCTCGTATGGGGATTGCCTCTACGCCGATGGAAGGTGTGGATCCAAAACTTATTGGTGAAATATTTGCCGAAGAATTGGGTGATTATCAATGTGATTTTGCTTTGGCAATTGGTTATCACCTTGACGGTGAGGATTATAACTACGGTAAACCTAAAGCACGCTTAGCTGCTGAAGATGTGATTACTGTTATTTAGTCGTAAACCAAAAAAGATTCAACAAAGGCTAGGTGTAAACCTGGCCTTTTTGTGTTTGTTATAGGGTAAATGCTTTGATTGCTTTTGATTAAATTTGGTAAGTAAATTCGGTGCCTGTCCTTAAATCTTGATTCAAAATTTGTGAGATATGGCACAGAGATCTTATATACCTATTTAAATAAAAAGCATATTGTATTACAATTATGCCAGTTGCTAAAAGTGTGTTGAGTTTGCCTATCTGTTTAAGGCTTATTTATTGAATTACTAGCACTTTTAGTGAAGCCTAAAATTAAACAAAGAGAACATCAATATGTCTAATAAAGTAGCATTTATCTCAGGCGCAACTGGAGGCATCGGCTTTCAAGTTGCAAAACGTCTTGGTCAAGATGGATACACAGTCGTTCTTAACGGCATCGAAGATGACAAAGGCGCAGAGCGTCTAGTTGAGCTTAAAGAAGCTGGTATCGAAGCTGAGTACTACGGTTTTGACGTAACTGATGAGCATGCTGTAACAGCTAACATCAACGCTATTGGCGAAAAATACGGTCAAATCGACGTTGTAGTGAACAACGCTGGTGGTCTAGGTGGTCGTAGCCCAATCGAAGGTATGGAAACTGATTTCTTCCGTAAAGTAATGGCTCTTAACCTTGATAGCGCATTCTTTGTATCTCGTGCTGCAATCCCATTCTTGAAGAAGTCTGACAATGCGTCAATCATCAACTTTACTTCAAACGCGGCTTGGAACGCTGGTGGCCCTGGTGCTGGTATCTACGGTACTTCTAAAGCTGCAGTACACACTCTAACACGCGCACTAGCTAAAGAACTTGCTCCTGCAAACATCCGTGTTAATGCTGTATCTCCTGGTACTATCGATACTCCATTCCACGCACAAATCAAAGCGACTAAGCCAGAAGTATTCGCTTCTTGGGCTAACAGCATTATGCTAGGTCGTCTAGGTCAACCAGAAGAAGTAGCATCTGCAATTTCTTTCCTAGTAAGCAAAGATGCTTCGTTCATCACTGCTGAAACGCTACAAATCGGTGGTGGTCAAGCTCTAGGTATTTAATTACCGTTTTAAACTCATCTTTAGTTTAAATGCTTGAATAGAAACAGTAGGTCTTGATAAAAGGTCTACTGTTTTTTATATGCCTTAGATAATTTTAAGGGACACACACCAAATAAAAATTTAGAGTTATATCTGAATATCTTATGCAATGTATTCTTATTAGAAGCTTGTTGAGCTTTTACTTCGCAGCTTTGCGTATGTGTGAATTGGTATAGTAGACCATTTTAAGAACGGTACGTTTTATTCGGTAAGCTCTTTATCTTTGCATTTAAATAGTGAAAATATGCTTAATTTAGCCAATACATGTGTATCTTCGATTTACCTAGCAGTAACTTCGCATGTTCAATTTCATATAGCCTTGTACTGATTGCTGTTGTTCGGCGATGTTCTAGATGAGCGCAAACGTTAACCCAGTTTCGTTGATTAAAGCTAAGTCTTTGTAAGATAGGGGGCAGAGTATGCTCCATAGATGCTTTTCCTTCTCTGAATTCTTGTGCAGTCCAGTCCACTAATTCAATATAATCCATCAGCTTAAATGGAATACCTCGTTGAGTTTCGTCGCTTGAATTACCAATAAACGGACATAGGTAATTTGGTGTAATGCTGCCACTTCCGAGCGCATCTAACCTAGCCTTGATTGATGTATATTCAGATTCTTCAGGTGTTTTAGCAGTACTTGATCTGACTGGATTCAGATCGACATAAGCCATTGCAGCTAAAAGTGCTTGGTCATCAAGTAATGCTTGGCTTTTAAAACGACTCTCCCAAAAATGCCCTTTGCAGTTATCTTCTCTGTTAGCTCTACATGCAATTTCAAAATTTAAGTCTTTCATAAACCAACTTAAATCCCATAATCTAGTTCGCCAGAGTTCAATGATTTTATTGCATTTTTCTTCTTCAGCAGGGTTAGTTAGTTCTTTCTTTAACCAGCGTTTTATCAATAAAGGAAGTTTGTGATCAAGGCTCCACCTTTCTACAATCTCAAGCTGTGATAAATCTAACGCTTTGTTTTTATTGATATATAAGACTAGATGGTAATGGTTGCTCATGATGGCGTAGGCACAAACATCGATACAATAACAGTATGTCAAAGCAATAAGCTTTTGCTCGACCCATTGCTTTCTATGGTTGTAACAAGTGCGGTTTTTGTAGTCGTGACCGCATAAATAACTTTGTCGGACACATCGAGATACACAGTGGTAGTAGGGTGTAGCGTCAATCGATACTAGTTGTTTGCGTGCAGTAGTCATGTTCATTAACTCTTAAAAAAATCAGATAGAGTTTATTTAGCTGTTAATGGATGAGAAATCACGGTATTAGTTAGAAAATCATACTGTATTTGGTACTTTAAAGGGCTAATGTATGGACTTTTATACGGGACTGTCCTCGAATGTAAAAAGCGATTCTTTATTTCTCAAGTCGAATTATGATAAGTCGATTTGGTGTGTGTCCTGAAAAGGATTCGGTGTGTGTCCCTAAAAAAGGGAAGAGCCACTCAATCTTGAGTGGCTATTTTAAACAATAACTTAATCGTAAATTGTTGGGATGGGTTGGCGCTTGTGTTGGGTGCGTTTGTAGATGTCGATGATAGTTTGTTTTGCATCTTCAGCTAGAGGTTTTCCTTCTAGGAAGTTGTCGATATCATCGTAAGTAACGCTTAGTGCGTCTTCATCGGCTTTTTGTGGGTCAAGTTCCTCAAGATCGGCGGTAGGGACTTTAGTGACTAATTGCTCTGGTGCACCTAGTGTTTTTGCTAATTGACGAACTTGGCGTTTGCTTAGGCCAAACAAAGGCGCAAGATCGCAAGCTCCGTCACCAAACTTGGTGTAGAAACCGGTAATATTTTCAGCAGAATGATCCGTACCAAGCACTAAGCCGCCAACGTATCCTGCAATTTGGTATTGAGCCTGCATGCGTGCACGTGCTTTTAAATTACCTTTTACGAAGTCAATTTTTTCAGCAGATTCAGGCATTAGACCTGTACCTTCTAGAGCGACAGAAGTGGCGGCGTGCATTCCGTCAACACCTGCTGCGATATTTACGGCAACCGAATGGCTTGGCTTGATAAAAGAGAGCGCAAGTTGCGCTTCATCTTCGTCTTTTTGTTCTGCGTAAGGTAGACGCACAGCAATAAATTGGTAGTTGTCATCAGACTCTTGATTGAGCTGATCAACCGCAACTTGCGCTAAGCGACCACAAGTTGTTGAATCAACACCGCCACTAATACCAAGTACCACTGACTTACAGCCAGCTTCCAGCATTTTCTGCTTGATAAAATTTACACGTCGTTCAATTTCAAAATCGACGTCGATGCTTGGGAGTACGCGCATTTCTTGGCGAATTTTCTGTTCCATTAGTTAAATGTCCTAAATATTCAAAGGCAACTTTTGATATCATATTGCAAATTCTCATTCGGCTCAATTTTCCAAAGCATAGAGGGCAATAATAATGAAAAAAATAGCGGTATTTGGCAGTGCCTTCAACCCCCCAAGTTATGGTCATTTGAGTGTAATTGAGCGTTTGTCCCATTTTGAACAAGTATTATTAGTGCCCAGTATCGCGCATGCTTGGGGAAAGCAGATGTTAGACTATGCAGAACGCTGCACTATGATTGAAGGTTTTATTAGTGATATTCCCTGCCGCAATGTAACCCTGTCACGTATTGAGCAAAGACTAAATGGGCAATCAGAGGGCAGTATTACCACTTTTCAAGTACTAAGCGCTCTGCAAGCCGAACATACAGACGCAGAGTTAACCTTTGTGATGGGGCCGGATAATTTATTTAATTTTGCAAAATTTGCTAAAGCTGAACAGATAATGAAACACTGGAACGTATTAGCATGCCCAGAAACCACCGCTATACGCAGTACTGAAATACGTGAAAAACTTGCACAGCATCAAGATATTAACCATTTGACGACCAAAAGCGTCGTTAAAATATTGCAAAATCAACACTTCTACCGCACAATTTAACATTATTCTGACAGAACTCTAAAAACCAAAAGGACACTTGGATTAAGTGACACGATTAAATGCGACAGTAGCACTGGTATGTGGCACTTTTATGGCAGGAGCTCCTGAGGCTTGTGTTTTTGATCGCGATCCAACCAGAACCATCGTTTTGGTTAATTCTACTTTAGAGCTCTGTGATGAGATTATCGACACCGTCGATGAAATCGTTGACGATCTGCTAGTGACTACTCATTTAAAAGACGAACCCACTACATTAGATTACTGGTCGGACTGGATGTTGAAAAATGTCGACGATCCTCTTGTCACCCAGCGTGTCGAAGAAAGCTTTTTTGGCCTTGGGGTGTATCGTCCTGCAGAAATGGCCACTAATGATGCTGAACTTTCGTATGAAGAGATAATAAAAACATACGGGGTTCAACTAAGTGTGGGCATTGGTGAAAAAGATAAACCCCGTGTACGATTAGACTATCAATGGCATGAACACTTTGAAGATGTAGTCCATGTTCAATTAGAAGTGCCGTTTTAAAGATTCACTCGTCAGGTCCATTCTCGTACCCTCACGAGTTTTTCCGTGTACGAAAATCCCTAATATCAACTATTTAAACGCTCTAACAATCAAGTCTAACTATTCCCCTAAAACAGCCAATCGAGCCGCTTGATAACTTTGCTCACTGCCTGCAAACAGTCTCTGCGCAATTTCAGCTTCTTTTGTTCCAGATAAACGCAGCTTTTCAGCTTCTTTTACTCGCATCACCATTTGATATTCAATTGAGAGATCTTTGCTTGAGCTATCCCATTGATTCAACTTGTGACTTAAAGAGGTGGCTTGCAAATTAGGCATGATATCCAGCAGTTCATATTGCATTGCACCAAGCAACACTTGCTGATGCTCTGACGGATCAGGCACGTTGGCTAATCGGTCAAATAGCGCCACGATGAGTTCACTGGCTTTAACATAACCGGCTTTATTAGGAAAAGGTTTGGTTAGGCGTTGTGAGGCTTCTACCACTTTACAGCGAGTATTAGGGAAGTAACTCAAAGCAGATAAACAATTGGCAGGTAACCAAAAGAAATGACCTTTATCAATGGCATATTCAAGCTTACCTAAACGCACACTGACTAAACCTTCAACCACATAGATAAGTTGATGCTTAAGCGTCGGCTTTCGTGAGGTTAATGAGAGGTAGTCAAACTGTTTATCTTCAAATTGTATCGCGTAATGCATGGGCAAGTTCAGTGTATGTTGAGCGTTATTTTAATTAGGTTAGCGCGATATGATGTGCTCTGCCAATAGCAACAATGTAAATAAATGGGGAATAATGCGACCTTATATGGTCTGACCTTACAATTTCATGTGCTAACTTGCTGTAAATTGTTTAATAAGCGCGTAAAATCGGCATGATTTTTTGCAAATGATGATGAATATGTCTACTGATAACGATATTTACCAAGAGATTAGACCCTATAACAACGAAGAAATTGCTCCAGCGATTGGTCGATTAATTAATGACGAAGAATTTATCTCCGCCATTCTTAATCACAAGTTTAACAATCACGCAAAATGGTTTCAGGCTCTCATGTCACCACTTGTGAAATTGTATTTGAAAAACCGTTGGGGGAAACTGGACTCTATCGACTCAGTGCAGATCGAGGTGGAAAAATACCTAAAGAAAGCTCTTGATGCCACCACAGACAATGTGAATTTTGATGGTCTTGATAAACTGGATCGAGATACGCCTTACTTGTTCATTTCAAACCACCGTGATATTGCGATGGATCCTGCACTAGTCAACTATGGCCTGCATAACACTCAGCATAAGACCGTTCGTATTGCGATTGGCGATAACTTGTTAAGTAAACCTTGTGCAACCGAATTGATGAAAGTCAACAAGAGCTTTATTGTTAAACGCTCGGCAAAAGGTCCGCGTGAGATGTTGAAAACATTGGGTTTACTGTCGTCTTATATTAAGCACTCTTTAGAAACGGGCAATTCTATCTGGATTGCACAAAAAGAAGGGCGCGCAAAAGACGGCAATGACTTTACCGATCCGGCTATCATTAAGATGATTCAGCTAGAAGGGCGCAAACGCAAAATGTCTTTCTCTGATTACGTGAAATCATTGAAGATTGTTCCTGTGGCAATCTCTTACGAAATTGACCCTTGCGATATTGCTAAAGCCAATGAGCTTCATCAAAAAGCGACCAAAGGTGAGTATCAAAAGTCAGAGTTTGAAGATATCGAAAGTATCGTAAAAGGCATCACGGGCTATAAAGGAAGAGTGAACGTGAGTTTTGGTGATGTGATTGATAACGACTTAGACACTCCAGAAGCTCTGGCCGATGAGATTGATCGTCAAATCCATGATAACTATAAACTGTTCCCAATTAACCTGTTGGCCGCTGGCGTAGAAGATGACACTGTTATCGATCAAGCCACTAAGAACAAATTTGAAGAGAAATTAGCGCAATTGGAAGAAGGGGCAAAAGCCTTCTTAATTGATGGTTACGCAAACCCTGTGCGAAATCTATCAAAAGATAAATCTGAGTTGGTTGCTTAAACCTTCTTCGCTAAATTAAGAAGCCAGATAAAGAAAAGGTTGAACTTAGTGATAAGTTCAACCTTTTTAATTCAGATAAGTGAATATTAACGAGAAAGAGTACGACTCTTAAGATCGAAGATAAGTTTTTCAGCACTTACTTCAAATTTCAGTTTAGCGTGAAGCTCAAACTGATCATCGTTTTCTACGATTTCAACTTGCGATTCAACCGCAGCATTCACTTCTTTAGCAAGGGCTAAATAGTTTTGAAACTCAACTTCTACCGCTTCTTTGCTTGAAGAAAATAGTGATACTTCAGAAGTCTCATCACCCACGTTGATAACAAAGCCCATCTCGCCTGCCACACCGCATGCTTCACAAACTTCTGGTTCTTTTGTTACTTTAGACATAGTCAATCTCCTATAACGATTTGTTTCAGTTTACATAGCAATGATGTGATCAGCTACAAAAATATTTGTAAGATCTAAACATTTATTTAATAACGTGTATTGGGAATGTCATTTTGTCATTTGATTGTCAGAATAAAGGGGCATGCATTGAATCTATATCGCGACTATATGAGTATGATCTAAAACAAGATTTACTCTCCAATTATAGGTCGGTGTAATGCCAAAGCGCAGTAAAGAAGATACAGAAATAACCGTGAACATGATTATGGATTCGGTGCTCGAGCAAATGTTGACGATCGGCTATGACCAAATGTCTTATACAACATTAAGTCGAGCCACGGGTGTATCACGCACAGGTATTAGTCATCATTTCCCTAAAAAAGCGGACTTTGCTTTAAAGTCGCAAAATCGTGTCTTCGATTTACTACTCACTCACCTTGACTTTGATTCAGGTTTAACAGGTTTTAGTAAAAGTTGGCAAGCGTCATTACAGTCTTCACAATTTCTAGCAATCTTGCGCTTGATGATTCACCACATTACCGTTTTTGACGGGGCGAAAGCGTTTTCGTTGCAAGGAATCGATCGTCTATTTGCTTTGCTACAAGAACAATATGGTGAGGAAAGCAAAAAAGAACTTGAGTGGTTGTTAGGGCTTGCTGTGATTCGTTTAGTGAACTGAACGAATACAAGAGCACAATTAGTCGATGAAACCTTCTTCAGTGAAACACTGAAAAGTGCATTTACGTGCAATACCACACCAAATGTCACGGTATGCAACGACCTGAGTAAAACTTTCAATATGAGTTACTTATCCAACTCGTTGAGTTGTGTATAATCGGCGTTGCAAAAGGCTAACTAGCACTTATATTCACGCACTCTACCTTGCTTAAAAAACGGACAATTCATGCAGTTATTAGACATCAACAAGGCACAATACCGCGCCCGCTTAAATGTGGTCATCGTTGCTTGTATCGCGGGTTTAACGGCATCAAGCTTAGCGATTTCTCAAACTTTAATTCATTTACTGCCGTCTGAATCAGGTAGCCATTTTCATTGGAATGCACTCGGCGTAGTGGTGAGCGCAGCTCTGTTAGGTATCACTCTACTTAATTTAAAAACTCACCCAAAGATGAAAGAAGTAGTGTATGTATGGGAGTTAAAGCATGCTCTAAATCTTATTTATCGTAAGAATCGCCAATTACTTGAACATGCCAAACAAGGAAACGCACAGGCAATGTTAGCGTTGCAGTTTAGCTACGATGGTTCTCGCCAATTATGGAAATTAGACGATAACACCATCACTATGGATAGCTTACATAAGTCTCAAACTCAACTTGATATTTGGGCGCGTGAATATGGTGTTGAACTCGACATTCGCCAATATCATTCCAAAATATTAAAAGCATTTTAACCATTCAACCTTCATTGGCGTCAGTGAGCCGTTCAGTAGACTAATCACGACGCCTTTCTTCTTACTTTACATTAAATTCCCCTCTTTTTTTAACCGAAATATAAAAAGTTCAATACTTGTTGATAACTTATTTAGAAAAGCATCTAAACTACAGTTAGAAGATTGTATTACAAGGACTTTTTATGAACACTTCTCAGGATTTCTCTAAGCACGCAATCGATGCTTTTATTAAAATCGTCATCGTCGGCATATTGCTCTATTTGTGCTTTCAGATACTCAAACCCTTTATCTTGTTGGTGGTTTGGGGCGCAATTATCGCTACGGCACTCTTTCCTCTGGTGAAGGGGATCGAAACCAAAGTGGGGCTATCACAAGGCAAATCGAGTTGGTTATTGTCACTTGTTGGCGTCGCACTGCTCATTTTACCGTCGTATTTAATTGGGGACAGTCTATTTAGCAGTGCTGGGGATGTGTATGAGCAAGTACAAAGTGGCACACTGCAATTAAAACCGCCGTCAGAGAGTATTCAAGATTGGCCTATCATAGGTGAGCACTTGTATGCCACGTTACTGGGCTTTTCTGCCAATCTTAGCAATGCATTAATTCAACACTCAGAGCATGTAAAAGACCTGCTTGGTACGGTGATTGCGACCGTTGGCAGTGTTGGCGGTAGCGTTTTACAGTTTACGATTTCTTTGTTGATTGCGGGCGTATTCATGGCAAATGCACAGGCGTGCGAAAAATCATTTCAACAAATATCAGTGCGCCTTGCCGGCGATTATGGTGCTCAGTTCACACAAATATCGGTGGCGACCGTGCGCAGCGTAGTACAAGGCGTGATTGGCGTTGCCATTACTCAATCTTTGATGGCCGGAGTCGGGCTCTATTTTGCTGATATTCCTTTTGCAGGGTTATGGATGTTAGCGGTGCTAATTGTTGCCATCATTCAATTGCCACCTATTTTAGCCTTAATTCCGGCGCTGTTTTTTGCCTGGACAACTGACACGACGCTAGTGGCAGGAATCTTTACCGTATGGTGCGTGTTGGTCAGTGCCAGTGATGCGATACTAAAACCTATGCTGATGGGACGAGGGACTGATATCCCCATGCTGGTCATATTGTTAGGCGCCATTGGTGGTATGGCAATGTCGGGCATTGTAGGCTTGTTTGTTGGGGCGGTGGTTCTTGCTGTGACGCATCGCTTGTTCGTCGCTTGGTTAGCTCAATCTGAGGTTGAGAATGAGCAAGGCGATAAGGCGCAACCACAAAAAGAGACATAATGATGGCCAAAATGACAGAGCGCGATAATTTTCTATATTTGTTGGTTGCGTTAATAGTTTTACTTGGCGGGTGCGCCATCATGGAGCAGTTTTTTGGCACTGGCCAGAGCGTGATCTTACTGGGGCTGTTGTTTTGTATGTCAGCTTCTATTTTTGGTATTGAAAGCCAAAAAATAAAGACGCGTGGCTGGCTTGGCTTTTTGATTGTATTGGTGATGTTGTCCTCATTAGCTTCGATTTTTGACGCAGCCAATCTTTCTATTGTCTCGCTTGCCGCACTGATTATGTTTATTGGCCAATACTTAAAACATGCCACGTTATTAGTATTAAAAGCGCCAAGTATCGATAGGAATCAAATCGTCGGCTCTATCTGCATTTATTTAATGATGGGGCTGTGGTTTGCGTTCGTGCAATTGTTGCTGTTAGAGCTATTGGGGGGAGGCTTTAATGGCATCGAATATGGGCCATGGCTAGATAACCTGTCGAAAATGTTTTATTTCAGCTTTATTACTATGACGTCTGTCGGTTATGGTGCGATTTCTCCTAGCGAGCCATTGACACGGTTTGTTGCGTATTTTCAAGCTATTGCGGGAGTCTTTTATTTGGCAATACTGGTTTCTAGTTTAGTCAGTGGGGGACTGTCCCAGAAAAGTAGCGCAAGTGATGAATGATATTTATTAAATAACAAGCAAAGGCTAAGTAGGGTCATTGGCTATCAAGGACCCTACTTAATATTTTTTACTGCACTTGCAGTTCAGTCACTTTAATTTCCGAATTTATGTCGCCTAGTGTGGCAAACATAGAATCTCCAGAGATCATCAAACTCAAATCATTAGTACGTTGTAATCCTGCCACTAATTCTGTGATAGGAGCAAAATCAAATTGCGTGACACTGGTTTTAATGTCGCGCAATGCGGATTGATTTTTTGCAAACCAAACATTGGATTTATTTTCGTTGAAGGTATAAATGTGCGTTTGCTTTGACTTACGTGCCGCTTTTTTTACGCGATCGGTTGATGGTTCACCCACTTCAATCCACGTCAAAATGTCACCAATATCAGATAACTCCCAAATATCTGGCTCTTCTTGATCGGACAGACCTTTAGTGAAAGTCAGGTTAGGGGTAGCGTTGAGACAAAAGGCCAAAATACGAACTAGCATGCGAACTTCATTTTCCGAAGGATGCTTAGCGATAGTGAGGTTGATATCTTCAAATCGATTGCGATTGGTGTCCGCAATGTTTACACGAAACTTAAAAATAGTGGGTTTGAGCGCCAAAGTGGGAATTCCAGAGAGTAGGAGATAGGCGGTGATTATATAGGTAACGGCAACTAAAAGTAAGCCAGCAAGGTACTGGCTTACTTAGCGCAGATTATACAGCGCGAATTTGCTCTGCTTGTGGGCCTTTTTGACCGGTAGTAACAACAAATTCTACTTTTTGGCCTTCAGCAAGAGTACGGAAACCGTCGCCTTGGATAGCTGAGAAGTGAGCGAATACGTCTGGACCGTTTTCTTGTTGAATAAAACCAAAACCTTTAGTTTCGTTAAACCATTTTACGGTACCAGTAACTGTGTTTGACATTGTCAGTTTTCCTTTACATTTTAACTAAATTTGGCCTGTTGCGACCATTCTAAGAGCTTGAAAATAGATTGTATTGACCGCTGATGAATACGACGGTGACAAGTCTCCAACAGTACTGTACAACATCAAAAACAAAACTTTTCCTGCCTGATTCAGTGTATAGAGCAGAGTAGATAAGTCAATGAAATCAAAGGTAGTTACTGGGGGCCAATTTGTAAAATTGTTAGGCGTATTCAACTTTTTATACATGAAACTTAAACTTGCCGGTTTTGCAACGTAGTCGTCATCTTTTGCTTGTTGAGTTACTCTGCTCCTCTGTACAATGAGGCAAAACGAGTAGAGGAATTGATTATGCAAGCAACCGTATCTTGGGTTGAAGATTTCAAATTTATTGGTGAATCTCAGTCGGGTCACTCTGTAGTGTTGGATGGCAGTGGCGGTAAAACGGCGCCAAGCCCGATGGAAATGGTGTTAATTGCCGCTGGTGGTTGTAGCTCTGTCGATGTTGTGGATGGATTAAAAAGTGCAGGGCAGAAGGTGACTGGCTGTGTGGCGAAACTGTCTAGTACCCGCCGTGACGTAGCGCCAAAATACTTTACCCAAATTAATATTCATTTTGAAGTTTCTGGTGAAGCGCTCGATCCTGCCATTGTGGCGAAAGTGGCGCAAGACTCGCTAGAGAAGTATTGTTCAGTGTGTCTGATGCTGGATAAGGGCGTACAAATGACTCACTCTTGGGATATCGTATAACGCTATTAATTATAATAATTAATACCAATCACACT
>NZ_BAUJ01000038.1 GCF_000496695.1 Vibrio halioticoli NBRC 102217
CCTGCATTTTGTTCACTTCTTTCTGTTGTAGGCACTCTTTCTACCTATATACGAAAGCGAGGTTTTTTTCAGGTTGAGAAACTAAAGAATTCTAAGGGTGTAGCTCCAATTGGCAGAGCAGCGGATTCAGCTAATCCCTCAAGACAGCGCGTGTTGGGAGTTCGAATCTCTCCACCCTGCCTTTTTTGTATCTGTGATTTCTGGCTATCAATCCTGTTTGAAAGCAATATATTTTGGGCAATAAAAAGCCCTCATATAAAGATGAGGGCTGATAAATGAAAAGGTTGGTAGTAGAGACTACAGAAGCTGTTTAAGCACTCTGTCAGCCTTTATACGGGTAACTTTTCGTAATAGCTTTTGCACAGGTTCAGGATAGTGTTCAATCTTCTCTATGTGCTTATAGCTACCGATACGTTGGGTATCTTTAAGGATGTTCTCAAACTCTTGTTCAAACTGAGTAGTTAGATAACCATTAGGATCTCTAACCAATAGAGCGTTCTCTAAGTCCAGTTTCCAAGCTCTTGGGTTTAAGTTACTTCCAGTAATCAACATGTTCTTCTTGTCGACCCACATGCCTTTCAGGTGGTAGCTGTTTGCTTGGTCTTTCCATAATAGGATGTCTAGCTTACGACATGCGATATTGGCTTCATTCGCTTTTAAGAAGCGACGTAGGTTCATCTCATATAGATAGGGTAGACCCCCAACAGTTTTAAATTCTTCTTCTGGATCGATAAAGAAATCATTGGCTGTTTTATCGCCGACGATAATCGAAATCTTAACACCGCGTCGTAATGCTTTTTTAAGCTCTCTAGCAACACTTTTTGGGAAGTTGAAGTAAGGTGTACAAATTTGAATTTCTTCTTTGGCATCTTTGATCAGTTGTATGATCGCCATATTAAGAAGGTTTCTGCGTTTGCCTACACCAACAATCGGCGTAATAGCGATTTTATCTGCATCGATCTTCGCGCTTTCAAATTGATAGTTTGTTACCGCCAAACTTGCTCTAAGTTGGCGAATAGCGCCTTTCAATGACTTAGTCGAAGGTCGTTGTTGCTGTGTTAACGAGTTCACTGCAGGATTTTTAACGAGAGCATCTGTAATGTATGTAGCCATAGCATCGGCAATTGCTGGACTATAAATCTGATGGTATCGATCAAAGCGATATCGGTCTTGATGATGAAGGTAGATATTATTGATGCTGGCGCCACTATACAAAATGGTATCGTCGAAGATAAAGCCTTTTAGGTGGAGTACACCAAACACTTCTTTTCCTCGAACAGGTACACCATATACAGGTACAACATGTGAATGGGACTCAGCCATTCTGGTGTACATAGCGGCATTACCATCTGATGATTCTGCACCAATTAAACCGCGCTGGGCTCGATGCCAATCAACACAGATTTGGATATCTAAACCAGGATTAGCTTGCTTTGCTTTGTAGATCTCACCAAAGACCTCTCGCCCAGCTTCATCGTCCTCAAGATATAAGGCTGCGATGTAGATACGCTTTTTGGCTGTTTTAATAAGCTCTAGTAGCTGTGCTTTGAACTCTTTTGCCGAATAAAGTGTTCTAAAGTCTTTTGGATCAACGGGAACTGCTTTTAGTCCATCGATGATATTCTTAGCTAAAACCATTATGAGTATTAGGTCCTATAAAGGGCTGATCTAGCCAACCATTTTATCAAATTTGAAGCTTGACTGCCTAGATGAATTGATAAAACAATTACCAATAAAGCACTTATCCGCAATATTGCATGATAATTAGTGGTTTTCCTGCCTGAGTGTAGCGCAAATATAGCTTTTGTAAGGTTGAAGGTAGCACTTCGAGTTCAATGCATCTAAAACCATGCGCACCATACATTGCTTGCAAATGTTGATAAGCAAAACAGTATACGCTGTCATTAAGGATATCGGTTTTACAGTGTTGTAACAGACGTGATGCAATGCCTTGCTGTCTTGCTTCAGGTATGACCATCATTCCGGTGAGCAACTGCCATTTATCGATAGTTCTAAATCTCACGACTCCCACAATACTAGAATTGATTTCAGCCACGAGAATTTGCTCTCCAGCTTTGATCTTGGTGGAAGGGTAATGGGACTTATAGAGCTTCTTTAAGATAGGGAGTCGTATAGGCTCCAAATGTTTGATGGTAAGACTGTTCATTAATTAACTGCGCAAAGGACCTTGTTCCAGTATTATAAAGGTAAGCGGTCAATATTACCCTTTAGAAACCCTAATTGGGAATGGAACAATTAACACTATGATGCACGTTACCCCTCAAGCTGAACTGTCTTCCTATCATACCTTTTCAATTAAAGCCCACTGTGACTTTCTTGTAGAAGCAACTTCGCTAGACGATCTTATCCAAATATACACTCACTCAGAATGGAAGAACTTGCCTAAGTTACCTCTTGGTACGGGCAGCAATATGCTATTTACCGAACATTTCGCCGGTGTAGCTATTCTAAATCGATTGAAGGGCAGAGAGATAAAAGAGGATGAGCAACATTTTCTACTGGAAGTTGCTGCAGGCGAAGACTGGCCAAGCTTAGTGGAGTGGGCTGTTGATAAAGGTATGTTTGGTTTAGAGAATCTCGCCTTGATCCCAGGATGTGCAGGAACAGCCCCTATTCAAAATATTGGCGCTTATGGTATTGAGTTTAAAGATGTTTGTGATTTTGTTGAATATCTTGATTTAGAGTCATTAACCCTAAAACGCTTATCTTGTAATGAGTGTTACTTTGCTTATCGAGACTCTATCTTTAAACAGCAGTTATCTGGCAAGGCGTTGATCACTAAGGTAGGGCTTAAGCTCTCTAAAGTATGGACACCAAAAACCGCCTATGGCGCTCTACAGCAACTCATAGAAGGTGAGCCTTCTGCAAGAAAGATCTTTGACGCAGTTTGCCAAGTTCGTCGCTCTAAGCTCCCTGACCCTAAGGTTATGGGTAATGCGGGGAGCTTTTTCAAAAACCCGGTTATTCCGACTGCACAGTTTACCGAACTGCAGAAGCGCTATCCTAATATCGTAGGTTATCCAGCAGGAGAGCAAATGAAGGTCGCTGCAGGTTGGCTCATCGATAATGCAGGATTGAAGGGTTATACCCATGGCGGGGCACGTGTGCATGCTCAGCAAGCTTTAGTCATCGTTAATTTCAATCAGGCAGTCGCGACGGATGTGTTGGCGGTAGCGTGGCATGTAAGAGAAACCATTCTGCAGAAATACCAAATTGAGTTAGAACACGAAGTACGCTTTATGGGAAGTAAGCAAGAAACCAACTTAGTTAGCCTATTTCAAGGTGCAAGCAATGAAAGACTTTAGCTTTAAACTCAAGCTAATCGATGAGCTGAGTTCCGGTATGTTCCTCTCTGGTGAACAATTGGGTGAGAAGTTTGGTGTATCAAGAGCGGCGATAGCGCGACATATAAAAGCCATTCAAGATTTAGGTATTGATGTATATAGCGTGAAAGGTAAAGGCTATCGATTGGAGCAGCCTCTAGATTTACTCGATCAACAAGCATTACAGCATCGGCTAAGTTCGCCTATTGAGGTGATCTCGGTCATTGATTCCACTAATCAACGCATGTTGGGTCAAGCAGATCTACAGTCGGGCAGTGTATGTGTTGCAGAATATCAAACGCAGGGGCGCGGGCGCAGAGGACGTGAATGGGTTTCTCCGTTTGGCTCTAATATCTATTACTCAATGTATTGGCGTCTTGAAGCCGGTTTACCCGCCGCTATGGGTATCAGTTTAGTGATTGGATTGGCTTTGGTGGATGCTCTAGAGCAATTGGGTATCGATGGTCTAAAGCTAAAGTGGCCAAATGATGTGTATCACAACAATAAAAAATTAGCAGGGATTCTCGTTGAACTGTCAGGGCAGGCAGGAGATGCGGCAAACTTAGTGATTGGTATTGGCTTGAATGTGTCTATGCCTGAGCATGTCCAAGGTATCGATCAACCTTGGACTAGCCTTAAAGAAATCTCAACCACACAGCCGATTGCGCGTAATGACATTGTAGTCACCATGACTGAGACTTTACGTAATGCTATTTCTATCTATGAGCAAAAAGGATTGAAGCCCTTTTTAAGTCAGTGGAATCGCTATGATAATTTCCTAGACCAACCTATTAAGTTACTTATGGGCAATAGGCAGGTCATTGGAGTATGTAAAGGAATTAACGAACAAGGCGCTTTGTTACTCGATACAGGTACTGATATCGAATCCTTTATTGGTGGCGAAATATCAGTAAGATCAGCTTCTTAGAAGAATTTGATTCACTTTGTGATCGAGCGCTTTTTTCAGAATAAGGTTCGCTCTCATTTTGGTTGGCAATATGTTTGCAATGAGGTTTTTACCATTAATCTCGCACCAAATAGAGTGAGCCTTAGCCACCGCTTCTTCTTTGGTGAGTTTAGTGTAATGACCAAAGTAAGAGTTAGTCTCTTTAAACGCCCCATAACGGAACTTGAGAAAGCGATTAATATACCACTCTTCAATTAATGAACTATCCGCGTCGACATAAATAGAAAAGTCGAGAAAGTCTGACACAAACACTCGATGTGACTGATCAGGATAATCCATTCCCGACTGCAGTACGTTTAAACCCTCTAAAATGAGAATGTCAGGTCTATCTACTACTTCAACTTCATCGGTAATATCGTAAGTAAGATGAGAGTATATCGGCGCTTTAACCTTCGCTTTTCCGGCTTTTACGTCAGAAACAAAATCAACTAGGCGCTGGATATCATAGGATTCAGGAAATCCCTTGCGATCCATAATGCCTTTCTCTTGCAAAACTTTATTTGGATATAAAAAACCATCCGTCGTAATCAACGCCACTTTCGGATGATCGCCCCAACGAGAGAGTAGGGCTTGCATAACACGCGCCGTGGTACTTTTGCCCACAGCAACACTACCGGCAATGCCTACAATAAATGGGTTATGACTATCCTCTCGATGCAGAAAAGTATCTAACACCCTTTGGCGCCGCTGTTGTGAGCCAGCATGGAGGTTAATTAATCGAGATAAAGGAAGGTAGATCTCTTCCACTTCAGTCGTATCAAGGTTCTCATTGATACCACGTAGCTCTTCGATATCAGAATCATTTAACACCATAGGTACAGAAGCTTTTAGCTTAGACCATTGCTGTCGATTGAATTTCATATGTGGAGTCATCGGGATCCTTCCTTTTGTGCGTCGCATCAACATACATGAAGAGATAAATATTTCAATTGTGACGAGGAAAAGGAGTGATGATTTAGCGGAAACATGATGAAAAATCAGTCTTGGCTCAATGTAAAAGCAAAAAGTATCATATTTTTGCATTTTCTTATTGCAAGGTTCGAAATCATCCCATAGAATGCGCTCCACTTATGTGCCGACTTAGCTCAGTAGGTAGAGCAACTGACTTGTAATCAGTAGGTCACCAGTTCGATTCCGGTAGTCGGCACCACTTTCTTTATGAAAGCAAAATTTGGTGGGGTTCCCGAGTGGCCAAAGGGATCAGACTGTAAATCTGACGGCACTGCCTTCGATGGTTCGAATCCATCTCCCACCACCATTTTCTTAAGGAAATAGCTCACAGAGTTACGTGTTGCGGGCATCGTATAATGGCTATTACCTCAGCCTTCCAAGCTGATGATGCGGGTTCGATTCCCGCTGCCCGCTCCAACCTATTCGTGTGCTGATATAGCTCAGTTGGTAGAGCGCACCCTTGGTAAGGGTGAGGTCGGCGGTTCAAATCCGCCTATCAGCACCAGCTCTCAAGCAATTATTTCCTTTTGATATATACTTTACATCCAATTTATTTGGTTGCGTGGTCTACAAAGCCACTTTATAAACCGTACCTAGAGGAACACGCTCGTGTCTAAAGAAAAATTTGAACGTACGAAACCGCACGTAAACGTTGGTACTATCGGCCACGTTGACCACGGTAAAACAACTCTAACTGCTGCTATCTGTACTACTTTGTCAAAAGTATACGGTGGTGAAGCTAAAGATTTCGCATCTATCGATAACGCTCCTGAAGAGCGTGAGCGCGGTATCACAATCGCTACTTCTCACGTAGAGTACGATACTCCTGAACGTCACTACGCACACGTAGACTGTCCTGGACACGCCGATTATGTTAAAAACATGATCACTGGTGCTGCTCAAATGGACGGCGGTATCCTAGTTGTTGCTGCTACAGATGGCCCTATGCCACAAACTCGTGAGCACATCCTACTTGGTCGTCAGGTTGGTATCCCTTACATCATCGTATTCATGAACAAATGTGACATGGTTGATGACGAAGAGCTACTTGAACTAGTAGAAATGGAAGTTCGTGAACTTCTTTCTGAGTACGAATACCCAGGAGATGATCTTCCAGTAATCCAAGGTTCTGCACTTGGCGCACTAAACGGCGAGAAGCAGTGGGAAGACAAGATCGTTGAGCTTGCAGAAGCACTAGATTCTTACATCCCACTTCCAGAGCGTGCTGTTGACCAACCGTTCCTACTACCAATTGAAGATGTATTCTCAATTCAAGGTCGTGGTACTGTTGTTACTGGTCGTATCGAGCGCGGTATCCTACGCGTAGGTGACGAAGTAGAAATCGTTGGTATCAAAGAAACGACTCTTACTACTTGTACTGGTGTTGAAATGTTCCGTAAACTGCTTGACGAAGGTCGTGCTGGTGAGAACGTTGGTGCACTACTACGTGGTACTAAGCGTGATGACGTTGAACGTGGCCAAGTACTTGCTGCTAAAGGTTCTATCAACCCACACACTAAATTTGAGTCAGAAGTATACGTTCTTTCTAAAGATGAAGGCGGCCGTCATACTCCTTTCTTCAAAGGTTACCGTCCACAGTTCTACTTCCGTACAACTGACGTAACAGGCGACATCACTCTACCTGAAGGCGTAGAAATGGTAATGCCAGGTGACAACGTTCAAATGACTGTTGAGCTAATCGCTCCAATCGCAATGGACGAAGGTCTACGTTTCGCAATCCGCGAAGGTGGCCGTACCGTTGGTGCTGGTGTTGTTGCTAAGATTTTCGATTAATAATTGACGAAATCTAAACAAAAGGGCATCATTTGATGCCCTTTTTCTGCGCTATTGTTTATGATGGGAAGGTAAATTGCTTTTATTGTCATTAAACAAGCGAAGAATTTTAAGAATTTTGATTTCTATTGTGGGTTTTATAGCCTGTATTAGAAAGAAAGTTCTAAAGGAATGTGCTGATTTACAGCATTAATGAATAGGCCCTGCAACAGCGGGGTTATTGTCGTCTATAGTAAGACTTGTCACAGGTTAGTTTATGAAAGCAAATGCAGAAACTCCTGATAGCTCAAGTGCAGCAGACATCTTCAAGTGGATTGTCGTTTTTGCTCTGCTAGCCGCTGCTGTTGTAGGTAATCATCTATATGGTGAAATGTCTGTAGTGATTCGCGCTGCGAGTGTTGTTGCATTAATTGCAATCGCTCTTGGTGTGGCAGCTACGACCACCAAAGGTAAAACAGCGATCGTCTTTGCTCGCGAATCTCGTATGGAGATCCGCAAGGTTGTTTGGCCAACTCGCCAAGAAACTATGCAAACGACTTTGATCGTATTGGCTGTAAGTATTGTTACGGCTCTAGCGCTTTGGGGCATTGACGGAATTATGGTTCGTCTTGTTTCTCTAGCGACTGGAGTGTGAGGGTTTAATTCATGAGTGAAGCACCAAAGAAACGTTGGTATGTGGTTCAGGCTTTTTCTGGTTTTGAAGGTCGCGTAGCTACTTCCCTTCGTGAACATATCCGAATGCATGATATGGAAGACTTTTTTGGCGATGTACTAGTTCCAACTGAAGAAGTTGTCGAAATGCGTGCAGGTCAACGTCGTAAAAGCGAACGTAAATTCTTCCCAGGCTATGTGCTTGTTCAAATGATCATGAACGATGAATCATGGCACCTTGTGCGTAGCGTTCCACGCGTTATGGGCTTTATTGGTGGCACTTCAGATAAACCTGCACCTATCACTGACAAAGAAGCTGACGCTATCTTGAATCGTCTTGAGAAAGCTAGCGAAGCTCCTCGTCCTCGTACTATGTACGAAGCGGGTGAGGTTGTTCGTGTTAATGACGGTCCTTTTGCTGACTTCAACGGTACTGTTGAAGAAGTAGATTATGAGAAGAGTCGCCTAAAAGTGTCGGTATCGATTTTCGGTCGTGCGACACCAGTAGAACTCGAATTTGGTCAAGTTGAAAAAGTTGACTAAAAAATAGGCTTTAGGGCTTGTTTGAGGCGTGAATTGTATCTATAATTCGCGCCTCTTTACTTCTTTATGTGAAGTAAGGCGTTTTAATACAACGGGGAGCTGGCCGTATGGCAGCGTTACCACCCAAAATTAGGAAATATCATGGCTAAGAAAGTTGAAGCTTATATCAAACTGCAAGTTGCAGCAGGTATGGCGAACCCGTCGCCACCAGTTGGTCCTGCTCTAGGTCAACACGGTGTGAACATCATGGAATTCTGTAAAGCGTTTAACGCAAAAACAGAATCTGTTGAGAAAGGTCTACCAATCCCAGTTGTTATCTCTGTATACAACGACCGTTCTTTCACGTTCGAAACTAAGACTCCACCTGCAGCAGTTCTTCTGCTTAAAGCAGCTGGCATCAAGTCTGGTTCTGGTCGTCCGAACACTGAGAAAGTTGGTACTGTAACTGACGCTCAAGTTCAAGAGATTGCAGAAACTAAAGCTGCAGACATGACTGGCGCTGACATCGAAGCGATGAAGCGTTCTATCGCGGGTACTGCTCGTTCAATGGGCCTAGTGGTAGAGGGTTAAGACAATGGCAAAACTTACTAAGCGTATGCGCGTTATTCGCGAAAAAGTTGACGTTACTAAAGAGTACGAAATCAACGAAGCAGTTGCACTTCTTAAAGAACTAGCAACAGCTAAATTCAATGAAAGTGTTGACGTTGCTGTTAACCTTGGCATTGACGCTCGTAAATCAGACCAAAACGTACGTGGTGCAACTGTACTACCTCACGGTACTGGTCGTGAAATTCGCGTTGCTGTGTTCACTCAAGGTGCAAACGCAGAAGCAGCGAAAGAAGCTGGTGCTGACATCGTTGGTATGGAAGACCTAGCTGAACAAGTTAAGAAAGGCGTAATGGACTTTGACGTTGTTGTTGCTTCTCCAGATGCAATGCGCGTTGTTGGTCAACTAGGTACTATCCTAGGTCCACGCGGTCTTATGCCAAACCCTAAAGTTGGTACTGTAACTCCTAACGTTGCTCAAGCGGTTAAGAACGCTAAAGCAGGTCAGGTTCGTTACCGTAACGACAAAAACGGCATCATCCACACTACTATCGGTAAAGCATCTTTCGAAGCATCTGAGCTTCAAGAGAACTTAGAAGCACTTCTAATTGCTCTTAAGAAAGCTAAGCCGTCTTCAGCGAAGGGTGCCTTCCTGAAGAAAATTAGCATCTCTACTACAATGGGTGCTGGTGTTGCTGTTGATCAGGCTAGCCTGAACACTCAAGCAAGCTAATCTTGCTTAGGCGCGAAATTAGTGTATAATCTCGCGCCTAATATTTGTGGTTGGGGCTAACTCAAACATTTCGATGTAAGAGTGAGTCTCCGTCCAAGACCGTAGGCGTCACAGGCTTTTTTTAGCGATGTGACTTAATAGTAAACCTACGTAGATGGTGCCCGATCTGACAGAAAGCAAACTTGCAAAAGATTGCCTTTCTTCTGGGACTGCACCGTTTTTACTCTCACCAATTTTGGTGAGTGGTGTAACGACAACCAGGAGTAAATCCAAAATGGCTTTAAACCTTCAAGACAAAAAAGCAATTGTTGCTGAAGTCAACGAAGCTGCCAGTGGTGCACTTTCTGCAGTTGTAGCTGATTCTCGTGGCGTTACTGTTGGCGCGATGACTTCTCTACGTAAACAAGCTCGTGAAGCTGGTGTTTACATGAGAGTTGTTCGTAACACTCTAGCACGCCGTGCAGTAGAAGGTACTGATTACGAGTGTCTATCTGACACTTTTACCGGTCCTACTCTAGTTGCATTCTCTAATGAGCACCCAGGTGCTGCAGCGCGTCTTTTCAAAGACTTCGCTAAAGAGAACAAAGATTTCGAGATCAAAGCTGCTGCATTTGAAGGCGCGGTTACTGACGCAGATGTACTAGCGACTCTACCAACTTACGACGAAGCTATCGCACGCCTAATGATGTGCATGAAAGAAGCTTCTGCAGGCAAGCTGGTACGTACTATCGCTGCACTACGCGATCAAAAAGAAGAAGCAGCGGCTTAAGCCTTGCTTTTTACTGGTTGCAAAATAAACTTATTGTTGACTTAAAAGAGAATTGTTATGTCTATTACTAACGAGCAAATCCTAGACGCAGTTGCAGAAATGTCTGTAATGCAAGTTGTTGAGCTTATCGAAGCTATGGAAGAAAAATTCGGCGTATCTGCTGCAGCTGCAGTAGTTGCTGGTGGCGCAGCTGGCGGCGACGCTGCTGAAGAGCAAACTGAATTTGACGTAATCCTAACTGCAGTTGGCGGAAACAAAGTTTCTGTAATCAAAGCAGTACGTGGCGCTACAGGTCTTGGCCTGAAAGAAGCTAAAGGTCTAGTTGATAGTGCTCCTGCACCGCTTAAAGAAGCTGTTTCTAAAGAAGAAGCAGAAGCTCTTAAAGCTACTCTAGAAGAAGCTGGTGCTTCTGTTGAAGTTAAGTAATTATTACTTGATTTCTTAGCCGTATGGCTAATGGCTGGTGGTTTATTAACCACCGGCCTTTTTGCGCTGTAGGGTTCTGGCGTTTTTTCACTGTTTCGTCGCCTTAATCCGAGCAAAACCAATACTCTATTTCTTTTGAGTATTGTTACTTTAAACAGTTGTTAGTCTCTGTCTTTTGTTTTGTGCAAATAATCGACAGTTGGGTCACTTATCAGCGAGCTGAGGAACCCCATGGTTTACTCTTATACCGAGAAAAAGCGCATCCGTAAGGATTTTGGTACTCGTCCACAAGTATTGGACGTTCCATACCTGCTATCGATCCAGCTTGATTCTTTCGATAAATTCATCGAACAGGATCCTGAAGGACAATACGGTCTAGAAGCTGCTTTTCGTTCTGTTTTTCCAATTCAGAGCTACAACGGCAATTCTGAGCTGCAATACGTTAGCTACCGTCTTGGTGAACCAGTATTTGATGTTAAAGAATGTCAAATCCGAGGTGTCACTTATTCAAAACCGCTGCGCGTTAAGCTGCGTCTAGTTGTATTCGACAAAGACGCACCAGCTGGTACTGTAAAAGATATTAAAGAACAAGAAGTCTACATGGGTGAAATTCCACTCATGACTGACAATGGTACCTTCGTGATCAATGGTACCGAGAGGGTTATCGTATCCCAGCTTCACAGAAGCCCTGGTGTATTCTTCGACAGCGATAAGGGTAAGACTCACTCTTCTGGTAAAGTTCTGTATAACGCGCGCGTTATTCCTTACCGTGGTTCATGGTTAGACTTTGAATTCGATCCAAAAGATAGCCTGTTTGTCCGTATCGACCGTCGTCGTAAACTTCCTGCGTCTATTATCCTACGTGCGTTGGGTAAATCGACTGAAGAGATCCTAGATCTGTTCTTCGAAAAAGTGCGTTTTGAAGTTCAAAACCAAACTCTAATGATGGAGTTGGTACCAGAGCGTCTACGTGGCGAAACTGCTTCTTTTGATATTGAAGCAAACGGTAAAACTTACATTGAAGCTGGTCGTCGTGTTACAGCTCGTCATATCCGCAATCTTGAAAAAGATGGCGTTGAGTTCATCGAAGTACCTGTTGAGTACATCGTTGGTAAAGTAGCTTCTAAAGACTACATTGACGAGAACACTGGCGAAATCGTTGTAGGCGCGAACCAAGAGTTCAGCCTAGAAAGCCTAGCGAACCTAGCGCAAGCTGGTCACTCTAAACTAGAAGTACTGTTCACGAACGACCTAGATCACGGTCCATTCATGTCAGATACACTTCGTGGTGATAGTACTACTGACCGTCTATCTGCATTGGTAGAAATCTACCGCATGATGCGCCCTGGCGAGCCACCAACGAAAGAAGCAGCTGAATCTTTATTCGCAAGCTTGTTCTTCTCTGAAGAACGTTACGACCTATCAACGGTAGGCCGTATGAAGTTCAACAGCTCTATCATGCGTGAAGACGCAGGTGAGCAAGGTATTCTTGACGAAACCGATATCATTGAAGTGATGAAGAAACTCATCTCTATCCGTAATGGTAAAGGCGAAGTTGATGATATCGACCACCTTGGTAACCGTCGTATTCGCTCTGTAGGCGAAATGGCAGAAAACCAATTCCGTGTTGGTCTTGTTCGTGTTGAACGTGCTGTTAAAGAACGTTTAAGCCTTGGTGACCTTGATGCAATCATGCCTCAAGATCTAATCAACGCTAAGCCAATTTCTGCGGCAGTGAAAGAGTTCTTTGGCTCTTCACAGTTGTCTCAGTTTATGGATCAGAACAACCCGCTTTCAGAAGTTACTCACAAACGTCGTATCTCAGCGTTAGGTCCTGGCGGTCTAACTCGTGAGCGTGCTGGCTTTGAGGTTCGTGACGTTCACGTTACGCACTACGGTCGTCTATGTCCGATCGAAACTCCTGAAGGTCCAAACATCGGTTTGATTAACTCACTATCTGCGTACGCACGTTGTAATGAGTTTGGTTTCCTTGAAACCCCTTACCGTCGCGTTGTTGACGGTGTAGTAACCGAAGATGTTGATTACCTATCTGCAATCGAAGAAGGTCAATACGTTATCGCTCAGGCGAACACAGTACTGACTGCAGACAACCTATTTGCTGACGAATTGATCACTGCCCGCTTGAAGGGTGAATCAGGTCTGCACCCACGTGAAAACGTGAGTTACATGGATGTCGCGACGAACCAGGTAGTATCTATCGCTGCATCTCTAATCCCATTCCTAGAGCACGATGATGCAAACCGTGCATTGATGGGTGCGAACATGCAACGTCAGGCAGTTCCTACACTTAAGGCTGATAAGCCTCTAGTAGGTACTGGTGTTGAACGCAACATTGCGGTTGACTCTGGTGTTACAGCGGTAGCGAAACGTGGCGGTACAGTTCAGTCTGTAGACGCATCACGTATCGTTGTTAAGGTTAATGAAAATGAATTGGTACCTGGCGAAGCTGGTATCGATATCTACAACCTGACTAAATACACGCGTTCTAACCAGAACACTTGTATTAACCAACGTCCAACCGTGCTACCTGGCGAACCAGTAGCTAAAGGTGACGTTCTAGCAGATGGTCCTTCTACCGACCTTGGCGAATTGGCTCTTGGCCAAAACATGCGTATCGCATTCATGCCTTGGAATGGTTATAACTTTGAGGATTCAATCCTAGTTTCTGAGCGTGTAGTACAAGAAGATCGCTTTACTACTATCCACATCCAAGAGCTTTCTTGTGTGGCGCGTGATACTAAGCTTGGTTCTGAAGAAATCACTGCTGATATTCCAAACGTAGGTGAAGCTGCTCTATCTAAACTAGATGAGTCAGGTATCGTTTACATTGGTGCTGAAGTTAAGGGTGGCGACATCCTAGTTGGTAAAGTGACGCCTAAAGGTGAAACACAGCTAACTCCTGAAGAGAAACTATTACGAGCTATCTTCGGTGAAAAAGCATCTGACGTTAAAGATACTTCACTGCGTGTACCTAACTCTGTTTCAGGTACCATCATTGACGTTCAAGTCTTCACTCGCGATGGCGTAGAGAAAGACAAGCGTGCTCTAGAAATTGAGCAAATGCAGCTAAAAGAAGCGAAGAAAGACCTTACTGAAGAATTCCAGATTCTTGAGGGTGGCCTTCTAAACCGTGTTCGTGCTGTATTGATTGCTGGTGGTTACTCAGAAGCGAAACTGGACACTATTAACCGCAAACAGTGGTTAGAACTAAATCTTGAAGATGACGCACTGCAATCTCAACTTGAGCAACTTGCAGAGCAATACGACGAGCTAAAAGCTGATTTCGATAAGAAATTTGAAACTAAGCGTCGTAAGATCACTCAAGGTGATGATCTAGCACCTGGCGTTCTTAAGATCGTTAAAGTTTACCTAGCGGTTAGACGTCGTATCCAGCCTGGTGACAAGATGGCGGGTCGTCACGGTAACAAGGGTGTAATCTCTAAGATCAACCCTGTTGAAGACATGCCTTACGATGAGAAAGGTCAACCGGTCGATATCGTTCTGAACCCACTAGGTGTACCATCACGTATGAACATCGGTCAGATCCTTGAAGTTCACTTGGGTCTAGCAGCTAAAGGTATCGGTGACAAGATCAACCAAATGGTTAAAGAGCAACAGGAACTGGCTAAGTTCCGTGAGTTCTTACAGAAGGTTTATGATCTTGGTGATACTCGTCAAAACGTAGATATTGCTGAACTATCGGACGATCAAGTTCGTACGCTAGTTAAGAACCTACGTGGCGGTCTACCAATTGCGACTCCAGTATTTGATGGTGCTTCTGAGACGAACATCAAGAAACTACTGAAACTAGGCGATCTACCAGAATCTGGTCAGCTTACCTTGTTTGATGGTCGTACCGGTGATGCGTTTGAGCGTCCTGTAACTGTAGGTTACATGTACATGCTGAAACTGAACCACTTGGTTGATGACAAGATGCACGCACGTTCTACTGGCTCTTACAGCCTAGTAACTCAGCAACCACTTGGTGGTAAAGCTCAGTTCGGTGGTCAGCGTTTCGGTGAGATGGAAGTATGGGCACTAGAAGCATACGGTGCTGCTTACACTCTACAAGAAATGCTAACCGTTAAGTCGGATGACGTGAATGGCCGTACTAAGATGTATAAAAACATCGTAGATGGTAACCACTCGATGGAACCAGGCATGCCGGAATCATTCAACGTATTGTTGAAAGAAATCCGCTCGCTAGGTATTAACATCGAGCTAGAAGACGAAGAGTAATTCTTTTCTTATAAGAGAAAAGTGATTACTTGGTAAGAGGGCGCTCCTCGAGCGCCTTTTAACTCCTTGCAGGAGCTGACAGTGAAAGATTTACTAAACTTTCTTAAAGCACAACACAAGACTGAAGAATTTGATGCAATCAAAATCGGTCTTTCTTCACCGGACATGATTCGTTCATGGTCTTTTGGTGAAGTGAAAAAGCCAGAGACGATCAACTATCGTACGTTCAAACCTGAACGTGATGGTTTGTTCTGTGCGCGTATTTTTGGCCCAGTCAAAGATTACGAATGTCTATGTGGCAAATACAAGCGTCTGAAGCACCGCGGTGTTATCTGTGAGAAGTGTGGCGTAGAAGTTACACAAACTAAAGTTCGTCGTGACCGTATGGGCCACATCGAGCTGGCGTCGCCTGTAGCTCATATTTGGTTCCTAAAATCACTACCGTCTCGTATCGGTCTACTAATGGATATCCCACTGCGTGATATCGAACGTGTTCTTTACTTCGAAATGTACGTAGTAACAGAACCGGGTATGACAGATCTAGAAAAAGGTCAGATGCTTACTGAAGAAGAGTATCTAGACAAGCTAGAAGAGTGGGGTGACGAGTTCACTGCTAAGATGGGTGCAGAAGCGATCAAAGATCTGCTTTCTACCATGGATCTTGTGCAAGAAGCTGAACTAATGCGCGAAGAGTTAGAAACAACTAACTCTGAAACTAAGCGTAAAAAAGTTACGAAGCGCTTGAAGCTAGTTGAAGCATTTGTTTCTTCGGGTAACAACCCAGAATGGATGATTCTGACTGTACTTCCAGTACTTCCACCAGATCTACGTCCACTAGTTCCACTAGATGGCGGTCGTTTTGCGACTTCAGATCTGAACGACCTATACCGTCGTGTTATTAACCGTAACAACCGTTTGAAGCGTCTACTAGAGCTATCAGCTCCGGACATCATCGTACGTAACGAAAAACGTATGTTGCAAGAGTCTGTTGATGCCCTTCTAGATAACGGTCGTCGCGGTCGTGCTATCACAGGTTCTAACAAACGTCCTCTTAAATCTCTTGCTGATATGATCAAGGGTAAACAAGGTCGTTTCCGTCAGAACTTGCTTGGTAAGCGTGTAGACTACTCTGGCCGTTCTGTAATCACAGTAGGTCCATACCTTCGTCTGCACCAATGTGGTCTTCCTAAGAAGATGGCACTTGAGCTATTCAAACCATTCATCTACAGCAAGCTTGAGCTTCGTGGTCTAGCGACAACGATCAAAGCGGCTAAGAAAATGGTAGAGCGCGAAGAAGCGGTTGTTTGGGATATCCTAGACGAAGTTATTCGTGAACACCCAGTACTATTGAACCGTGCACCTACACTTCACCGTCTAGGTATCCAAGCGTTCGAACCAGTACTAATCGAAGGTAAAGCGATTCAGCTTCACCCACTAGTGTGTGCGGCATATAACGCCGACTTCGATGGTGACCAGATGGCGGTACACGTACCTCTAACTCTGGAAGCTCAGTTAGAAGCACGTACACTGATGATGTCGACAAACAACATTCTGTCGCCAGCGTCAGGTGATCCTATCATCGTACCTTCTCAGGACGTTGTATTGGGTCTTTACTACATGACACGTGATAAGATCAACGTGAAAGGTGAAGGCATGTACCTTGCTGGCCCAGAAGAGGCTGAAAAGGCATACCGCACTAAGACCGCTGAACTACACGCACGTGTTAAAGTTCGTCTTACTGAAACCATCAAAGATGATGAAGGTAATCTGACTACCGAAACTAAGCTATTTGATACGACGGTTGGTCGTGCAATGCTTTGGCAGATCGTTCCAGCGGGCCTACCGTTTGAACTAGTAAACCAAAAACTAGGTAAGAAGCAGATTTCTAAACTTCTTGATGAGGCTTACCGTAAGCTTGGCCTGAAAGACACTGTAGTCTTCGCTGACCAAATCATGTACACAGGTTTTGCATACGCTGCACTATCTGGCGTATCTGTTGGTATCGATGACATGGTGGTTCCTCAAGCTAAATACGATGAGATTGAATCAGCTGAAGAAGAAGTACGCGAAATCCAAGAGCAATACCAATCTGGTTTGGTAACTGCGGGTGAGCGTTACAACAAAGTTATCGATATCTGGGCGTCTACCAACGACCGTGTTGCGAAAGCAATGATGGATAACCTATCTTCAGAAACTGTGATTAACCGTGATGGTGAAGAAGAACAACAAGAGTCTTTCAACAGCATCTACATGATGGCCGACTCCGGTGCTCGTGGTTCTGCAGCGCAGATTCGTCAGCTAGCGGGTATGCGTGGTCTGATGGCTCGTCCAGATGGTTCAATCATCGAGACGCCAATCACAGCGAACTTTAAAGAAGGTCTAAACGTACTTCAGTACTTTATCTCAACGCACGGTGCTCGTAAGGGTCTTGCGGATACAGCACTGAAAACAGCGAACTCCGGTTACCTAACGCGTCGTCTAGTAGACGTTGCACAGGACGTTGTAGTTCACGAACACGATTGTGGCACTCATGAAGGTGTTGAAATGATGCCTCATATCGAGGGTGGTGACGTTAAAGTTCCACTTTCTGAATTGGCTCTAGGTCGTGTTGTTGCTGAAGACGTTCTGAAACCAGGTACTGAAGAAGTTCTGATTCCACGTAATACTCTAATTGATGAGAAGTGGTGTCAGGTAATGGACGAGAACTCTGTAGATCGAATGAAAGTTCGCTCAGTAGTTACTTGTGACGCTGACTTTGGTTGTTGTGCATTGTGTTACGGTCGTGACCTAGCACGTGGTCACCTAGTGAACCAAGGTGAAGCAGTTGGTGTTATCGCTGCTCAGTCTATCGGTGAACCTGGTACACAGCTTACAATGCGTACGTTCCACATCGGTGGTGCTGCTTCGACAGCGGCTGCTGAGAACAGCATTCAAACTAAGAACGACGGTACTCCTTTCCTTCATAACGTTAAATTCGTTGTGAACAAAGAAGGCAAACTAGTTGTGACTTCTCGTGCGTCTGAACTAACCATCGTTGATGCGTTAGGTCGTACAAAAGAGAAACACAAACTGCCGTACGGTACAGTTCTTAACATCAAAGAAAGCGATATCGAATCAGCTAAGCTTGAATCTGGTTATGTAATCGCTAACTGGGAAGCGCATACACTGCCAATCATCACTGAAGTGGCAGGTCGCATCCAGTACGTTGATATGATTGATGGCGTAACAGTTGCTCGTCACACTGATGACCTTACAGGTCTATCTTCAAGTGAAGTAACTGACCCAGCAGCACGTCCTGCTGCGGGTAAAGACATGCGTCCAGCTATCAAGCTTGTTGATGACAAAGGTAACGATGTAATGATCCCTGGTACTGATATGCCAGCTCAATACTTCCTACCGGGTAAAGCGATTGTAAACATCGAAGATGGCGCTGAAGTTGGCGTTGGTGACACTCTTGCACGTATCCCTCAGAAATCTGGCGGAAACAAAGATATCACCGGTGGTCTACCACGCGTAGCCGACCTATTCGAAGCACGTAAGCCGAAAGAGCCTGCGATTCTTGCTGAGCACACAGGTACTGTGTCATTCGGTAAAGAAACGAAAGGTAAACGTCGCCTAGTAATCACTCGTGAAGGTGGAGACACTTACGAAGAGATGATTCCTAAGCATCGTCAGCTTAACGTATTCGAAGGTGAGAAGGTTGAACGTGGTGACGTAATCGCTGATGGTCCTGAGACTCCACATGACATCCTACGTTTACGTGGTATTCATGCTATGACTCAGTACATCGCTAACGAAGTACAAGAAGTTTACCGTCTACAAGGCGTTAAGATTAACGATAAGCACATCGAGACTATCGTTCGTCAAATGCTACGTAAGTGTACTATTACGCACACTGGTGACTCTGAGTTCCTACCTGGCGAGCAAGTGGAATACTCACAAGTTAAGATTGCTAACCGTGCCCTAGAAGCAGAAGGCAAAGAGCCAGCTGGCTTTGAGCGTGAGCTACTAGGTATCACTAAAGCATCTCTAGCAACTGAGTCGTTCATCTCTGCGGCATCGTTCCAGGAGACAACTCGCGTACTAACAGAAGCTGCGGTTTCTGGTAAGCGTGATGAGCTACGTGGTCTGAAAGAAAACGTAATCGTGGGTCGTCTGATCCCAGCGGGTACGGGTTTTGCTTACCACCAAGATCGTCAAGCTAAGCGTGAAGATCAAGCGGGTCCATCTGCTGAACAAGCAACGGATAACCTAGCTGCACTATTGAACGCAGGTTTCTCTGACGAGTAATCAGGCTTTCTAGTGAATAGCAAAAAGGCACCTTAGGGTGCCTTTTTTAATGCCTGAAATTCAAAGATTATAGTGTGAGCAAAATGGAGATATAAAGGTACTGTGCTAACAGACAAGTGGTTAATCAATTTCCGATTAGGTGAGGGTATCGAGCTCGTAAGAAAACCTAGGAAGCAGTGGGCATCCTAGGTTTTTTATCAAAGTAGCACTCTAAGCGCCGGGTGGAATCGCTAGACTATCGGCAATTAATTTAATAAGTAGGTCTTCTACTTCAAACCTAAGTTCTAGCACTTCACCAACCTTAGACATATCACTTTCAAAGTCATGTAGGTCGTCATCACTGATTTCTGCATATTTATCAGTAAAGCTCAGCAAAGGTTCGGTTGTGAGTACAATCTTAGCGTAGGTGTGGCTGATTTCCTCAGTGGACTGAAAGCCCGTAGAGCTCCACTTATCCATGACCATGTCATAGATTTTAAAGTGACCTTCAGAGATGTAATCGACGAGATGTTGAGAAAACTCGTGAAGTTCTTCTTTGGATGGCAAGGTGACCACATTAGATGCAACCGAAGCTGGCTGTAATGCGGCAAGTTTCACGTATCTCACTAGTAACGCTTGTCGCGTCTCTAGCCAATGGTCAATGACCTCACTTGAGCCACCCCATTCTTCTTGTACTTGTCTGAATTTCTTTAGCATGACCATGTCCTCATGATCCTTTACCGGTCAGGTAAAGCTCTCGAATACAACGAGAGGGTTCCATATTAATATCGAAATTATGTTTTACACCAACAGCTTTCAATCAATTCATTGTGCGACTGGTATAGATTTAGATTGCCAGTAAAATGGTAGAACTGCAAGTAAAGAGATGATGAGATGTTAAAAAAAAGTAAACATCAAATGATGGGTTATTGGCTGGTGGTCAATGGTAGTGACGTCTGGATGCAAGATATGCAAGTGCCTTTTGGTTGCGCCGAGTCACTTGGTCATGGTTTGGGGCAAGCACTTGATGGTGCGATAAAAATAGGGTTCTATGAGGGGCATCCTGTCTATTGGCTGAATGATTGCGATATCGAAGCCGAATTACCAATGGTGTCACTGCGAGCGTTATTAGAATTGCCTGAGCCGTTGTTCCTGTTGGTGAGCAAAGCGGTTCAATATGGACATATGACACAAACTAAGCGCTTTTGTGGGTGTTGTGGTGGTAGAAACAGCTTTAACCACAACCAACTGGCGATGCAGTGTCAGCAATGCCGCACTCTTCATTATCCTCGTATTTTTCCATGCATTATCGTTGCTGTACGCAAAGAGCAACAAATCTTGCTGGCACAACATCCAAGACACAAAGGCAATATGTATACCGTGATTGCCGGTTTTCTCGAAGTGGGAGAGACCTTAGAGCAATGTGTGGCACGAGAAGTGAAAGAAGAAACGGGAATTGAGATACAAAATATTCAATATTTTGGTAGCCAGCCTTGGGCATTTCCTAGCAGCATGATGATGGGCTTTTTAGCTGAGTATCAAAGTGGGGAAATTAAGCCGGATTACAATGAGCTCAGTGACGCAAAATGGTGTGATTACGATGACTTACCTGAGGTGGCTCCAAGTGGCACAATCGCTAAAGCACTGATTGATGCCACGGTAAACGTGATAACCCATAGCAATAGCTAACCTTCAGATTTTAGTACGTATAACTTGATCAACTGCGCAATCCTTAATTACAGCTCATAAGTTAAAAGTGGTAACATAACGCTTTCGTAGTTAGGGACTAAGTAAGGCCTAGAAATGACTGAACTAAAAAATGATCGTTACCTGCGAGCTTTATTGAAGCAGCCGGTTGATTACACGCCAGTATGGATGATGCGTCAAGCAGGTCGTTACCTGCCAGAATATCGAGCAACAAGATCAGTTGCTGGTGATTTCATGTCCCTGTGCAAGAATGCCGAGTTGGCTTCAGAAGTAACATTACAACCTTTACGTCGCTTTCCTTTAGATGCGGCAATTCTGTTTTCAGATATTTTGACCATTCCTGATGCAATGGGCTTAGGTTTGTATTTTGAAACAGGGGAAGGCCCGAAGTTTGAGCGTCCAATTACTTGTAAGGCTGATGTCGACAAGATTGGCTTGCCTGATCCAGAAGGTGAACTGCAATACGTAATGAATGCAGTTCGACAAATTCGCAAAGATCTACAAGGTGAAGTGCCACTTATTGGCTTCTCAGGTAGCCCTTGGACTCTTGCCACTTACATGGTCGAAGGTGGTAGCTCTAAAGCATTCACTAAGATCAAAAAAATGATGTATGCAGAGCCTGCGACACTACACCTATTGCTAGATAAGTTAGCGGATAGTGTCATTGAGTATCTAAACGCACAAATCAAAGCCGGTGCACAATCAGTGATGGTGTTTGATACATGGGGCGGTGTTCTAACTCCTCGTGATTACAATGAGTTCTCACTGCGTTACATGCATAAAATTGTCGATGGTCTTATTCGTGAGAATGAAGGTCGCCGTGTTCCTGTGACGTTATTTACTAAAAATGGCGGTATGTGGTTAGAGTCAATTGCCGCTACAGGTTGTGATGCGGTTGGGCTAGATTGGACGATTAATATTGCAGATGCGAAGAAACGTATCGGTGATAAAGTTGCCCTGCAAGGCAATATGGACCCATCTATCTTATACGCTCAGCCAGAGCGAATTCGTCAGGAAGTGGGTACTATTCTTGAAGGATTTGGTGAAGGCACTGGTCATGTATTTAATCTTGGCCACGGTATTCACTTAGATGTGCCACCTGAAAATGCGGGTGTCTTTGTTGAAGCGGTACACGATTTATCTAAGCCGTATCACAAATAAAAATTACTAGAATAAAATAAGGGTCGGAACTTGTTAGTAGCAGGTTCCGACCCTTTTTGTATCTATCGTTTTTATTACGAATAATTTTTTAAGTAATGGGTCGCTACGACAATGGCCACAACCCACACCCCACAACAAGGCTTATTTGTATAAAAGCCCTCTTGCTTGGCTTTCATCTTTAGGCGTTTTAAAGCGTTTATGTAGCCACATCCATTGTTCTAGCTTACGTAAAATAGTCACTTCTATCGCTTTGTTCATGTAAGCCGCACCAGCTTCTACATCGTCCATAGGGAAGTTTTCGTGGATAGGGTCATCAAAGTACAACTCCCACTTCCCATCGCTGTCACGATAGCCTGTCATGGGAATTATTGCGCAATCTGTAGCTCTGGCAAGGATATTGGCACCGGTTACTGTACAAGCCTCTTTAACCGCAAAGAAGGGCACAAATACCGCCTTCTTACGACCATAGTCATGATCGCCCAAGTAAAAAAGACGTTCGCCAGTTTTTAGGGTGCGGATCATCTCTTTTAAATTCTTACGATCAATCACCTTGTTGCCGTTATGAGTGCGTCCCCAATACTGGATTAAGTTATAGGCAGGATTGGAATGAGGACGATATACACCATGACCGGGGTAGCCCAAAACAGCAAAAGCACGCGCACTAACTTCTAAGTTAAGAGCGTGAGGGTGACAAACCAACACTCCTTTTTTCTGTTTTGCGTACTCGATAATCGCTTCAGCGTTATGCACTTTAATGTGTCGTTTCAGTCGCCAAGTGGGCCAAAACCAAGTAATGCCTGTTTCAAATAAAGCAAAGCCCGTGTTTTTGAAGTTTTCGATAACAATGCGCTCAATTTCACTTTGAGGCATATCAGGAAAGGCTAACTGCAGGTTTCGTCTAGCCACTTTTACGCGGCTTTTAGCAAATGGCATTGCCATTCGGCCTAAAGTTCGTCCTAGAGGAAGCAACAGAGCAAATGGCAGTACATTAACCACTAAGGCCAATAACCCAAAACCGAACCAAACTCCCCAGTACATTGGATGTAGCAATTTCATGCTAAACGTGGGGCTATCGTATTTACTCATAGGATCCTAAATAGAGGTGAGATGCAAGCTGATTAGACTGGCGGGGAGGTCATGTAATGACCGAAAATATAAGTGGCTCTCAGGAAAGAACCACTTATGTTGTGATAGTAGAATCTAGCTTAACACTTTTAGGATATGTAACCGTACAAATAATGTGGAATATCTTACCTAAATGCGACTATTTGTAGCGAATACCTCTAGGTATGCTTTCATCTTGCATGGTTTTGTAACGTTTGTGCACCCACATCCACTGATCAACTTTGCGTAATATGACTTCTTCATAAGCCTTATTCATCAAAATGGCTCCAGCTTCCACATCGTCTTTGGGAAATTGCTGGTGGATGGAGTCAGCAAGATTTAACTCATATTGACCTTTTTCATAGCGGAAACCTGTCACTGGAATCATGGCACAATCAGTGGCATTAAACAGCAGGTTAGCTCCGGTAGTCGTACAAGCATCTTGCACCGCAAAGAAAGGCACAAACACAGCTTTGTTGCGGCCGTAATCATGGTCTCCTAAGTAAAATAGGCGTTCGCCACGCTTGAGAGTGCGAATCATCTCTTTTACATTTTTACGGTCGATCAGCTTGTTACCATTATGGGTTCGCCCCCAGTACTGCACCAAATCGTAAGCAGGGTTATTATTCGGGCGATAAACACCACTGCCGGGATAACCGAGTGCGGCAAAAGCTCTAGCGCTAATTTCTAGATTAAGAGTATGAGGGTGGCAGAGCAGAACGCCTTTACCTTCATTTTCAAAATCAATTGCTTGCTGTAAGTTTACCGTACGGATATGACGTTTTAGACGCCACGTAGGCCAAAACCAAGTCATGCCCATTTCCATAAAGGCAAGGCCAGTATTTTTTATGTTTTCTTCTACTAAAAGGGTGATCTCTTCAGCGGATTTTTCTGGAAAGGCGAGCTCTAAATTGCGTTTAGCCACTTTCACTCGGCTCTTTGCCAGTTTCATGCCTAATTTACCTAAACCGTGACCTGCCTTAAGCAATACAAAATAAGGCATTAGGTTTACAAACAAAGCAAGAACACCAAAACTAAACCAAACTACCCAATATCTAGGATGCAGTAGCTTGATTGAAAACTTAGGTGGGGCGTATTTATCCATATTCTTTCCAACAGATTAAGCTAGTTGCTGATTTAACATGCTCCAATATTCATCAAAATCAGCGGATGGTTTGATAACAAAGTCACTACGAACAAAGCGGTTTAAGCGACCCTCTACATAGCTTAGTACAATTGATGCCAGTACTTTCTCATCAGTGGCAAAACCTTTACCTTCGCGAAGCACTCGCTCACGTAAAATTTGCTTTATCTGACTTTCAATTTTGCTAAACAGTTGATTGATACGATCTCTAAGTCGTTCATTCTCAAACATTAGAGCATGACCAGAAAGGATGCGAGAAAGCCCTTTGTTATGCTCTGTAAATAACAAAATAAAGCGAAGCACTTCATGCAAACGAACCATGGTATCTTTTTCTTGATCCATGATTTGGTTGATGCGAGAGAGAACGGATTGCTCAATGAACTCAATCAAACCTTCAAACATGCGGGCTTTACTAGGGAAGTGGCGATAAAGAGCAGCCTCTGAGACACCCACTTGTTGAGCTAATTTAGCCGTAGTAATTCTGGACGTTCCATCACTAGATTCCAGCATCAAAGCAAGAGCTTGCAAAATCTCATCACGACGATTTGAACTACGTTTGCCTGTCATTTATTACGTCCTTTTTTGTTTGTTCTTTGACTGTAGAAATTGGTTTCAGTTAGTTTTTACCGGAGTGACCAAAACCACCTTCACCTCGTTCAGAGGCATTAAAATCATCCACAAGGTTGAACTTAGCTTGTACGACAGGCACAAACACTAATTGTGCAATACGATCGCCCGGCTCAATAGTGAAGGTATCTTGTCCACGGTTCCATACTGAAACCATCAACTGTCCTTGGTAGTCCGAGTCAATAAGACCGACTAGGTTACCTAGTACAATGCCGTGCTTGTGTCCAAGACCTGAGCGAGGAAGAATCGTAGCGGCTAAGCTAGTATCTCCAATGTGGATCGCAAGACCAGTTGGTACTAAGTGGGTTTGTCCAGGGGTGACAATTAATGCTTCATCTAGGCAAGCTCGAAGATCTAAGCCAGCAGAGCCTTCAGTCGCATACTGAGGTAATGGGAATTGCTTACCAATACGTGAATCTAGGATTTTTAAATCAATTTCTTTCATGACGTTATGCTTATTGGGTGAGTTCATTAATTTGTTCTAAGATGCCTTTAGCCAGTATTTGCTTACTGGCTAGAGAAAAGTGTTGCTGCCCGTTCGCCCAGTAAAGGCTGAGG
Organism: Vibrio halioticoli NBRC 102217; assembly: GCF_000496695.1. Lineage (GTDB taxonomy): Bacteria > Pseudomonadota > Gammaproteobacteria > Enterobacterales > Vibrionaceae > Vibrio > Vibrio halioticoli. The sequence continues at coordinate 25,555 of NZ_BAUJ01000038.1, forward strand.
ACATTATCGTTAGAATTAAAGCCAATACCAGTTTGCGAAACATCGTTTGCACAGATTAGATCTAGATTTTTTCTTGCAAGCTTATCCATCGCGTACTTTTCTACATCTTGTGTTTCGGCAGCAAAACCAACAGTAAAAGGTCTGTTTTCAGGCAAGCTTGCTACGGTGGCAATAATATCTGGGTTTTTTACCATGCGGATCACCAACTCATCAGTGCCGGCAACTTTTTTCATTTTCTGTTCAGCAACTTCTGCCGCGCGGTAATCAGCAACGGCGGCACAACCGATAAAAATATCGTGCTCGGTAGCGTGTTGAACTGCGGCTTGATGCATTTGCTGAGCACTTAGCACATCAATGCGTTTGACATTGCTTGGCGTAGGTAAGTTAACCGGGCCACTAATTAGCGTGACTTCAGCGCCTAGTTTTGCCGCTTGTTCGGCTAAAGCAAAGCCCATTTTCCCTGAGCTATGGTTTGAGATAAATCGAACTGGGTCAATAGCTTCTTGGGTTGGACCAGCGGTGATGGCAATTTTTTTACCTTGCAGAATTTTGGGTTGAAACTGAGCAATACATAAATCAACTAGCTGCATCGGTTCTAACATTCGGCCTGCGCCGACATCGCCACACGCTTGCTCACCAGAAGCTGGGCCCCAAATTATCATTCCACGACGGCGTAAAGTGGCGATATTCTCTTGAGTCGCAAGGTTGCTGTACATCTGCTGATTCATTGCCGGAGACACCGCAACAGGCGCGTCAGTGGCAAGTACAAAGGTACTTAAAAGGTCGTTACCCATACCCGCGGCCATACGTGCGATAAGGTCGGCAGTTGCGGGAGCAAGTAGCACTAGGTCGGCCCATTTGGCAATTTCGATATGCCCCATAGAGGCTTCTGCTGCAGGGTCTAATAAGCTTTCAGCAACAGGATGTCCTGATACTGCTTGCATGGTTAATGGGGTAATAAATTCCTTAGCTGCTTTCGTCATTACAACTTTGACTTGAGCGCCTCGTTCAGATAAGCGTCGAGTCAATTCAGCACATTTATACGCCGCGATACCACCACTGATACCGAGAACTATTTTTTTACCTTCAAGAGGTTGCATGCTCATTTTCTCAATTAAATTAATAAGGTAACCATACCATATATTGTACTGGAGTTAGAGTTTGACAAGTAGACGTATGGGCTGCGACTTAGATGCCAAATTTGTACTCTATATAGGTCGGTATGTTCATTCTGCGTCAATACTACATTTTTGCAGATGATCAGCAAGGAGTAGTGATGACATTAAAAGATTTGCCTAAGGAATCTCTTCCCCGAGAAAAACTCATAAATCAAGGACCGAACTCGTTAACTGATGCTGAGTTGTTGGCGATTTTTTTGCGTACCGGTTGCCAAGGAATGAATGTTTTAGAGTTGGCTGATTACCTATTGAAATCGTTTGGTTCACTGCGGCATTTGTTGACGGCGTCAGAAGAGAAATTTTGTCAGCATAAAGGGTTAGGGCAAGCCAAATACGTACAACTGCAAGCGTTTATAGAGATGACACAACGCTATTTAGCCGAGACTTTAGAGAAAGGCGATGCCTTAACAAGCCCTCAGCAGACTAAGTTATTTTTATTGAGTTTATTGCGAGATAAACAAAGGGAAGTGTTTTACGTGCTGTTTTTAGACAATCAACATCGGGTGATTGATCATGAGTCGCTGTTTGAAGGGACTATCGATGCCGCCAATGTCTACCCTAGAGAAGTGGTGAAACGTTCATTACAGCATAATGCTTGCGCGATTATTTTAGCTCACAACCACCCTTCAGGAGTAGCAGAGCCAAGCCAAGCTGACCGGCGCATTACGCGACGTCTTATTGATGCATTAGCGCTGGTGGATATCCGAATATTAGATCATTTTGTGGTTGGCGATGGTGAAGTGGTGTCGTTTGCTGAACGAGGTTGGATGTAAGTAATTACTATGCTTGGTGCAGTAGAGTAGATGTAAGCAATTACTTACGTTGCATCTCTGCCCACCAACTTGGGTCAGCAATAATTTCCCCAGCATCATCTAAGGGTGGATATGGTAAGTTTTTACGTTTAGCCACTTTGGCCAATACCGGATGACCGCGCTCAAAAAGTGTTTTGTGAATCACTTGCTCAGGCAGTTTTAGTGGTGGGTTGCTGTACATATCTTTGTTGTGACGCTGACGTTGCGCTTCAAACAAAATTAAAGCACTAGCCACAGAAACGTTTAGAGATTGCACCATTCCTACCATAGGAATGACAATATCTTGGTCGGCCATTTCTATCGCAATATCACTGGTGCCGTGCTTCTCGCCACCTAATACAATTGCTGTGGGTTTGGTGTAATCCACTTCTCGAAAATCGACCGCGCTATCAGAGAGGTTAGTGACCAGTATTTGCATACCTTGCGCTTTTAAACTCTGATAAGCCTCTTGAGTGCTACGGTGAGTTTCAACTTCTACCCAGTTTCTTGCACCTGCTGAGGTGTGACCTAAGGTTTGCATTTTTTCATCCGGCCACACCGCATGAATTTTGTGCAAACCTGCCGCATCTGCAGTGCGAACCACTGCAGATACGTTATTAGGCTTGTGGACTTGTTCTAAACAAAGAGTCAGATCAACCTGACGTGAATTTAGAACAGCAACGATTTTTTGATAACGCTCTGGACTCATTTTTACCTACGGCGACGACGAACTCTTAATACCTGTGGCATGACACGAATCTTCTTCATGATGCCCGCAAGATCAACCCTGTTCTTGGTTGTTAAAGAGAGAGTGACCATGTATAAACGGCCGTCTTTTTCTTCTGTTGAGATGCCGTGGATATTTGACCCAGTGCGAGAAATAACATTGGTTAATCCTGCTAGTGCACCTTGGGTGTTTTGCATATCAATTTGCAGAGCGGTGATAAACTCTTGCTCGTGGCTGTCTGCCCATTCAACCGCCATGTATTTATCAGGTTCTTTCTGATAACCACGGATGTTTGGACAGGCTTCTCTATGAATAACCAGACCTCGACCCGGAGAAACGTGCGCTAAAATGTGATCCCCTGGAATTGGGTGACAACAGTTCGCGTAAGTCAGAAGAATACCGTCAGCACCTTTGATAGAGAGTTTCTTCTCAGAGCGAGGCTCTACAGAACTGGTCTCTGTGAGAGAGTCTGCATCACCAAGCAATCGACGTGCCGCGATAATACTCATTAGCTCACCAAGACCAATAGCCGCTAACATATCGTCAACGCTATCTAGTTTAAGATCGCTAAGGACTTGAGTGACGTTTTCTGGGTAAATAGTTTCAATTGAGTGACGACCCAAAGCGTGATTAAGCAGTCTGCGGCCCAAGGCGACAGAGTCTTCTCGGCGCATGGTTTTAAGAACCTGACGGATCTTAGTGCGCGCGCGTGAAGTGACTACATAGTTCAACCAAGCGGCGTTAGGTCTGGCACCCGGCGCACTAATGATTTCTATGGTTTGTCCACTCTTCAGAGCTTTACTTAAAGGATATGGATTTCTGTCAACACGAGTACCGACACAGGTATTACCAACATCAGTATGCACCGCGTAGGCAAAATCAACCGCAGTTGCGCCAACAGGAAGCTCTACGATACGACCTTTTGGTGTAAATACGTAGATTTCATCAGGGAACAGATCGGATTTAACATTTTCGATAAATTCGAATGAGTTACCTGCGCTTTGTTGTAGTTCAAGTAAACTTTGCATCCAACGTTGCGCTTTGACTTGTGCTGTTGTACCAGAGCGTTGACCGTTGCTCTTATAAGACCAATGCGCCGCGACACCCTTGTCTGCCATTTGGTCCATGTCTTCAGTACGAATTTGTACTTCAACAGGAACGCCATGTGGGCCAACCATAGAGGTGTGCAGTGACTGATAGCCATTGGCTTTTGGTACTGCAATGTAGTCTTTCATCTTGCCAGGGCGTGGTTTGTACAAGCTGTGTGCTTGACCCAATACGCGATAGCAAGTATCGACATTATCAACAATGACTCGGAACGCGTAAATATCCATAATGGTATGGAAACGCTGTTCTTTGGTCTTCATTTTGTTGTAGATGGAATAGAGGTTTTTCTCGCGACCTAAAACCCTAAACTTGATACCGCACTCTTCCATACGTCCCTCAATTTCTGAGTGGATACGTTGGATCATCTCTTTACGGTTACCACGAGCGGTTTTCACCACTTCTTTTAATACGCGATAACGGTTTGGATAGAGGGCTTCAAAGCCAAGCTCTTCGAGCTCAGTTTTAATGTTATGGATACCCAGACGGTGAGCAAGAGGTGAGTAGATCTCTAGAGTTTCTCGAGCAATGCGACGACGTTTATCAGGACGAAGTGCTCCCAGAGTGCGCATGTTGTGCGTACGGTCAGAGAGTTTAATCAAGATAACGCGAATATCCTGAACCATAGCCAGCACCATTTTACGGAAGTTTTCCGCTTGGGCTTCTTTACGGTCTCGGAATTTCAGCTTGTCGAGTTTAGAAACGCCATCCACTAGCTCAGCAACAGCAGTACCAAAGAGGTTTTCAAGTTCTTCTTTGGTAACTTCTGTATCTTCAATGACATCATGAAGTAGAGCAGCTTGTAGGGTTTCAAGATCAAGGCGCATTTCAGCGAGGATTCTTGCAACAGCCACAGGGTGGATGATGTAAGGTTCACCGCTAGAGCGAGTCTGCCCTTCGTGGGCATCTTTTGCTACCGAGTAAGAATGTCGTAGAGCCTCAATTTGAGGCTCTGATAGATATTCTTTGGCAACATCTTTAAGGCTATCAAATAGATACAAATTACGGGCCTAAAAGGTTACGAAATGTTGTGCAGATTAGCGAGTGTGAGCGATGCTGCTTACGGCTGCTAGTTCTGCTGCTTCCTGCTCTTGTTGTTCTTGACGATCTTTAGCGTCCAAGATTTCCTTAGTAATCAAACCTTCTTCGATTTCACGAAGAGCGATTACTGTTTGCTTATCGTTCTCTTCTGGCACTAGGGCATCTTTGCCGCCGGTTTGCATTTGACGTGCGCGACGAGCAGAAATTAGAACAAGGTCGAAACGGTTACCAACTTTTTCAACAGCATCTTGTACAGTTACGCGTGCCATGAGGACTCCAATTACTAAATTACATTTTAAATGACGGGAAATTATACAGCTTTCTAGATTACTCTGCTAGTAAAGCTGATAGCATTCCACTGTATTTTGCTGTTTGTTTGTCTTGTTTAAGGCGTTCTGCACGCAGAATAGCCCTAAAATCCATCAAAGCAGCATCAAAATCATCATTAACTATGATGTAGTCATATTCATCATAGTGTGACATTTCTGATTTCGCCTCACTCATTCGTTTGGCGATAATTTCTGAGCTATCTTGACCACGTACATTTAGGCGACGTTCCAACTCACCATTTGATGGTGGCAGAATGAAAACGCTCTTAGCGTGTGGCATTTGTGTGCGAATCTGGCGTGCCCCTTGCCAATCAATATCTAAGAATACATCAATACCGCGTTTTAGATTCTCTTCAATCCAAATACGAGATGTACCATAGTAATTGCCAAAGACTTCAGCATGTTCTAAGAAAACACCATCTTCGATTAAGGTTTCAAATTCATTTCGCTCTACAAAATGATAATGAATGCCATCTTCCTCACCCGGGCGCATAGTACGCGTAGTATGAGACACAGAAACCTTCATTGCGTATACCGGATTTTTTTCCAGCATAGCTGATATCAGGCTAGATTTTCCCGCTCCGCTAGGTGCAGAAACGATATAAAGGGTGCCTTTTCCCATTCGTAGAGCTCCGAGATAGTGATTAACAATGTTATTGCGCAAGAGACAATAATGATAGCACTAGGATTGATATAGAAATAACCCTAGAAAAATGGTTGCGAAGGATAGCATGGAAATGAGCTAGGATATAGGGGGTCAGGTCTTGAAATTTGCAGGCTAGATAAAATCTAGCCTGCAAATTTCAAGACCTGACCCCGCAACAGCGATTAGAGGTTGCGGACAGCTCGAACGTAGTTTTTGATGCGGATGACGTCGCCTTGCGGGCCAAAACCGTTTGGATAATCTTTAGCGTCGCCTTGTTTTGATTCAGCTCGTTGAGCACCTGCGCCATGCACATCGAGCAACTTTCTTTGGCTAGAGTTTGGTCGTTTCATGTATCCAAGACACTCGCCAAAGCAAAAATATGCGGCTTGTGATTGAGCTTTACGACCGGTTTTTTGGTGAGTGGTGCTGCTCCAAAAAGCAGGGTAGTTGTCATTGCCTTGCTCATCTTTGATGGTCGAGATGGCAAATACGGGGTCAATGGCCGCAGAGTCCGTCGCTTTAGGGGAGCGATCATAATCTACGATGGTTTGCAGCTCTTTAATATTAGGTAAACGCCAATCGTTATAACCTAAATATTTGTCTTTATTTAGCTTAGCGACCCATTGTTTTGCATCATCCCAATCCAATCCCATTTGGCTGTCTTGTTTCGACCACATCAACTGAGTGGCTGAATCGCTAATGGTGCCGTTATTGTTATCTGTAAAATGGTTTTTGCTGTAGTCAGTGTTGCCTCGCACTAAGCGCACAGTAAATTGGTTGTCTTCTTTAGTGCGCGGTTGCACTAATGGGTAGCCTTTAATGCGTCCATCGGCAAAGTTAACCCCAAATACGGCTCTGTCTTTACCCATAACTTTACCTGAGTAAATAGAGGTCGACAGGTATTGTGAATCAATCACGCGTTTGCCATTAGTACCGTAGGCAAAATCAAATACGTCAGTATCAATGAAAGGTTTTGAGCCATTAGGAACCTTATACATATCGCGATTACTAGCATCAACCCCGGTAAATAAAATCAGTGAATACAGTTCTTTGATATTCGGTACGCGCCAGTCGTTATGTCCACCGATCTTTGCTGATTTAGCGTATTTTATCGCTTCATCAAAGCTCATCACTTGATAGTCTTTTTGCCACATTAAGCCTGTGGTTTTATCGGTGACGGTATTGTCATTGTTATCCTGATATTGCCCTTGTTCTATCGATACTACGGGATAGTTAGGTGTTGTGGCATTGGCAACAGATAGCATTGCAGAACAACAGGTGATGGTAACGGCGATATTTCGAAGTAGGTAAGACATAAGAATCCTTATTGCTTAAAATCTTATTATGAGTTTCTATTTCTTTTGCGCTGTATTGGCGCACTCTAAAGGCATAAGGTCAGTGCTAAAAATGACTTCACCTTGGTATTTTTTATTGATGATCTCTAAGCTGGCTTTTTCATTTATCTGACCACGCTTAAAGTGGGTATATACAAGTTTATCGACATTGGCTTGAGCGGCGATTTGGCTCGACTCTCTGATGTTTAAATGCGCGTGAGTTTTTGATTTGCCCGATGTTCTTTTCGGGGCTTTTTTATTCTTACCGTTGTTCATGATCATGCCGCCAGAATCCATAATTAAGCAGTTTGCATCTTTGGCAAATTCTGCAAACCCAGGGCCTGAGCTTAGGTCACCACTGATCACGACGGACTGGCTTTTATAATCAAAACGAAAGGCTAGGGTTTCTATGGTATGAGGTACCGAAAGGGTGGATATTTTAATGCCATTAAACGTAAAAGAATCACCGCCTTTTAGTTCATTGACCGTAAGGTGTTTTTCTCGTTGTTTTAATGTGCGATTGGTTTTACCAAGGCGATAGTTTAGGTCTTCCGCATATAGGCTTAGATTGCTATCGACATAAGCTTTGGTCTGCTTCGGGCCTGCAATCAGAGTTTCCCCTCGCCCGAGCAATACTCGGCTAAACAATACCGAAAAATCCGCATTGTGGTCTAAATGATGATGAGTAAAAAGCAATGCATCTAGCTTACGAGTATTAATGCCAAGCTTGTTGAGATTACGGCTAACACCATCCCCCATATCAACCAAAATTTTAGTATCCCCCTGAGTGATGAGTACCCCGGCACTGACTCGCTCTGGATTGTAGTTAGGAGACCCCGAACCAATAATGGTGGTGTTCATTGTCGATGCTTGCGCATAAGGTACGCTGGCAAAACAGCATGTCGCTACAAGCATTAATTGTTTGCAAGAAAAGGGCATTAACACCTCTAAATCAATCGGTTAAGTTCACTGCGTTAGAGTGACAATAGCAATCGATCTCATTTAACGGTATTAGCTTTACCTGAATTTACAGAACATTGGGGGTCAGGTCTTGAAATTTGCATATCGATTTTTAGAGGTGAGTAAATCGAAGTGGATCAACTGCAAATTTCAAGACCTGACCCCGGGATATGTTTGCTTACATTTGGCTTCGATATAGCCGAAATAAAAACATCAAGGCCAAGGTCTCATTGAGCGAAGGTTGTAAGACTCATTCACTCTAGCTCTTTATATTATTGAGCAAATTAAACAGGTATCTCAATGGACCAAAAACTGCAAAGCAAACTATCTATTGGCTTATTATCGCTACGAATTACTGTCTTTATCGTATTTTTCTTTTGGGGCTTAGATAAGATTATTGTGCCCGAACACGCAGTTAGGGTGATGTCGGGCTTTTATGGTTTGCATGTCTCTATCAATACAATGATTGTGATAGGTATCGCGCAAATGTTGTTTTTAGCGGCATTCTTACTTGGAAAGTGGAAAACAGTTACCTACGGAGCTGTTTTTGTCCTGCATGGTGCTTCTACTTTGTCATCATTAACCAAGTATTTTGACCCATTCAATAACTTATTATTCTTCACCGCATGGCCAATGCTAGCCGCTTGTTTTGTGCTTTTCCTACTACGCGACTACGACACTTACAGTATTGATAAAAAATAAATCCTAGGGGTCAGAAATCCCAGGGGGTCAGGTCTTGAAATTTGCACGCAAGAAGACTTGCGTGCAAATTTCAAGACCTGACCCCCAAATAGCCAAAAGTTGGAATCCAGATCTAACAATATCAAACCTGTAATTATTCCACGCTTCTTACACTGACTAGCAAATCATTGGATTGTGTTGGGTCGGGTATGAGAAAACTGTTTGGCTTATTGGTTGTTTTTTTTCCTATTAGAATATTCAGATAAGTATGCGTATGCTGTTGAAATATCAATCTTAACTGAATGTCAGGGAGCGTTGTCGTGTAACGGTCCAAATGAACCCAATATTCCAGATAATGATGACGACGACGGTAGTAACAATAACGGAGGCGATCTCGATGATGACTCTGGCCCTGATCCTGTTGATGTAGATAGAGAAGCCATTGAGTCGGAAATTTCTGGCATTACCAGCGATACAATCGAGGCTGCTAGTATTGCTGGATTAGAGGCAGACAGAAATGTGGTTGCAACCGATACCCAAACTTCTGATACCCAAAGTGATAATGAACAACAGCAGCAACAAGCTAGTGAAGCGAGCGCAGAAGGGGATGAAAGTGATTGTCCTGTTGAATTGTACTCTGGGTGCAAGATAACGCGCGAGATTGACTATACCCATCCCGTATTTTTTTTAGTTAGACAACATCGTATTAGCCAAGGCTCTGCATGGTCGCTAGGTGCAGGTTGGCATTCCTCTTTAGATAGCCGAATTATTTGGGGTGTGGATGTTGATATGCAGCCCTTAATTGAATTAAACCGAGCTTCAGTCAATCAGTACCAAACGATTATCGATGGCATTGACCAAGGTATTGATGAATTATGCAATTCTTTCAAAGACCGCCTTGCTTACGAGGAAGAACAAATACAGCAGCAATTGTTAGAGGCTATCGCTACACTACAGGCGCAGCGAGCAATTTATATTGCGAGTAGAGATCAGATTCAAACAAAGATTAATGAAATAACAAGTCAGCACCAACAATCTGATTATTATAGAGAACGTAACCGCTACGCAGTAGATACAACTTATCCAGTTGAGTACGAGATTGGGCTACATAAGTTAAAATGGGTCACTCCCAATGGCAGTAGAAAGCTGTTTAGTGTTGAACCTTCCACATCAAATATCACGCCAATTATGGGACACAATACCCACTTAGAAATTGATGAAAATGGGTTCTTTATTGTCTCTACTCCCAAGGGTGTAACCTATCAATACAACTACCAAGGCTTCTTAGTCAAAGTAAATCAAAATGATGGGCGTAGCGTGACTATTTATCGAGATAGTCAGCAACAGCCAATACGTATGGTTGATGAGTTGGGGCGAGCTCTTTCTTTTACTTATACCGATGGTCGCTTAACGGAAATTACCGATCAAGAAGAGCGAACGCATCGCTATACATATCAATCTGGGAAATTGAGTGATGTTGTGGAATTTAATGGCACTAAACATCATTACCAATACGCTTATCAAGACAATCCCTTAGCCCTAACTCTGAAATCCGATGGTGAAGGTAATACAGCATTTTATCTTTATCGCCAGCAAGACAACAAAACGGTGGTTGATACTCAGATAGATCCTTCCGGTAATCAGTTTAACTACGAGTATGATTTCCCAAATCGAACCACCACAGTGATAAACCGAAACAATACCCGCACCCGCTATCAGTACAACGCACACAATCAAATTTCATCTAAAGCATATGAATCTGACGGAAGTGAAATTCATAAGGTGTACGATGATAAAGGTAACTTGATAGTTGAATATGACGAATTGGGGCACGCCACTCTCTACAGTTATGACTTGCACGGCCGCGTAATATCGACAACCGACCCAGTGGGGCGTAGCACAGATATAGAGCGGGATGACGCAGGCAGAATACTGTCAACGATTAATAATATCGGCGATGAAACGCAGTTTGTTTATGACAACATCGGCCGAGTAGAAAGCGTTGAATTAGCGGATGGCTCAGTGGTGGAAGAGCATTGGCTTGATAACGTGTTGATTCGACGCATCGATGAAGTGGGCAATTACACTGAATATCAGTATGACGATTTAGGATACCCAATTCGCATTGAGCAATTTGATCCTCAAACGCCATCAGAGCAAAGATACATTCGAGAAACACAATTTGACAAAATAGGCCGAATATTAAAAGTTGCAGAAGGATCTCGCGCTCTTCCCCAGCAGCAGTGGCGCGTTACACATTATGAATACCACAGTGACGACGGTCGAGATTTAGACTCACCGACACGTATCATTGACCCGTTAGGCCGCGAGTCAATCATGCAGTATGACTCCAACGGTTTACTCACTTACCAACAAGACTTTTCTGGTATTAAAACCTACCTGACTTACACGCCAAGAAATAAAATTGCGACCAAGAAAGTGCTCATGCCTTCTTTAACTGGAGAGACCGAATACTCTACTCAGTATCACTATGATGCAGAAAATAACTTAGTGTCGGTGACGCTTCCGCATGGCGCAGTATGGCAATACCAATATGATTCACGCAATAGGTTAATTCATTCTTCTATTGATGGGACAGAGGTCAGTAAATCATATACCTATGACGCATCAGGTAATCGCACTACGGAAACCGATAGCTTAGGAAGCACCACTCACTTCCAGTATTACCCTGACAGCCAATTGCAATCCACAACTAACCCAATTGGGAATGTGGTTGAGCATTACTATGATGATGTGGGAAGACAATATGCCACTTACGATCATGAGCGGGCGACATATGTAGAGCAATATGGATATAACGAGCTCGGGCACATCATTGAAAGTAACGATGGCAATGGGAATGCTACATATTTTACGCCAAATTCGTTGGGGCTTGCTCTATCAATATCAATGCCGAATAGCACTCAAGACCGCATTCGACATGATTATAATTGGCAAGGCCTCCCAACCTTGTATAGCGACGCCAGTGGTGGTGAATATCTATTTGAATACAACGTGTTCGGTCAGGTTGTTTTAATTACAGACTCTGAGGGAGGTGTTGAGCAATTTCAATATGATGGGTTAGGACGTAAAACTTTACACATCAATAAATCAGGGCTGCAAACTCAGTGGCAATACGATCAGCAAGCGAGTCAGCTGGTGGTCACACAAATTCAATCCGATACAGACAAAAGCATTATGTTGCTTGGTAACCATCGCCAAAGTAACAAAGTCTACGATTTGCTTGGACGTTTAATTGAATACAAGGATGCGGCTGAGCAAAGTTGGCAGTTTGAATACAATCAGCAGGGTTTACTGTCATCCATTATCTATCCAGATAGCAGTCAGGTATTGAGGCATTACAATCTTGCAGGATTGATGACGGCTGAAATAATCACAACCCAAGGACAGCAATCTAGAGAAAGTTACTTTACCTACGATGGTGAAGGACGATTGTTGACTGAGCAACTACCTTATTATCGCCTTGGTAGCGTTAATACATACCGTTATAACGACTTAGGATTATTAAGTTCAATGGCGATGCCTGACGGCGCTTCTTATCAGTTTTATTATGATTTGGCAGGCAGGAAAGTATCCGAAGTGAATCCCCTTGGACATCAACAGTCTTGGGAGTATGACGCTAATGATAATGTAGTGAGTTATACCGATGGTGACGGCTATCGTTGGCATTACACCTATAACGCTGATAACCAAATCGTCCAAGTTATTGACCCCGAAAACGGGCATCACGCATCAACTCAATATGCATACGATGCAATGGGGCGACTCACATCCAGTAGTAACCAACTTGGCCATACTCAGTATAGGTTATTAGATTCATTAGGTCGCTTGATTGGTGCCAAAGATGCGGCTGGCAATATAACTCATATTCGCTTAGACAATGCGGGTAGGCCAATGACTATCTCCAACCGTTTAGGTGAAGAAACTCAGCAACAATATGATGCTTTTGATCAATTGATCTCTCAAACCAATTCGTTAGGTCATACAACCCACTTTGAATACGATGCACTTGGGCGGACATCCCATCAAACAAACGCACTCAATGCCAGTGAGCGTTGGGGATACAATTTCCGTAATCAGGTGACGGATTATTCCAACCAACTCAATCAGACAACCCGTTATCAATACGATGGGTTTGGCAATATCTCTGAGATAGAACAGGCAAATAATAGTGTCACTCGATATGCGTTCAATGCCGCAAATAAGTTAACAAGCATCACCTCGGCAGCAGGGACTCAGCAATCATTTAGCTATGACGATATGGCAAGGCTAACCACCTTTACCAATGAATTGGGTGAGCAGTGGCGTTATGACTATGATTTAGCTGGGCAGGTAACACATGCTTATCAACCGGAACAAAATACCGATATTCAGTTTCAATATGATCAGCGAGGTCATGTTATTGAGCGTCAATACGCCCATCAAGGGCAGTGGCATAGTGAGGTATTAAACTACGATGGACTAGGACGTCTTGCCAATATTGATGGCTCTGAGTTAGCAGAAAATTATCACTATGATCCTGCGGGGCGATTAATTCAGGTTGATAATCACAAGCTGGGGCAAAGTTTTAACTATGAATACAATGCGCTTGGAGAAAGAACCTATAGCCAAGTTAGTAATGATGAAGGTGTTTATTATCATCGTGATGCAGAGGGGAAAATAGTAAGGCTTGAACGTAATACGGCTGACGGCAATCTTGCTTTTGAGCTTAGTTACGATGCAAGCGGTCAACTTCAACAGATCGATTACCCAAACCGAAGTCGCAGAAGCTTAGAATATGATGCAGTTGGTCGAATTGTCAGTATTGTTATCGAACAGCAAGAATATAAAGGTAATCGCTGGCGAGACACTTGGAACACCATTGAGGTGCTTAATTATCAATACGACGGCGTGGGTAATGTCACTGCACAAAATAGGAAGACTGAACACGCTGATAGCGATCAATGGGCCTATTTTGAATACGACCAAGTCAATCGAATCATCAGTGCCGATTATCCCAATCAAGACGACATCGAATTTAGCTGGGATGATGTAGGGAACCTTACGCAAAAACAGACCAAAACAACCACGTATACATACAGTTATAACCAAGCCAATCAACTCGTAGAGATGCAAGGGCATAGACTACCGGGTTTCTCTTGTGACGATAATAGCTGTGAAAATGATGACTCAAGCGACTCTCATAACTTTGTTTATCAATACGATGCCAACGGCAACCTAGCGAGTGTTAGTAATGGCAATGAAGTGCAGAGCTATCAGCATGATCCACTAAACCGAATGACTGAAGTGATAAACCCCGATGGTTCAAGCGTTCAGTATGGATATGATGCAAGATCCCGCCGAGTGAAGACGGTGCGCACGGCCCAAACTGCCATCAAACAAAATGGTAACTCTAATCAGTCAGCTCAACTCAATCAAACCACTTTATATAGTCATTATGATGGCCGCCAAGAGCAAGGCCAGTGGCAAGATAACGGTGTAGGGTTTATGCCATTTAGATCTTTGACTCTATTACCTGATTCAAATCTCCCCTATGGCAAAGTGCTGCATCAATCCCTATATGATTCAACATCAAGCATAGTGCAAGCGAGTGGCACTAAGGGGGCAGATGCCAGTCATCTTTATAATCATCATGATCGCTTAGATAGCACTATTCACGTGTTAGATGACACTGGCACTTCAGCTATGCGACTAGGCTATAGTCCATTCGGTCAAACCTATCGTAAGCACAATGATAAAACCTTTTGGAAAGCCAATGCGGGTGTTAATGCGAATAAGCAGTTAGGTCAACTCATGCCATATCAATACACAGGCAAGTACACCGAAAGCAGCACAGGACTAGTCAACCTAGACGCCCGTTGGTACAACCCGCACAGCAGTCGTTTTATCCAGCCAGACTACTGGAGCTTAAAGAACACATATCTACCCACCGAAATTCAACATGAGCTGATAAAAGCAACCAGCCTTAATACCGACATGCTGCTACGTGATCCTAACCAACAAATGTCCTATGGTTATGTGAGTGGCAATCCGTTTTTCTGGGTGGATCCGTTTGGGTTGGCGGCTTATCAAACTTATGTGGAGGCAAAAGAATCTAACTATAGTTACGGGACGTCTGAGGAATATCAGAGTAAAAGTTTTGAAATGACGGAGGAAGAAGCAAGAAAGTTGAAAGAGTATTATAGTATAGCTTCAAAAACTCTTACGACGTTAGGGATTGTTAGTTTAACAACCCCTCCGACTAGTGTGCTTTCTGGACCATTGTTGGTCGGGGGTGCAATTACAGGGAGCGTAGAGGCTCTTTTTGAACAGAAAAAACTTGAAGCAATAGCTTATGAAATTGCCTCTAGTATTGGTCCAAACAAACTATTAGAACCTATCTCAACCATAGTGAAAGGGAGTGAAGTTTTTGGGCGTAAGTATAATAACTACATAGATGGAATTACGGAGATCGCAAAAGAGTTCCTTGGTGAAGTCGTGACTTCTTTCAGAGGGGGGTGTTGAACTAATGAAGTTGACAGTAATTTATTTAACTAAGAAAAAGCTAATTGGCATGCGAACAATTCTAGTTTTTATCATGTTTATTGTTAGTTATATGCTATATAAGTTAATTATTACAGGTGAAACGCTAGGCAGGTATAAATATAAGGCTTGGGAGATGTCTTATACAGCATCTTTCATTCAATATATAACGTACATTGTGGTAATTTTTTATTTTTTATTTTTTGGTTTTAAGAGAAAGTAGTCATACTTATCTAAACTTATAATATATTTAAAATGACGCATCATGAAAATAATAAACTTGTTGAAAACATACCTTCTGTATTTAACCAATGAAATGGTTGAAGAATACTTTTGTTTAGCATGAATGATATAGCGTACTATTGATTAATAAGGTCTCTAATCGTTAATATCATATTCATTATAATCTTAAATAAGTATGACTAATTTTAATAAAGGATAGTTTTATAAAAATGAAGTTCACTGTTATTTATTTGAGTTCTAATAAGTTGCTATTGGTAAGGTTGATCCTCTTATTAGGCCTTTTATTCTTTAGTTATCAATTATATAACTCAATAGTTACGGGGATTACACCTAATAGAGATAAGTATGAAGCATGGAGCTTAGGGTATATAGGTTTTGTATTTAAATACTCTTCGTTTGTTTTTGTTTCTTGCTATTTTTTAATTTTTGGATTTAGGTCTAAATAGATGTTTTATTAAAAGGATATTTTATATGAAGATAAAGAAGCTTTATTTGACGCCTAAAGCCGCCTTCATACAGAGAGCATTTTTTATTGGGCTTATAGTCTGGAGTTTGTATACCACTGCAGATCTATGGATAAATGACTTTGAACAACCTCAAATTGTTAGAGGTAGAGTTGAGATTGATTTCTACAGCTATATTTCGAGGTATATATGTTTAGCTGTAGTTGGTGTTTATATGCTCTTGTTTGTTATTCGTGTCAAGAAGTAACATATAATTTATTTGTAATGTTTAGTAAATCTGTAGGATCTTCAGTATGTTGTTAAACAGGTTTTTATTTATACTCTTGTTATTTGGATTTTCAGGGAACGGACAAACTGATGACTCAATAGACAAATATATCAATGGCCAAATGAATAACTTTGTTGGAGTTCCTCTACTCCAAGCCAGTGAAAAGGTTTTTGGAAGTGCACCCCCTGAATTTAATCAATACATAAAAGGTCTAGAGGATACTTTTGGCAGGTATGAAGAACACAGCATTTTATTGGTTAAAAAGATATCTAATCGCTCAAACTACATATATATTGAAATGAACTTAGAGAAAGGTGCAGCGTATTTAAAACTACTGCTTTATAAAGATAAGAATGCTCAATGGAGGATTAACTTGGCAACAGTAGATAAAATTCCTGAAAATGTAATTTATGATCTTGATTTATTGAATTGTGAATGATTTTCCTATTATTACTAAAGGTTATTTTTAAGACATGAAGCTTACTGTAATATATGTATCAGCTAATAAATTGGTATTCATTCGAGTATTGTTAGTTTTAATAATATTCCTTACTGCTTCTCAGTTATATGAGTTAATTGTTACTGGTGAAACATTAGGTCGAGGAAAATATAAAGCTTGGGGTGTGGGATATATAGCTTATTTTTTTCAATATATAGTCTTTATTATCATGAGTTGTTATTTTTTGTTTTATGGTTATAAGCGTAAGTTATGATGCTTCTATTTTATCGTATTGCACATATGAAATCCCTTAAAATATTTAAATGAACAAGCAGTAAATGTATTAATCGTCATAGGTTTATAAGCAACTAATTATTGAAAAGGTACAGGTTTTACTCTTCGCTTTGTGGACACTATTTAGTATAAGAAAAAAGTAAATATTACTTCGTTAGATTAAATATAGGATTAATATGTTATTAAGAGTAATTACATTATTGTTCATCATAAATTTTTCGCCTTTCACCCTCGCTTCTGATTCTGTAAAAGAATTAGTGAATGATAAAGTGAGTTATTACTTCACTCATTCAGCTGAAAAGACAGCTAAGTATTGGTCTCCATTCAGCGATGCACCGGCACCTGTTATTGATGCTCTGAAACGCTATGAATCACGATACGGAAAGCCAATCTCTTACGATACGATAGCAATAGAGGAGGTAACTCCTAGAGTTTCTATTGCCTTTGTGGCGGTTAATTATGAGAAAGGAGTGACTTTTCTTCGGCTACAAGTATACCTAGATAACAATAATAAGTGGTCTTTGATGTTTGTCAGTCTAAACCCTGAACCGTTTGGGTTAGTTCCAAACATTATTACTTTTAGTAAGAGATTTGATGAGAATAAGCCTACTAATTAGGAAGTATTGCGATGACTTATTGTTAGATGAATTCAGTAGTTCAGCCTATAAAGAGGGAGTTGATAGAGTGCCATCAAATATCATTGATGATCTTTCATTGCTGAGTGATAAATAAAGAGTGAAATCAGATAATAAGGTCTAGCCATCTAAATAAGAGTGCAACTTGTACTAATTAAAATCTAATTCTATTTTTACTCACAAGTCACCGTAAACGTAGATCGTACCGTATGCTGCCCTGCAGGATAGTGATGCTTTGGCATCTTCATATTGGCATAAAACTTTAGTTCACCCGCCTGAACGTTTTCAAAGGTACCATTGTGGTTTTGCTCTGGATACTCGGGGCCGTGTTCCGGAATTAACTTGATACGCAAGTGCCCCTTGGCATTCAAAATTCCGGTATCGCTGGTGTATTCGAGGGTGGCGTTATTTTCTCCGGCATTATTGACCAAAATCGCGATGGCAGGGACATCGGTATATTCTTCGTCATACCCAAGGACACCCGATTGAATCCCTTGTCCCTCCCAACCACACATTGGAGATACTGAGCCATTAAAGATGACATAACTGCTACTTTTTGCGGCTGCAGCGCCAAAAGAAAACAGCATCAATACACTTAAAGATACTAATTTATTTTTCATTTTTGCTCTTTCTAACGTTTAAAAACACAATCAATTATTTGCAATTGATGGACCACTTCATTCTTATTTCATGGTTGCCAGCAGTAATTTTGGAAACCGGTAAATCAACTCGAACTTTTAAATCTATCTCGCGATTCGCGTTCAACTCAGAGGCGTTTAACTCAATCCCTCTTCTCCAGTAATTGGCATTCCCTTCATAACGGTCAGGAGTATCCAATTGCAAACGAATCAAATGTAATCCCTTGTCTACACTAAGGTCGGCAACTTGAATATCATCGAGTTTAAGTTCTACTCTTTGATAGTTTTCGCTCATTTGAATTTTAAGCCGCACAGCATTACCTTGATAAGATTCAGCAAAAGAAATCTCTCCGTTGTTCTCTAATGTTTGAAGTTCACACTCAGGTATAATCTGAGTGGCTTTTGGGCTTATTGGTTCTCGATTTTCAGCAAAAACGGTCGATGAACATGATACTGCCAGTGCTAGAAATACAGCATTTCTGAATTGTCTCTTGATCACTTAGTTCACCATGACTCTAACCATAAAATCTGTTACGGCTTGCTTGGTAATATCGGTATTTGAAACCGTTTTTTCTTTGTGAATCAAAACCTGAAAAGAGGTATTTAGCGATATATCTTTGTCATCATAGTGATAATTAATCACTTGATCGCACGTAATCACTTGGTCATGGTTTTCATCAAGAATTGTGGCTGTGTAATTAAGTCTGCTCGATGTACCTTCAAGCTGAATTTTGCTCCAATCGATATAATCAGAACTAGACAATGCATCAAAAACACGGCGCTCATGATATTCCGCACCTTGGTAGCAGAATTGCTCTAAGTGCTGGGCATGATCTTTCTCCATCCCTTGTTCTGCAAAAGATGGAACTGCTAACAATGAAAGGGTGCTCACAAAAAGCACTCGACATAAGTTGTTCACTATAATCTCCAGAATAAGGGAGGCGATATTACTACCGCCTCTAAAACCAACTAGTTACAAGTTACGGTAAATGTAGTTTTAACCATGTGGTCGCCCGCGCTATAAGTGGTTGCGGGTTGAGTGGTGCGAGCGAAAAATTCTAGCTCGCCCGCCGGTACATTATTAAAAACGCCATTGTGGTCCATTTCATTGTGTAGACTATCCTTTGAGTCTTTTAGCTGGAATTTAAGGTCAGCTAAAGGAATAGCGACACCGGAACTACCTTGTAACTCCGTGGTTGTAGACATCTGAAGCGCAGCCTTGTCTGCAACGCTAACATTGTTGACTAGCGTAGCCTTAGCGGGTGAATCATCACGGTAATCTACAAAACCAAGAGTACCTGGCTGGTGATCAGTCACATCCCAACCACAAGCTGGCTCGACATTACCGTTCCAAATAACCTCACCACTGTTATTTGTAGCACTTGCAAGGGCAGGCGTTAGGGCAGCTGCTGTTGCGACAGCTAGCATTTGTTTCTTCATTATTGTTTCCTTCTTTACTAAATATAATGAAAGAAAAAAGCCGTTTGTGAATATCAATATCTATTCAGAAAAAGTCGTGCTTTCTTGTTTCATTTTTAAGAGACGGTATTTCTCCGCCTCAACTTGCAGGAGTTTGAGCTCGTGCTCTGCTTGAGCCAATTGCTCTTCCCTGTTGCGTTGACGAAGTTCAAACTCATAAAGCTTGGTGCAATCCACTCGGTCTTCACCGCCAAACTGTATTGTTACGGCAGCATAAATCCCTGCCTCGTCTTGGTTTTGCTCGTAATAGTTGTTGTAGTAATTGTCGCTATCTTCGTTTCCCATCGCGCCGTAGGTGCCAACCTGAAAGGTTTTACCCGTTGAAACCGCTTGCTCACAGCTAGCTCCATCCGTTGTTCTTATACGATCAGTACCCGATGGATTTGAAATACTTGGAATTGGGTTTGCCAATAACACCGGACTCCACAGGCAGGTTAATAAATAGAATTTTTTCATCCTCAATACCTTTTGAATGTCAGCTTGGTACAGGTTTCGTAGTCGTTCTCTTCGCCTGTGATCATCAATGTACAAACATGCTTTACTGAAGTGATACCTGGGGGAGTATCAAAAGTGATGTCCAATTCAATCTCCTGATCTGGAGATAACATCAATTTATTCGGGAATTTTTTGTCATCTATACGGACGTAAAAAGGCGCTGTTTTGCTGAATTTATTAATTAGCTTGAACTTAACATGTGTCTTGTCTGAATACGTTTGGTATTCAGTCTCTTTCCACTGATGGATGTTCGCTTGTGCTACACCACTTGCCATTAGTAGCGCTATCACAGCCCATTGTTTTGCCCAATTAACCATAATTACTCCAACACAAATCAAATACCGCACACGTCTCATAGACTGACGAATCGCGAATCATACACAGACTGCTACAGATAAAATTGCCATTTCGCGCCACGTTCAGAAAGTATGTTTTTGAGAGGTGCTAGCTTACTCAATCTAGCGATTTTGAATAATGAAACACATTGATAACTGATATGCCTCACATGCATATTTTTATGCTCACTAGACAGGTTGGTAATAAGGGGAAGGCTGCTCAGGAATTAACAGGGGATGGAATAAGTAACCAAGGAATATTTGAAGGTTTTTTTTGCAGTTTCGTTGTGGAAGCTTAAAAACCTAGCTTGGTTAGACTGTGAAATATCGGAGCTCTGTAATATGCAGTGAGATTAGATTCGCTTCTTCGATTACAACCTGGTGTAATAAATCAAAATATCGAGATAGAAGTAACGCATGCAACAGATTGGCATTTATGAACAACTCATTACTCAATTGATAGAAAATAGAGTAGATCGTGAACGTTATTATGTTGGTGAACGCGCGTTAGATGGAGCAGAGGCATCGGTTTGGCTTTCGCGTTTTTTATCGCAAATTATTGAATATGCGATTGATGCAGTACCTGCTAGCGATGACAGATTACACCATCAAATAGCACTTTCTAATCAACTGCTTTTATGGCTAAAAGAGCAGATCCAAGACAAAGATCTAATAGAAGATAACTTACTCAATAGTCAGGGAAAAATCTTAACGGCTCTGTATGAACTAGAGAACCCTGTTTCTGCGGATCTAAAGAACTACATTGACGATATATTCCCTTTGACTGGGCTAACTCAAAGTGAGCTTTTCTGTGGGAGTAATGCGGGTTTATCTCTAGAGTCTGAGATAAAAAGAGAAATCTTGTCTGCGAATAAAGTTTATTGGTTGGTTTCATTTATCAAATGGACAGGGATACGCATTTTTCGCAAAGAGTTGGAAGCCTTTACCAATAGTGGTGGTGAACTTAAAATTATCACTACTTCGTACATGGGGGCAACAGATGCCAAAGCGGTAGAGTATTTGGCGAACCTACCTAATACCGAGGTTAAGCTCAGCTACAATACCACTCGCGAACGTTTACATGCGAAAAGCTATTTATTTTTGCGCGATACGGGTTATCACACTGGCTATATAGGCTCTTCCAATTTATCCCATTCGGCTTTAACCAATGGATTAGAATGGAACTTAAAAATAACATCACAAGAGATACCTCATATCATTCAAAAGTCTTTAAGTACCTTTGAAACGTACTGGGCATCCCATGATTTTGAAGTTTTTACGGGTGATACGGTCAGTGTTGAAAAACTCAAGCACGCTCTAAAACAGGAGAAAGGCGAAACCCATAAAGAAGTCTCTCATTTTTTTGATATTACCCCCTTTCCCCATCAAAACGACATATTAGAACAGTTAACTGTTGAACGAAGCATTCATAAACGGTTTAGAAACCTTGTCGTGGCGGCTACAGGGACAGGAAAAACCTTAATCTCAGCATTTGATTTCGCTCGTTTTAGAAAACAAAACCCCAATGCGACTTTTTTGTTTATTGCACATAGAGAAGAGATTCTAAAGCAAGCTTGCTCTGCCTATCGTGGTGTATTGAGAAACAGTGATTTTGGTGAGCTTTGGGTTGGTAATTACAAACCTGAACACTACCGTCAGTTATTTGTGTCAGTACAAACATTAAATCGAAATATTGAACAGCTAAACCTGACATCTGATTACTATGACTACATAGTTGTCGATGAAGTGCACCACATCGCTGCTCGTAGTTATCGAGCCATCTTAAAGCTCTTTCAACCGCATATTTTACTTGGGTTAACTGCCACTCCTGAGCGCCATGATGGAGGAGATATCTTAAGTGATTTTAGTGGTGTGATAGCCGCTGAATTACGCTTGCCCGAAGCCATAAATCAACGTCACCTTTGTCCATTTCAATACTTTGGGATCGATGACGATACAGATTTAAGGACAATCCCTTGGAGTCGTGGCCGCTACGATATTGCACAACTTACCAATGTCTATACTCACAATCAAAGTCGCTTTAATAAGATATTACTGAGCCTACAAGAGATCATTACAGACTTAAGCGGTATGAGAGCATTGGCTTTCTGTGCGAGCCGTAAGCATGCTCAATATATGACTCAGCAATTCCTATTGAAGGGAATTAAAGCCGATATCTTAACAAGCGATAATAGTGATGAGCGCCAACAAAAGCAGCAAAGTCTACGTATTGGTGACATTAATGTGCTTTGCGTTGTCGATATATTTAATGAAGGTGTCGATATTCCAGAAGTGGATACTTTGCTTTTTTTAAGACCTACCGAGAGTTTGACTATATTTTTGCAACAGCTTGGTCGAGGTTTGAGACTAGCAGAAGGAAAAGAGTGTTGTACGGTTTTAGATTTTGTGGGTAATTCTCGTCCTGAATATGATTTTGCCAATAAATTTAGAGCTCTCGTAGGAAAAAGTAAACGAGCAATTACTGATGAGATTAAGCAAGGATTTCCCGATGCACCTCTGGGCTGTCGTATCGAGTTGACTAAACAAACTCAAGCTATGGTGTTGCGAAATATTCGGCAAGCATCCATGACGCTAGCTCGTTTGGTGAGCATGATAAGGCAGTATCCGCAACACTCAGAGTTACCTTTGACTCTATCTAACTTTTTAATCCAACACCCTCATGTTGATTTGAACGATATGTATAAAAAGGGTTGTTGGGAGGAGTTAGTTGAGAGATCGCAAGATAAAGTGAGTGAGTCATCATCAAATAACCTACATTGGAAGATGTTCCAAAAAGCGGTTTTTAATCGTATTTTAGCTTGTGATGATCATGATTATTTGAGCTTTTTAAAACATCTCTGTCTTACCAATTTTGAGTTAGCTGAAAGTAATAATCGGCAGGCACTTATGTGCCACTACGATTTCTGGCAAAACACAGGGCCTACTGTAGGGTTTGATTCATTAGCCGAGAGCTTCTCTTCTTTGCGAAGGCTAGATATCACATCTGAGCTTGCGAGTGTTTTAGATTGGTTGTTGAACAAAACCAAATATCAACAATTAACTATTTCTGATTTACTAAGTGTGCCTTTGAAGTTGCATGCTCGGTATGCGCGCGACCAAATTTTGGTAGCTTTTGGGGCGATAACGTTTGAACGAAAACCTCCGGCAAGAGAGGGTGTGCTTGTTCTTCAAGATCAAAATATTGAATTGCTATTTGTGACGTTGGAAAAAGATGGAAAGCAGTTTTCACCTACAACTATGTATCATGATTATGCGATTAATGAGCACTTATTCCACTGGCAATCTCAAAATAGTGCCCGCCCGGATCGTGGTAAAGGGTTAAGCTATATACAGCACAGACAGAATAAAAAACGCTTGTTCTTATTCGTGCGTGAGCAAACAAAAGATCAGTACGGTCGTACCATGGGCTTCGTGAATTATGGGGAAGTTGACTATGTCAGTCACACAGGTTCACAACCTATGAGTATCACATGGAAATTAAGGCATGCCATGCCAAACTTCATGTGGCAACAAGCTGCAAAATTAGCGGTGGGATAATTTAAAAATAAAAAGCGGGGTCAGGTCTTGAAATTTGCATCTGCAAATTTCAAGACCTGACCCCGCTTTTAGCTATTAATTCAATTATTCAATATTCTGAATCTGCTCACGCATCTGCTCAATCAATACCTTCAATTCAACGCCAGAAGCGGTGATATCTGTGCTAATCGATTTAGATGCTAGCGTGTTCGACTCACGGTTGAATTCTTGCATCATGAAGTCTAGACGGCGGCCTACTGCGCCACCTTTTTTCATAATGCTGGTGGTTTCTTTTACGTGAGAGTCTAGGCGGTCTAGTTCTTCTGCTACGTCAGATTTTTGTGCTAGAACGATAAGTTCTTGCTCAACGCGAGATGAGTCTAGTTCGATAGAGGCTTCTTCAAATTTGTTTAGTAGACGGTCACGTTGCCATTGTAGGATTTCTGGCATGCGAGCGCGCACTTTAACCACTTCGTCGGTGATGGCGGCTAAGCGTTGGTCGATTAACGCTTTCATGTTTTCGCCTTCACTTGCACGAGCGTCAAGGAAGTCAGCGATGGCACCTTCAAAGCCCGCTAACAAATCTTTGTTTACGCTGTCCATGTCTTGCTCTGGTGTTTCCATCACGCCTTGCCATTGCATCACTTGGAATGGGTTAATGCGGTTGGCTTCACCGGTCATTTCCATTACTTGTTTAGCGGCATTGATGACTTGTTGTGCTAGGTCTTCATTGATGCTTAGCTCACCTTTAGCGCTTGGGTTTGCTTCGAAGCGTAGGTGACATTCCACCTTACCGCGAGCTAAACGCTTACGAAAGCGGTCGCGAAGGATAGGCTCAAGGCCACGGAACTGCTCAGGTAAACGGAAATAGGTTTCTAAATAACGTTGGTTCACAGAGCGGATTTCCCATACTGCGTTACCCCAATCGCCTTTCACTTCTTTACGCGCGTAAGCGGTCATGCTGTAGATCATTGAATTACCTTTATTCATCACATCGGTGTGCGTCTATATTGCGGGCAATCTTAGCACAAAACCGAGCGACTCCCTAAAGTCGCATCCTGTTTCATGATGCTATATAATCTCGATCAATTTCATACCCAATAATTTAGGTGACTTTCAATGCGTCCAAACGATCGTGCAGTAGATCAGGTTCGTCCTATTAAAATGACTCGCAACTACACCGCTTATGCAGAAGGTTCTGTATTGGTGGAGTTTGGCAATACCAAGGTATTGTGTAATGCCTCTGTTGAAGAGAATGTACCTCGTTGGTTGAAAGGCAAAGGTAAAGGTTGGGTAACTGCGGAATACGGCATGTTACCTCGCGCGACTCACACTCGTAACCGTCGTGAAGCAGCCAGTGGCAAGCAAGGCGGCCGTACTATGGAAATCCAACGTCTGATCGCTCGCAGCCTACGTGCTGTGGTTGATCTAGAAGCGATGGGCGAAATCATGGTCACCGTAGATTGTGATGTAATCCAAGCCGATGGCGGTACACGCACTGCGTCTATCTCTGGAGCTAGCGTAGCAATGGCAGATGCGTTCCAAAAATTGGTTGCAGCAGGCAAGCTAAAAGCGAACCCTATGAAAGGCCATGTATCAGCGGTATCTGTGGGTATTGTTGAAGGTGAAGGGCGTTGTGACCTTGAGTATGTTGAAGATTCAGCAGCTGACACTGATATGAACGTCGTTATGACCGAAGAAGGTAAAATGATTGAAGTTCAAGGCACAGCCGAAGGCGAACCGTTCTCGCATGAAGAATTGATGGAATTATTGGCTCTGGCTCAAAAGGGCATTGCGGATATCATCGAAGTGCAAAAAGCGGCACTGGCAGAATAGTTTTTGAAATAGCTCCTAGCGGGGCTATTTTTTTATACCAATCACACT
>NZ_BAUJ01000037.1 GCF_000496695.1 Vibrio halioticoli NBRC 102217
TCATACATTTATGAATTTTGCTGAACCTAATTTTAGTAATGATAACGACACGAAATTATCGTTATTACTTGATCATCGACTGCGTAAACAAGTCGATTAGTGTCGTCAATACGACGAGACCAAAAACCAGATAAATTTTCTTTTAATGGTTCAGGTTTACCAATACCCTCGAAAGGAGAACGCTTAACATCGTTAATGACTTTGTTGATGCGCTTGAGTGTTTTTTTGTCTTGGGTTTGCCAATACAAGTAGTCATTCCAAGCATCATCCGTCCACGACAGTAAACGTTGACTGCTACTCATCAATTAACTCGCGTGTGATTGTTTTGCCTGCACGATACTGTTCTATCGAACGGTTTAGGTGTTCAGCATTTTGAGGGGAGCGTAGTAAGTGAACTGTCTCCATAAGGCTATTGTAGTAATCTAAAGACATAACCACAGCATCTTCAGAATCACGGCGTGTAATAACGGTTGTATCTGCATCATTAACGACACCGTCCAAAACCGCTTTAAGGCCATTTCTAGCCTCAGTAAAAGATACTATTCTCATCAGAATCTCCACATGTACATTTAATGGGACAAGTATAGTATTCACTTACATAGTTGTACAGTAAATTGGACATGATCTATTAAAAAGTGTTGATAAGGAAACTAACGTCCCACTGAATAATGAGCAGTACCACAGATACATTGGAAAAACTTTCAAATGCGATAATTATAACTGCTTTCTTGTATCTATCTGAATCTAGACTCTATTTTTCTTATTCAACCTCCCTCAATGACATAATCAAAACCGTGTATCCAACGAAATCAAGGCACTTTGACGATCGCCAAAGCCGAATTCACCGATGATATTAAAGGTAGGGTTAATCACATAATTAAAACCAACAACCGCGTTCCATTCGTTGGCTAGGCTTTGCTCTACAATGAAGCGACCTTCATCATCGCCATTAACAAAACCTAATAAACCTTCTAGAGCAGAGGGCAGTTCAAGGTCGCTAATTTTACCTTTTAGAGTTTGTTGGATATTTTGATATTGCGCGCCGCCCCATACTCGTATCGGCACGCCATGATTAGTAAAGTCATAGCCAAGCCTTGGGGTTATGACAATCGAGTCTATTCCGCCTTCGATAACGGTTAAATTGGTCTTAGTGTAACTGGCATCAATGATGGTAAACCATTCTTTATAACCACCCGCTAGCACTAAGCCGCCACCGTACATATTGCCATCTAGGTCTAACAGGAACCTTTCATCTTGTACTGGCTCAAAATCGATTCCGCCAATATCGACACTGATATTGGTTTCCGAATAACCGCTGATTTTTCCGGCGATGGCGTAGAAGTTTAAAAAGGGGAATAGCCACATATCTGCTCGCACGGTAAACACATCACTGCGTTGGAAACCCGGGGATGTCTCTATGCCAATAAGCTCAGCCGGAATAGGCTGCTCTGGTATCACAGTGGGAGGTCTACCCGGAATGATTGGCGGAATGGTTATCTCAGGGGTTTTTAAACCGTCAAACGAAATAGAGTCGACACTAATGCCTTGCTCAACTCGCATGTATCCAACACTTATGCCAAATGCTTTGGGCAGAATATATCCACGCTCTTCTGCTTCAGACTTCCAGATCGGCAGTTCAAATGATGTAGCGGATGAATAAAAAGGGGCGAAAGAGGTGCCAATGATGACAGCGGCTTTGGAAAAACATCTCAGTTCCATTAAGAAGTCCAAAAGATAGAAAATTATTATTCACATAACAATAACTATATACGCTATAAACAAAAAAGTGAGATTTTACACAGATTTAGAGTCATCTAGTCAGGTTATTGGCGAGCTTTTCCATGACACTTACAAAGGTCTCGAGCTCTTGTTCGCTCAGATCTTGCTGCATCTTATCTTGGATTTTTTGTTGGGCATTGGATATTTGTTGACTCAAGGCGATGCCTTGTTCAGTCAAAGAGAGCAGTTGACTGCGTTTGTCTTCTGGGTTTGGGGATTTGATTAACCAACCGTTGTTGATCATTTCTTTGACTAAACGAGCCACTTGCGCTTTATCACGAGAAAAGTGCTGCACAATATCATTGGCAGTGCATTGTGTATTTCGCTCAATGAAAGAGAGGCAACGAGCGTGCATTCCATTTAAGGAAGAATGTTGGGTTTGAAGCTCAGCACGAATGGCATTTCGGTATGAGTGAACGATATTAAAAATCGCTTCTGAAACTGTGTTCTTGTCCATGCTTAGCCCTTTAAATTACATCAATCAACTGCTGTCATTAAGTTGATTTTATCTACTTAATAGGCTCGACTCAAGTTACTGTTGTCACTCAGCACTAGGATTTCACTATAAAGAAAGGGGAACGCCAACAAGTGTCTACTCAACAACGATGTATTGAACAACATCCTCATCAAGTAAGCCGTGTTTATCGATTGAATCAAAGTCTAATATTTGTCCAAGAATCAAAGCTGATTTAATAACAATAGTGGCTATCGTTAGTACAAGAATGGCTCTATTTAAGCTTAGCTTGGCAAAGTTCTTACGGATGTGTTTGTCAGAAACGTCTTTTCTTTGTGCAGATGCAATACCATCTTTTAAAGACTGCATCGATTTTCTAGCCGCGACAGCTAAAACTACTAGCAATAGCACACTCATCAAATCAAAAACAATCGGCCAAGACAAAATAGCACTCCAAATCACAAAGACAAAAAATTCAAAAGAATTATAGTAATACAAATAAACTTATACCGTGGGCACTTTCACATTTTTGGTCATTAATTACCACGCAAATAACAAAATAAGTGATCAGGATCACACTTTACATTTTCTTTGTAATTTTATTTCATAATTAAATTACAAGACGAGTAACTATTTGCTTATAAAATTTTCAACATCACTCTACGTATGCAAGTCATGGAATATAAGTGCCAAACACATTAATAATAGTATAAAAGGCATATGACAACTGCATGTCCAAATACAATAAAGGGCCTAGATATCACCTATCTAAGCCCTAATTCATAGTTATTCAGCTGTTTATTTTTTTGATGACTTGTCTAACAGTTTCTCCCAATAAGTCGCACCTTTAATGCCAAGCTTTACTGGATCAAATGTATAGACGGATACGCCACGTTTTTTTTGCTCTTCATAATCTTTCAACGCTTTTAGAGCAGGTTTAGACATAAAGAAGATAATCAAAATACCAATAATATTGAGCCAAGCCATCAAGCCTACCCCAACGTCACCCATCGCCCATGCTAAATTGGCTGCTCGAACCGTGCCATAAAAAACCGAAGTAATAATGACTAATTTGAGTAAGAATTTTAAGCCGTTAATTTTAAAAGTACGACGGATATAAGCAATATTGGTCTCCGCTATGTAGTAATAAGCCAAGATAGTGGTAAAAGCAAAGAAGAACAGTGCGACAGCAATGAAAGGCTTACCGATGCCGGGAAGTGTGTTATCAATAGCTAATTGAGTAAATGCAGGACTGTTAGCGCCAATATTTGCCGCAATGTTTTGCACAATAAATACACCTTCGCCTGCACCTTGGACATTGTACATCCCAGTAATTAAGATCATAAATGCGGTAGCAGAACACACCAACAAAGTATCGATATAGATAGAGAAGGATTGCACTAAACCTTGTTGCGCCGGATGATCAACGTTGGCCGCTGCCGCCGCATGTGGGCCTGTGCCCTGACCTGCTTCATTAGAATATACGCCACGCTTAACGCCCCAACCGATTGCAGCACCAAAGCCAGCCATAGGTGTAAACGCATCGCCGATGATCATGGCAAAGATGCGAGGCACCTCTGTAATGTGCAGCAAAATGATAACAAATGCGGTTAATACATATGCCAAAGCCATAAAAGGCACCACAATTTGGGTAAAGTTGGCAATGCGCTTAACCCCACCAAAAATGATAAAGCCAAGTATTATTGATATGAAAGTACCAGTAACAACCTTCGCAAAGCTAAATGTTCCGATGGCAGTTTCAATCATAGGACCGGAGCCAAATGCCGTTTCAACCGCATTACCGATGCTGTTGGACTGGACTCCTGGTAATAGCACCCCACAAGCAAAAATAGTGGCGATAGCAAAGATCCATGCGTACCATTTCTGACCCATTGCCTTCTCTATATAATAAGCTGGACCGCCGCGAAACTGACCTTCGTCTTCTTCTTTATATATTTGAGCTAATGTCGATTCTGCATAAGCCGTCGCCGCGCCAAAAAATGCCACAACCCACATCCAGAAAACCGCTCCAGGCCCACCAAAACCAATGGCGGCGGCAACTCCTGCGATATTACCTGTACCCACACGGCCAGATAAAGAGACGGCTAATGCCTGAAATGACGAAATACCTTTCTCAGAACTTTTTCCAGACAGCAATAAACGCCACATTTCAAAGAAATGACGAATTTGAACAAATCGAGTTAGGATGGAATAGAATAATCCCACTCCTAAACAGAGGTAGATAAGAAAGGGACTCCAAATAACCCCATTCAAGAAATCTACTAAGCCTTGCATAAACAACTTCCTTATTGAATAAATAGTGCAAATAAAAATCAAAGGAAACAGTATCTTACTTATGTAACATGATCCATATACTTCTCGTAATAATTCGTATCACGCAATATAAGATCCAATGCAAAGGCAGGAGGGAGTAATTTAAAAAGATGATTCAGCTCAACATTTTTAATGAATCAAAGAACACAATTTTTCTGGTGCATCATTTCGCTTTGAGAGAAAGCATAATATCAAACTGTGCCATAGGCTTATCGCCATGTAGGGTTGGGCAGAGGGCAATAACACGCATGTCTTTGTTGACCCGCTTACCGGTGGCAATAGTTTCTGCGAGCATTTGGTCAATAAGCTGTCCATCATGGCAAACAAAATGCACATCACTTTCCGGACGCATGAAAAACTCAGCGTTAAGCCCTTTAAAGGCTAATGATATCTTTCGCCCCTGATCCTTGGCTTTCACTGCTGCTAAAAATCCACCAGCCACATCAGCGCCAACCACTAATGCCCCAAGATACATGCTATTTAAATGGTTTTTAGTGCGCCTTCGTAGCGGAATTTTTATCTCTACCATTTCTTCATTCATGGTGATTATTTTAGGTCGACTCAACCACAATAAAGGCACTTTAAAAAAACCAAAGTAAGCAAGGTATAGATTGGCTTTTTGTAATGTAGAAAGCATAACGGTCACCGAAAATGAACTTGTCGTACCAGTTAAGCAACACCACTGTGAGTTGTCAAAGAAATGTTAATAATAGATGTGCATAGAGAGAAATGTCTCACCTTATCGGCGCAAACAAGAGGTGCAACCACGGCACGCTGAGCGCGTAGCTGGGTCTAACCTTCCCCGTTGAATTTTACAATACGCATTTCTTAACACCCTGCGCGCTGCAAACCAATCATCGGGCTTTTCCAACAGCAAATAACCATTAAATCTTTTTAGCAGCGGCAAGCGATACTCTTCGATGCATTGGCGTTCAAAGTCCACTTCAAAATACTCAAACACTTGCTCTAAAGAAGTGAAAGATTGTAGTTTTTGTTGAATGTCATTAAAGCTCATACACACTGCCATTTGCTATTAAGTTACCGCCATCACCACAAACAAGTTTTGACTCACTAAGTCAGCCAATTATTGTCTGCGATAAGTGCTCCATGTTACCGCAAAGCGAAGCTGTCGTCTCAGTCTCTAACAACTGAATAATTTAACCTCTTGAACCCACACCAAGAATGTATACTTAACCCTAAATTAATTTTATAGGATAAACAGATGATCGTACTTTCGACCAACCTAGGTGATATCAGTATCGTTCTCAACAAAGACAAAGCGCCCGTGAGTGCTAAAAACTTTTTAAAGTATTGCGAAGAAGGCTTCTTTGAAGGCACGATTTTCCACCGCGTGATCGATGGTTTTATGATTCAAGGTGGCGGATACAGCGAAAAGTTACTCGAAAAAGAAACCCACGCTCCTATCGTGAATGAAGCAAACCGAGGATTGAAAAATAAGCTAGGTACCGTAGCGATGGCTCGCACCGATGCACCACATTCTGCCACCTCGCAGTTTTTCATTAACCTTGATGACAATAACTTTCTCGATTACACCGCCACAACAAACCAAGGTTGGGGTTATACGGTCATTGGCGAAGTCACTGCGGGAATGGATGTGGTCAATGCCATTGCAAAACTGAAAACACACTCACTATTTGGTATGGACGATCTTCCTATTGAGCCTGTTGTTATTGAAAAAGTGACGATTAATGAATAACCACTACCTCTTGCACTTATTAGAATTGATAGGTTAATGGGCAGATTTCTGTGCTACCAATGGTTAGAACGTAGGTATCACCTAACACATCATATGAACACAATCGGCTAAATCCAGACGTTTCATCATGTTTGAAGAAGCCTGTTTTCTTAGCGCTTGGTGCAGGTTTACTCAGCTTTGGCAGTGTATCAAACTCATAAGTCAGCGGGCACAAGTCCGTTGATTTTATATTTAAGCTGTGTGTATCTCCCAACACGTCGTAATAACACACCTGAGTAAAGGCTTGGGTGTCTTTGCTTTTTAGAAAGCCTGTTGCCGCCTGCGCATTTGTTGATAATAAAACAAACAGCATCACCAATACGGGCGCGATAATATCGCCAACCTGAGATAGCCACGTAATCACTTTTTGGTTTTCGTTTTGACTTGAATTTTTTAACAACACCAAGACCTTCCATTCAATCAACTTCATTTAGTTACAAGACGCATTTGTGAGTAAATCACGAACTCAGCCCAACCGTTTACATTGTTAGCAATAAATATAACACTTTCTTTACTTAGCCGATCATCTACTCAATAATGACTATCGTACGCTAGCTAAATTATTGAACTAATTACCCTAATTAATGGATAAGCCGATGATGACGAAAAAAGTAATACTTAGCCTATTTGCAACGCTTTTAATCAGCTTTACCACACACGCAAGTAACCCAGCAGCAACAGATAATGGACTTATCTCAATGAAAAGTCATTACGACGTTACTACTACTGCAGATAGATTGGTTGATGCTCTCAAAGAAAAAGGCATGACTACCTTTGCACGAATTAAACACTCTGAAGCGGCGGGAAGCGTCGGCATAACGCTACGTCCTACTGAACTGGTGTTATTTGGCAATCCCAAAGTAGGTTCTCCGCTAATGGTTTGCCAACAAAGTGCGGCTATCGACCTACCACAAAAAGCGCTTATTTCAGAAGACCAACACGGCTTGGTTTGGTTAACTTACAACGACCCAAACTACCTAAAAGCACGACACAACATCATGGGTTGTGATGAGGTCATTAGTAAAATAAGTAAGGCATTGAATATGTTTGCGACTAAAGCCACGCAACCATAATTTGCTCCGCGAACAAGGAGTGTAATCTATTTGTACTCCTTGTTTCTTCTAATTATGAAATATTAAATATAAGATCTCACTCAAATAGCTACCCCGTAATGGTCGCTCTCCATTCCACTTTTTCTTCTTTTTATTTTTGCATTATGCACCGCACTTTATAGGTGGGTACTGGCCTCAATTGATACTCTCGGCATTATATTGCCACCGTTTCCTTTTACTATCGCTCAAATTTCACACTAAAAGTGGCACACCATCAGAACAAGTGTTCATGTTTTTTCTCTGTGTGAAGATTATTCTCTCTACAAAGAAAGGTCGTCTTTTATCGGCGCTGAGAATTTTATAAAGGCAGACAACATGAAATACACTTTATTTGCATTAGCTTTAACACCTGTACTTCTGACAGGCTGTGGCGGTTCAAGCTCTAACGACCACGCTATCGATAAAGCACTGAACTCACAAATAGACACAACAGAGTTGCAAAATAATCAACAAGGCATTGCAGATTTAAATAATGCTAATGAAAGCCAGCCTGCTCTACTTATCCAAGATGCTCAAGTCGTTCAAAGCAGTGCACAAGTACAGGCGCAGGCTAAAGCTCAGGCTCAGGCTAAAGCGCAAGCAGAGGCAGAGGCTAAAGCTCAGAAAGAAGCAGCAAAACAATATGCAGCACAACAACAACAAAAGAAAGATAAATGGGTAGCAGACAATCAAACAATTGTTACCGCATTCCAAGGCGCAGGATTTGCTCCAAATGACATCTATGACCTTTGTAACGCTTTAAATGATAGCATCGAGTTAAGTTCAAATTGTAAAATAGAACAAAATAGCAACCAGCAAGACTCTGTTAAATATGTTTTTTATAACAGTGGTACTACAGCAGATGGCATCATTATTGAGACAGACGTAAGCTATTTGCCAAGTACACAAACACTTACTATCAAAAAGACACGAGAAATATCAACAGTTATCGTAGGACAAGATAAGTTATATGGTGCTAATTCATTTGTACTGAAAACAAACAGCAAAAGCTACGCAAGCACAGCCAAAGTCAATACTGCGCTGTCAGATGTAATCATTGCAGCAGATAAAAAGATCACCTCTACGGTAACTTTGAAGATGGACGATCCTGTCATTAAGGCTTTAAAAGATCAGTACCAAAATGCGGGCAATCAAATCCCAATAAAATTATTACAGTTTACGGACGGTACTAGATCTTTAGGTTTAACAGAAGATATGAGCAAAGTGGATACGACTGGAGATAATGTCAATATATTGAACTATCACCTCAGCCAAATCATTTCAGTTGCAGGCGAATAGCCTCAATCTTATAAACTTAATCTCTATTCACATACTCAATGACCGCTTAATTAGCGGTCATTGCATTTTTACTGTAAACCAGTATTGGCCAACTAATCACACTAAGTAAGTGATCAGAAGTAGCGCAGGAAAAATGCTGTCTATAGCGAAATTAACCACAACATTTCTCCCGCTGCGATAGCCGTTGCCAATAGCGCGAGCACCTTCCAAAACAATACAGGATTTCGTTTTATCAGTGGACTGCCCTGTAGCTCTTTCTGTAATTCTGTATTGGGCACATACAAGTCAGCAATAAAGTCCCCTAATACTGGATAACGGCGATGCGCTAGATGATGGGTTCCTTTACGAAACACAAGATCAACCCATGATGGGATATCTTCTCGATAGTCACACAAAGAGCGGTAGACCCATTGGGTATGCCTTGCCGCTTGTAAATTTTGACTGGTGGTGGGTTTATAAGGCAACTCGCCGGTTAGCATTTCAAACCCCATCACCGCCACTGAAAACAAATCTGACACTATGCTCGCTTTACCAGAATCGATATATTCAGGAGCAATGTAATTGACTGCACCCAACGGGACAGAGTCACGGGATTCGGGCGTAATTTCTTCTAGCCCTTTTACTTTTACCGCGCCAAAATCAATAATTTTCACCTCGGCTGCGCGGGTAATCATGATATTTTCTGGCTTAAGATCTCGGTGCACCATATCTGCACGCTGAAAAACTCGCAGTGCTTTGATAATCTCATCTAACAGAGTGCGGGTTTCTTGTAAGCTTGCTTTCGGATTATCGTACATCCACTGACGCAAGGTAATCCCCTGAATATACTCACATATTTGATAAACAAAACGACTGTCGTTGGGGCTTGGATAAACCCGCATCACTCGCGTATTCTTGAGTTGAGTCCCCACCCACTGCTCATTGGCAAAGGCTTTTAGATAATCAAGATCATCGCGATAATGCTCAGAGGGGGCTTTTAATACTCGCCGCTTATTGGTCAATTCATCTTCAACCAAATACACATGACTACGCGAACCTGAATACAGCACTTTAAGCACTCGAAATTGTTCCAGTTTATTGCCCTCTTCTAAAACGGGAGGAATAGAGCGCACCAGCATAGATAATTGATGTTCAGGTAAAGTATGAGCGGGTAAATCTTTCACATCAAAAACCAGTGCGCTCAAGTTATCTTGACTGCCTTGCTCAAAGGCGTCATGACAAAGTAAGTCGCAAATTTCTTGCGGTGTATATTGACTCGAACTGGCTAAGGGAGTGATATCAAGAGTGTCATGTACCCCATCTGAGGTAAGGATAAATCTGTCTCCTTTTTGTAAACTCACCTTCTGGTAGTCCACATCAAGGTTAGAATCCATGCCTAAAGCTCGGGTCAAATATGCCTGATTGGCTAAGTTGGTTCTTTGATGATCTTTGGTAAGAAGTTGCATTTGCCCATCTCTGAACAAATGGATACGCGTATCCCCTACATGGAAAAGATGAGCGGTATTGGATTTAATAACCACACAACTAAAAGTTGTCACTAACCCGTTATGAGTTAGTGCTTGCTTGCTCCCTTCTTCATACAGCCACGTATTAATAGCCGTTAAGATTTTGCCTGCCGAATGCTTGATACTCCAACTACTTGGGGTGGCGAAGTAATCATTCACAAACTGCACCACGGCGGTATGACTCGCTCTTTGACTGTGGTCACTGCAACTCACACCGTCGGCAATACAGGCCACGATTCCCTTGTGTGTGAGTCCGTCAGCACTATCAGGAATCTTTAATAAAATAGCATCCTGATTTTGCGTACGAGCGCCAACTAGCGACGCCCCCGCATGTTGTAATTTAAGTGTAGAGATTGGCATATTCATCAATAATCACTTATCAACATAGAGCCCAACCTTGATGTGAAAGCAGCTGTTAAATATAGCTACCATCCACCAAGATTGAGCTCTATTCCTGGCTAGTTAGAGACGTCGATTAAGGTCACACTACCGTCCTTATTCACCTCAGCAATTTTACCGGTCGGCTCCTCCATGAAAATCAAAGTCACAAAGCCCAATACGGCCGTTGCCGCAATCACGTAGAAGAAGGTTTGATAATCAACAAAAGAGAGAATGGTTAAATAAGTCACCGCGCCCACATTACCGTACGCGCCTGTCATACCGGCAATCTGACCTGTCATTCTGCGTTTAATTAGAGGAACCGTTGCAAACACCGCACCTTCACCCGCTTGTACAAAGAATGAACATAGCATAGCCGCGGCTACTGCAAGCCATACTGGCCAGTGACTGCCCACTTGCCCCATCAAGAAGTACCCAACTGCAAGACCTGCTGTAAGGATTAATAGTGTTGGTTTACGACCAAATTTATCGGAAATCCAACCGCCACCGGGACGCGACATTAAGTTCATAAAGGCATACGCCGATGCCACCATACCTGCAAGTACCGGAGTCAGTTCAAAGGTTTCAGCAAAGAATAGCGGTAGCATAGAAACCACGGCTAACTCAGAACCAAAGGTTGCGAAATACAGCACGTTCAGCACTGCAACTTGCTTGAATTTATATTGGTGGATCTCTTCTACAGGCTTTTCAAATACGGTTTTATTCACTTTCCATACTTGGCTCACCTCCAACAAATAAAGCGCCGCCAAGCCTGCATAGATACAGTTCACGATAAAGTCTGACAGCATGCCGATGCCGCTAGGAGACAGTTTCCATGCCAATAAACCTAACACCGCATACATAGGAATTTTCATGATCAGTAGGAAGAAGAAGTCGCCTTTTGAAGTCACTTCCATCGCGGTCACATGCTTAGGTTTAAAGTAAGTTGAGCCTTTTGGTGTATCGGAAACTGAACGATAAAAGATAACCGAGAACACTAAGCTCATTAAGCCTGTAATCGCTACCGCGTAGCGCCAACCTTCATCACCGCCAAATAAGATAGCGATAGTCGGTAGAGTAAATGCTGCCGCAGCAGAACCAAAGTTACCCCAGCCGCCATATATGCCTTCAGCGGTACCCAACTCATTGTGCGGGAACCATTCTGAAACTAGGCGAATACCGACCACAAAGCCTGCACCAATAAAGCCGAGTAAGAAACGGGCAATTGCAGCCTGTATAAAGGAGTCGGCAAAGGCAAACATAAAACACGGGATGGAACACACCGCCAGTAGCGCTGAATAAACCAATCTTGGGCCAAACCTATCGGTCAGCATACCGATAACCACACGTGCTGGTATGGTAAGGGCTACGTTTAAAATCAATAAGGTTTTGATCTCTTGGGTACTCAGCCCTAGTGTCTCTTTTACCATTTGCAATAAAGGTGCAAAGTTAAACCAAACCACAAAGGTAATAAAAAAAGCCATCCAACTTAAATGTAAGACTTTCATTTTTCCGCTAAACGAAAACAGAGAAAATTTACTGTTATCCATAATATAAATCCTTTTTTTGTTGCTTAATTTAAGCGACAGCTTCCTGCTTAAAGGGTGAAAAATTGACTTGCTCGCCGTTCATTACAATGAAAGCCGCTGCAGTGACAGGCACTACGCTGCCACCGCTTCACTAACCTGAATTTGAATAGCTCCATCAATAAGACGAACCGGGTAGGTTTTTATCGTGCATTCTGGTTTTTCAATGCATTGCCCCGTCTGCAAATTGAAGTGCTGTTTGTACAAAGGAGACGCCACGCATGGCTCACCATCAAAACAACCTATGATGCCTCGTGAAAGCACTTGCGCTTTACCAATTGGGTCATAGTTTGAAATAGCGTACAGCGTGTTGGTACGCTGATAGTTAAATACCGCTATCTGTCTGCCATTAACAAGAGCACAGACTCCGATATTGGGAGCGATATCTTGTATATCGCAGATCGTTTGCCAATTATTCATATTCTCTCTCCTTGATAAAAATGACGTCTATTTTGCATAAATTTATATTGTCGGTTTTAGCCACTAGTTCACCTCAACCACATCGATAATTTGTTCACTACTTTGGGTATTAGATGAGGAATCAACAGTGCTACTAGGGAATCGTTGTTCACGTTCCGACACAAAGCTCAGCGTGTCATCACGTTGCTCACTATTGATAAAATGGCTAAATCGCTTCAGTTTTTCTGGAGACTGCAAAGTGGTTTTCCACTCACATTGGTATTGGTCGATAGTGTTTGCCATCTCTTTTTCAAGCTCTGCCGCAAGGCCTAGTTTGTCGTCAACAACCACTTCTCTTACGTAATCTAAACCGCCGTCAAGGTTTTCCATCCATACCGAAGTACGTTGCAGGCGATCAGCGGTGCGAATATAAAACATCAACATGCGGTCGATATATTGAATCAGGGTGGCTTCGTCTAAATCAGTCGCCAGTAAGTCAGCATGACGCGGACGCATGCCTCCATTACCACACACATACAAGTTCCAGCCGTTTTCGGTGGCTATGATGCCGACATCTTTAGACTGAGCTTCGGCACATTCTCGGGTGCAGCCTGAGACCGCAAATTTGATTTTGTGCGGAGAGCGTAGGCCTTTGTAGCGGTTCTCTACATCAATGGCTAAACGCACGCTGTCGCCCACGCCATAACGACACCAAGTGCTACCCACACAAGACTTCACAGTACGTACAGATTTTCCGTAGGCATGTCCGGTTTCAAAGCCGGCATCCACCAGTTTTTGCCAAATAATCGGTAAATCGTTGAGCTGTGCACCAAACAGATCCACACGTTGACCACCGGTGATCTTGGTGTACAGATCAAACTCTTTTGCCACTTGTCCCAACACAATTAAGCGATCTGGGGTGATCTCTCCTCCAGCAATGCGTGGCACCACCGAATAGGTACCGTCTTTTTGCATGTTGCCTAGATAGATATCATTGGTGTCTTGCAGCTCCATATGCTCGTTTTGCAAAATATAGTCATTCCAAAACGAGGCTAATATTGAACCCACGGTTGGCTTACACACTTCACAACCATGGCCTTTGCCATATTGGGCTAAAAGCTGTTCAAAGGTTTTGATCTGATTGACTCGAACAATGTCGCTAAGCTCTTGACGCGAATAGGCAAAGTGCTCACAAAGGTCGTTATTCACTTCCACGCCTAAGCTCAGCAATTCCGCATCAAGCACTTGTTTTGCCAGTGCACTACAACCGCCACAACCTGTTGAGGCATTGGTGGTTTCTTTAAGCGAAGCCATAGTGTTACAACCCGCCTGCACCGCTTGCTTAATATCGCCTTTGGTGACATCAAAACACGAACAAATCACCGCGCTATCAGGCAAGGCATCCACGCCCATTCCCGCAGACTCTTCGCCCGCAACATTGGGTAAAATCAATACCGATGGATTGGCAGGCAAAGGCATATCATTTTGCTTCATCTGCAATAGCGTGCCATACGCCTCAGCATCGCCCACCAGCACAGCGCCAATGATCTTTGAGCCATCTTCAGAGACAATCAAACGCTTGTATATTTGATCGATTTCATCACTAAAGGTGTACGACTGAGCGCCTTCGGTTTGGTCGTGCACCTCACCAATACTGGCCACATCTACGCCCAGTAATTTCAACTTGGTGCTCATATCCGCGCCAGTAAATGCCGCGCTGTCGGCCTCATTTTCGTCTTGTAATAAATGCTGAGCGGCCACTTTCGCCATCTGATAACCCGGTGCGACCAAACCAAAGATCTTGCCATCCCATAGGGCGCATTCACCTACTGCATACACATCTTTGGCACTGGTTTGGCAGTAGTTGTCAATCACTATCCCACCACGTTCGCCAATTTCAATATCGGCTTGTCTTGCCAGTTCATCTTGCGGACGAATACCTGCCGAAAACACAATCATGTCGGTTTCTAGATGCGAACCATCGGCAAAATTCATGCGATAGCGGGCGTTTTCTCCTGCCACAATTTCAGTGGTGGCTTTTTCGGTGTGTACCGAAACGCCTAACGATTCGATTTTTCTGCGCAGCAGTGCGCCGCCGCCAGCGTCTAACTGCACTGCCATCAATCTTGGAGCAAATTCCACAACATGTGTTTGTAGTCCAAGCTCTTTAATAGCATTGGCCGCTTCAAGCCCCAGCAAACCGCCACCCACAACTACGCCGCTTTGACTTAACTTGCTCGACTCTTCAATAGCATCTAAATCTTCTAAAGTGCGGTACACATGACAGTGTTCACTGTCGTTACCCGGAATCGGTGGCACAAATGGGTAAGAGCCTGTCGCCAGCACTAAGGTATCATAAGGCTCGACTCGGCCACTTTCAGTGATGACTTGCTTAGCCTGCGTATCAAGCTTTACCACCTTGTCACTGACGACAAATTTAACCCCGTTTTCGTTGTAGTATCCTTCATCGGCAAGCATCAACTCTTGCGCGCCATTGCCGGTAAAATAAGAGGTAAGATGCACGCGGTCATAGGCAAGACGAGGCTCTTCTGAAAAGGTAATGATGTCCAAATCATCATTTTTTTGCTGTAACAAGTTTTCGATATATTTGTGGCCAACCATTCCGTTACCAACAACGACTACTCTTTGCTTGTTCATAATTTTCATTCCTTGAAATCTAAATTTATCTCACGTGAGCGTGGGGTTACGCCGTCAATGGCAACACTTGTTTGCGTTTAGTTTGCTGTAACTGGTGCTGAGTCAGCTGGCTAAGCCAATTCATCTGCTCTGCAATAGACACGACTTCACCCACCACAATAAGCGCTGGGGATTGAATTTGATGTTGAGTTTTAAGTGCGGTGAGCTGATCCAGTTTGCCAATATGTACGCGCTGATTAGGGGTACAACCGTTTTCAATGAAAGCAACCGGCGTTTCTTTACTCATCCCGCCCGACACCAGCTTTTCCATCAACATATCGGTTTTACTTAGGCCCATATAAAAAACCAAGGTTTGCTTAAGTTGGGCCAAAGCATCCCAATTAATATCTAACTTCTTATCTGCATGCGCGGTAATAAAAGTACAGCCTTGCGCCAAACCACGATGCGTTAAAGGAATATTGGCATAGCTAGTACAGCCCGACGCGGCAGTAATACCGGGAATAACATCCACTTCGACACCTTGCTTGGCAAGCATTAGCATCTCTTCACCGCCACGACCAAACACAAACGAGTCACCGCCTTTCACTCGGCAAACGTGCTCACCTTTTAAGGCTGCATCCAATAGCAAATCATTAATATCTGGCTGAGTCGCACTGTGTTTGCCCTTTGCTTTGCCGACAAAAACTGTCTTTGCATTTTTAGGAAACAAGGCTCTAATTTGTTCGCTGACCAGATTGTCATACATAATAAATTGAGCTTGGGTGATCGCCCGGTATGCTTTTACTGTGAGAAGTTCTGGATCACCAGGACCGGCTCCAACTAGGGTTACTCGCCCTAT
The DNA here is from genome assembly GCF_000496695.1 of Vibrio halioticoli NBRC 102217. Lineage (GTDB taxonomy): Bacteria > Pseudomonadota > Gammaproteobacteria > Enterobacterales > Vibrionaceae > Vibrio > Vibrio halioticoli. The sequence goes on from NZ_BAUJ01000037.1 coordinate 16,078, forward strand.
AAAATTTGCTTGTCCTTGCATCATATTGCTCCTCAATCTCTTCACCGCATCTTGTTTCGCGTATCGCTTATTTAAAAACGACTAATTTTGTCAGTGCTTCTGATAGGGAGCTTGCAATTTAGATACCAACATTAAATAAACAGTCAGAAATAAATTAATAAGCCATTAATAAACAATCAGTTATGAGATGTGCATTTTGTTAACTAAACAAATAAAACTAATCAACAAATATCAAGAACAACAAAAAATGACCCTTTGCGGTGCAATGAGACTCAACTTGGTGCATATAAAAGCAAACTTCATTATTTACAACTCAAAAACGATACCACTTTAGGGGTATGCGAATTTGCAAGCATTTGATAATAAAACGTTATTTTTATACTTATTGAATTTTAGCAACTTGGTTTGATTTTTGCTTGTTAACCAATAGAGATAAAGATACCAATTAAGGATTAGCTATGACTTCGCAAGATGAAGGATGGATCAAAACGACCTGTGCATACTGTGGTGTAGGCTGCGGAGTAGAAGCAAGGCCTAAACTGTCTGGCGAGCTTGAAATAAGAGGCGATAAATCCCATCCGTCCAATTACGGTAAGCTCTGCACTAAAGGCATTGCCCTTGGAGAGACGGTCATTCACGACGGACGCTTACTCTCTCCTACCTTAAAAACAGAGCAAGGTGATCGAGCAATCACTTGGGACGAAGCCACCGCAAAAGTCGCAGCAGGCTTTGCTCGCACCATACAAGAGCACGGCGCAGATTCGGTAGCGTTTTATGTCTCAGGACAACTGTTGACTGAAGATTATTACGTCGCTAACAAGCTCATCAAAGGTTTTATGGGTACCGCCAACATCGACAGTAACTCACGTCTGTGTATGGCCTCTTCTGTCGTGGGGCACAAGCGAGCATTTGGTAGCGATACTGTGCCGATCTGCTACGAAGATCTTGAAAAAGCAGAAATGGTGGTGATAGTAGGCTCAAACCTTGCGTGGTGTCATCCAGTGTTATTTCAGCGATTACGCACTGCAAAACAGTCCAATCCAGCGCTCAATATCGTCGTTATCGACCCAAGAAGAACCGACACCTGTGATATTGCCAATACTCATCTGGCTCTGGCATCAGGCTCAGACGTTGCGCTCTTTAATGGGCTGTTGTCCCACCTTGCTAATAGCGAGGCTCTAGATGATGCCTTTATTTCCTCGCATACCTCTGGTTTTGAGAGCGCAGTAAGCAAGGCGCATGCTCAATCTGATATTGAACAAATCACTCAATTAAGCTCGCAACAGTTGGAAGACTTTTACCAGAACTTCGCCAATACCGAGCGCGTGGTGACTATCTACTCACAAGGGGTGAACCAATCCAGTAGTGGTTCAGATAAAGTAAATGCCATTCTTAATTGTCATCTTGCGACTGGCAAAATTGGTAAAGCAGGCAGTGGTCCCTTTTCTGTGACTGGTCAGCCAAACGCGATGGGTGGTCGAGAAGTCGGCGCGCTTGCCAACACACTCACCGCGCACATGGAATTTGATAACCCTGAGCATATCCGCTTAGTCAGTGATTTTTGGGATACAAATAATCTAGCGACAAAACCGGGTTTAAAGGCCATTGAACTGTTTGACGCCATTGATTCTGGCAAAATAAAAGCGGTTTGGATCATGGCGACTAACCCTATGGTTAGCTTGCCAAATTCGGCCAAAATTAAATCCGCGCTGAGCCGATGTCCGCTAGTGGTGGTGTCCGACTGTATTGCAGATACTGAAACCACACGTTTGGCTGATATTGTATTGCCTGCGCAAGGTTGGAGTGAAAAATCAGGCACGGTCACTAACTCGGAGCGTCGCATCTCTAGGCAGAGACGCATTCTTCCAAGCCCGGGACAAGCCAAACCAGATTGGTGGATCATCAGTCAAGTGGCAACAAAAATGGGTTATCAGCATGCCTTTGACTACCAACACGAAGGCGAGATTTTTCGAGAATATAGCCAATTAACGTGTGTGGGTAATGACAAAGGTCAGCGAGATTTGAATCTGATTGGCTTAACTTGCTTAAACGATCAAGGTTATAGCCACTTAACCCCGCAGCAGTGGCCCGTTAGTGCTCAGCAACAACAAATCGTTAATCAAAGGCTATTTAGTGATGGGCGTTTTTATACCAAAGATGAAAAAGCGCGATTTATCCCCGTTACTTTTAAATCCCCTATCGCTACAACAGACAAGCAAACGCCTTTAATATTAAACAGCGGGCGCGCGCGCGATCACTGGCACACCATGAGCCGTACCGGTCTATCAGCAAAACTTGCCGAACATGCCAGCGAACCTTATGTACAAATTCACCCAGATACCGCAGTCAAATTTGCCATTCAAGATGGGCAACTGGCTTGGGTTGCCAATGCACAAGGTAAGAGCTTAGTGCGCGCTTGTGTCACTACTGACGTTTCTACCCAGCAATTATTTATGCCAATTCATTGGAATGACACTACCGCTAAAAATAGCAAACCTTGCACCCTGATAGCCAACACCACAGATGCTATTTCTGGACAACCCGAATTTAAACATTCCCCGGTCACTATTGCGCCATTTATAAGTCGCAGTTGCGCCATTTTTATCTCTAATAAAACCATTTCATTGAGCGGCGTGGATTATTGGGTAAAACAAAAAGTAGCAAACGGTTATTTATATCGCATCGAATCTCACAGCTCAGTGAGCCAATTAGCTTCTCTATTAAAACCACATTTGCAAACTCAAAATCTGCGACACATCAGCAATGAATCTAGCCAAGAGGGAGCGCGTTGGATCACTTTAAATGAAGAGAGGCCGACACAACTTCTTTGCGTACAAAAGAGCTTTAATAACAATGAAATAGAAGAGATTAAACAGGCCTTTAATCAACCATTAACGTTAATTGAAGCCAACGAAATCATTCATACATCGAGCCTAAAAAAGGCTCAATTAACACCCGTATAACCTGACAGATTTTGGCGTTATTTTGCTTATATAAAAAGTAAGAATGATTAGCATTAAACACTATTGATAATCAATCTCATTTTTATCCTATGTAATAATCATCTAATTGCTTAATATATTCAAGCAAAGCAATGCCTTATCAGAATACTTAACTATACTTTTGCGTAACGTTACATTTCCTCCAACACGCAGTATGGAGGCTCGGAAAAGGATTTATACCGATGAGACTGTTTGTATTAGCAATTTTAGGGTTTAGTGCCAGTGTTTTTGCACAAGATGATGGCACAGCAGCAGATGCCCAATTTGAAGTAGGTAAAGCCAAGGCAAAAGTATGTATGGCTTGCCATGGTGAAGACGGCATTTCAACCTTAGATCCCTACCCTAACCTTCGTGGTCAAAAACTTGGGTATCTCATCTCCTCCCTTAAAGATTATAAAGCCAGAGAGCGAACCAGTGGCCTAGCCATTTTAATGCAGCAACAAGCTGACTCGCTGTCTGATCAAGACATTGAAGACATTTCGTACTTCTTCTCAAAGGTCGGTCAAGAACCTCAGCAGTAAAGGATTAACTGATGGAAAACGAAACCACGGTGTACAGCACCAAGGTCGTCAAATATTTTGTAGTGGCGTCCGTCACATGGTCAATCATAGGTATGATTGTTGGGGTGGTACTTGCCGCGCAACTGTATTGGCCGGTACTTAATTTTGATTCTGAATATTTTCAATTTGGTCGACTGCGCCCCTTGCATACCTCTGGGGTAATTTATGGATTTGTGGTCAATATTTTGATGGGTGCTTCGCTGTATATTGCGCAGCGCACTGGGCAATGCGGGCTATTTAATAAAAGCCTAGCATGGATGGTATTTTGGGGTTGGCAGTTAGTTCTGCTACTGGCCGTATTATCGCTACCTCTGGGCTACACCACTTCAAAAGAGTATGCCGAGCTTGAATGGCCAATCGACCTTCTTATCGTATTAGTTTGGGTGCTGTACGCCATCCTTTTCTTTGGCACTATAGCCAAAAGAAAGGTCAATCACATCTTTGTTGCAAACTGGTTTTTTGCCGCATTTATCATTGTGATTGCGCTAATCTTCGTCATAAATAACCTTGCACTACCTGCCTCACTCACCAAGTCATATTCGGTGTTTGCCGGCGCGCAAGATGCCATAGTGCAATGGTGGTGGGGACACAATGCAGTAGGCTTTTTGCTGACCGCTGGCGTTATCGGTATGAACTACTACTTCATACCTAAAGTCTCTGAGCGACCAATTTATTCCTATCGCCTTTCTGTTATTCACTTTTGGGGATTAGTCGGTTTTTACACTTGGGCAGGCACGCACCATCTTATTTACTCTTCTGTGCCTATTTGGGTGCAAAACATTGGCATAGTGATGTCATTAATTTTGTGGCTGCCATCTTGGGGTGGCGCATTTAACAGTGCCATGACCCTATTGCAAAATAAGCAAAAACTGAAAAACGACTACATCATGATGTTTTTCTTCTCCGCCATCCTTTACTACTGTTTGGCGACCTTTGAAGGCCCATTACTGGCAATTCGTTGGTTTAACATGATGGCACATAACACCGAATGGATTATCGGCCACGTACACTCCGGCGCTTTAGGTTGGGTGGGCATGTCCGGCATCGCGGTGTTCTACTACTTCATCCCGAAACTGTGGGATAAAGACAAGCTCTGGTCTACTCGACTGATCAAATGGCACTTTTGGTTAGCCCATGCAGGGGTGGCAATTTATGCCATTGCACTGTGGGTGGCAGGCATTGGTGAGGGCTACATGTGGCTTGCTCAAAATGAAAACGGCGAACTGATTTATAGCTTTGTAGAGGCGATGGATTTCAAAGCGCCATGGCTATTCCTGCGCTTCTTTGGTGGTGCCTTGTTTGTACTTGGCTTATTCCTGATGGTATTCAACCTGTATAAGACCGTCACTACACCAAAGTTTGTACTTAAAAGGGAGGCATCATAATGAGTAAGGATTTCACACAGTCAGTTTTTATTCTGATCATTGCCACCATAGTGGTAGCCTCGTTTTCTATCTTGGTTCTGATTGTGCCAAACATAGTCAGGGGCCCAGAGTTGGCGGCAAATAGCCAAGCCAAACCTCTGACCGCGATTCAAGTAGCAGGACGTGATATCTACATCAGTGAAGGGTGTCACGTTTGTCACACGCAGATGGTGCGCCCTATAGAGCCTGAGGTAAAACGTAATGGCCGCGCCAACCAAGAACCGGATGACATCTATGAGTTTCCAAACCTTTGGGGCTCAAAACGTACTGGCCCTGATTTGACTAACCTAGGTCGAAAATATTCTGACCAATGGCATGTTTTGCATTTAGTGAATCCAAGAGACGTTATCCCAACCTCAATTATGCCGTCCTATCCGTGGCTGTTTGAGCAAAAGCTTTCCGGTGATGATATTACCGATAAAATGCGCACGCTGCGTACCCTTGGGGTGCCGTATAGCGACAACGAAATTGCCGATGCTCGTCTGCAAGTTCGCGGTAAAACTAAAGGCGAAGCGCTTATTCATTATCTACAAAGTTTAGGGGTTGATACAGCAGAGGAGATCCAATAATGAGTAGTTTCTGGAATCTATGGGCTGTTATCTGCACGCTTGTTTTTTTGCTGTTAATGGTCAGTATCATCTTCAAATATTGGCGAAAAAACCATGACGCTGATGCCAATAAGGCGTTGGGTACCTTTGATGGTATCGATGAAAATGACGCCCCTCCGCCTAAGCTTTTATTTATTAGTTACTTTGTGGCTTTTTGTTTATCAGTAGGGTTTTTAGTGCTTTATCCCGGTCTTGGTAACTGGGAAGGGCTAATGGGTTGGAAGCAAAGCGATGATAAATTTAGTTCACCAACCACTACCCTTGATCAACAAATTGCCTCGGTAAGCGATACTTCACTGGCTAGCCTTGCGCAAAACAGTGACATTACAGACTCGGGGCGAATACTGTTTCAAACTCATTGTGCTGCCTGTCATAGAGACAACGCCCAAGGTCAAAAGCACTTTCCTAATCTAATTGACAATGATTGGCTCTATGGTGGTAGCGATGAAGCCATTCTTCACTCCATCGAAAAAGGTCGTAATGGCGCGATGGCGGGCTACAACGAAGTACTCAACGAAGATGAAATATCAAAACTTTCATACTTCTTAGCATCGTTGAACCAACGTCATACCGATGTTCCACCAGTAAAAGTCGAACTTGGGAAACAGCTATTTAAACAATATTGTTCGGCTTGTCACGGCGATGGTTCTGTGGGAAATCTTGATATTGGTGTACCGGTACTATCTGATGATATCTGGCTACATGGTGGTAGCATCGAAGAGATCCAACATACAATTAAATTTGGTCTGAACAATGTGATGCCTGCCTTTGATAAGCAATTGACTCGCAATGAAATTTTAGCCATTGGCGCCATGCTGACTAAATCTCGAATCGATGCCGATGCGCACATTGCTAGCCTAGATAGTGAGGCAATCAAGCGTGGTGAATACTTAGCTCATGCTGGAGATTGTGTTGCTTGTCACAGCGCTGAAGGCGGTGAACCTTTTGCGGGCGGACTGCCATTTGTAACGCCATTTGGCACCGTTTATTCGACCAATATTACCCCTCACGCAAGTGAAGGTATTGGTAAATACAGCTATGACGACTTTAAGGCAGCATTGGTTGACGGTAAAGGTCGTCATGGCTATTTATATCCGGCGATGCCTTACACCTCATATCAATATGTTAAAGAACAAGACATGCAAGATATGTGGGAATACCTACAGTCGATCACTGCGGTAGCAAGACGCAACGACGACAATAGCATGATGTTCCCATCCAACATTCGACTTGGATTATTGAGTTGGAATATTGTCTTTATGGATACCGCACCACTTCAATATGAAGTGCCTGCAGAAATCAAAGACAGCGTTGATGATGTTGAAAAATGGCAACAAGGCAAATATTGGGTAGCAGGTTTAGGGCACTGCTCTGAATGTCATTCACCTCGAAACCTTGCGCAAGCTATCATCAGCGATCGTATCTTCCAAGGTAATATCATTGATGGTTGGAATGCGCCGGATATCACTGCCAATGAGCTGTATATCGATGGCTGGGATACGCAAGTACTTACTGACTTCTTACACACTGGACACTCCGATAAAGGAACTGCTTTTGCGGGTATGGCCGATGTGGTGAAAAACAGTTTGAGCTTGATGACCCGAGACGATGTTGAAGCGATGGCTTATTACCTCATTAAAGGTGATACCAACAACTTTGTTAGCGCAGATGCAAAACCTCTGCAACCGAAAGGTTTTGATGAAAGCGCCTACAATTCAGACATCTACCCTATCTATCAGCAAACTTGTGGAGCCTGTCATGGCGCTGATGGTAAAGGGCGCGATCCAATTGCACCGGCACTGCTCAATAACGGCATTATCATGCACAGCGACCCATTTAATACCATAGCGGTCACCGTGCGTGGACTAGAGCCAACCTATTTGGTAGAAGATAAAAACTTTATGCCAATGGTGAGTTTTGAAGATGTGCTCTCTGATCAAAAACTGGCAGAGCTGATCACCTTTGTTCGCTACCATTTAGGGGCGAGAGACATTGTCGTTTCAGAAGAAGATGTCAAAGAGGTACGAGAAACTCTTGAAAAAGCAGGTTATGCAGGCGGTGTGCACACCACTCCAGATATGTACGACCAGCGAGATCGCAACATTAATATCAAATAGAATTTATATTGAGAAAACCTCACATTAAGTGATAAGAAAAACCCCAAAAGAAATTTTGGGGTTTTTTATTAGCGGAAATTTTAAGCAATTTAGGTCTTGTTGTAGGGCTGTTTTCTAAGACCCTTTCCTAAAACTCACTAGCTGTAATTATTTTTTTACTCGTTCTAAGACAGAAGAATCGGTATGTGCAAAAGCGTTGCCGTAAATATCGAGTGCAGTTGTTTGTGAGTAAGTTAAAGTATCGCCGTCGATTTTAATATTCATCGTAAAATCAGTCGTTGATGCATTTGCCGTCATGTAGTTAGACTCAGCAATACCACGAGCGGCTACTTTTAGAGTCATCTCGTTGCCCGCAGGGCCTTCAGCTGTTACACAAGTGGTTCTAGGCACACAGTAAGAGTTGTAAACCATCTGGTTGTCTTTATCGTAAATTAGGTATCCACGCTGATCGTGGAATTTTGTATCATCTAATTTACGGAAAACTTCTTGCTTGTAGTAAAGTGCTACTAGATATTGCTCACTAGCATTTTTCGCATCAGCCGCGACTTCAAAAGTCATTACTTCATAGAAAGGGGTAATTGCAGGAGCCCCTTTACCTTGAGTTGTTCCTTCTTGTGCAGGGGAAATATCAACACCACCACTTTCCACTGATTTCCAAGTACCGACAAACTGAGCTAATGGTCCAAAATCTAGGCCATTAATAACGGTGTTATCGTGATCAGCGAGGGCGCTACAAGGGGCTAATAAAGCGAGTGCAATTATAGACTTAAGTTTCATGTCGTATCCATTTATTGTTGTTGTTAATGACCTCGCAATAGTAACGAAACCAAATAATAAATAAATTAACGAAAGCCACTTATCTGACTACAGTAGCAAACAAATATGTAACCACATATGAATGAAATAAAAACATAAACGATTATCTTTTTGTTTGCTTATTTTATCTAATCCGAAAAAAGGCAATAAAAACAAAACTTAATGTCGGCATCATATTTATCTAACATTCTTAGAGCCTAAAACTGTTGCAACACATCAGACCAAAAAATGTAAACGAATGGCAATTAACGTAACAGTTCGCTTGAAATATATACACATACCGACTAGCTACTCAACTTACATCGAAATTTAAAGCTAGTGTACTTGGTCACTCCTTCTTGAATGTGCACATTTTTCGCTTTGACAATACGTTTTGGTAATACCCTCTAAGTTCATTACTTTCCAACATTGCAATGATATCTTGCATGTCTAGTTTTTCATCGACGGGAGTGATTAGCTAATT
>NZ_BAUJ01000036.1 GCF_000496695.1 Vibrio halioticoli NBRC 102217
CTGTTTCAGACTCACCTTGCGCAAGATGCTGAGCCGCATTGTTATCAAGCGTATAGGTATAGGTCCCATCCGCTTTCACATCAAAGTGCCCGTGCTTACCATCAGCATCGATGACAGTGACTACGTCACCCACTTCGCCTTGCGGGTTAACATCACCTGTCGCAATAACATTTGTATCTTCAGTAACGGTATCTGTTGCATCCGGCGCAGCAACATTTTGGTCAATCACTATCGCTGTTGTTGCCGTTGTCTGTCCATCATGTCCAGATGGGTCAGTAACCTTCGCGCCTAAATCATGATGAGTGCCATCAACCTTTGATGATTTACCCAGATCTATAGCAATCTCAAAATCGCCATTCCCATCAGAAAAACCTGAGCCAACAATATGATCGCTGCCGTCGGCATTTTTACCATCAATGATATCAACTTGTGAGAACGGGATATCAGTACTACCAGTGATTGATGGTGTTGGGTTCGACGTAATACCATCAGTATTATCGATACCGGTATCGGTACTTCCAGTAAGTCCTGTCAGTGTCACCGTTGGCGTGGTCAGTGTTATTGCCGGAGCGATTGGCGCCATCAGCGTCAATTGCGCTTGAGTAGGAACGTTATTAGTTACTGTTGGCTGCTGGCCGACCACTGATGGCGCCATTACTGTCGCCGTTGGATTGAAGGTTAAGAACTGAGAGTCCTTACCTCCATGGTGATCGTCAGTGCTGACCTCAAAGGTATCTTGTCCCGTGTACTTTCCGGAGTTTGCGTCGTAGTTCATGCCCTGATGAATGGCATCGGCGTGCATTGTATAGCTGTAGACGCCTGTTGCATTATCTAGTGTTAAATCACCGAATATGCCGTGCGCCACAACGCTGCTGCCTGTAGTGGTGCCACCGACTGCGTCATAGGTGTGTGTGTCGGTTGTATCAACATCGATTGTGCTGAGCGTACCAGTGGTATTCGTGCTTTGCGTAATATGCAAATCAGGAACGTCATTACTGCCATGGATAGTGACTGTAATTTCACCCGTATTAGTATTGCCCGCCGTATCAGTCACAGTGTACTTAACGCTGTCTGTTTCAGATTCACCTTGCGCAAGGTGTTGAGCGGCTTTGTTATCAAGCGTATAGGTGTAAGTCCCATCCGCATTCACATCAAAGTGACCATGCTTACCATCGGTATTGATGACAGTGACTACATCGCCTACTTCACCGTGTGGGTTAACATCACCCGTCGCGGTCACTTTGCTATCTTCGGTAACGGTATCTGTGGCGTCCGGCGCAACGACATGCTGATCAATCGTCACAGTCAAAGCATTTGATGTACTGGTGTTGCCCGCAATATCGGTCACTGTTGCGGTAATATCATGATCGCCCTCATCCATGAAAGATTTAGGTACAGTAATCTGCCAAACACCATTCTGGCTGACAGCATTGCCAATAGAATGACCATCCACAAACACCTCAACTTGTTGAGCGTCTGTATCGATATTACCCAATGTTAAAGTCGGGTTTGCGATATTGGTGATGTTGTCAGTATTGGTACCCGTACCACCAAAACTGTCTGAAGTGGCATTCAAATCAACCGTTGGCTGAGTGGTATGCTGGTCGATCAAAATCGGTGTTGATGCTGTTGTCGAGCCGTCTTGACCAGAGGGGTCAGTGACTGTTGCAGTTAAATCATGATGTGTACCAGAATTTGTTGGCGATTGCCCTAAGCCAACAACTATTTGATAGTGACCATTTACATCAGCATAACCCGATCCAACAATCTTATCTGTGCCATCTACATTTTTACCATCAACAATGCTAACGAGTGAAAAAGGAACACCTGCAACCCCTGTTACCGTTGGGTTTTGGTTATTAGTAATGCCATCAGTATTATCCTTACCTGAATCGGTAGTTGGATCTAAACCATCAATGGTCACCGTCGGCTGAGCCGGTGTTTTCATTGGTGTCATTGGCGGTACTGGAGAAATCTGTGTTTGCGTTGGCACTGAATAATGAATTGACGGCTTAGCACCTGAAATTGTCGGTACAGTCAGTGTTGCTGTTGGGAAAAATGTTAAGTGTTGAGTCGCAGACCCACCATGATTGTCTGTAGTCGAGATTTCAAAACTATCCTGACCTGAATAGGTGTGCGTTTTAGGATCATAGTTCATGCCATGACCATTCTGAATAGCATCAGTATGGATCTTATAGCCGTATTCACCGGTAATAGAATCTAGGGTCAAATCACCATAAACGCCATGAGCCACAACAGTTTTTCCAACCGCAGAGCCTCCAACAACTCCATAAATGTGAGTATCCGTTGCATCAATATCAGTGGTATGTAATTGACCCGATTTAGTTGAATTTTGGGTAACGGTCAGGACAGGTAAATCATTGGTGCCATGTACAGTTACAACAACTTCTTGCGTTGTACCGCCATCTTTTGAAACAGCAGTAAAGGTTTGAGTAAAAGTTTCACCGGCGGCGAGTTGTTGAATGGCAGGATCAGCATTATTTGCAGTGAAGTGCCAGTGCCCTTGGTTATCAAGGGTGAATTCACCATGATTAGTAGAAATAGCTTGCGGAATAAAGTACGCATCATCGTGGTCATTATCGGTAATGATTAGTTGACCCTCGGTGTTGAGCTTGCCATCTTGAACCTGCACATCCTCGGTAACATCACCAGTGTGTACACCCGCAATAATGGCTTTATCTTCAGCCCCTTTAATCACAACCGTCACACTAGAATCGATGCCACTATTGGTTGCAACCGTAAATGTATCGGTAATCGATTCACCCGGTTTCAATGATTGAATGGCAGTTTGATGATCGTCGGCATGATAGAACCATTGACCATGGCTATCCATGCTTAGATGCCCATACTTACCGTCGTGCTGGTATGCTTGAAACGCAGAGGGACCTTCTGTTTCATCAACCAATGCACCGGAAGCCACCAAATCACCCGCTTTAACATCCACATCCTCTGTTAGCACTACCGCACTATCACCGGAAATCACTACTGCACCAGTGGTACCTGTTGTAAATGTGATTGGGTGGTTAATCTCGTGCCCATCGACCACTTGACGAGCCATAAAAATGCCACCGCCAGAAGCTAAGATTCCTGGAGTGCCAAAGATATTCAAGGCGCCCGTTGACGCGACATCTACAATACCGTGAGTGCTTCCAACGCGTGTAGCTACAAATTGCTGCGCATGTTCATTATTTGCCACCACTTTACCAGTAAATATTGGTTTAGCATGGGATACATGATGCGGGTGATGCGGCGCTACGGGTGGCATGATATCTAACCCTTGATGCGGCGCAGCATGTGTTTCTGTATTCTTAACAACTTGCTGTTGATGATTAGAATGTTGTGGCGCATTGTGAGCAAACACAGTGTTAGATTCAGCCATGACTAAATCTGATATCGGTAGCCCTGTATCACCTTCTTGATAGCGCAATTCAGAAGCACGCAGTTTTTCTGCTTGTTTTTGCTGCTCTTTAGCCTTTGCTATGGTTGGGTCAACAGGTTTTACTTCAGGTTTCTTAGCCATGGGTGGTTCCTATGCATTATTTTACTGTGGTATTTAAAATAAAATGCTCACAAAATATTTCGTTAACTTATTTAAGAATCAATAAAATCAACAGTTAACACTAATTCATTAGTTGGAAAATAATTTTTCTTACTGCACATAATACCAACTAATTATCTAGATATAAAAAAAACCCTGATATTTTAATATCAGGGTTAATTGTATTTTAAATAAAAATAAAATAACTTAATGAAATGTTTTTTTATTTAACCATTAAGTTAAAACTTTTATTTATGAAAACTTAGCGTTCACCAAAAGCACTTGTAACATTAGTAAACACAGGTTTCCATAAATATTCAAATACCGTTTTTTTACCTGTTATAATATCGGCCTCACCGGTCATACCGGGGATGGTTTTAAGATACTCAGGATCTTTTTCAAAATAAGGTTTAGCAATGGCAATCTTAACTTTATAGTAGACGCCACCCCGTTGATCTTGGTCGGTTGTCGGTGAAATGCTTTTGACCACCCCAGTTAAGGAACCATACCGAGAATAATCAAAGGCATCTATCTTAATTCTCGCCAAATCACCCACTTGTACAAAACCAATATCACGAGGCGATAATTTGGTTTCCATCAAACCTTGCTTGGTCACAGGCACAATGACCGCGACCATACCTCCGGGCTTAACCACACTTCCTGCAGAAGTGGTTGGAATAGATTGAATCACCCCTTCCACTGGCGCTTTAACCACGTCATCCTTTACATCAGCTGCACTAGAGCGCAGACGTGCATTAGTGGCGATCAGGTCAGTTTGTGCTTCAGTGCGCTTTTCAGATACCTCTGAAACCAAATCTATATCTTTTTGAATAAGCTGTTTATTTAAATTATCCAATGAACGTTTCAGCACCTTAGAGCGACTATTAAGCGAATTCACTTGTTGCTGATACGAATCGTATTTCTGCTTGGTTTCTAAGAACTTCACTTCAGATATAGACTGGTTCTGCCCCGCCTCTTTCATCAATAAATACATTCGATGTGAAGCCTTTAGCTGATTGCGGAGTGAAGGTAATTCTTCCAACACCCCACTTAATTCCGCATTGGTCTTTTGAATCTCAGAATCAATCACCTTTTCACTAGCTTCGCGCTTTTCCTTCATTTTATCAAAAGCTTCAATGTGGTTAGCCGTCAGCTTGGGATACTTGGTGGCATACTCCGTAAGATCCAACGCTTGTTTGTTGATATAGGCATCGTAGCGTTTGATTCTCATCTCAAAATTAGCGCGTTTAACTTCTAATTCATCTTTAGTTGATAGGTTTTTCTCAGAAACAAAGTGCACCAAATGCTGACCTTTTTTCACCATTTGCCCTTCTTCAACATCAACAGATGCAATGGTGCCGCCACTTTGAGATTGAATCACTTGCTTATGGCCCAAAGGAATAATTTGCCCCTTGCTCTTTGAGATCTCCTCAACCGTGGCTTGAGTCGACCACACCAATAAAATAGCAATCGCAAAACAAATCAGCAGTGCCACACGACGAATCAGTCGGCGATCCTTAGAAGATTCGATACTGTTAGAAAACTCATAGTCTGGCCAATCATCGTTATTTGGCGTTCGGCTATTACGCATCAGCTTCTCCTTGCGTTTCAGCAGCAGGTTGCTGTGGCAAAGGACCGGCAAAGGCAACTGCGCCCTTGTCCAGCACGACAACCTTATCCACCAGCGGTAGAAGGTTTTGATCATGCGTTGAGAAAATCAGGGTTTTTGAGCCCTTACAAGATTGGATAAATTTAACGAAAGCAGCCTTCACTTTAGGATTGCCACCTGCAACCGGCTCGTCCATCAAAATAAAATTTGAGTCAGAGATGATAACGCGGGCCAATGCAATAGCCTCAGCATCGACCGAACGTAGCATAATATTGCACGCCTCAAACATACTTGCGTGTATGTCACCTTCAACCAAATCAAGCAGAGCTTGTCCACCTGCTTGTTTAAGTGCAGTAATGATTTCTTCATCCGTTGCTGACGGCTTTTGCAAACGAATATTATCCGCCAGAGAACCCTCAACTAACTGCGTTTCTGCAGGGGCGTAACTGCACCAAGTTCGGTACACCTGTGGATCATACTGACGGATATTTCGTCCATTTAATGAGATGTAGCCTGCTTGAGGCTCTAAAACACCTAACGTGGTGATCAGCAAAGAGGATTTTCCGCAGCCATTAGGCCCTAGTACAGCAACACTTTCACCCGCGAGCGCCTCGAACTCAATACCATAGAGCGCTGGAGCAGACTCAGCATCATAGCGTAAAGTCACTCCTTTAAAGTTGACCTCAGGAGCTTTATCCATTTGCGGAATGTCCAAACGTAATTCATTATTTTCTGTTTGTACTGTTAAGAAACCATCAAATTGAGTCACCGCACTTTTTAGCATATCAATCTTAAGTGATGACGAAAATGCCATGGCTGCCGGGCCTGTTATACGCCAAATAAGCATCACACAGGCAATCAAAGCACCAGAGGTAATGCTGTGGTTTAGCACCAAAAAGATGCCGACAAAGATAGTAACTAGGCCTGTAACCATGGTCATTACATGGCTTACCGCTCCATACAATCCATTGCGCTTAGCAAACATAAAGTTTTGACGGCTATTTTCACGATTTAAACGATGTAAACGCTGGATCCAGCCTTTGGCATTACCACCCGATTTCAAAAACAGAATGTTTTTTGATAATTCGGTAATGCCGTCTTGATGTTCATTATAGATAGCTGGCAAGGCTGCATTGGTAAACTTAGTCAGCAAAGAAGAGACGAGTTTATGGAGCAGTATCATACAAATCGGTACTAACACTAACCAACCGGCAAGCAGTGCAATGGTAATTAATACAATGACGACAAAAGGCAGATCCAACATACCGCCACCCACAGTACCCGCCAACATAGAACGTACACGCTCTGTATTTCTCATACGGTTGATGTGGTTAGTGATCCCCACTCGCGTAAGCAAAGTGAGGGGCATATGAATTAATCGATGTAACGTCGTGTTTGATATTTCACGTACAAACTCAGTCACAACCTTAGATAATATATAGCCCCGGATTAGCCGCGCACTCACATAAATAAAGACTGCTATCGCCGCACCCATACCAAGTTCAGGCAATACCTCAACTAAGTGTCCCCCGATAACTTTGTCATAAACCGACATAGTAAACAGTGGAATAGATAAGCCAGTAACCGTCGACATAAAGGTTAAAACAAGGACTGGCCAGTACCATTTTTTGCGTAGGTTCACTTCCTTGATAAAAGTACGCACTGACAATTGCTTACTTGGCATCGATTCCAATACCACAATATGGCTAAATTGCTGTATTTCACTAAAATCAGCATCGTGCCAGCGGCGATGTCCAGGCATTTGTTTTTGAAATTTTTTACCGCTGCGACGAAACAAAATAGCATGATACTCTCCATCCTCTTCACGTCCTGACGTAATGCCAATAAACGGATAATGGGTATCTTCAAGCTGGTCTTGATTTGGGATATCAATGGTATAGGTAACGTTAAACTTTTTAAGTTGCTCTACCAAATCTAGCGGTGACATGTGTTCAAGATGCGGATTATTTGCAATATTGCGCGCCTGTGCATGCATACCCACTTGCTTTAAGAAACTGCCTGCAATACTGCGCAATGTATTTTCAGATTGTGTCGTCATCTTATACGTTTCCTTGCTCATTCATTGCAGGGTTTGTGAGCAGTTTGCCCTCGCCCGTCGCATCAATTCTCAATATGTGATCATATTGCAGACTCTGCGGACTCAAATAGCCCGTTGCGAAAATACTGCGTTGATGTTTTTCCTCTTGCAGTACTTGTGCGACTAATTCGGCAGAGGGAATGTCTAATGATAAAAAAGGTTGCTCAAGCATTAAAAATGCAGGGTCTTGCACTAAAGATCGTACCAAGGCGATAAGCTTAATGGTGCCTTTATTAAAGGTTTCTGTGCCACTTTCATCAATTCGAGTTTGATAACCGGAAGGCAATTGCGCAAGTGTGGCTGTTAGGCCTAATCTATCGGCCATTTGCATAGCATCAGCCTCTAACTCTGGCGTAAACATGGTCATATTTTCAAGCAGGGTACCTGAGAATAAATTTGGCCATGCGGATACCAACACCACTCCATCACGGTAAGTATCATATTCAAGATCATAAATATTATGCTCACCAATACGTACTTCACCTTCCGTCGGTGGTTCAAGTCCTACCATCATAGATAATGCTTCACTGGCAAAATACAAAGAGTCGGATGTAACCTGAATCAGTGATTTCTCAGGCAATGCGATATCATCTAGCGACAATAACTTGCTCGCCACTGGCATTTTTACGCCATCAAAAGAGATAACATCGGATTTTAGTCGCTCATCAAGTTTCACTTTGCCGCTAAACTTAGCCTCTGGAATATTTATTAATTCAAGCACTTCTTCTTTGGCTACTTCTGCAGAGGCCACTCGTGTATATAAGCCAATAATTGCCGATAGCGGGGCAACGGCGCGACCCGCCAGAATTGAGCATGCCGTCAGCCCCCCCTGTGGTCATATGACCATCAATAACAAGAAGCGCACCAAGCATAATGATTAATAGTGTTGTTGCTTGGGATGCTCCGCCGATACATTCTTGAAGCCGGATAGAAAGCCAATCAACGCGCTTTTGCTGTTGCTGCAATTGATAGTTGGTTGTTCTAAAAGAGGCCGAAAGCTGCGCTTCTTGCGCAAGAGCTTTCACGCTCGTCAGTCCAGAAAAAACTCGAATAAAAATACGTGTACGCTGGCTTTCAGTTAACGAAAGAGATTTGGTTAGCTTAGTCAACTTGCGACCCAAGAAAAGAATCATCAAGGTCACTACTACCCACACCGCAATGGGAATAAAGACCAGATTGCCACCGATAAAATAGACTAGCCATAGAAACAAACATGCAAAAGGGAGATCAATTAAGGCGACTTTTGCCTGACCGGAATACATATCGCGCATGTGCCCAATGGCACTGACACCGTTAAAGATTCGGCCGACATTCATGTTAGCAACGAGTTTATAATCACTCTTGAATAGAGACGTCACTACCTCTTTAGACACTTTGAGCTCGAAATTGGCGGCGGCTGAGGCCATCATCCAACTGCGAAAATAACGTAGCAAACCTTCCAGAAATACCGCAGTTACTACTCCAACAAATAGAATAGTCGCAGTATCGTAACTCTGATTCGGTAATATTCGATCATAGGTATGCAGTAGAGAAAATGGCATTGCTAATGATAAAATATTAATAAATAGTGAAACTAGTAGCAGAAAAAATAAACTACTATCACGATTAAAGAAAAGCCTAAAATTTCGTTTCATTGGTTATATGCGCCCAAATGCATTAAATAATAAATATTGACCTAAGTATTATCGAATTAATCCAATATATCACTCTGATTATTAAGCAACTTATTGAATGTGCACCAATTTAATTTTCTACAAGAAAGAAACAAACAAACATAATCATCATTTTTAATGAATCATTCAAATATTAAAATTAACGTGTACAATAAACAACTAGGCATTATATAGCCAATTTAAAATTATTCACTTTTACTTGCGATCTTTTGTTGAAGCTATGAAACGAATTCCATTATCCCTACTTATCTCAGGCCTTGTTGGCTTGCCACATCTTGCAGCCGCAACCAACCTGTCAGAAGTCTATTCTCAGGCAAAAAGCAGCGATACTGTGGTACAAACAGCTAAAGCGAATAAAGACGCGGCCTTTGCTAATGTAGATGCAAAACGCGCGCCACTACTACCACAAATTAACTTGGTTGGTACTGCGCAGGGTGAGTTAGGCGATCATTATTATCAGGCCCCTGGTAACAAGCCATATAGTGACGGATACACAACGGGCGCTAAAATCGTCTTAGATCAAGATCTATATCTTCGATCGAGTTGGATTGACCTAGATATTGCCGAGAAACAAGCCCGACAAGCGGACGCCAATTACGCTGCTGCCGAGCAAGAGCTGATCATGCGCTCTGCTCAGGCTTACTTTGACGTATTGAAAGCGCAAGATGAGTTGATATCCGTTCAAGCGGAAAAAAAGGCCACGAAAAAACAATGGGATCAAGCGAAACAACGTAATCGTGCAGGGCTTGCCGCCATTACAGATGTCTATGATGCTGAAGCTCAGTACGATACTGTGCTAGCAACGGAAGTATTGAAACAAAATGATCTCACCAACAGTTATGAAAAACTGCGCAAGATCACCAATCAACCCTACAATGAAATTGACACTCTAGACTCAGAGCGTTTTAGCCCCGCTAAAAACAACACCGACTCTACTGCTCTTATCAATGAAGCCCACGAGAAAAACCTTGAGCTTCTGGCCGCACGTATCGAAAAAGATGTTGCGCAAGATAACATTAAGTCCGCTAATTCAGGCCATTTACCTAGCCTGCACTTCAATGCTTCCTATGGCAATGAAGACTACCAAAATGCATGGGGTAGCTCGCCAGTGGATCACAGCCATGGTAACGACCTGCGTGCAGGGCTGACGCTATCTGTTCCTGTTTATAGTGGTGGTGCAACCTCGGCTAAAACAGATTCCGCGCAAGCGCAATACATTGTTGCTAGCCAAAGTCTTGAAAACAAATACCGTGAAGTAGACGCCAACATCCGCGCCTATAACAACAATGTTTCCGCAGCTTACAGCGCTATTCTAGCCTATAGACAAGTGGTAAAATCGGCGCAAGCTGCACACAAAGCCACACTATCTGGCTTTCGAGTCGGCACCCGCACCATTGTGGATGTCCTCAACTCTTCGCGCCGCGTTTTTGAAGCCCAGCGCAGCTTATCCGATGCACGCTATGACTACATTACCGCCGGGCTTCGTGTCAAGCTGGCAGCAGGTAGCCTAACGGAGCAAGATATCCTAGATATTAATGCAGGTCTTGAGTCACCACACAAATCCAGTGATGCTGCACTAAAAAGCTAATACTAATAAATAGCTTCAATAGGGTAGAAAGGCTGCGAATAAGGCAGCCTTTTTTGTGCACTGCTACTCTGCATTAGACTATTTGCTTTAGTGTTGAATGCCATGATTTCACTTTGATCAAAATAGTAGAAAGATCTTGAGAGTCTCTTTGAATCTGTAAATTTCAGACACAAAAAATCACGCAACAAAGCGTGTTATTTGAGACAGTTAAGCAAGAGATTTGATAGAGAGAGATTGGAGCGTGCAGCGGGAATCGAACCCGCATCATCAGCTTGGAAGGCTGAGGTAATAGCCATTATACGATGCACGCACATCGTGTTGACGGAAGTTAATATGCCATAATAATTTGAAAATAAAAGCTCTAATTTCAGATTATTAAGGATTTCCAATCTGTTTGCGTGCTTTTCAGGCTATATGCATAAAAAAGAGGCAGACTGTAGTCACCTATATTCCTATGCAATTTATCGATGTTCCATCGTGATAACTTGCCTCATACACGCTTTAACCCTAGCTAAAATTAGGCTAGTTGCTCTCCTGCTTGTTGGAGGCTGTAGGCGGTAAGTGGATCAATTTCTGCTATTAAGCGTTCTATCTGTTTTATCGCATCTATAGAGTTACTGGATTTTCTGTAGCTAAGGTAGATGGGTCTGCACCAACCTTTACTGTCATCCACTTTATATAATTGTTCACTTGCTACAAAAGGCTCTACCACAGAGGTAGGTAGATAGGCTGTGCCGCCTTTTTCCAGAACAAAATCTAAGGCTATTCTGGCGGTCGATGTTCTCAAAAAAGGAGCTGGAATATTCGGATGGCGCTCTGCATGTTCCGAGGCGAAGCGGGTTCCCCAATCTATGTAAACGTATTTATTGTCGAATGCTTGCTCTTCATGGCAAGGCTCGGTTGATACTAAGGTAAGGTTAAAATCAGCAATATGTTGGCAAGCCAGTTCGTCTGACTTGATTGGATCTAAAGCAAATGCCATGTCGAGTGTGCGCTCTAGCAACTGTCTATTAATTTGTTCTCTGGATAACGCTTCAGCAATAAAGCCATAGCCATCAAATGCATCCGTCACTACGCTTAGACAGTTTTGTAAATATGCATCCCAAATTGTTGGCGTGCCACCGATAGTCAGTTGCAGTGCTTTGCCTTTTTCTAATGACAACTCAAATTTTGCCTGCTTTAGGGAAGAAACCATCACTTCGGCATATCCGACTAAACGCTCACCTGCAGATGTGAGTTTTATTGCATTTCTATCGCGGGTGAACAAACGCGTATCAAAGAAGGATTCTAGTTGTTTGATTCTCGCGCTCACCGCAGCTTGAGTGATATAAAGATTCTCTGCCGCGTGACCAAAATGTTTCTCTTTCGCCACTTCAAGGAAGGTCTGGAATACTTTTACATCCATATTTATATCTCTGATTATTGCTGATAAAACATAGTAATATTTAATGATTGAGACGACAAAATGTTTTTGGTTGTCTCGATTTGATTAAACCTAATACTATGAAAAATTATCCCAATTCTTTCGATAAATTTTCTTTATCGTGAAGATAAAACTTTTTCGTTTTACTCCCCTCTCTCAAAGGCTCATATTCGCTAAAAATAGAGATTTAAATCTATTTGCCACATGGCTGATTGATGGGGTGATAAAGTGGAAACTACAACGGATTTGCAAGTAAAAACAGGCTTTAAAGTACCGATTGCGGCGCTATCACTTTATGCAATATCTTCTGCTTACCTCATGACTCTCGTACCGCTGTTACTCAGTAAATACGGTATCGATGACAGCAATGCCAGTTGGTTAGCAAGTGTGTTTTATTTAGGTTTATTTGTCGGCGTAACATCAATTAAGTCGCTCATTACCTACATTGGCTATCGTTTAGCTTTCATCACCTGCTTATTATTATTCATTGCCACTATTATTGTCCTTCCACTGGCGCCAATCGTGGCGGTATGGTTTGTTGCTCGTTTTGTGGCAGGTGTCTCAGTGGCGGGATTATTTGTGGTCGTTGAATCTTGGTTACTTGCAGGGGATGAAGCCAATAGAGCAAAACGTTTTGCTTTATATGTATGTTCTTTCACTGGCGGTGTTGCACTTGGGCAATTAGGCATTGGTTTTGTGGGCGTGCAAGGCGCGCTACCTTTTGTGGTTATACTATCGCTATTATTTATCTCAATGTTGGTCATGTTGCTCGTTCCAACCCAACCGCCCTTGATTCAACATTCTGTCACTTTATCATTAAGAAAAATTTCACATCTCAACCACTCCGCTATTATCGGTTGTATTGTCGCTGGGTTAATACAAAGCTCTATTTATGGGTTGATGCCAATTGAACTTTCCAATCGTGACATATCACAAACTGATCTTAGCCTTTTAATGGCACTGATTATTGTGGGTGGCATGTTAGTGCAAACAATTATTCCCAAACTAATACGAATTTCTGGACGTACACCTTTGATGGGACTGTTCTGTATTCTTGGTATATTTGCAGTAGGCTTAATCATTCTAAGTAGTAGCCTAAATGTGCTCGCAATTAGCTTATTGTTGATTGGCATGACAAGTTTTGCTCTCTATCCTATTGCTATCAACTTGGGCTGCGATAAGTTAAATAAAAACTGTATCGTCTCTGCAAGCCAAGTGATGCTGTTTAGTTACAGCCTAGGCTCTGTTGTTGGCCCCTTAGTTGCGGGGTGGTTTATGGATAGCACACAAGGTTTGATGACCTACTTACTGGCGATTATGATGAGTACTGCTATTTATATGGCGGTAGCGAGTGTTCGCACACATAAACATGTCATCATAAAATAATAAGCAGTGATAAATGGCGTTAATTTATCACCATATGACCGGTTTTGTATTGGCAATATAAACGAGAAAAATGTTTATTTTGGAGTCAA
Organism: Vibrio halioticoli NBRC 102217; assembly: GCF_000496695.1. Lineage (GTDB taxonomy): Bacteria > Pseudomonadota > Gammaproteobacteria > Enterobacterales > Vibrionaceae > Vibrio > Vibrio halioticoli. Next base: position 13,426 of record NZ_BAUJ01000036.1, read on the forward strand.
CTAACTTACTCAGCAATACATTTAGTAAGCTCTCAATATCTAACTCTGAATAGCAGCAATTGCGTTCTCATTGATTCTTTACTTTATATAAATTACCACATTTAAAAACACAATCACCTCTTCCCTAAATATCAAACCTAGCTCGAATGCAACTTATCTTCTCTGACCTAAAAATTCATTAATTTTCACTTACAAGAACAATCACTTAAACTCAGTAGAGCCTGTTGCTAGCTGACATAACAAACAGCCAACATATGCAGCCGGAACTTACCATTACCTATAGATAAAATGAAGGTTGCGACTACCTATGGCAATATTCATCACATCTCTTATCAATATGAAACACACTGCTTGAAATTTCTACAGACAAACTAAAGTCAAAAATAAAGTGTAACTAAATATATAGATCTTCATCACATTAATCATTAAATAATACAAGAGAATTTTTACGGATGTGAATCTTTGTAAGCATCTGATTTTAAGGATATTTAAAAGTGTAAAATAATTACCCACACATTATCTACCAACTAAATCTCAATTAAAAACAAGACTTGAATCACTGTTTGCAACATCTCTAAGCGTAAGCTTCTGTTCATAGAAATTACCAAGAGGTAGAAAATAATGAACAAACATGCACTCGCCATTTTAATAGGATTAGCACTCGCTGGGTGTAACAGCGAATCCAATACAAACTCCACCTCTCAACCGCAAGTTAAAGAGCCAGTAACTGCTTCTCAGCCAGTAGTTACACCTGTTGTACATGAAAGTGTTGCGGCATCTGAAATGACTCCGGCAACAGTATTACAATCAACCGTAACCGACGCTCAAGAAGTGAGTCAAAGTGCCATTTTACCAATTAGCCCATTGAAAGCTGATGATGCAGCGTATAAATCAACAGGTATTCCTGACAGCGTAATCAATGTTGCTCCTGTCAATTGTACCGAGACTTTTCAATCCGTAGGTAAACTACAAGATGCTGCTGAAGATCTTGTCAGTGCAATTAAAGACAAAGACAATCCAACACAACCTGCAGCAAATACAACTCTATGTTTAGCTGACGGTACTTATGATGATGACCTTGAATTAAAAATCTCTGGATTTAAAGTTGCTGCAGAAAACCCTGGTCAAGTAACCCTTAAAGGCGGTGAAGTATCCGTTGCAATGGGTGGTCAAGATAGTCAATTCCAAGGTTTTATTCTTGATGGAGTGAAATTTGACAGTGCTTTAATTAATACTCGCTTAAGTAGTAGTGATATTTGTCAAGATTGTCGTATATCTGAAGTATCTGTATTAAACGCTGTTGGCGAAAATGAATACGGTAACTTAGTTAAAGTTTACGGTGGCGGTACTTTGTTAGACCATAATATTTTTAGTGGTAAAACTATTAAAAATCCTATGGTTTCATTGGTTCGTGAAAAAGGCCTTACACCCGAGCACCGAGCACACAAAATCGTTGTTTACAAAAACTACTTTGCAAACCGTCCACCAGCAGATGGCAAAATCTATGCGGGCTCTAAAGACAACGACTACGAAGCCATTCGTACTGGTTTAAGTGAAACCCATGGTGAAGACAGTAACTCTTTTGTTGTTGCTAACTTATTTGAAAACATTCAAGGTGAAGCTGAAGTTATCTCTAACAAAGCCAGTCACAACACCATTAGTTTCAACACTATCCGTAATAGTTATGGTTCTCTTACCAACCGTCACGGTCACGCCAACACCATTGAGAACAACTTTATTATTGGCGATGGCTACCCATTAGCTGGCGGTATTCGTATCGGTGATTCCGATCATCAAGTAAACAACAACTACATTGAAGGCGCACGTTACTTAAGCTCAACCCACCATGGTGGTATTGTTCTATTGGGCTCTGATAGTGCAACTAAAGATGGTAATGGTACTGGTAATGGTTACCAACTCGTTCAAGATGTTCATGTTTCTCACAACACCATTGTGGATAGTGTAAATAGTTTTAACCTAGATGGTGGTGGTAAAAAACATCAACCAAACCATGTTTTCATTGACCACAACATTGTTGAACAAGCGATTGGTCCAGTATTCAAAAGCTCTGACCGTGGTTTACCAGAAAATTCAGAAATTATTGGTAACCTATTCTCTGGTCAACAAGTTGCAGATAGTGATGGTATCAAACAATCTGATTTAGCATCTCAAAACAGATTTGAATCAGCGGTTCTAGCACGTGGTGGTGATGACAACTTATTCCGCCCAACAGTCGACAGCCCAGACCTAACTGTAGCAATGCAAGCAACTCAAGCACTTAACTCTGTATATGATATGGATGGTCAATTACGTAGCGGTACTACTAGTATCGGTGCTGATGAAGTGACTGATCAATCAGTTCGTACTGTTAAACCATTAACTTTCGCTGATGTAGGTCCTGTAAACTACAAAGTTACAAAACCTGCTCCGATTGTGGTTACTGCACCGATTAAAAATAGTAATTTTGAAAACTGGTTAACTGACTGGGATAACGGTCAAGGCGACTACTACACAGTTACTGGTCAAAATGCATTCTCTGGTCAAACACTTGAACTTGCTAACAACGGTTCTATTAGTCAAGAAGTTGATGTTCTACCAAATCATCACTACGAGCTAAGTGCCTTTGTAAAAGGTAACTATGCATTATCTATTGATGGTAAAGAACTGACTAAAGGTGAAGTATCTGGTGACCAATACAAATGGGTAACTGCACCTTATGATTCTGAATCAGCAACAAGTGTAGATTTATCATTAAGTATTCCAGAATATGTTACTGTCAAAGCACCAATTGCTGACCCTGACTTCACTAACTACTACCACAAAGATGCTAGTAGCTGGATTATCCACGAAGAGAGCGGTGATGTAGGCTCTTCAAGTGATAGTGCATTCACTGAAAAAGGTTCTATGCGTCTACGCTTTAAACTTGAGAATGATGCAACTAACAACTTCCAAGACCAACCTGGTGTAAGCCAAGTAGTAGATGGATTGCCAACTAATACAGATGTTACTTTCTCTATGTACTACTGTGACAAAATGCATGATGATTCTATCGCAAGCCTTGGCTTTGGTGCCAAAACTGTAGCGGCTAAATCATTGCAAGGTAAATCACTTGCAAGCAAAGTTGTTCACAATAAAGACTTAGCAGATGCAGCGAAAGGTACATATAAAGATTGTTTCAAACAAGTATCTACAACCTTTAACACTGGTGACAATGGTAGTGTTGAACTCTTCGCTAACTTAATCATTGACCCTACTCTAACGAGTGATCAAGTTAAAGCGAATGAAAATTACACTAAAGGCAAACTTGAAGTTCGTATCGACCACTTTGCTCTTACTTACCAAGCTAAAGCAAGTGACGACTTAACTGCAAACTTTGACGAAGTACGCCTAGCAACTCGTACTGACCAAAATACTCCAAAAACTGATGACTAATCCATTAGTTAATTATAACTAGCCAAAGGCACCTCTTTTGAGGTGCCTTTTTACTCTCGTCTATTCCCCAACTCGTTTGTCTTCGACTAAATCCCAACCCCTCACAGCCCCCATCAGCTATACCAACCCTAGTCATCAATTGTAGATTCTAGCGTAGCAACAACGTTGAGCACTTTGATTAGAGATCTATGCCTTATCAGGAAGCAAACGCTTTACTTGGTGGCTTTTCTACGCCATTTATGGATAGGTAATATTAAGAAGAGGCATTATAAGCAAACCATCCTACCTGCGTAGCTCAGCAATACAGGCCTAATATAACTATGGCTATAAAAAGAAAGCGACATACAGAGAAGAGTAATGTCTGAAGATTGGTAAACAATTGGAATAAAAAGAATTACAGCGTATTCAAAGTGGAATAATAACTTGAGTTTTCAGTGGTATTTGCAGCAGTCTAAAGAAGTCTTTTCGCAGGCACAACCCTTCAATAAATACCAAGGGTTGCGCCCACTAGTTAAGTATTAACGCTTATAAGTCACGTCTTCACTTTCATCTAAGTGGATAGATGTTTGTGCAGGTTTCGTCTCTGCAATCACCTGTCCATGACGAACAGAATAACGCACAGGAACTTGGCGACGCACAGCGTCAAAACCATTTTCTGCAGGAAGGATAAGAAGGCTAGCGGGTTTGCCTTCTTCAATGCCGTATTGCTCTTGAATATTTAACGCCTTGGCAGAGTTAGTGCTGATCAAATCTAATGATTGGTTTATCTGATCGTAACCCATCACTTGCGTGACATGTAGCCCCATATGCAGAACTTGAAGCATGTTTGCGGTGCCCAATGGATACCAAGGGTCAAACACATCATCGTGACCAAAACAGACGTTGATATTCGCTTCTAGCATCTCTTTAACTCGGGTAATACCACGACGCTTAGGGTAATCATCGAATCGACCTTGCAAGTGAGTATTCACTAGCGGGTTTGCCACAAAGCTAATGCCTGACATTTTAAGCAGGCGGAATAAGCGAGAAGCGTAAGCCCCATTGTATGAACCCATAGCAGTAGTGTGACTTGCCGTCACCTTATCGCCCATTTGATATTTATGAGCCAATGCCGCTAGAGTTTCGACAAATCGCGATTGCTCATCGTCAATTTCATCACAATGCACATCAATCAAGCAGTCGTATTTACGCGCTAATTCAAAAGCAAAATGCAGCGATTCCACCCCATATTCACGAGTAAACTCGAAGTGTGGAATAGCGCCAATGACATCCGCGCCAAGCTGTACGGCTTCCTCTAATAGCTCTTTACCGTTAGGGTAAGACAAGATACCTTCTTGAGGAAATGCCACAATTTGGATATCTACCCATTGCTTCATTTCTTCACGCACTTCGACTAAAGCGCGCAGTGCCAACAACGTAGGATCAGAGACATCAACATGAGTTCTAACATGCTGAATACCATTGGCTATTTGCCATTTTAAGGTTTGTTTTGCTCTAGATTTTACGTCTTCAATGGTTAGGGTTTGCTTGCGCTCAGCCCAACGCTCAATCCCTTCAAATAAGGTACCAGAGATATTCCAGCTAGGCTCACCGGCTGTTTGCGTAGCATCTAAATGGATATGTGGCTCACAAAAAGGAGCGACCACTAATCCACCTTCAGCATCTAACGTTTTGCCATTAAATTCAGTAATCAAGTTCGCATCAGTAATGCGTTTAAATTTGCCGTCTTCGATTAAAATCTGTTGCAGATCGTTTTTATCTGCAAGGCGAGCGTTATTAATTAATAATGAAGTCATAATGCACCGTTACGCCGTTTGTTTATCAAGTGATTTTTTGTTTAACGCTGGGTTTAATATCACATAAGAGATAGCGCCGCCCAATACCGCATTTAACGGCACGATGCCCGGGATAAATGCACCCGCAGCCACGCCAATCGCTACCGCAATAATTGCTGCCCAATTCACGGTGACAAACTCAGCTTTCGCAAAGTTTTTGTAACGCTCTTTGTTCATCACAAAGTCGGCAATGATAACGCCGCCAATCGGTGGAATCGCCAACGACAAGAAGGTTAGCCAACCCACGAAATTATTGTACAGCCATAAAGCAAATACAGTACCAATCAAGCCGTTAATAATAGAAAGCATGGTGCTTGAACGGCCGGTAATGTTCGAAAACCCTAGGCCAGACGCGTAGAGCGCATTCTCGTTAGTCGTCCAAATATTAAGACCTAATACCACAATTGCAGGCAGCAATAAGCCCTGAGCCATCATCACATCAGAGATATCTGCTTGGCCGGTCACAGCTGCGCCTGCCGCGCCGAAGATAAACATTAAAGAGTTACCGATGAAGAATGCCACCATAGTGATCACTACTGCGCCAGAAGCTTTTTTACCAAAGCGCACAAAATCGGCAGTCAACGTACCCGCACTGATAAATGAGCCCACAACCATAGCTAAAGCAACCGAGAAATCGATTGGTGTTTCAGGTTGGATAAGTTGCAATTGGTCTAAACCGCCCACAGAGTGCACCGCAGTCAATACCGAATATCCACCTAATACCGCAATAGCAGGAACGGCGATAGCTGATAACACCATTAGCGCCTTAATGCCAAAGTAGACCGTACCCGTCATTAATAGGCCAGATACAACAATCAAAATATTGGTATCAATGCCAGTCGCTTTTTGCACAGGAATAGCAAACATAGCCACACCCACGCCAAACCAACCCACTTGAGTTCCGCCAAGTAGTGCCGACGGCAACCAAGAACCTTTAGTACCAAAAGAGAAGCGAGCCAATAGGTGAGTGGAAAGTCCGGTAGAAGCGCCGATGTAGCCAAGAAAAGAAGTGTAAATACCTAGAATAAGGTTGCCGATAATCACGGCGAGGAAGAAATCGTTGAAGTTAAGCCCTGTACCTAATGAGCCACCTGTCCACATACTTGCTGAGAAGAAAGTAAGCCCTAACATCACCATCGTAAGTGATGCCATACCCTTTCGAGCATTCGCCGGAACCGGACCAAGACTGTAATTGTTGTCGCCTGCCATTTTTATCTCCGTACTACATAAACCAAAAGACTGTATATGTGTAAATTTCACACAAACGGACGATATTATGGTGATATAAATTACAGAGTCAATTTATTTTGAAACATATAAACGTTTGCTTTTTATTTATATATCAAAAAACATTTAATATACAATAACTTGAACTTTTAATAATGACATTAAAATTCATTAAATATAGGCATAATTTAAATGGTTTATTGTTGAATTAGCAGTAAGAATCATTTACACAAACAAAAAATAAACCCTACTCTTTTGGTGGGGTTTATTATATAAGCAACGCATTAATTAAATATCAAAAGCAAATAGTAAAGGCGTTATTTGGCTACCCAAGTATGTTCAACTAAGCATTGTTCACCTTGTAAGACTCGCCCTACAAAGCCATCGCCTTTATTCACAACCCCGACACCTTTGGGGGTGCCTGTCATCACTACATCACCCTCTTCAAGCGTCATAAACTGGGCAAGCTGCTCTTTAATCACTTTAGGTGGGTACAGCATTAACTCAACACCACCCTGTTGAATCAAAGTGTCATTAATCCAAAGTTGCAAAGATAAATCGGGGCCTGCGGGATCAAACGGCACAAATTCGGAAAATAACGCCGAGCCATCAAATGCTTTAGCACGCTCCCAAGGCAAGCCCTTATTTCGAAGGCGAGTTTGACTCTCACGCTTGGTAAGATCTAACCCCAATGCCACCGCTTTAAATTCGCCCTCTTTCACCAAAAAGCTCAGCTCGGCTTCATAGTGCAGTGCTTCACCTTTATCACTGTGCAAAGTTGTACTAATTGATGAATTAGGTTTTAAGAAAACCACCATATCTTCAGGGATTTCATTTCCTAACTCTGCAATATGAGCCACATAGTTGCGGCCAACACAGACAATTTTACTTGGCGTATAAATTTGATTTAGAGCGCGAACCGTATTTAATGGCATGCTTTGAAACCCTTATATTTGAATTATTCGGCTTCTATAACAATATCATAGTGTCGAGAAACATCAGCAGTAACCTTGCCCCAAAAAGAGTCTTTTACTCGGCGTTGATGAAATTCAAAGGAGGGTTTATCGATAAACTCTTCGTAGACATCGAAGCGTTGTGGTGTGTCTGCTGATTGCTGAACACGAAAAGTCATATTGCCACACTCTGCCTGAGTCAAACGAATGTGCTCAGGCAAAGCATGGAGAACGGCGTCAAGGTCTTTATCAGGCACAATAATGTAGCCTGACAAAATCACCTTAGCCATAACGGTAATTATCCGCGATAGTAACGTTGAGGTACAAACGGCATTTTCTCAACCGTCATCGGCAGTTTTTTACCGCGTACTTCGGCGAAGATCTCTGTGCCTACCGCCATCAAATCACTGCGCACATATGCCATAGACACCGGCTTACCTGCGTTAGGGCCCGCTGTACCACTGGTTACAATGCCCACTTCAACATCGTTGGCATCAAACAGCTTGCAACCTTCACGCACTGGTGCTTTGGTTTGACCAACTAGGCCGACACGTTTGCGTTTTACGTCTTTGGTCGCAATTTGCTCAAGGATGATATCGGCGCCAGGGAAACCGCCTGCACGCTGACCATCAGCGCGACGGATTTTACTAATACCCCAAAGCAGGCTTGCTTCAACAGGAGTCGTGGTTGTATCAAGATCATGACCGTAAAGACAAAGACCACATTCAAGGCGAAGTGAATCACGAGCACCTAAACCAATCCATTCTACTAAATCAGAATCCGTTAGCGTGTTAGCAAGCGCTGCTGCTTGCTCACTTGGCACTGAAATCTCAAAGCCATCTTCGCCCGTGTAACCTGAGCGACTAACGATACATTCAACGCCAAGTAGCTCAAGTCGAGCTACATCCATAAACACCATCTCTTTAACCGCAGGGTTTAAAGTGGCTAATACATCTACCGCTTTTGGCCCTTGCAGTGCAAGCAAAGCGCGATCTTCAAGCACTTCTAGCTCAACACCATCTAAAAGGTTGGCTTTTAAGTGTGCAATATCTTGTTCTTTACACGCCGCATTCACTACCACAAACAAATGATCGCCAAGGTTAGCCACCATTAAATCGTCCATGATGCCGCCTTGTTCATTGGTAAAGAAGGCATAACGCTGATTACCGTTTGGCAAATCAATAATATCTACCGGAACTAAAGCTTCTAGTGTTGCCGCCGCATTTTCACCTGTTAGGCGCAGTTGTCCCATATGGGAAACATCGAAAAGACCGACCGCATCACGCGTATGTAAGTGCTCTTTTTTAACCCCTAATGGATATTGCACTGGCATATCGTAGCCAGCAAAAGGCACCATTTTTGCACCGTGTTCTACATGTAAAGCATGCAGCGGGGTCTTTAGTAAAGCTTCAGTCATTGTCTCTCCTTAGTCGCGCTCTAATCCCAATTGTTGATGTGGTTTAGAGCAACATATTCTTTATGATTGATTCTGTTTCTTAATCAAAGCAAACGTTTGCTGTCACTATAGGAAACTTCATCTCTTAACACAACCACTACATTAGCCGTGGTTTATTTGGCTGTTACCCATAGGATTTGTGCATCTTGTTCACTGCGTGAAATCAATACGTGTCCCATGTTTGCGTCGTAATAGACGCTATCGCCTTCAGCAAGCACTAAAGGCTCATAAAATTCGGAATAGAAAAGAACTTCACCAGAAAGTATCAATAAAAACTCTTCTCCATCATGGCGAACCCAACCTTGAAACTCATCAAAACTGCGTGCATGAATCAAAGATTTAAACGGCATCATTTTCTTTTGCGACATTTCAGTAGCAAGCAATTCATGCTCATAGGTCACGGTTGGATGCGGTTTACCCATGCCTTTCAATGTGATGTCTCGACGACCGCTCGCGCCTTTATTTTCGGGCGGTGCGAATAATTGAGGCATATCAATATTTAGGCCATTAGCTAATTTTTGCATCGCCTGAAATGTCGGGCTAATTTGTTCATTCTCAATTTTACTTAACGTTGAACGAGCCAAGCCAGTGCGCTGACTCGCCTCTTCCAATGTCAAACCAAGTTGGCTACGAATCGTTTTGATTTTTTCGCCTAATTTTAGTGGCTCAACACTGTTTTCAACGGAGGACTTCTCTACGCTAAGCGATGGATATTCATCCAATATCGGTTCTTTCATGAGGCCCTTCACATAAAATTAATAAAAATATCTTATGAAAAAGTGTGCCTTAAAAGCGCCTTAGTATGAAGAGCATAAGAGAAGATTTAGTGAGAAATAAGTAGCAAAGTTGATTTTTTTGTTTCCAATAGGAAATTTCGACTTGAGAATGTACACAACTCAGTTTATTTTATCTTCAATACAAAATTTTTATTAATTTCAATCTGATTAAGCTGGAGATTCAAAATGGACAACACTCTAAAGTTTGCTGATAGCCATGAGTGGGTGAAAGACAACGGTGATGGTACTGTGACAATCGGTATTTCAGAGCACGCTCAACAAATGCTTGGTGATGTTGTTTTTGTCGACCTACCAGAAGTAGAAGACAGCATTGAAGCAGGTGATAGCTTCTCTCTTGTTGAATCTGTAAAAGCAGCGTCTGACATCTACGCTCCAATTACGGGTGAAATTGTTGAAATTAATGAAGAGCTAGAAGACAGCCCTGAATTGATCAACGAAGAACCGTACGAAGGCGGTTGGATTGTTAAAGTGAAGCTTGAAGATCCTTCAGAGCTAGACAACTTAACAAACGCAGAAGACTACTTAGCGAGCATCGAAGACGAGTAAGCTGTAGTCCGAGTTTATTGAGTAAAAACAATAAATTCAAAAAATCCCCGCGATTGCGGGGATCTTGCCATTTAGAGACACGTAAAAGTAACAGAGCGACATCACTGCATATCCACAGCGGGCTATTAACACTCTTTGCTTATGCATCTAGGAAATTGACTAACACCTAAAGTCTCATAGTAAGGCTTCAAGTAAGGTATAAAGGAATTATGACTGATCTACTACGCAGTTTAAGTACAGACAACGAGTTTGTTTCACGACATAACGGTCCCAACTTAGCTGACCAACAAAAAATGCTTGAGCGCATTAAAGCGACAAGCCTAAATGAATTGGTGCAACAAACCGTGCCGCAGCAAATCCAGCTGGAAAAACCATTAACTCTAGACGCGCCGCTTAGCGAAGCAGGCATGCTAGAAGAGATGAAAAAGTTTGCTCAGCAAAACCAAGTCAAGCGTACCTTTATTGGCCAAGGTTACTACAACACCTTTACGCCAAACGTTATCTTACGCAACGTACTAGAAAACCCAGGTTGGTACACAGCATACACGCCATATCAACCAGAGATTTCTCAAGGTCGTCTTGAAGCCCTACTGAACTACCAACAAATGATCATCGACCTAACCGGTATGGAGATTGCGAACGCTTCTCTACTGGATGAAGCAACAGCCGCCGCGGAAGCGATGACTCTTTGTAAACGCGCAGGCAAAAGCAAAAGCAAAACCTTCTTTGTCGCCGATGATGTTCACCCTCAAACAATTGAAGTTGTAAAAACTCGCGCAGAGTTTATTGGCTTTGACGTTGTGGTTGCCGCAACGGACTCATTACCTGAGCAAGACGTGTTTGGTGCACTACTGCAATACCCAAACACCACAGGTGAAGTTCGCGATCTCACGGATATCATCAGCCAAGCACAAGCCAATAAAACCTTAGTGACTGTTGCGACCGACCTACTCGCTTCAACGCTGTTAAAGCCAGCTGGCGAAATGGGCGCCGATGTAGCCATTGGTTCAGCACAGCGCTTTGGCGTACCTATGGGCTATGGCGGTCCTCACGCGGCATTTATGGCTACGCGTGACAAACACAAGCGTACTATGCCGGGACGCGTTATCGGTGTGTCTATCGATAAAAACGGCAACCAAGCACTGCGCATGGCAATGCAAACTCGTGAGCAACACATCCGCCGCGAAAAAGCGACTTCAAACATTTGTACCGCGCAAGCATTGCTGGCTAACATGGCGGCGTTTTATGCGGTATTCCACGGCTGTGAAGGTTTAAAAACCATTGCTCGTCGCACCCATCACATGACCGCAATTTTGGCTGCAGGCTTAACCAAACAAGGTTACGAGCTTTGCCACAATTCTTTCTTTGATACGCTGACTATCGCAACGGGTGATAGAACAGACGCGCTTTATGGCGCAGCGCAACGCGATAACATCAACCTTCGCAAACTAGATGGCAAGCTAGGCGTAAGTTTTGATGAAACCACAACCGTTTCCGACATCGTTGCACTATTTAGTGTCTTCCAAGTGAGCGAATCTATTGAAGCGCTAAGCAACGAAGTATCACAAAACGAATTTGCTGCAATCCCTGAAGATTGTCGCCGCAGTTCAAGCTTCCTAACGCACCCTGTGTTCAACACTTATCACAGTGAAACTCAGATGATGCGTTACCTAAAACAGCTTGAAAACAAAGACTTCTCATTAACGCACGGCATGATCCCGTTGGGCTCTTGTACCATGAAGCTCAACGCTGCCGCAGAAATGATTCCCGTGACTTGGCCAGAATTTGGTTCAATTCACCCGTTTGCTCCTACCGAGCAAGCCGCAGGTTACACTGCACTGGCAAAAGATCTTAAAGCTAAGCTGTGTGAAATCACCGGCTACGACGATTTCTCTTTGCAACCAAACTCAGGTGCTTCTGGTGAATACGCCGGTCTAATTGCCATTCAGCGTTACCATCAATCACGCGGTGAAGGCCATCGCAACGTTTGTTTGATCCCAAGCTCTGCGCACGGTACAAACCCTGCATCAGCCTCTATGGTGTCGCTAAAAGTGGTGGTGGTGAAGTGTGATGACGATGGCAACATCGATATGGCAGATCTAAGCGCTAAAATCGAAAAGCACGCGGATAACCTATCTAGCATCATGATCACTTACCCTTCAACACACGGCGTGTTTGAAGAGCAAGTAAAAGAAGTATGCGAAATGGTGCACGCTGCGGGCGGTCAAGTGTACCTAGATGGCGCGAACATGAACGCACAGGTTGGCCTTACCAGCCCTGGCTTTATCGGCTCTGACGTATCGCACCTTAACCTACACAAAACATTCTGTATCCCGCACGGCGGCGGCGGTCCTGGTATGGGTCCAATCGGTGTTAAATCTCACCTTGCCCCATTCCTACCGGGTCACATCGAAAACGGTGAACACGGTCAAGATTACTCTATCTCTGCCGCAGATATGGGCAGCGCTTCCATCTTACCTATCTCTTGGGCATACATCGCCATGATGGGCGAGCAAGGCTTAACCAAAGCCACAGAAGTTGCGATCCTAAACGCCAACTACGTGATGGAACGTTTACTGCCTTACTACCCTGTATTGTACCGTGGTAAAAACGGCCGTGTTGCACACGAATGTATTATCGATATCCGCCCTCTGAAAGAAGAGACAGGTATCAGCGAAGAAGACATCGCAAAACGCCTAATGGACTACGGTTTCCATGCGCCAACTATGTCATTCCCTGTAGCCGGCACATTAATGATTGAGCCAACTGAGTCAGAAGACTTAGAAGAGCTAAACCGCTTCTGTGACGCTATGGTCGCCATCCGCAAAGAGATGAACAAAGTCCGCGATGGCGAATGGCCACTAGACAACAACCCACTAGTCAACGCCCCACACACCCAAGTTGACCTAGCCAGCAGCGAATGGGATCACCCATACTCACGCGAAATCGGCGCCTTCCCATCCAAATCACAAAGCATTTGGAAATACTGGCCAACCGTTAACCGCGTTGACAACGTGTATGGTGACCGCAACTTGATTTGTACTTGTCCAAGTATTGATGAGTATGTGGAAGAGTGATTGGTGTTGATCACCGATAACTAAGTTAGAAACTGACTGATAGAACAAAGGCGAACCGTTTGGTTCGCCTTTTTTTAAACCCTAGCTAAGCCAAGATACTCATACTAATC
>NZ_BAUJ01000035.1 GCF_000496695.1 Vibrio halioticoli NBRC 102217
AGTGTGATTGGTATAACAAATATAAAGTGACTAATAAAAACGGGCAGTTCAAAGAACTGCCCGTTTGCTATCACTTAAAATACAGCTTCTGATTTAGAAGGTGTTAAAGCCAAAGTATTCTACTTGGATACTATTTGCATTACCCCAAGTTAACTTAGGATTACCTAAGTCACTCTTACTGTTTGCATGACATTCGCTATCACCACATAGTGCAGTTAGGTCTTTGTTGTAACCCATGATGAACTGAATGTAGTAAGGGATGTTATTGGGTTTAAGCATAGTTTCATTCACTGGGTCATGAGCATAACCCCAAGTGTGGCTAAATTCATGCGCAACCAATGGTACTTGACCAAAACCAGCATGCAGTAATGTATCTTCTTCAACGGTCATAACTACTTTTTGTTGCGAGCCTTTCGCTGCTGCCATACCGTAGTCAAAACCAGATTTGCTGCCTGATAGCACTACTTTCAGTTTGTGATTTTCAGTGGTTGCTAGAGAATCTGCTTTTAATTGCGCGTAGTTGCCCGGCATTGAAGTGTTAAATGGACCTGGCTGACCTTGCGTCGCTTTATCAAGCATTGCCATGTTATTCCCATTATCAAACTCAGTAGCAAACTCAGGTGTGTTGTATAAGAACATCACTTCACCAAAGATGCGTGTAAAGCGTGCTTTTAGCTCTGGTGTCCAGTTAGCTTGAACATACCCTGGAGTATTGTTTGTCGCAGGAGAAACAAATTCAAATTCAGCAGGGTTGGTGCCGTGGAAGATAAGATCTGTGTCTGCTGTAGCTAACATGGTTTGAATGTTAGCAGCAATTTTAGGGTCTTTGCTGGCTTTCTCAACCACCAGTTTTGCATCTTGTTCATCTAGGTAGAATTTAGCTTCTAGCTGAGATTTTAGATCCGTTGCGGTAACGGTTTTCGCTGTAGCTGCGCCATTGGTCGCGGTTTGCGGAATTGGCGGAATAGCCGATACAGAAGCGTTGATATCGCCAGTGTAATAGTCTTGTAAGTTCTCACGAATGGTTTTCTTAGTACCATTGTCAGAGGTAATCTTAGTATCAAGGTGAGCATTCAGATAGTGAATTTGAACGGCTAATTCATTCCAGTCGTAAGTACCGCCATTTAAGTTTTTGGTGTACGGGAAGTCTGCACCTAATGTAAATACAGAAGTGCCTTTAGCGCTGCTAAGCTCTTGCATGAAATCTTTAACAGAGTTCAGTGTTTCATTGTATTCAGGCCAACCCATAGCGTGTTGAATTGAAGACAGTTCAGCTTGCAATGCAAACGGAATAAGACCTGCAGTAGAACCAGGGAATGCTTTTGCAATATCAGCATGTTGCTCTTGTTCTGCTTTTTCTAAGATATCTTGAGTAGCTTGTGGATCTTTTGCGTAGGCGGATGCCATAGCCGCATCTAGGCCTGCAATTAACATTAAATCTTGCTTACGAGCAGTCTCTTCTTTATTCAGAGACAGGCTGGCTAGCTCACCATCTTCAGGAGCTTTGACTGATGTTGCTTCGTGATGTTTAGAATCATGACAACCGCTAAGCGCAATAGCACTTGCCACTAATGTTGCCAAAGCCAGTTTTGATGTATTGAATTGCATAGAACCTCTTCAATTTGCTAATTAAATGGCGTCTATTTCAAAAATAAAGGTGAGAGCAGTAATATCAATCGCAACAACTAACTAAGTGATTGGTATGATGCAATACTGTTTAAATATGAAAAGTCATTCGCCATTGGTATTTGCTTGTTGTGTTGAAGTCTATTTTTGTGAACTAGATCAAGCAATAATTAAAATTGAGAAGTTATTTTTCTTCGCGAATTTACATGATATTAATCTATCCTGACATTAGCGGAACATAGCAGGATAGTTAATCATGTATTCTTTATGGTTCTTTTAGCCGTTATTTAGCGAATAAAGCCTTTTTGTTTGTTCAGTAGTGCTTCAGCTTGCGCTTTCTCTTGCCTTGTCAGTTGCATCATAATAGCTAGCTTCACATTCATTTGCGCTTCTTTTAATACTTCTTCAGCACGACTCTTACTGCATTCCGTTGCCTGCATGACTATGCGAATAGCTCTAGCAACCAACTTTTTATTGGTGGGTTTTACATCCACCATTAGGTTTTGATAAGCCTTGCCGATTTTGACCATGCTGGCTGTGGAGAGCATATTGAGCACCAGCTTCTGCGCCGTTCCTGCTTTTAAACGGGTAGAACCGGTTAATATTTCAGGGCCAACAATCGGTGAGATGGCAATTTGTGCATTTGCTGCGATTTCCGAGTCAGGATTACATGAAACCGATACGCTGGTGGCGTGTATCGCATTGGCATACTGTAAACAGCCGATGACATACGGCGTACGGCCACTTGCCGCAATTCCGACCACCACATCTTGCGCAGTTAGGTTTAGCTCAGTTAAATCTTGCTCTCCTAAAGTGAAGCTATCTTCGGCACCTTCTTGAGCTTCAAACATCGCTTCTTTGCCACCGGCAGTGACCCCGACAACCATTTCTTTATCTACGCTAAAGGTAGGAGGGCATTCAGAAGCATCCAATACGCCAAGTCGCCCACTGGTGCCGGCACCCACATAAATTAAGCGCCCACCTTGGGCAAAGGCTTGGCAAATGGCGTCTACCGCTTTGGCTATTTGAGGCAGTTCTTTTTGTATTGCTACCGGCACTTCAGCATCGGCTTGATTCATTTTTTCGATGATTTCAAGGGTTGTGAGAGTATCCAAATCCATGGTATTCGGATTTCGATTTTCTGAAACCAATTTAGCAAGAGTATCGATTAATGTGCTTTGTGACATGCTGATGCCTATTCTGCGTGGTAGATGATGCCCAGTGACGTTGCTTTGCTTGCCCCTGTGACTTTAGGTAAATTGCTTGGCAAGTTGTGGATACGTCGATAGGCGAGCCATGCAAAAGCTAAAGCTTCCATATAGTCGCCACTAATACCTTGCGAGTCAGTTGTATTCACTTGCCAGTTAGGTAACAGGGTTTGTAATCGCTCAAGTAGCGCCTGATTGTGCGCCCCTCCACCACAGACTAATAATTGATCTTGGTGTGGGCTTTGATATAAGTGACACTGTTGGGCAATAGATTGCGCAGTAAACTCTAATAAGCTTGCTTGTATATCTGCTGCGGGTATTGAGTTATCGATTTGCTCGAGTATCTGCTCAAGCCAAGCCAAATTATAATGTTCTCTACCTGTGCTTTTAGGTGGCGCCGCCATTAGATATGGATCTTGCATAAATAGCGCCAGTAGAGCGCTATTGACGTGCCCGCTTTTTGCAAATTGACCATTATGATCAAAAGGCAAATCACAGTTCTTTTTCACCCAAGTATCCATCAACATATTGCCCGGACCGGTATCATAGCCAAGCACTTCACCATTTGCTTGAAGCACTGAAATATTGGCTATCCCTCCAATATTGAGCACTATTTTGCAACAGTTAGAAGCCGGGAACAGTGTTTGATGATAAGCCGGAACCAGTGGCGCACCTTGACCACCAAGTGCCATATCTTTGCGTCTAAAATCGGCAACAGTCGTGATCCCCGTTTTTACTGCGATAAGATTGGCATCGCCGATTTGAGTGGTGAACGGAGTATCACCGGTTGGCTGATGGTAGACCGTTTGCCCATGACAACCTATGGCTTTGATATCATTGGCTTGAAGATTTAAATGGGCTAAGAAAGCGTTACTGGCTTCGGCATACAGAGTGGCAAATTGATGATCGAGTTCACCGAGCGTTTGCAAAGTAGTGAGTTGTCCCTGACACACTTGCAGGGTTTGTTGTTTAAGTTCATCAGGTAAGGGATATTCAAACGTTTCGAGACAGTGAGTCACCCCTTGCTCAAAGTGGGCTAGGGCAAGATCGACACCATCTAAGCTCGTCCCCGACATAATGCCAATATAGAGTTCTTTTTTGTCCATATTTGAGATGTTTGATCCGTTCTTTGATTGTCAAAATACAATAAACTGAATACTCTGTGAAAGCCACATTAGATATGAGAATAAGGATGAAAAATGGGTCCGTTATGGCTAGATGTTAAAAGCTATGAAATTGATGCCGAAGAAAGAGAAATCCTACAACACCCTACGGTAGGGGGGGTCATTCTATTTACTAGAAACTACCACGATAATCAACAATTGCAGGCACTTACCGATTCAATTCGTGCGGCTGCAAAGCGTCCTATTTTGATTGGTGTTGACCAAGAAGGTGGGAGAGTTCAGCGATTCAAAGAAGGGTTTACGCGTATCCCTGCAGCGCAATCGTTTGCTTCTAAAGCGAACGGTGATGAGTTAGCAAAACAAGCGGGATGGTTGATGGCAGCCGAGGTCATGGCTCACGGAATTGATCTTAGTTTTGCCCCTGTACTCGATCAGGGTCATCAATGCTTGGCAATAGGCTCTAGAGCATTTGGTGAAGATAAAGCCACGATACTTAAGCACAGCTCAGCTTTTATGTTGGGTATGAAGCAAGCGGGTATGGCAACTACAGGGAAGCACTTCCCTGGACATGGCGGTGTGATTGCAGATTCTCACAAAGAGACGCCAATTGATGGAAGAAGCACTATTTTTGATACTGACATGGCTATATTCCGTGCTCAGATTGAAGCGGGTCTTTTAGACGCCATGATGCCTGCGCATGTGGTGTATCCAGAATACGATGATAAGCCTGCCAGTGGATCTCAATATTGGCTGAAAAATGTATTGCGTGAACAGTTGGCTTTCAAAGGCTTGGTATTTTCCGATGATTTAAACATGGAAGGTGCAGGGATTATGGGCGGGCCAGTAGAGAAAGCGATGCAAAGCTTAAGAGCGGGGTGTGACATGGTATTAATGTGTAATAACCGCAATAGTGCCGTTGAAATTATCGATACATTGCCGATTACACAAGTACTAAATGCGACTCAACTGGTTAAGAAAAATTCATTTAGTTTAGATGAGTTGCATTCGAGTAGAGAGTGGAAAGAGGCAACGGAAGCATTAGCCAAAGCCGAGCTTCTCCTTTAATACTTTTAAATATCGGCGGCTAACAGGAGCGTGATAGCCGCTAATGGTAATAATCTCAGCTAAGCCTTGCTCTAAGAGTTTAATTTCCCTGATGGCTCTTGGGCTAACGAGATATTGACGATGACAGCGCATAAGAGGGGTTTTCTCTTCTAGCACTTTTAGCGTCAATTGGCTGTTAGTGGTGTGTTCAGTTGTTTGAATGTTCACACCGCTAAAGTCACTATAGGCTACTTCAATATTGTCTGTGGGTACCAATATAATACGGTTGTGCCCACAACAAGGTACCTGATCAAGAGAGCAAGGAGTGATATTGGAGTAATCCATTGGCGCTTGCTTGTTTTTGAATCGCTTGTTAAGACGACAAATCGTTTTATTGAGCCTTGCGGGATCGATGGGTTTTAATAGGTAGTCAAAGGCATTCTCTTCAAATGCTTTTAGTGCGTATTGATCATAAGCCGTCACAAACACCACCGCCGGCATCGTCTCGGGATCTAGCATGCTAAGCAATTCTATCCCTGATATTTGTGGCATGTGGATGTCTAAAAAGACGATATCAGGTTTAAGCGTATTGATTTTTTGTAGCCCTTGAATCGCATTTCCCGCCTGACCAATCACTTCGATCTGCTGAGTTTGCTCGATAAGTTCGATGAGATCTTCTCTAGCAAATAGTTCATCATCAATTACAAGGGCTTTAAGCATGGTCGTTCTCATTATAGTTCGGAATTATAAAGCTCATCCGCGTGTAATTTTGCGGATCGCATTCAATTTCCAGTTGATACTGCTCGCCAAAATAATTGGTGAGTCGTTTACCAGCAATATGCATTCCTAGACCAGTTTGATCTTTGCTATCAGGCTTGTAACGACCCGCATTATCTTCCACTGTAATTTTATAACCTTTGCTATCTTCACTGCTATAGATGCGGACAACGCCACCATCTAAAAGATTCGATACGCCATGCTTGATGGCATTTTCAACTAAGGGTTGTAGGGTAAAGCTGGGGACCATTTGTTCTAGTAGGTGCTCTGCAATATCGATATCAACTTCTAAGCGATCAACAAAACGCGATTTTTCAATCGTAAGGTAAGAATTTACGTGTGCGAGTTCTTCTCGGAGAGTAACAAATTCAGTATTTCGCTTCAGATTGCCACGGAAAAACTGTGACAGATGTTGGATTAACTCACGTGCTTTGTCAGGATTGCGACGAGTAATTGCACTGATGGTATTCAATGCATTGAATAGAAAGTGTGGGTTTACTTGTGCATGCAATAATTTTATCTCAGCTTGAGATAACAGCATTTTTTTCTGTTGATATTCACTATAAAGGATCTGACCAGACAGTAATTCAGCGATACCTTTCGCCATCGTGGTATTGATGGAAGAAAACAGTTTTACGCGCGGTTCATACAGTTTGATGGTGCCAATCACCTTATCGGCGGCAATCAAAGGAATAACTAACGCTGAGCCCAATTTGCAATCTGTAGACAGCGAGCATTGATAAGGCGTTTTTCTGCCATCAAGATAGATGATGCGTTGTTCTTTGATTGAAGTAAGGGTGTATTCAGAGGAAATAGGCGTATTTGGCTTATGATGATCCGAACCTACTCCTTCAAAAGCGAGTATCTTTTCTTTGTCCGTTATCGCCACCGCGCCAACTTTAGTTTCATCTTGAATGATATACGCAATTTTTTGTGCGCTGACGGCATTTAACCCTTCAGACAACACACCGACACAGCGTTCGGCAATATTTAGAGCACGTCGTGAATAGCTAGAGGAGTA
Organism: Vibrio halioticoli NBRC 102217; assembly: GCF_000496695.1. Classification (GTDB taxonomy): domain Bacteria; phylum Pseudomonadota; class Gammaproteobacteria; order Enterobacterales; family Vibrionaceae; genus Vibrio; species Vibrio halioticoli. The sequence goes on from NZ_BAUJ01000035.1 coordinate 6,801, forward strand.
TTTCTCCAAAATGGCTCGTCGATCTTGCAAAATACTGATAAAGAAAGCCGCGCCTAAGGAGTTGGCCAGAATCATAGGTATGGCGATGGACTCCACCAAAATAACCGCTTGCGAGGTAGGTTTAGCAACCAGAATAATAATGACCATCTGCGTAATTTCAGCGACTAAGGTGACATTAAAGATGATGGTAGCGTTAAATAGACGGTCACTCTTTCCTCGACGCAACATGTACATATGTACGATTCCGCCAATCAAGCCTTCGGTAGTGGTGGAGATGGCGCAAGCAAGATCGGTAAACCCGCCCATCGAATAGCGATGTAATCCCCCAGTTAAACCAACTGCTAAGCCCACAATGGGGCCACCAAATATCCCACCCAGTACCGCGCCAATGGCCCGTGTATTGGCTATAGCATCACCAATTTGCAATCCAAAGTAAGTGCCAAGAATACAAAATAGGGAAAACATGACATAACAAATGAGTTTATGGCTAAACCTTTCCGAAATATTGAGCAGAGGGATAACCAGAGGTGTTTTACTCAAGGTATAGGCAACCATAAGGTAAACACACATCTGTTGTAATAAAGAGAGGATAAGTTCCATAGCGAGAGTTATGTCAAAGTATTAATAGGCTAAGTTTATACTTAATTTTATTTAATAGTTTGATTGCGGTTGTGAAAACTAGCTTTAGGGTTATTGCCGAAAAGCATACTTAGTTTTTAAAATAGAGTTACTTGCGTAATGGTGTAAATTAAAGTTTACATTAAGTGTAATAAATAACGTACAAAACTCTTGCTTTAATCTTATCTTCGGGTATTGTTGAAACATATCTTAAAAATTACGTACAAAATTATTTACGGTGACACTATGCAACGCAGCGAACTTAGCAACGTCAATATCAGCCAAGAGCAGATTCTAATTACTCCGGACGAGTTAAAAGCAAAGATCCCTTTGAGTGAGACTGCTCGTCAGTTTATTCAACAATCTCGTGAAACTATCGCCAATATCGTTGATAAAAAAGATCACCGTCTATTAGTGGTGTGTGGTCCTTGTTCTATCCATGATGTAGAAGCGGCTAAAGAATACGCTAAGCGTTTAAAAGCATTGTCTGAAGTTGTTGGTGACCAAATCCAATTGGTTATGCGTGTTTACTTTGAAAAACCTCGCACAACCGTTGGTTGGAAAGGGCTTATCAATGACCCACATTTGGATGGCTCTTTTGATATCGAACATGGTCTGCACATTGCACGTAAACTATTAGTTGAATTAGCCGATATGGGTATTCCATTGGCTACTGAAGCGCTTGATCCAATCAGCCCTCAGTACCTAGCCGATACCTTTAGCTGGTCTGCAATTGGTGCTCGTACTACTGAATCTCAAACTCACCGTGAAATGGCCAGTGGTCTTTCAATGCCAGTTGGTTTTAAAAACGGTACTGACGGTAGCCTTTCAACTGCAATCAATGCAATGCAAGCTGCGTCTTCTAGCCACCGTTTCATCGGTATTAACCGCGCAGGACAAGTTGCGCTACTGACAACGAAAGGTAACCCTGATGGACACGTAATCTTACGTGGTGGTAAGCAAACTAACTACGATTCAGTGTCTGTTCGTGAGTGTGAAGAAGAACTAGCAAAAGCTGGTCTTGATGCTGCACTAATGATTGATTGTAGCCACGCAAACTCACGCAAAGACTACCGCCGCCAACCTCTTGTTGCTGCTGACGCTATTCAACAAATTCGTGAAGGCAACAAATCGATTATTGGTTTGATGATTGAAAGTAACATCAATGAAGGCAACCAAGGCACTGATATTCCGTTAGATCAACTGCAGTACGGTGTGTCTATTACTGATGCATGTATCAATTGGGACTCAACTGAGGCACTATTGCTGAAAGCTCGCGAAGAGCTAATCCCAATTTTAAAAGATAGAATCAAGTAAGTAGTAGAGAAAAACATGGCAAAGGCACTACAGGGTTTAAGAGATAAGATTGATTTAGTAGACAAGCAAATGCTTGATCTACTTGAGCAACGACTAAAATTGGTCGAAGAAGTTGGCGAGGTCAAGAGTGAACATGGCCTGCCTATCTACGTGCCAGACAGAGAAGCCGCAATGCTGGCATCTCGTCGAGAAGAAGCTCAAAAACGCGGTATACCGCCTCAACTTATTGAAGATATCCTACGCAGAGTGATGCGTGAGTCCTACGCTAGCGAAAAAGACTCAGGGTTTAAATGCTTAAACCCTGACTTAGGCGATGTGGTCATTATCGGTGGTAATGGCCAACTCGGTAGCTTGTTCAGAAAGATGTTTGATCTTTCTGGCTATAGCGTCAAAGTGTTAGGCAGTAAAAATTGGCATGAAGCGGATGAGCTGTTTAAAAACGCTGGCCTTGTGATTGTTACTGTACCAATCAATAAAACAGAAGCGGTGATTGGCAAGTTAAGTAACTTACCACCAGACTGTATTTTGTGTGATTTCACCTCCATCAAAGCAAAACCATTGCAGGCGATGCTAGATGTACATGCCGGGCCAGTGGTTGGTCTGCACCCAATGTTTGGCCCAGACGTACCAAGTTTGGCAAAACAGGTGATTGTACATTGTGATGGGCGAGGCGAAGAGCACTACCTATGGTTGCTGCAGCAGTTTGCTATTTGGGGCGCAAGTTTATGTCCTATGGAAGCTGAGCATCACGATCATGGTATGACGTTAATTCAAGCACTGCGTCACTTTACCTCGTTTGCTTACGGTCTGCATTTGAGCAAAGAAAATCCTAATATTGATACTTTGCTTAAACTGAGCTCGCCTATCTACCGCTTAGAATTGGCGATGGTCGGTCGATTGTTTGCCCAAGACCCAGATCTATATGGTGATATCATTTTGTCTTCCGAAGAAAACATCGAGATGATAAAGCGTTTCCACTCTCGATTTGGTGAAGCTCTGACTCTACTCGATAAACACGATAAAACGGCATTTATTGATCAATTTAATTCGGTTTCGGATTGGTTTGGTGATTACTCTCAGCAATTTATGAGTGAGAGTCAAAAGTTGCTTAAACAAGCGAATGATTCCATCCAAAGAGATAGCTAAGCTATTGTTTAGATAAGAAAAAAGTTTAGATATTAAAAAAGGTCGCTTCACAATCAATGTGAAGCGACCTTTTTAGTTTTCTGCGATACGAATTACTTCGCTACACGCTTGTACTTAATACGATGTGGTTCAGCAGCTTCAGGACCAAGAGTCTTCTTCAACCATTCCATGTATTCGTTGTAGTTACCTTCGTAGAAGTTAACTTGCCCTTCATCACGGTAATCAATGATGTGAGTGGCGATACGGTCAAGGAACCAACGGTCATGCGAGATAACCATGGCACAGCCAGGGAACTCAAGTAGCGCCTCTTCTAGTGCGCGCAAGGTTTCAACGTCAAGGTCATTGGTCGGCTCATCGAGAAGCAATACGTTGCCGCCCGTTTTAAGAAGCTTAGCAAGGTGCACACGGTTACGTTCACCACCAGAAAGCTCACCAATAACTTTTTGCTGATCTGAGCCTTTGAAGTTAAAGCGTGAGCAGTAAGCACGTGCTGGAATTTCGAAGTTGTTGATCTTGATGATATCAGCGCCTTCAGAGATCTCTTGGAAGACGGTTTTCTTGTCATCCATGCTGTCACGGAACTGATCAACAGAGGCCAGTTTAACGGTATCACCCATTTCAACAGTACCTGAATCAGGCTGTTCTGTGCCACTTAGCATCTTAAATAGGGTTGATTTACCCGCGCCGTTAGCACCGATAATACCGACGATTGCACCCTTAGGCATGCTAAATGACAAGTCATCGATAAGCACACGCCCATCAAATGATTTAGTTAGGTTCTTAACCTCGATAACTTTATCACCTAGGCGCTCACCTGGTGGGATGAACAATTCGTTAGTTTCGTTACGTTTTTGACGATCGCCACTTTGCAGTTCTTCAAAGCGAGCCATACGCGCTTTAGACTTAGATTGACGGCCTTTAGGGTTTTGACGAACCCATTCCAGCTCTTTCTCGATGGTTTTTTGACGAGCACTTTCTTGAGACGCTTCTTGTTGTAGACGCGCATCTTTTTGCTCAAGCCAAGAAGTGTAGTTGCCTTCCCATGGAATACCTTCACCACGGTCAAGTTCCAGAATCCAGCCAGCAGCGTTATCTAGGAAGTAACGGTCGTGGGTAATCGCCACAACAGTTCCCGTATAATCTACTAGGAAGCGCTCAAGCCATGCTACAGATTCTGCATCCAAGTGGTTGGTTGGTTCATCAAGAAGCAACATATCAGGCTTCTCAAGAAGCAGACGACAAATTGCTACGCGGCGACGTTCACCACCAGAAAGGTGTTCAATTTTTTGGTCCCACTCTGGTAGACGCAATGCATCAGCAGCACGCTCTAGAGAGTTTTCAAGGTTGTGACCGTCTTTGGCTTGGATAAGTGCTTCCAAATCACCTTGCTCTTTTGCAAGCGCGTCAAAATCAGCGTCAGGTTCAGCATAGGCTGCGTACACTTCATCCAAACGTTTCATGGCACCAGCAACGTCAGAAACGGCTTCTTCAACCACTTCACGTACGGTTTTAGACTCATCTAGTTTTGGTTCCTGTGGCAGGTAACCTACATTCAATCCCGGTTGTGGACGCGCTTCACCGTCGATATCAGTATCGATACCAGCCATGATGCGTAATAGAGTCGATTTACCTGCACCGTTTAAACCCAGTACGCCGATTTTTGCGCCAGGGAAAAAGCTTAGGGAAATATCTTTGAGGATTTGACGTTTTGGTGGCACGACTTTGCTCACCCGAGACATGGTATAGACGTATTCAGCCATTACCTAGAGATCCTTTATTGTATGGGTCTACAGACCATAGAGACAAAGCGTTATTTTATACTATGCAAACCGTTTTTGTTACCGTGTGGAGCGCAAAATCTTCACTTGTTGAAACCCTAAATAGTTATTTACCTGATTCTTACAAATATCATGATTTGTTGCGTATTATGAATATAAGCAAATAAACCATAAGCATCGCCACAAAGAGAGACGCATGTCAGTATTTATTAAATGGTTAGGAGTTGGAGCTGGAATAGTATCAATCTCTGTTTCAGCAATGACATTAGAGCAACAACGAGAAGCCTACGAGCAGGCTCAAACTCTCATCACTAATAAGGATATTCCTGAATATCAGGTATTAAGAGAGCAACTGAACGATTACCCACTGACACCTTATCTCGATTATCGTATGTATATGCTCGACTTAGACAAACGCACCCCAGTCGAAGTAGAGCAATACATAAAAGAACATCATCAATACCCATTTTCTCAGTCAATCCGAGGCTCATATCTAGATGCCTTAGTTAAAGCTGAAGACTGGAAGGGCTTTTACCGCTTTCAACCACAAAAGCCACGTATGCAGAGCTACCAATGCAGCTATTATTTTGCTCAATATCAAATGGGCAAAACAGTGGATGCCTTTAAAGGGGCTTCTCAGATATGGATGACAGGCTCTAGCATTGCCAAAGAGTGTAATGAGCTATTTAAAGCATGGGATGAAGCGGGTCTGCGTAAAGATACTGTGATTTTGCAACGTATGGGACTGGCTTTTGTCAGCCGCAATGCACGTTTACTTAATTATTTACAAGATTTACCTGAATCTGATTCCGCTAAGGAAAATGCGCAAGCCATTAACCAATTGTATAAAGACACTTCGCAAATAGAAGCATTTGCCACTTCTCAAGCACAATCTGAGCTGAACAAGAAAGTGACCTTAGCAACCTTAAAGCGCATCACCTATCAACAAGCCAATCCGCAACTGGCGATTAAAGTGATAGATAAGGTCGCCAAAGCACAGAAGTTTACCGATAAAGAGTATCAAGATAGTGCCGATTATATCGCTTATAGCCTGATTAATACCGATGATGCAGAGCTGGCCAAGTGGCGTGATGACACACTACTAAAAAGCACTAATCCAAAATGGTTGCAGCGCAGAGCGCGTTTAGCCATTCAACATCAAGACTGGCATGGACTCAATATTTGGATAGACAAAATGCCAACTAAAGAGAAAGAGTCTAAGCGTTGGCAGTATTGGAAGGCGCGTGCACTGCTTGCTCAAGGTGAGGTCAAAGAGGGCAAAACTCGCATGCAACAATTGCTTGGCTATCGAAGCTTTTATAGCATTGCGGCAGCAGATTATTTAAAACAACCCATTCAATACAACACTTTAATGCCGACTAAATCGGAGGCTTCTATTGAGCCGTTTTCGGAGTCGTTAGCTCGCGTGAAAGAGCTTATCGCGGTAGATAAAATTAGCACGGCTAAACGCGAGTGGCGCTGGCTATTAGCTCGTTCAACTTCCGCACAAAAGAAATTATTAGCGCAATATGCGGCTAAGCATCACTGGAATCATCTTTCGGTGATTGCGACCATTGAAGCAAAAATGTGGGACCATATCAGCCTACGTTTCCCTATTGCCCATCAATGGTGGTTTAACTTTTATGCGAAAAAGCACGATTTAGATCCCATTACTTTAATGGCGTTAGCTCGACAAGAAAGTGGTTTAGATATTGATGCTCAATCGCCAGTAGGCGCACGCGGCTTAATGCAAATTATGCCCAAAACGGCCGCCGCTACTGCCAAGCATTACAACATTGAATACAGCGGCGCTGATGAGCTGTTTGATGTGAGTAAAAATATTGAGATTGGCAGTCAGTACTTAGCGGGCTTACTAGACGATTACAATGGCAACCGAGTGCTCGCATTTGGCGCTTATAACGCTGGCCCAAATAGAGTGGATCTATGGCGAGAAAGAACCGGCGGCAAAGTTGATGTCTATTCCTATATAGAGTCAATTCCGTTTGCTGAAACTCGTGGATACATTAAAAATATTCTGATGTTTGAGGTCTACTATCGCGATATCTTAAATAAAAAGGGGCCATTTTTATCTGACTTAGAGTCTGAAATGAAGTATTAATAAGAGAGTGTTAGAAGACAAGCAGATACGTTATGAACCCAGTAGAGCAAGAGTGGCAAAAGCTACTCGTTACCATAGCTAAAGCGGCAGAGCAGGGTGAGCATCAGGTATTATTATCCATGATGCTTACTCCTGACGAGAAAGAAGCATTAGTCACTAGAGCGAAGATACTGCACAAATTGTTGAACGAAAGTTGTTCACAGCGACAGATCAGTCAAGATCTAGGGGTAGGGATTGCAACGGTAACGCGGGGTTCTAACGAATTAAAAGGGCGTTCAGAAGAGGAGCAACAACTTGTTTCTCGTCTTCTGAAACCCTTTGTCGAATAAAATGCAGACGTTAACTTAAAAAGCGTCTGCATTGTTAAACGGAATAAGAGCCAAGATAAGTGCTTGGTGATAAACACTACTGCGACTCAAACGGTTATTGGTCAGTATTCCAATAGCGCCGCCTTTTTGTTTGATATTGATGGTGCTATACACTTCATCCATCGCATCCCCAAGCTCTTTACCTTGCGTGATCAAATCCAATACCTTGCTAGGTAGCATTAGGCTCGATGAGCGTGATTCACCGTGCTTTTGCTCAGATTCAATATCTTGCTTGGATTCAATAATCATCCACGCAAACGTGGCGTTATCTTCAATGCCCGCTTCTAAGCCTACATAAAATTGCGCATCGCTAATAGCTTGTTTGGCATTATCAACCCGAGTTTGTGCGCCGCGTTTTGTCTCTGCATTGGACATAGGTTGATCGCTAACACCGCTATCCACACTGACGCCGACAAAACTGAATGCTTGCTCAGGAAATACTTCGCTAAAGGCACTTTCTACTGCTTTAATCTTGGCCGGATTTAAAGAGGCCACTACAACCTTGCTGATACTGCTGTTCATCTAAGGCACTTTAACCTGAGTTGGTTTGATATTTTCGCTTGGGTAACAGCCGAGTACTTTCAGGTAACGGGTGATCGTAACCAATTCATTAATGGCCGATTGCGCCGCATGCGAATCTAAGTGAGTTTCAAGATCCATATAGAACATCTCTTCCCATGGATTACCCATGATAGGGCGAGATTCTAGCTTCTTAATATTGATGTTGTGGCGTTGCAGTACCAATAAGGTTTCTACCAAAGAGCCCGCCTCTTGCGAGGTAGACATAATCAAGGTGGTTTTGGCTGGAATTTGGTCAGAAACGCTGAAAGCCTTACGCGCAACTACAATAAAACGAGTATGGTTTTCGGTTTGGTTAGCAATATTTCCCTGCACGTTTTGCAAGCCGTATAGCTTACCACTAAGTGCATTACCGATAGCCACGGCATCAGGACGATTAAGCTCTTTCACTTTTAACATTGCATCAGCGGTGCTCGCGCAAGTTTCTAATGTAGTGCCTTTTAGGCGGCCTAAGAAGTCACTGCATTGCTGATGAGGCTGAGGGTGAGAATAGATAGTCTTTATGTCTTCTAATCGCACTTCTTCTGGCGAGAGCAAACAATGCTCAATCGGCTGAGAGAGCTCACCGACGATATATAGGGTGGTGTGCTGCAATAGGTCATACACTTCGTTGATAGAGCCAGAGCTGGTGTTCTCGATGGGCAATACGCCATAGTCAGCATGCCCAGACTCAACAGTTTTGGTCACCTCTTTAAAAGACTCACAATTGAGTTCAATAAGGTCAGTGTTACGACGGCTAAAGTAGTCTTGGCTAGCTAAGTGCGAGTATGAACCTTTAGCCCCAAGAAAAGCGACACGCGCCAGAGGCTTACGTTGCAGAGCAGGGTTCACCAAGTTTTGTAGGTAGGCTTGCTGTAGTAATACCGAGTCTTCAATGATGGTGTAGAACACTTTAGTGATGTATTCCGCATCCAGTTGGTATTTCTCTTTGCCGTTATTGATCAGTTTGACCAACAATTGTTGTTCTCTATCCGCATCTCTGACGGGCTTAGAGGTCTCCACTTTGCTTTTCGCGACTTCTAAGCTCAAATTACGGCGTTCGGAGAGCAAACTTAGCAGTTTATCATCAAGAGCATTGAGGCGATTGCGAATATCGTCGAGAGAAAGTGGTGTTTCAGCCATTTCTAATTCCTTTAAATGGTGATTGCGAAAGAGAGTTATAGATCACAATAAGCTATGGCGGGAATTAGGGTCAAGCAAAAACAGCGCCGAAAGGGCGCTGTTTTTATAAGTTAGTTTATAGATTGATCTTAATTAAACTTCTTCAATCGCAGGTTCTTCTGGTTCAAGTGGCGCATCGGAATGGCTTGCGCGTCGTGCGTCAGGTTTGTGACGAAGTTTATTCAGTTGTCGTTCAAGTTTTTGTTCAACTTCATTCACTGCGATATATAAATCGGCATGAACGGCAGAAGCAACTAATTGTCCTTTTGGTACGCTGATGACTGCTTCAAATCGTTTGTTCTTATTTGGCTCTTCTTGGAAGCTCGCATTACAACCAATAATGTCGACTTGCCATTTTTCTAGTTTTTTAAATTTCTCTTCAATATGAGAGCGAATTGCAGAGGTGATTTCAATGTTTTTGCCAGTAATGTTCATTTTCATATAGGTCGTTTCCTCTGTGTCTAACATCTTCCGTTAGGTTCAGATTACGACTTTGATAAAAAATATATGTGATCTAGATCACATTGATAGCCAATCAAAAATGGAGACATAATGTTTGTGATTATTTGCATATGTTTGCAAGAAAACCCTTGCCGAGACTGATATTTAGTGTCAAATTTGAATGGATAAAGGCGCAGTGAGTTTAGGACTTACTGCGCCTTTTTTAGTGAGTAATCGCTCTACTTTAATCACTAACGACTCGTTGGCTTAACTTAGTACAGTATTAGCACTGCATGATTTTGTTTAATCTGAGACATCAAAGATCAATTGCACCGGGCTAATCTGTTTATTCAAATCATTATTCAGTTCTTCACGCTCACTTTGGATCTCGCCAAGCTGCTTATAAATAGTGTAATAACGATTAATATTGGCAACATACTGCACAGGCTCACGACCTATGTTTCGTCTTGCCACGATTTCGACATTATTAAACCAGATGTTGTGATCGTATCCCTGCTTTAGCGCTAAGGCTCTCATTCTGCGGATCTTGGCAGGGCCTGCATTGTATGACGCTAAACTAAAGTAAACTTTATTACTTTCATCGATATCAGGGTCACTAAAATACCTATCGTGGATAAACCTCAGATACTTGGTTCCGGCATGAATATTATTTTCGACCGGCTTAATGTTAGGGATATTGATATACGGGTCTTTAGCGGTGGCGGGCAGTACCTGCATAATGCCCACCGCACCTCGGTGCGAGACTTTACTATTGTCTAGCCCTGACTCTTGAAAGGCTTGCGCCGACAGCATCACCCAATCAATTTGATATTCTTGTCCATAATGCTCAAATAGATTGGATAAGCTCTCAAGTTTAGCCATTTTTTTCGGGTTTAAGGCGCGAGTTAACCAACGCGTATCTTGCAGATACTTTTTATAGATAACATTGCCCAGTAACGTCCCTTGTTTGGCTGTTTTTAAATAACTATTGATGACTTGTTTGAATTCAGGGTTGTTGTGACGCAAAGCCCAAGCAATTTGTGCATTACTGCGCACCGGGAACTCTTCGTGAATTTGAATGTTCTTCATTACGTTTAGCCACAAACTGGCTTTGTGACTATCTATAATGGTGGCAGGTATCAAGCCTTGATTAACCAATTCCACTAATTCCAGATCTTGCAGGCTTTCCTGAACAAAATTCACTCGTACTGGAATATGCCCGCTACTAGACAATTGCTTGTTGAGCGCTTGGATACTTTCAAAGTAGCTAGAACTTGCTCTGATCCATACTTCCATTCCACTGACTTGCTCAGCAGAAGTTATGGGTTCTTTGGAGTTATGGGTAAGGAACAGTTCATTGACCCCGGTAAGGATAGGGGTGCTGAAGTCGACTTCTTGTTTGCGGCGCTCAGTAATGGTGAGATTGGCAATCGCCACATCACCTTGACCATCATTTAGTGCATCAAACAGCGCATCTCGGGTAACAGGGATAATTTTAATCCGCATGTAGGGGTGTTTTTTCTTCAAGCTAAGCTCAAAGTGATGCAATTGTTCGGCGATAATGCCTTTTGGTCTGCCACCTTCTACATAGTAAAAACCAAGATCAGCGGCTACTAAGGCGCGAACCACGCCTTTTTCTTTAATGACTTTATAGTCACCAATATAGGTATTCTTTTGTATCGGAGAGAGTTCAAGTGCCTGTGCCGGTAAGGACAGCAGGACAGAGGCAAGTAGCCCCAGCATAAGATTTTTCATACAACATTCCGTGTTGGTTTATGAAAAAGTGGCGTGTGTGCCACAGCGAGATGTTAAAAATTTAACATCTCGCATCTTAAATTTAACACTTAAAGTGGATTTAGCTCAATGAGTTTTTCAGTTCGAGCAACGGCATCATCTAATTTAAGTTCTTGATAGGCGATAAGTTGTAAGCGTAAAGACTTACGAGCCGCTTCAGTATCAGGGTAGCTACGTTGCAATTCTTGACAGCGATTGATGGCTGCAATCCATGCTTTACGACGAATGTAAAAATCGGCAGAAGCATAGTCATAGTCAGCCAGACGTTTTTTCAATGCAATCATGCGTTGCTCGGCATCTTCTGCATATGCGCTGGTTGGGTAACGTTGCAATAAACGTTTGAAGTCAGAAAAAGCTTGTTTGACGGGTTCAGGATCTCGATCTGAACGATCGATGTTAAACACATCATGCAAAAAGTTTCTGTCTTGCGCCATATGCGTTAAACCGCGCATATATAAAATCCAATCAGATCTTTCATGCGTTGGGTTTAAGCGAGTAAAACGTTCGATAGTAGCAAGGGCTAATGGAAGCTCATCATTTTTGTAATACGCATACACAAGATCAAGCTGCACTTGTTCTGAATACGGACCAAATGGATAGCGAGAATCTAAAGCTTCTAGCTTTTCTACAGCAGACGACCAAGAGCCAGCTCGGAGTGAAGTCTGAGCATCTGCATACAATTGTGAAGGTGGTACGTCGGGTACAATTTCATCGCTACTGCTGCATCCGAAAAGCAACATAGCAGACAAAAGGCCGACTAGAGTTTGATGTTTCATATTAAAACGCGAAGCCATGCTCAATTAAATTATTTCCTAGGTTGCCGTTACAATCGGCGAGTAAGCAGATACAATAACGGAAACGCTTATTTTTTCATATAAACAAGCATTAGTCCCACTCTTTTTAAAAAAGTTAGATATGGCCCAGCAGATAGAATTAAAAAGTACCGTAAAAGAGAGTCAACTAGGTCAACGCCTAGATCAGGCCATCGCCGAATTGTTCGATGAGTTCTCCCGTTCCCGTTTAAAAGAATGGTTACTCGCTGGCAAAGTCAGCGTTGATGGTACCGTTGTCACTAAAGCTCGCGTTAGGGTAATGGGCGGTGAGGACATTGTTGTTGTAGCTGAAATCGAAGATGAAGAACGATGGGAAGCTCAAGACATACCTTTAGACATTGTTTATGAAGACGAAGATCTATTAGTGATCAATAAGCCAAGAGGTTTAGTAGTTCACCCAGGAGCAGGTACTCCAGATGGCACGGTATTGAATGCACTATTGCATCATTACCCTCAGATTGCCGAAGTCCCGCGAGCCGGTATTGTGCACCGTCTTGATAAAGACACCACAGGTTTGATGGTAGTGGCAAAAAATGTCCCTACGCAAACTCGCTTAGTGCGTACCTTGCAAAAACGCCGTATTACTCGTGAATACGAAGCGATTGCGATTGGTAAAATGACTGCTGGTGGCATGATTGATAAAGCTATCGGACGTCACTCAACCAAACGCATCTTAATGGCAGTCAGTGAATTTGGTAAGCCAGCAATCACTCACTATCGTGTTGCTGAGCGTTTCCGTGAGCACACACGTATTCGACTACGCCTAGAAACAGGCCGTACTCACCAAATTCGTGTGCACATGTCTTACTTACAACATCCACTGCTAGGTGATATCGCCTATGGTGGTCGTGCACGTATTCCAAAAGGCGCAACCGAAGAATTGACCACAATGATCCGCAGTTTTGATCGTCAGGCTCTGCACGCAGTTATGTTGAAGTTTGTGCATCCAACAACAGGTGAAGAAATGCAATTTCACGCTCCTGTTCCTGATGACATGATTGAGATGGCTGAAGCGCTGCGCCAAGATATGCGCGACAACTACGAAGACGAATATTAATCATGAGTTACTTGCATCCCAATTGGAACGTAGCAGATTGCGTAAAGTCCATTAGCTCCACTCGCAAAGGTGGTTTTTCTGTGGGCGATTTTGCCAGTCTCAATTTAGGGATGCATGTTAATGATGATCCGGTTACGGTGCAGAAAAACCGCGATCATATTGCTCAATTAAGCAATATGCCGTCAGCTCCTGTATGGATGAATCAAACTCACTCTACTACAGTAGTTGAGCTAACCGAGCCAACGACCGAAACTATCGAAGCTGACGCATTAGTAACGTCAGTGCCGGGCGTAGTGTGTAGTGTTATGACTGCGGATTGTCTGCCAGTATTGTTTGCCAGTGCTGATGGAACAAAAGTAGCCAGTGCACATGCTGGTTGGCGCGGCTTAGTGGGAGGGATTTTAGAAAATACCTTGAGTCACTTTACAGGTCCCGTAGTGGCTTGGATTGGCCCTGCCATTAGTTTGCATGCTTTTGAAGTGGGCGATGAAGTCCGAGAGCAGTTTATCCAAGTAAATAGCGATGATGCGCTCGCGTTTCATCAACACAAACCGGGTAAGTGGATGGCTGATCTGCCTTTACTGGCTAAACTACGATTACAAAGAGCAGGTTGTGAGCAAGTTTCACTATCTGGCTTATGTACTTATCAAGATCAAGAACGTTTCTTTTCCTATCGCAGACAAGCCTCAACAGGTCGTCAATCTAGCTTTATTTGGATTGAATAGTTTGCCCGCATAATTCCTGTAGCACTTGAAATTAGCCTTACAAGCACCCATATAACTAGTATACCAATCACAAAGCGATACGGTTGGTACCCTAGTCATCAATTGCTCTCAGGAGGCCAATATGCGTTATGATCGACTAACCGGCAAATTTCAAGCCGCCCTCTCAGATGCCCAATCCTTGGCTGTAGGTCGAGATCATCAATATATAGAACCTAGCCACCTTTTATTCTCTTTGCTCGATCAAGAGGGTGGTAGTGTAAGACCGCTTCTGACTATGCTAAAAGTTGACCTTGTTCAACTGCGCGCTCAACTTTCCGATAAATTAAATAGTTTTCCCAAAGTCAGTGGTATGGCCGCTGATGTACAGGTTTCTGCCACATTAACTAAATTACTTAACCTGTGTGATAAATTTGCGCAAAAACGCAATGATAGTTACATCTCTTCAGAGCTATTTTTACAAGCCGCAATTAACGATGGCAGTCAACTTGGACCAATGCTGAAAGCGCAAGGGGTTACCGAGAAAAAAATCATCGATGCCATCGAAAAGATCACTGGTGGTCAAAAGGTCGATGATCCTAATGCAGAAGATCAAAGACAAGCACTCAGCAAATACACCATTGATCTGACTGAACGTGCCGAGCAAGGCAAACTCGACCCTGTTATTGGTCGTGATGATGAAATCCGTCGCACCATTCAAGTATTGCAGCGCAGAACCAAAAACAACCCAGTGCTTATTGGTGAACCCGGTGTGGGTAAAACCGCTATCGTTGAAGGTTTAGCACAACGAATTATCAATGACGAAGTCCCTGAAGGACTAAAAGGACGTCGAGTTCTTTCTTTAGATATGGGGGCACTAATTGCAGGTGCTAAATATCGCGGTGAATTTGAAGAACGTTTAAAAGCAGTGCTTAACGAACTAGCCCAAGAAAATGGCAATATCATTTTGTTCATTGATGAAATGCACACCGTAGTGGGCGCAGGTAAAGGCGACGGCGCAATGGATGCCGGTAATATGCTAAAACCAGCTCTAGCGCGTGGTGATTTACACTGCGTGGGCGCAACAACACTGGATGAACATAGACAATACATCGAAAAAGATCCGGCATTGGAACGTCGTTTCCAAAAAGTGCTGGTGGATGAGCCTAGCGTTGAAGATACCATTGCCATTTTACGTGGTTTAAAAGAGAAGTATGAACTTCACCACCATGTTGATATTACCGATCCAGCTATCGTAGCGGCGGCTACCTTGTCACATCGTTATGTGTCTGATCGTCAACTTCCTGATAAAGCCATCGATTTGATTGATGAAGCGGCGTCTTCTATTCGTATGCAGATCGATTCAAAACCGGAAGCGATGGATAAACTTGATCGGAAAATCATCCAATTGAAAATGGAGCAACAAGCGCTCAATAAAGAAGATGATGATGCCAGTCGTAAACGGGTTGCCTTGATCAACGAAGAGTTGTCAGACAAAGAGCGCCAATATGCTGAGCTAGATGAAGTATGGACAGCAGAAAAAGCCTCACTATCGGGCACGCAAGATATCAAAGCTGAATTAGAGCAAGCTCGTTTAGATATTGAATTTGCGCGTCGAGCAGGCGATCTGAATCGCATGTCTGAATTGCAATACGGTCGTATTCCGGATTTGGAAAAACAGCTGCAGTTAGCCTCTGATGCAGAGCAAAAAGAACTGACCTTACTGAAAAACAAAGTAGGGGATGCTGAAATTGCCGAAGTGCTATCCAAACAAACGGGTATTCCGGTCGCTAAAATGTTGGAAGCAGAAAAATCCAAACTTTTGCGTATGGAAGAAGATCTACACCAAAAAGTGATTGGTCAAAACGAAGCGGTAAGTGCGGTGGCCGATGCTATACGCCGTAGCCGAGCGGGATTATCCGATCCAAACAAACCGATTGGTTCTTTCTTATTCTTAGGTCCAACTGGGGTAGGTAAAACCGAACTGTGTAAAACATTGGCTCACTTCCTATTTGATAGTGAAGAGGCAATGGTGCGCATTGATATGTCAGAGTTCATGGAAAAACATTCTGTGGCTCGATTAGTGGGCGCACCTCCGGGTTATGTTGGTTATGAAGAAGGCGGTTACCTTACTGAGGCGGTCAGACGTCGTCCATATTCTGTTATCTTGCTTGATGAAGTAGAGAAAGCGCATCCAGATGTATTCAATATTTTATTACAAGTATTGGATGATGGACGCTTAACCGATGGGCAAGGTCGTACTGTTGATTTCAGAAACACCGTATTGATCATGACGTCTAACCTAGGCTCAACAGAAATCCATGCAGGATTTGGTGAAAGCTCATACGCTCAGATGAAAGAACAAGTGATGGACGTGGTGAAAAATCATTTCCGCCCTGAGTTTCTAAACCGAGTGGATGAAAGTGTGGTATTCCATCCATTAGCACAGAAACACATTCGCAATATTGCGTCTATTCAGTTGCAAGCATTGGTAGAACGTTTGGAAGCGAAAGATTACCAAATGTCTATTAGTGATGAAGCATTGGATAAAATTGCGCAAATTGGTTTTGATCCTGTTTATGGGGCAAGACCATTAAAACGTGCAATCCAACAGTATGTTGAAAATCCATTAGCTAAATCACTACTTTCTGGAAAATTTGTACCAGGACAAGTGATTGAGTTAAGTGTTGAAGACGATGCTATCGTAGCGAAACAAAGCTAATAGCGATGATTATTCGCTAATAAAACCTACGAAACCGGTTGCTTTGTCTGAAAAATAAGCAACCAAACGGTTTTATTAAAAAAACTGCATTTTAGGGGTTGTCAGGGGGCGTTTTATTCTTATAATGCGCCTCCGTTGTCACGATAAACTTCGCTGACAACAAGTGGTGCTAAAAAGATGAAATGATTAATAAAAAAGTGGTTGACACTGATAATTATCTCATTAGAATACACCACTCGCTCAAAGGGGTAACCCTTGAAAGCAAC
>NZ_BAUJ01000034.1 GCF_000496695.1 Vibrio halioticoli NBRC 102217
TGAAAAACGACGCTTCGGTGTCGTTTTTTTATACCAATCACACTAAGTAAGTGATCAGAACTAGCGCAGGAAAAATGCTCGAGAACAAGGCAAAATTTTTCGATAAGTAGTTATTCTACAATCAAAAATTCTAACGCCGTTATCGAGTATTTTAACAAGCTAGAATGACCAGTTATTTAGTACGATTGGTATTATATTTTGCTTAGAGCAAAAAAAAGCTTGGCTAGTGCCAAGCTTTTTTCGCAATTTACTTAAAAACTAGTAATTACATAGTCTCAGTAAAAGTACGAGCGATAACGTCACGTTGTTGCTCTGGAGTTAGAGAGTTGAAACGTACAGCGTAGCCAGAAACACGGATAGTTAGCTGTGGGTATTTCTCTGGGTGAGCAACTGCATCTTGAAGAGTTTCACGTTTAAGAACGTTCACGTTTAGGTGCTGACCGCCTTCTACTTTAGGTGCTTTTTCGATAGCTACTTCACGGCTTTCGAAGTCACCTAGATCTGAAGCTGCGATTAGTTGATCTGCTTCATAACCAGACGTTGCAACAACACAACGTGCTTCGTTCTTTTCAGAATCTAGTAGCCAGATAGAGTTTAAAAGCTCATCATTTGCTGCTTTTGTAATTTGAATACCTTTGATCATGATTTCTCCTCAGCCACATATGTGGGTTAGATTTACGGATAAACTTGGAGCGTTTTTAGTTCGCTCACTGCATGTTTGCCATTTTAATATTGATTTAAGTCAAAAAACAACTAAAAACCGCATTTTTTTTAGGGTATTTTCTATGATTAGGATCAATCTTTAGTTAATTCATGAGCTTACGCTATATAAATTAACAACTTGTATGAATTTGAATGCGAATGTGTGGTTTTTTAACAACATTTGTATCAAAATCATTGCTATTCAGATTGAGCATAACAGTTTGAGAGTTATCGTTTTTTGAAGTCAGTGAGAGTTTTCATGTTAAATAAAAAATTTATAGGTGCTCATGTTTCTGCTGCTGGTGGCGTGGAAAACGCACCGATCAGAGCCAAAGAAATTGGCGCAAACGCATTTGCTTTATTCACCAAAAATCAGCGTCAGTGGGTAGCAAAACCATTAACGCAAAAAAGCATCGATTCCTTTAAGAAAAATTGCGCCGCTTTAGGCTATTCGTCACAGCAAATTTTGCCCCATGATTCTTATCTGATTAATTTAGGTGCGCCGGAAGAAGAGAAGTTAGAAAAATCACGTGCAGCATTTATCGATGAAATGGAGCGTTGCGAACAACTTGGGCTTACTTTGCTAAATTTTCACCCTGGTAGTCATTTGAAAAAGATCTCCGAAAGTGAATGTTTAGCGCGCATTGCCGAGTCTATTAATCTGGCGCATCAAGCTGTGCCGAATGTGATTGCAGTAATAGAAAATACCGCCGGACAGGGCACCAATCTTGGCTGGAAATTTGAACATATAGCCGAAATTATTGAGCAAGTTGCAGATAAAAGCCGTGTTGGGGTTTGTCTTGATACTTGCCACACTTTTGTTGCGGGTTACGATCTAAGAACGGCCGAAGCTTGTGAACATACTTTTGCCGAATTTGATCGTATTGTCGGTATGCACTATTTACGTGCAATGCACATTAATGATTCAAAAATAGCATTGGGTGGAAAGGTCGACAGACACCATTCATTAGGGGAAGGGGAGATAGGTTGGGAGTGTTTTAAGTACATTTCTCAAGACTCTCGCTTTGATGAAATTCCGCTGATCCTAGAAACAATTGAACCGGAAAGATGGCAGGATGAAATCCAAGCACTGCGGTCGTTTTCTGTGTAACTTATTTTGCAAATAAGCGGATTGTTGGCACACTTCTTTAGTCACATAATGCACCGGACGAAGTCACTACGCATTATGGAGTGTGTCATGTTTAATGCAAGTTTTGTACTACCTCAAGCCCGCCCAGTTCAGCGTGGGCAAGGACATCACCGAACTCCTCAGCGAACACCTAAGAAGAAGTGATATCTAATTTGCCAACAATATGCCACTATTTTCTCTAATACCAAACGTAACGGAGTAGATAAGGTTGAGTTGGCAAGATTTCATAAACACAGAGCGTTCAAAAGAGTATTTCTCGTCTTTACAAGCATTTATTGAAGCTGAACGATCATGCGGCAAATGCATATATCCATCACCAGAGCATGTGTTTTCTGCATTTGAAAATACACCGTTAGAAACAGTTAAAGTCGTTATTCTCGGTCAAGACCCATACCATGGTCCAAATCAAGCTCATGGCCTGAGCTTTTCTGTGTTGCCTGGTAATAAAATCCCCCCTTCGTTACGCAATATCTACAAAGAGCTTGCCCAAGATATTCCCGAATTTGAAATCCCTGATCACGGCTACCTACAATCGTGGGCTGAGCAAGGGGTATTACTGCTTAATACTGTACTGACGGTTGAACAAGGTAAGGCTCATTCGCACGCTAAAAGCGGCTGGGAAACCTTTACTCAACATGCAATCGAATACCTTGTTAGCCAGCAGCAACATATCGTGTTTATGTTGTGGGGCGCACATGCGCAAAAGAAAGGCGCTTGTATTGATCATGCTAAACATTGTGTACTGACTTCAAGCCATCCTTCGCCATTATCGGCTAGGCGTGGTTTTTTAGGTTGTCAGCACTTTTCATTAGCCAATCAATATTTAGAGCAACAAGGTAAAACCGCAATCAATTGGCAAATACCGAGATCTCATCCTTCACTCTTTTAAAAAATACTTAAAACACAATCGAGTATAATCGCGTAAACTTTAAACAGTTGTAGGTATGGAGGAATAGATCATGATGATTGAAAGAATCCAGCGCGAACACGATTATATGATACGTTTGCTGGCAATATTGAAAAGAAAGCTGAAACAGGTGAAAAGGGAGGAGCCAATCAATTATTCTCTATTAAAAGAGATAGTTGATTACCTTTGCGAACATTCTGAGAGAACGCATCATCCCAAAGAAGATCTTATTTATCATTACTTTAATGAGAAGTACGGTAAGGATGAAACAATCAGTAATCTAGAAGCTGAGCACATTGCACTCTCTAAGACCACTCATGAGTTTTTAGATATGGTCGACATGATCTTGCAAGATGCTGTCGTACCATTAGATATTTTCGCCGAACAACTTAATACCTTCATTCGCAGTCAAAAGCAGCATCTTGATCTGGAAGAGCATGAAATTTTGCCCTTACTGAATAAAACTCTGACTACCGCGGATTGGCAATATTTGGAAACTAAATGGGGGGATCAAGAAGATGATCCTGTATTTGGTGAAACCATTGCCGACAAATACAAGCAATTGGCCGATCGAGTGAAACAGGTTGATAAAGAACTCTGTTAAATTTTGCTGAATATTAAAAAAGGATGGGGAAGCCCCATCCTTTTGCTGTTTAGAGTGTATCGAATAGGAGCAAACTTAGCTCAAGGGCTACGTTTGTTCGTTTATAACTGAATGTCTTCTAATCGATAACTGCTGCACACATCCAAATCCATCAATTCCTTTTGAAGTTTTTGACGATCTTTTATTGCTTCAATTTCACGCCATTTACGTTTTACGGGTTTTGAGCGGGTTCTGCGAGGAGTCCGCGCTTCTGATTCATCAAAGATACTATCAAGTTGCAAGCCATCCATAAGCTATCCCTTTTAGTTGTAATTAAGTACTTTCAGTTTGTATTGATGATGGACAATCAGATACTTTGACCATCTAGCAAACTTAACGACATTATTATCATAAACAGCATGATGGTATCTTTGATGTGTTTAGCAAATATGTACAAAAAGTAAAAATAATGTGTCAATGGTGATGATAATTACACTATGAGATAGCGTAATTGTATAAAAAACAAGCATAAAAGGGTGTAATTTGATTTATCAGATTTATATCGGCATGATGCACACGCAAAATTAAATTCCAAGAATGGTATGAAGTGGACGGTTTGCCTTCTACACTACTCAGGTCTGATACCCATCAAAGCAATTAAATGCTCAGAAATAGCCAAGGGAAAATGCTCGGAACAAAGCATTTGAATAAGCTAGGCTGATAAGTTAATGACTGCGATTGGTATAAATATAAAAAACCAAGTAGCAACCATTCATTTGCTCTCATAGAGTCCCTTTGCATACGAGGTTTATGTGGCTGATATAATTTATCTAATGAACGATCTTCTGTGGGGATCGATTCTCGTTTATCTACTTGTTGGTGGTGGTATCTACTTCACCATACGTCTTGGCTTTATCCAATTTAGACATTTTGGGCACATGTTCAGTGTTTTAAAAAATAGTCGTAAAGCAGACAGTGCGGGCATTTCATCTTTCCAAGCACTTTGTACCAGTCTGGCTGCTCGCGTGGGTACCGGCAATATGGCGGGGGTTGCGGTAGCACTGACCGTGGGTGGTCCTGGCGCCATTTTTTGGATGTGGCTTATCGCTATGCTCGGTATGGCAACCTCATTTGCCGAAAGCTCTTTAGCGCAGTTATACAAAACCAAAGATAGCGACGGTAACTACCGTGGCGGCCCTGCATACTATATGGAAAAAGGCCTAGGTATGCGTTGGATGGGGGTACTGTTCTCAGTATTTCTAATCATTGCCTTTGGTTTAGTCTTTAATGCGGTGCAAGCAAACTCGATTGTTGGCGCTGTTATTAATGCTTTTGAAATTCAAGCGCACCCAATGTCGGTTGGTGAATTTTCCTTTGACAGAAATGCATTGATTGGCGGTGTGATCATTGTTGCGATCTCTTCGTTCGTTATTTTTGGTGGTATTCGCAAAATTGCTCGTACCGCTGAACTTGTTGTACCTGTTATGGCGTTGGCCTATTTAGGTTTAGCGCTATTTGTGATGTTCAGTAACTTAGATAAAGTGCCTGATGTTATCTCGCTTATCTTTAAGAGTGCCTTTGGTCTGCAAGAAGCGGCCGCTGGTGGTGTTGGCTATGCAATCGCGCAAGCGATGATCAACGGCATTAAACGTGGTTTGTTTTCTAACGAAGCCGGTATGGGTTCCGCGCCAAATGCGGCAGCGTCAGCAACGCCTTATCCGCCACACCCAGCCTCGCAAGGTTATGTACAAATGCTTGGCGTATTTACCGATACCATTGTGATTTGTTCGGCAACGGTCGCCATTATCTTAGTCTCTGGTGAATATGTACCACATGGTGAGTTTACGGGGATCGAATTGACTCAGCGAGCATTGAGCGCTGAAGTCGGTCAGTGGGGCAGTATCTTTATTGCGGTAGCGATTTTCTTCTTCGCCTTTACCTCTATCATTGCCAACTACTCTTACGCTGAAACTAACCTTATTTTCTTACGACACAGCCATAAAGCGGGTTTGAATATCTTCCGCGTTATTGTATTGGGTATGGTTTTATTTGGCGCAGTGGCAACCCTACCGGTTGTTTGGGCTATGGCCGATGTTTCTATGGGCTTAATGGCGATAGTGAACATGGTCGCGATTTTGTTACTGTCAGGTATAGTGGTGAAATTGGCTAAAGACTATAACCAGCAATTAAAAGCCGGTGTTGTGCCAACCTTTGATGCGAGAAACTACCCTGAGCTTCATTCTCAGCTTGAAGAAGGGATCTGGGATGATTACGAAGAGCTAAAAGCGCAAGTGGAACGCAACAAGTAATCGAATTCTCCGATTAAAACAATAGTGAAAGCCGTGCTGACTTAGCGCGGCTTTTTTTATACTCTAGTGCAATAGGGTAAGCATTTTTAAGTAAAGGACATCGATATGCTGATTTTAGTCTCACCTGCAAAAACGTTAGATTATGAGTCGCCATTGGCAACTGAACGTTATACACAGCCTGAATTCATCTCTGAGTCAGCAAAATTAATTAATATCTGTAAAAAGCTGACACCGACTGATATTTCAAAATTAATGAAAGTCAGCGATAAAATCGCTGGATTGAATGTGGCTCGCTTTCAAGAGTGGAGCACCACTTTTACCCCCGACAACGCTCGCCCTGCCATTTTTGCATTTAAAGGGGATGTGTATACAGGGCTTGAAGCAGAGAGCTTTAGCGAGCAAGACTTTGATTATGCTCAGCAGCATTTTCGCATGTTGTCAGGTTTATATGGCTTATTGAGACCACTAGACTTGATGCAGCCCTACCGCTTAGAAATGGGCACAAGATTAGAAAACGCTAGAGGCAGCAACTTATACCATTTCTGGGGTGACCAAATCACGGATAAGGTGAATGAGACCTTAGCGGCGCAAGGAGATGACCTATTAATTAACCTGGCCTCTAACGAATACTTCAAATCGGTAAAACCGAAAAATGTACAAGGGCGAGTGATTACGCCAGTGTTTAAAGATTTGAAAAATGGTCAGTACAAAGTGATTAGCTTCTTCGCTAAAAAAGCTCGCGGCATGATGGCGAAATACATCATTCAAAATCAGGTAGACAGCCTCGAAGCATTAAAGCTATTTGATAGTGCGGGTTACTATTTTAGTGATACAGACTCAACCGCCAGAGAGTTAGTCTTTAAAAGAGATCAGCAATAAGATAATCTTTTTCGTCTGAGTACGCATTGATATCAATCCCGTACTCAGACAATACCCAATACCTACCTCACTTTCCTTATCTTTAAAATCACTAAGGGGCGCATCTATGATCCTGCAAACAAATAGATTGCGATTAAGACCTTGGAAGCCCTGCGACTTCGATGCATTTGTACAAATGAATGCGAGCCCAAATGTGATGCGATTTTTTCCTAGCACCTTAACTCCACTGCAAAGTATTGAGTCAGCAAGACGTTTATCCGAAGAGTTGCAACAGCAGCAATGGGGTATGTGGGTAGTCGAAGAAAAGTCGACGGAGCAGTTTGTGGGTATATTGGGTTTGCAGCAAAGATCCATTGATGATGGGATTTTAACTAAACCGTTTAAAGAAATCGCATGGCGTCTAAATGAGCGTCATTGGGGCAAAGGCTTTGCCACTGAAGCCGCTACAGCGGTATTGTATTATGCCTTTGAGCGTATGCATGTCGATGTCATTTATAGCCTTACCGCTTTGGTGAATTTGCCTTCTCAAAAGGTAATGCAAAAAGTGGGGATGCAAGATACCCATGCTAATTTTCAGCACCCACGGCTTGATGTGAATTCTAATCTGAGTTGGCACTGTCTGTATAAAATCAGCAAGCAGCGATGGAAGGCACAACTTTAGTCGCTATCCTTACAACACCATTCTTAAATTTAAAAAGCCGAGGTAGCTATGGAACCGCGAGTCAGCATTATTACGTTAGGTGTCGCCGATCTGAAGCGTTCTTATGATTTTTATTCTGCGCTTGGTTTTCCTTCGTCTTATACCGAAGATCAAGATATTGTCTTTTTTCAAACCTCTGGTGTTTGTGTAGCACTCTATCCATTAACAAAACTGGCCGAAGAGGTAGGTATCGAGTTAGCGGAAGGTGCAACAATGGCTTCGCCAGTCATGACTTTAGCGCACAATACTAAGCAGCAGCATCAAGTCGATGAGATATTAGAGCAGGCGGTAGCAGCAGGGGGCAGTTTGGTTAAACCTGCTCAGAGAGTGTTTTGGGGCGGTTATAGTGGTTATTTCAAAGACCCTGATGGTCATTATTGGGAAGTGGCGCACGCTGATTCTTGGCAATTTAATGCAGACGGCAGCTTAGTGATTGAGTAGCTCTGCCGTATTGCCATTAGCATTAGTATTGGAGCAAATAGCCAGATAAAAAAATCCCCGACGCTAAGGTCGGGGGATGAGTATTATTTTTTCTTCTTCTTAGCTTTAGTCGCAGCTTTAGCGGCGGGCTTCTTTTTCTTCTTGAACACAGGTTTCTTGTGTTTTGGACGAAGATCTTTAACGAAACGCTCTTTGATGGCTTCTTTTGTGTATCGTTCTACACGTTCAATCATAGGTTGATCGTGCGCTTCAACAAGAGAAACCGCATTTCCTTTTTTACCTGCACGTGCTGTACGACCAATACGGTGTAAGTAGACATCGGCAGTACGAGGTAGATCGTAGTTAATTACGTGGCTTACGTCTGGCAGGTCAATACCACGCGCGGCAACATCGGTTGCGAGCAGCACATTCACTTGTCCATCACGGAAACGGGCAATGGCGTTGTTACGACGATCTTGCGGCATTTCACCCTGAATCCAGCTACATGGAATTTGAGCGCTATCCAGTTGTTGGCGTAACTCAGCAAGGCGTTCACGGGTTTTTAAGAAGATGATGCTTCTTTCCGCTTGCTCAGTAATAATGTGTTTTAGCAGGGCAAGTTTATGTTCTGCGTCATCAGCACGGTGATACCATTGCTGAATTTTTTTACGCTCTTTTAGTGATGACTGCGCATCGATTTCTGCCGGATCTTTTAATAGATCTTCAGTGAAACCTGCTACACCTTTACCTTCAAGCGTGGCAGAGAACAATAAGGTTTGTTTACGCCAGCGACATTCGTTAGATAAACGATCCACAACCGGGCCAAAGCCCATATCTAACATACGGTCAGCTTCATCCAAAATTAACCATTCGATAGCGCGACAATCAAATCGTTCCGCATTGATGTATTCCATCAAGCGTCCTGGTGTCGCCACTACG
The DNA here is from genome assembly GCF_000496695.1 of Vibrio halioticoli NBRC 102217. Taxonomy (GTDB): domain Bacteria; phylum Pseudomonadota; class Gammaproteobacteria; order Enterobacterales; family Vibrionaceae; genus Vibrio; species Vibrio halioticoli. The sequence goes on from NZ_BAUJ01000034.1 coordinate 8,590, forward strand.
ATATCTTGAGTAGTGGACAGAATATCAGCGTGATCTTGATACATAACACCACCAGTAATGGTGAAAATGTTCAAGTTGGTATATTTAGCCAGCTGTTTAGCTTGCTCGGTGATTTGCATCGCTAATTCACGGGTTGGCGTTAGAATTAATACGCGAGCTGGGCCGCCACGACGACGTGGGAAATCCAAGAGATATTGTAACGCTGGAAGTACAAAAGCGGCGGTTTTACCTGTTCCTGTTGGTGCAGATGCAAGGATGTCCTTTCCGTCCAATGCTTGAGGAATGGCTTCACTTTGTACTTTTGTTGGTCTCTCAAAGCCTATTTCTTCTATGGCTTTAATAAGGGATTGGTCTAAATCTAACTCAGCAAAAGTTCTTAACACTGCAGTGCTCCGCAAACGGGTGGATGATAAAAGAAAGTATTATAGTTTAATGGTGATGCTGGTCACACTCTTATTTACATCTTTAGGTAAAAACTCTGTGTTAAAGCAACAAATTGAGCGCTGTAGTGCTCGTTTTGATGAATGATCAGCTCACTTTGGTCGGTTTTTGTGTGCTCGCACCCTTTTAGTTGTAGCTCAAATAAATAGCGCGAGTGATTTTTTCTGGCGGTAGTTTTTACTTTGCACAGTCGAGTTAATTGCCATTGTTGCGCGACAGCGTGCTCGATAAATTGCTCAGCTTCTAGGCTAGGCAAGATAAAACTGGCCCTTCCTTGGTCTTGCAGAAGCTCCCCACAACAGCGTAATAATTCAGGGTGAGGCAGGGTGGCTGTGTGTCTGGCGGTGGCTCTGCTGGCTAAGGCTGACTGTTCGCCCGAGTTAAAATAAGGGGGATTGCATATGATGCCATCAAACTTAGCTAAGTTATCACGACTAAAAGCAATCACATCATGGTGTTGTAAAGTGATGCGATCTGCCCAGGGGCTGGCAGAAAAATTAGTCTGCGCTGCCTCAATGGCATGCGGGTCGATATCAATGCTAGTCAACGTTAGCTTGGGCTGCCTTTGCGCGCACATCAGCGTCAATAATCCTGTACCTGTGCCAATATCTAAAAGATGCTGACAGCCAGAGAGTGTGGCCCAAGCGCCTAATAGAACACCATCGGTACTCACGGGCATGCCGCTGTGACCACCCCAAATAGTAAATTGTTTAAACTGAAAATCTTTAGTGCTGGCTTTCATCGATTAAAGGCTTTTGGTTTTGGGAAGGTTAAGGGTATTGGTGATAAAAAGTTATGTGAGCAGAAGTGGCAGTGGCGCGTGACAAGGAGGCGATTACGGCACCTCCGTACTTATCAATGAGTCTATTGCTTACAAGGTGTCGGCATATTCGGTAAGAATTTGCTCACACCAAGCGGCAATCCGCTCATCGGTTAATTCATATTGCGCTGCATCATCAAGAGCAAGGCCGACAAATTGAGTACCGTCGGCGGTTAATGCCTTTGATGCTGCAAATTCGTACCCATCGGTAGGCCAGTAGCCGATAAAGTTAGGATTGCTTGGCTGAAGCTGCTGATGAAGTAGTCCCATCGCATCCTGAAACCATTCGCCATATCCTTCTTGATCCCCTAAGCCGAACAATGCGACGTGCTTGTCGGTTAGCGGTATGCCATCGATGTCTTGCCATAATGCGCCCCAGTCCTCTTGAAGTTCACCGAAATCCCATGTGGAAATGCCGAGAATCAAAAAATCATAATCGTTCATTTTGGCAAGTGGCGTATCTTTTACGTTGTGTAGATTTACAATCTCACTTCCAATAATGTCTTGAATTTTTTCCGCAGCCATTTCGGTATAGCAGGTAGTAGAGCCGAAAAATAGTCCTATTTTCATTATTTTTATTACAGCTAATTGTCATACTTTTGATTCTACCCTTATTTTTAATAAGTTTCAGTGTTCCGCTCTAGCAATCACAGTTATGCTTGTATACTTTAGGCTATTATTTTGAGAACCATAGGTCTTTTAGCTTGTTAAATCAGAATCTTATAGAACAATTTTTAGACGCTATATGGATGGAAAAAGGTTTATCAGAAAATACCTTAGCTTCCTATCGTTTAGATTTGAGCAAGCTTTCTCAATGGTTAGATCATAATGATTCAGATCTCACCTCTGTAAGCCCTGAAAAGTTATTGGAATATCAGGTGTGGTTGGCTGAGCAGAAGTTTGCTCAATCAAGTCGTGCGCGCATGCTGTCGGCAATGCGTCGTTTATTTCAATATCTGTATCGTGAAAAAGTACGCGCGGATGACCCTAGTGTGTTATTGGTTCGCCCTAAATTACCAAAACGTTTACCGAAAGATATTAGCGAACAACAAGTTGAGAGTTTACTCAGTGCGCCTAATGTCGATGATCCTATCGAGCTTCGTGACAAAGCGATGTTAGAGCTGTTATACGCCACTGGATTGCGCGTCTCTGAGCTGGTGGGTTTGACGATGGAAAACATGAGTTTACGTCAAGGTGTGGTGCGCGTTGTGGGTAAGGGCGGAAAAGAGCGTCTAGTACCTATGGGCGAAAATGCCATTGATTGGATTGAACGTTTTTTGACCCAAGGACGATCTGCGTTAATGGGAGAGCACTCTTCGGATGTGGTTTTTCCCAGTAAACGTGCTCGACAAATGACCCGTCAAACGTTTTGGCACCGCATAAAGTACTATGCTTTGATAGCAGGCATAGATACCGAGACTTTGTCACCACACGTTATGAGGCATGCTTTTGCGACCCATTTATTGAACTATGGGGCTGATTTACGTGTCGTACAGATGTTATTAGGGCATAGTGATCTATCTACTACCCAAATTTATACTCATGTTGCTACCGAACGACTAAAACAGATCCATCAGCAACACCATCCAAGAGCGTGATATTAACAACAACTAATCGCACTCAATATTTTTTATTTAGTAGGAAATTGTATGAAGAGTTTATGTCGAGTTTTTAGCTTACTTATCTGCTCGTTAATTGCATTTAGTGTTAGTGCAGCAAAGTTTGATGAAGCCCAAATTAAAGAGCGATTTGCTAAAATTGGCGTCTCTGTCACCGAAGTGGAATCTCTGGGTATTGATGGTTTAGTGGAAGTGACCACCAATCAAGGTACTTTCTATGCCACGCCAAAAGGCGATTACTTTATTCCGGGTAAGCTATATTCACTCGATGATGATGGCAATTTTAAAGATGTGACTGCGGCGCGTCTTGGTCCTAAAATTGCAGCTCAATTAGAAAGTCTTAGCGATGAAATGATTGTCTATAAAGCTAAAGATGAGAAGTACGTAGTGACTGTCTTTACTGACACGTCATGCGGCTACTGTTTAAAACTGCATCGCCAAATGGATGAATACAATAAACTAGGTATTACAGTACGTTACCTTGCGTTCCCTCGTTCAGGCCCACAAAGTCAAGTGGCGCAACAAATGGCGAACATTTGGTGTCATGACGACCCTGCTCAAGCCATGAGTGATATGAAGCTACGTGGCAAAAATGCCGAAGTCTCAACGGACAATATCAAGCAGTGCCAATCGATCATTACCAAACATTACCAAGTCGGTAAATCTGTTGGGGTGTCAGGTACTCCTGCGGTGTATACCTCGAAAGGCATTAATGTAGGCGGTTACTTATCGCCAAAAGATTTACTAGCCAGACTGCAATCTCAAAACTAATATGATGTATCGAAGCGCTGTTATTACAGCGCTTTTTTATTACTCCAGAACAATATTGATAGCACATGATCGAAATTAAACGCCGTCCTCTTGCGGATATCTCAAGCCTGCCAACTTCTTTATCTGCATTGATGAGACGCATTTATGCGGCTCGCGGAATTGAATCCATCTCGCAACTAGAGCGAGGTGCAAAGGGTTTGCTAGCCCCACAAAAACTATTTGGTATCGAGTCCGCCGCAGAGTTGTTGTTTGCTGCCATTCAAAACAATAAGCGCATTATTGTGGTGGGTGACTTTGATGCCGATGGCGCAACATCTTCGGCGTTATCGGTTATGGCACTGCGCATGCTAGGCTCGAATAACGTTGATTATTTGGTGCCAAACCGTTTTGAAGATGGCTATGGCCTTAGCCCTGAAGTGGTGGAACAAGCGATTGAGATGGGCGTTGATGTGATCATGACGGTCGATAATGGCGTTTCCTCCATTGAAGGGGTACGGTTTGCCAAAGAAAATGGTCTTCAGGTACTGGTGACCGATCACCACTTACCGGGACATGTCTTGCCCAATGCCGACGCTATGGTGAACCCAAATTTAAATGAATGTGGTTTCCCGTCTAAATCATTAGCCGGTGTCGGGGTGGCGTTTTATTTGATGATTGCGCTACGAGCACTGATGCGCAAAAAAGGCTGGTTTGCACAAATGGGCATTGCCGAGCCCAATCTTACCGAATTTCTGGATTTGGTGGCGCTAGGTACGGTGGCTGACGTAGTGGCATTAGACGAGAACAATCGCATACTGGTGCACCAAGGTCTGCAGCGCATTCGCGCCGGACATGGTCGCCCGGGTATACAAGCTTTAATCGAAGTGTCGAAACGAACCCCAGGCCGTTTGGTTGCCTCTGATTTTGGTTTTGCTTTAGGCCCTAGAATCAATGCCGCAGGGCGATTGGATGACATGTCATTTGGGGTTGAGTTGTTAATGAGTAACAACATTCATGCCGCAAGACGCATGGCTACCGAATTAGATGCTCTCAATATTACTCGCCGTGAAATAGAAGATGGCATGAAGCAAGAAGCAATGGCTTTTTGCGAGCGAATTCAGTTTAGTAAAGACCAAGAGATGCCTTATGGCATCACCTTGTTCCAACATGATTGGCACCAAGGGGTGATTGGTATTTTAGCCTCCCGCATTAAAGATCAATTCCATCGTCCTGTGATTGCTTTTGCCGATGGCGGAGATGGCTTAATTAAAGGCTCATGTCGCTCTATTAAAGGGCTGCATATGCGTGATGCACTCGATAAAATCGACGTGCAAAATCCCGGGCTTATTTTAAAATTCGGTGGGCACGCCATGGCGGCAGGCTTAACCATTAAAGAGCAAGACTTTAAGCAGTTTAGTGAATTGTTTGATAAAGCCGTACGCGATGAAGTGGGAGAAGATGCCTTAAAAGGTATCGTACTTTCGGATGGTGAATTGACACCAGAAGAGTTTTCTATGCACACCGCAATGGAAATCCGTAATGGTGGTCCATGGGGACAAGCATTTCCTGAGCCTATTTTTGATGGTGAATTTAAAGTTTTACATCAGAAATTGGTCGGTGAAAAACATCTTAAGTTGATGCTTGAGCCACTGCATAAATCGCACGGCACCAACATTATGCTGGATGCGATTGCTTTTAATGTTGACTTGCGCCGCTGGCCGGATCCGGCAACAACCAAAGTACGCATGGCTTATCGCCTTGATATCAATGAGTTTAGAGGCAACCAATCGCTGCAGTTGATGGTGGAGCATATTGATGTTGCTTAATCTAGTGGCTTAAAACTATCCACAATATAATTCACTATCTTTAAAATATTTCTGTATCTTGCTCACATTTTTGAGTAAAATTCCGCGGTTATTTTCTATTCAAAGTATTGGCCAATAATGTTTGAAATCAATCCGATCAAAAACCGCCTACAGGATGTGTCTGAACGCACTAATGTCCTGAGGGGGTACCTTTGACTATGACGCTAAGAAAGAGCGTCTAGAAGAGGTAAATGCAGAACTTGAACAACCGGATGTATGGAACGAACCTGAACGTGCTCAAGCGTTAGGTAAAGAACGTGCATCACTAGAAGCTGTCGTTGAAACCATTGATTTACTAGATCAAGGTGTCGAAGATGTGGATGGCTTGCTAGAGTTAGCGGTTGAAGAAGAAGACCAAGAAACTTTTGATGAAATCGAGCCTGAACTGGCTGAGCTGGAAACTAAACTGAACAAGTTAGAATTCCGCCGCATGTTCTCTGGCGACCACGATGCTTCTGATTGCTACATCGATTTGCAATCAGGCTCTGGTGGTACAGAAGCGCAAGATTGGACTTCAATGATGCTGCGTATGTACTTACGTTGGGCTGAAGCGAAAGGCTTTAAAGTTGAAGTTATCGAAGTGTCTGACGGTGATGTTGCTGGCCTTAAAGGCGCAACAGTGCGCGTTGCGGGCGAATACGCTTATGGTTGGCTGCGTACTGAAACCGGTGTACACCGCTTAGTGCGTAAATCACCATTTGATTCCAGTGGTCGTCGCCATACCTCATTTGCTTCTGCATTTATTTATCCTGAGATTGATGACAACATTAAGATCGATATTAACCCATCTGATCTTCGCATTGACGTATACCGCGCCTCTGGTGCTGGTGGTCAGCACGTTAACACCACTGAGTCTGCGGTACGTATTACGCACGTACCAACCAATATCGTGGTTCAATGTCAGAATGACCGTTCTCAGCATAAAAACAAAGACCAAGCAATGAAGCAGCTACGCGCAAAATTGTTTGAGTTTGAACTGCAAAAACAAAATGCTGAGAAACAAGCAAACGAAGATGCCAAATCCGACATCGGATGGGGCAGCCAAATTCGCTCATACGTACTGGATGATTCTCGTATCAAGGATCTTCGTACTGGTGTAGAAAACAGAAATACGCAAGCCGTTTTAGACGGCGACCTAGACAAATTTATCGAAGCCAGCCTTAAGTCTGGACTGTAATAAGGGTTAAATATGACTGAGCAAGTTCAAATTGATGAAAACAAACTGATTGCAGAGCGCCGCGCGAAACTAGATTCAATCCGCAAGGAGTGCAAGGCAAACGGTCACCCTAACGACTTTCGTCGTGACAGCCTAGCCGGTGACCTTCAAGCACAGTTTGGTGAGAAAACCAAAGAAGAGTTAGAAGAACTGAACCATGTAGTGGCTGTTGCAGGTCGCATCATGGCAAAACGTGGTCCTTTCTTAGTGATCCAAGAAACTTCTGGCCGTATCCAAGGTTACGCAGCTAAAGACGTACAAAAAGCGCTTAAAGCACAGTACCAAGGTCTTGATATCGGCGACATTATCGGTATTAAAGGTGCGTTACATAAATCAGGTAAAGGCGATCTTTACGTGAACATGGAAGAGTACGAATTGCTGACTAAAGCGCTTCGTCCACTACCAGAAAAATTCCACGGCCTAACTGACCAAGAGATGCGTTACCGTCAACGTTACGTTGATTTGATCGTAAACGAAGATTCTCGCCATGCGTTTATTATTCGCTCTAAGCTAGTGTCTGCTATTCGTAACTTTATGAGTGGTAAAGGCTACCTAGAAGTCGAAACGCCAATGATGCACGTGATTCCTGGCGGCGCAACCGCACGTCCATTTATCACTCACCACAACGCACTTGATATCGACATGTACCTACGTGTCGCACCAGAGCTTTACTTGAAGCGTTTGGTTGTGGGTGGCTTTGACCGTGTATTTGAGATCAACCGTAACTTCCGTAACGAAGGTCTTTCTCCACGTCACAACCCAGAATTCACTATGATGGAATTCTACCAAGCTTACTCTGACTACAAAGATCTAATGGATCTGACTGAAGAGATGCTAAGCACAGTAGCGGTTGAAGTTCTTGGTTCAACAGCAATGCCTTACGGCGATGAAACGGTTGAGTTTGGTGGCAAATATGCACGTATGAGCATGTTTGAAGCGATTAAACAATACAACCCAGATCATGCTGAAATTCAAGCAATGACTGAAGAAGACATTCAAGACCGTGACAAGATGGTGGCGATTGCCAAATCGGTTCACGTTCAAGTAGAAACGTTCTGGACTTGTGGTCAACTTCTTGAAGAGATCTTTGGTGAAACGGCTGAGCCTCAACTGATTCAACCTACCTTCATCACAGGTTACCCAGCGGATATTTCTCCACTGGCACGCCGTAGTGACAGCAACCCATTCTTCACTGACCGTTTTGAGTTCTTTATCGGTGGTCGTGAAGTGGCAAATGGTTTCTCTGAGCTTAATGATGCAGAAGACCAAGATGCGCGCTTTAAAGCGCAAGTTGATGCAAAAGATGCGGGTGATGATGAAGCAATGTACTACGATGCAGACTACATTACTGCACTAGAGCATGGTCTACCACCAACAGCAGGCCAAGGTATTGGTATCGATCGTCTAACGATGCTATTTACTAACACGCACACTATTCGTGACGTGATTCTATTCCCTGCAATGCGCCCACAACAATAACCGCTGTTGCAGTAGCGCGTTAACATAACAACGATGAAGCCACATCATAACTGATGTGGCTTTTTTTATGTGCCTACTTCGACGGGTTCCACTTCTTCTTGCAGTTCCAGTAAGTTGATGGCGATAGTCACAAAGTCACTGTCAGTGATAATGCCTACCAGTTTTCCATTTTCCACCACTGGCAAACAGCCTACTTTGCGTTTTTGAATCATTAAGGCGCTTTCTTTTAGACCCGCATAAGGGCTCACCGTAATGACGTTTTTCGACATCGCTTGGTTAAGTGGCGTTTGCAGAGTGTAGTTGTTGTTTTCAGCACCGGATTGCAAGTTAGAGTCTTGAGCGGCAAGTATGTCTCTGTGTGTAACGAGTCCCAGTAACTTGTCATCCACATCAACCACAGGTACGTGTCTAACTTCGTGTTCGGTCATGAGCTTTTGTGCATCGGCAAGGGTGTTGGAACGCAACAGTGTATAGGGGTTGCGAGTCATAAGATCGACAATTTTTATCATAATGATCTCCTAGCAAGTTCCGAAGTAATACATCTGATTTAACTATAGTAATCAGGGCGTATTTTTACTTTGATTTACTCCTAACATTTGAGCAAATTCGTTGCTTTTCTTTATTGGGGAGGATTTATCGGCTTCTTTTATCGCTTTGATCCAGTTGCACATTTTGTGATCTTGATCGCAACTAACAATTGTTTGTCGCAGATAACTACTTTTTTGTAACAGCCTATTCCATTTTTAAACGGGGTAGTGACGATTTTGTCTGCTAGTTAAAGATATTTAGAAATGGAATCAATGATGAAAAAATGGATTTTATCGACCATAGGCTTATCAATGGTCACCGGAGCCCAAGCGGTTACATTGGGTGATGATGTGTTCGATGCCGAGTATCGAGTCACCATTCGCTCAAGTCATATGGCGGAATTTCCGTTATGTAGCGGAACTTTGATTCGTGAGCAGTGGATTTTAACCGCGGCGCACTGTGTGGTATTTCCCGGTGAAGATGGCACCAATGCGGGTGATTACTATGTTGCTCGTCCCGGAGAGCTCACCATTACGCATAGCGCGGCAAATTTAGAGACTGATATTAGCGGTGACATTACCAACTTTGTGGATGTGTCACATGTGGTGGTGCACAGTGACTATCAAAGGCTAAGTAGTGTCGAAGTAACCAATGGTGATGTTGAACAAATCAATACTGAGCTATCAAACGATATTGCTTTGTTGAGGATCAAATATCCGTTACCCGATATCACACCAGCAACCTTAGCCAGTCCTGAAGTGATGGCAGCGCTTGAGCTTGAATTAATTTCCCAGTGGCCAACAGAAAGCAATGTGGCCAGGCCTGAAAATGTACAAATACATGGTTGGGGTAGTACGGATGTGTATGACCCTTGGGGAGATGCTGTAGAGCTACAACTGCAAACTACATCCCAAGCGTTTTACCCCATTGATGAATGTTTTGCTCGTCTGGAAGAGGGTAAAGATACCCCCGATTTTATTTCTTCGGCGATAGATCCAACCAAAATCTGTACCAATCCGACTCAGCTTGAACAATTTGATGATCCCAATACTGATGCGGAAGATGATGGCAAGGTGTATGGCAACTCTGCCTGTATTGGTGACTCTGGTGGCGCGTTACTGTCTAGTCTAGATGGCACTGAGTATCAAATTGGTATTGTCAGTGGTGCGCCATTTATCTTGCCTGTTTGTGGCTCGGTGACTATCCCGAGTTTCCATACCAAAGTGTCTTATTTTTATGACTGGATTAACCAAGTGGTGGACAGTGAAGAACTGCCGTCAGACACAGTGACTCCGCCTAATTTCATTCAAAACGCTCAATCTTCTGAGGATGACGAAGCCTTACCTGAAGAGGGAGGCTGTGACGAAAGCGAAACGGTATTTGTGGATTGTGGCGGATCGGATTCCGATTCAGGCAGTGTGCACTTTATCTGGTTATTGTTGTTATCAGCCGTCGCCTTTAGAAGACATTTCCAACGACGTTAAGTTTACCATTTCGCCCTCTATTGCTTGCAAATGGCGTGTAATAGAGGGCTTTAATCAACGACTTCTTTATCTTTCCTTGATCTTGTCTGGTGGCAATCTATACTAGCGCCCTGCAAAATATTTAGCCTAGGATCGTTATTCGCCATGCAAGTTTCTGATTTTCATTTTGACCTACCCGATGAATTGATCGCACGTTATCCGACGCCGGATCGTACTTCGAGCCGTTTACTGCAACTGACGGGTAATAGCGGTGAGGTTCAGGATAAACACTTCACTGATATTTTAGATCTTGTTAACGAAGGAGACTTGCTAGTATTCAATAATACCCGAGTGATTCCTGCACGTGTCTTTGGTCGTAAAGCCAGTGGCGGCAAGATTGAAGTGTTAGTTGAGCGAATGGTCGATGAACACACTGTTTTAGCGCATGTGCGTGCCTCTAAGTCTCCTAAGCCGGGTACTGAGTTGTTGCTTGGCGACAAAGATCAATACTCAGCAGTGATGGTGGCAAGACACGATGCGCTGTTTGAGATTCGTTTTACTTCAGACAAAGCCGTATTGCAGATCCTAGAAGAAGTCGGGCACATGCCACTGCCGCCTTACATTGATCGCCCTGATGAAGATTCCGATCAAGAGCGTTATCAAACCGTGTACAACGCTAAGCCGGGTGCGGTAGCTGCCCCTACGGCTGGGCTGCATTTTGATGATGAAATCTTAGCTAAAATTAAAGCTAAAGGCGCAAAACTTGCGTTCGTTACTTTGCATGTTGGCGCAGGTACATTCCAACCTGTACGCGTTGACAATATTCTTGAGCATCACATGCATGCTGAGTATGTCGAAGTGACTCAAGAGGTGGTAGACGCCATTAACGAAACCAAAGCGCAAGGTGGTCGAGTCATTGCTGTAGGTACAACTTCAGTTCGTTCACTAGAAAGTGCGGCGCAAGATGCGGTGAAAAAGGGCTCTGAACTTAAACCTTTCTTTGGTGATACCGATATCTTCATCTATCCGGGTTATCAATTTCAGTTAATCGATTGTCTGTTAACTAATTTTCACTTACCTGAGTCAACCTTGATCATGTTGGTCAGTGCATTTGCTGGATATGATAATGTTATGCAAGCCTACCAACATGCGGTTGAGCATAGCTATCGTTTCTTTAGCTATGGCGATGCGATGTTTGTGACTCGTTTAGGATTATAAGCGAAGATTTGTTGGTAAAGTCCGGCAAGTAAAAAAGCAAAGTTAGATACCGTTCTCGTTTGCTGTGAACGGTTAGATACAATTCATTTTATGAGCGGTGATAGGGTTAAGAGACTTATTGAATAAGGCTTAACTGCTAATAACCGCTCTTTTTTGGGACAAGGTAAAAGTAAGCGTGTTGTCCTAAACTAACCGTCAGATTGTTTCTCTGGCATATTGGAGTAATTTGTGAAATTTCAACTAAAGAAAACGGACGGCAAAGCTCGTCGTGGTCAATTGGAGTTTGAACGTGGTTCGGTTCAAACCCCTGCATTTATGCCTGTAGGTACTTACGGTACTGTTAAAGGTATGACTCCGGAAGAAGTAAAAGGAACCGGCGCAGAAATTCTACTAGGTAATACCTTTCACTTGTGGCTAAGACCAGGTCAAGAAGTCATGAAATTGCATGGCGACCTACACGACTTTATGAATTGGCAAGGTCCTATTCTTACTGACTCAGGCGGTTTTCAGGTATTTAGCTTAGGCGACTTACGTAAAATCACGGAAAAAGGTGTGCATTTTCGCAACCCAGTGAATGGCGACAAAATCTTCATGGATGCCGAAAAGTCTATGGAGATCCAAAAAGACCTTGGTTCTGACATCGTAATGATTTTTGACGAATGTACGCCATATCCTGCAACTCATAGCGAAGCAAAAAAATCGATGGAAATGTCACTACGCTGGGCACAACGCTCTCGTGACCATTTCAACAAACTAGAAAATCCAAATGCGCTATTTGGTATTGTGCAAGGTGGCGTGTACGAAGATCTACGTGATGTATCCGTTGAAGGTCTGACTAAGATTGATTTTGACGGCTACGCAGTTGGTGGTCTAGCAGTGGGTGAACCTAAAGAAGATATGCACCGCATTCTTGAGCATACTTGCCCGCAATTACCAACAGATAAACCGCGTTACCTCATGGGCGTGGGTAAACCAGAAGACCTAGTAGAAGGTGTTCGCCGTGGTATTGATATGTTCGATTGCGTAATGCCCACTCGAAATGCCCGTAATGGACACCTATTTGTGACTGGCGGTGTGATCAAGATCCGAAACGCGAAACATAAAATAGATACAACACCTCTAGATCCAGAGTGTGACTGTTACACTTGTCGCAACTATTCTAAATCGTATTTGCATCATCTAGATCGTTGTAATGAAATCTTAGGCGCTCGCCTAAATACCATTCATAACCTTCGTTACTATCAACGTTTAATGGAAAGCATTCGCAAGGCCATTGATGAAGATAGATTCGACGCTTTCGTAGAAGAGTTTTACGCTCGTCGTGATAGAGACGTGCCGCCGATGCTAAAAGCTGACGCACAATAATAAATAATTACAAAAGTCATGTAATAATACAAATTACAACGACCAACATGCGGCTTTGTCGTTCAACCCTTGAAAAAGGGACGATGAGGCCACATTTAGTGTTATAACTTAAATTAACGAATATTTTTAAAGAGGATTTTTAATGAGTTTATTTATTTCTCAAGCTCACGCAGCGACTGAAGGTGCTGCTCAAGGCGGTGGTTTCGAAATGCTGATCATGCTTGGTATGTTTGCAGTTATTTTCTACTTCATGATTTACCGTCCACAGTCTAAGCGTGCAAAAGAGCATAAAAACCTCCTTGCTTCTATGAGTAAAGGCGACGAAGTTCTTACTAGTGGTGGTTTAGTAGGTAAGATCTCTTCTGTTTCAGAAGATAACGATTTTATCTCTATCGAACTAAATGCTAACAATGTAGTTGTTATCAAGAAAGACTTCGTTACTGCAGTGTTGCCTAAAGGTACGCTGAAATCTCTTTAAAAACAGCTAGAGGATCCTCGCTGTGTTAAACCGTTATCCGTTATGGAAGTACTTGATGGTCTTAATGGCCATTCTAGTAGCGGCACTGTATGCCCTTCCGAATCTTTACGGTGAAGATCCAGCCATACAAATCACAGGAGCACGTGGTGCTTCTGTTGATATGGCAACCATGGATACTATCACCAATGCTCTTGATAAAGAGAATCTATCTCACAAGTCTGTTTCGTTAGAAAATGGCTCAATTCTAGTTCGCTTTAATGACACTGACACCCAAATTGGTGCTCGTGATGTTATTTCTGAAGCACTAGGTTCAGATGCAATTGTTGCACTTAACCTTGCCGCTTCAACTCCTGGCTGGTTAGAAAGTATTGGCGCTGCGCCGATGAAGCTTGGTCTTGACTTGCGCGGTGGTGTGCACTTCTTAATGGAAGTGGACATGGACTCTGCAATGAACAAGCTTATCTCACAGCAGGAAGAAGCCTTCCGTAGTGAGCTACGTGAAGAGAAAATTCGTTACCGTGCTATTCATGCAGGTAAAGACTCTGTAGAAATTACACTGCGTAATGCTGAGCAACTGTCTCAAGCAGAAAGCCTTCTAAAATCAAAACACCCTGATATGTTGTTTGTTGATTCAGACAGCAACGGTCGTTTTGTAGTAAGTGCTACTTTCACTGATGCCCGTCTTACTGAAATTCGCAACTACGCCGTTGAGCAAAATATTACGATTTTGCGTAACCGTGTAAACGAACTGGGTGTTGCTGAACCTTTGGTTCAACGTCAAGGTGCAAGCCGCATCGTGGTTGAATTGCCAGGTGTTCAAGATACAGCTCGCGCTAAAGAAATCTTAGGTGCTACTGCAACTCTAGAATTCCGTGAAGTTGATATGCAGGCTGATTTGTCTGCTGCGGCAAACGGTCGTGTTCCTGCGGGCAGTGAAGTTAAGTTTGATCGTGATGGTCGCCCAGCGGTACTGAAAAAACGCGTTATTCTTGGCGGTTCAAGCATCACTGATGCAAGTTCTAGCGCCGATGAATATGGTCGTCCTCAGGTTAACATCTCGCTAGATAGCGAAGGTGGTAGCAAGATGGCTGCTTTCTCTCGCCAAAACATTGGCAAGCTGATGGCAACCGTATTTGCTGAGTACAAAGACAGCGGTAAGCGTACTCCAGAAGGCAAAGTGATTCTTAATAAACACGAAGAAGTGATCAACCAAGCGACCATTCAGTCTGCACTAGGTCGTAGCTTCCGTATTACCGGTATCGACTCTGCTGCTGAAGCTCATAACTTAGCCTTGCTACTTCGTGCTGGTGCCTTGATTGCGCCAATCTCGATTGTAGAAGAACGTACAATTGGTCCATCAATGGGTCAACAGAACATCGATAAAGGTGTTCAAGCTTGTATGTGGGGCATGTTAGCGGTAATGCTATTTACTTTGGTTTACTACCGTAAGTTTGGTTTTATTGCCAACATGGCACTAATGGCAAACCTTGTGTTGATCATTGGTATTATGTCGATGATTCCAGGTGCGACAATGACGCTGCCGGGTATTGCCGGTATTGTATTGACCGTTGGTATGGCCGTTGATGCGAACGTACTGATCTTTGAGCGTATACGTGAAGAGCTAAGAGAAGGACGCAGTCCTCAACAAGCGATTCACCAAGGTTACGCCAATGCCTTTAGTACGATTGCGGATGCTAACATCACAACTTTATTAACAGCGATCATTTTGTTTGCTGTGGGTACAGGTGCGATTAAAGGCTTTGCTGTAACACTGTCTATCGGTATTTTAACTTCAATGTTTACTGCGATTATTGGTACACGTTGTGTAGTTAACCTGCTGTATGGCGGTAAACGTGTTACTAAACTGTCGATCTAATTGAAGGTATTTCCATGTTTCAAATATTGAAAAGTGAAGGAACGATCGACTTTATGCGCTGGTCAAAAGGCGCGGTTGTTTTTTCATTACTAATGATTGCAGCTTCAATCTACACCATTTCAACTAACTGGTTGAACTGGGGTCTAGATTTTACCGGCGGTACGCTGATTGAAGTGGGTTTTGAGAACCCTGCCAACCTAGAAGAAATTCGTACTTCATTGAGCGATAGAGGTTTTGGCGATGCAACGGTACAGAACTTTGGTTCTGCCCGTGATGTTATGGTTCGTCTACGTCCTCATGAAGGTCTACAAGGTGAAAAACTAGGCCTACAAATCATCCAAGCATTGGAAGAAGGTACTGGTGAATCTGTAGAGATGCGTCGTGTTGAGTTTGTTGGTCCTAACGTTGGGGATGAACTTGCAGAGGCAGGTGGTCTAGCGATCATCGTATCTCTGATTTGTATCTTGTTGTATGTTTCTATGCGTTTTGAATGGCGTCTAGCAGCGGGTGCGGTACTGGCACTTGCGCACGATGTTATCATTACCATCGGCATCTTCTCTATCATGCAAATCGAGGTAGACTTGACTATCGTAGCGGCATTGCTAACGGTTGTCGGTTACTCGCTCAACGATACCATCGTTGTATTTGACCGGATTCGTGAAAACTTCCGTCGAGTACGTAAAGGTGGCGCAGTTGAGATTATCAATGGCGCGATCACTCAAACTTTGAGCCGTACCTTGATTACTTCTGGTACAACTTTATTCGTAGTTGTTGCCCTATTTACTAAGGGTGGTGCAAATATCCACGGCTTCGCAACTGCCTTGCTATTGGGTATCACAGTAGGTACATATTCATCTATCTACGTAGCATCAAACTTAGCATTGAAACTGGGTGTATCTCGTGAGCACTTGATGCCACCTAAAGTTGAGAAGGAAGGCGCAGAATTTGACGAAATGCCTTAAGCCTTTGTCTTATTTCTAGTAGTCTTTTTAAACGGCCAACGATGTGTTGGCCGTTTTTGTTTTTGACTTAAAGTTGTAAGGAAACACTATGTCAGTAATTACAAAAGACAGTGCAGTCACCATGCATTTCGCAATCAAACTTGAAGATGGTTCGGTAGCAGACAGTACCTATCAAATGGGCAAACCAGCAAAACTGGTGATTGGTGACGGTAGCTTGAGTGACAGCTTTGAAGCTTGTTTACTCGGGCTAAAAGCCGGAGACAAAAATAGCGTAGAGCTGAAAGCGATAGATGCCTTTGGTCTGCCCAATCCAGATAATATTCATCATATGGATCGCGCTAAATTTGTCGGTGAAGCTCAAGTTGAAGTGGGCACTATTATGGCATTTAACGGGCCTGATGGCGTCGAAATACCCGGCATTATTACCGAGATTGCAGGGGATTCAGTTACTGTTGACTTCAATCATCCCTTAGCTGGGCGTGATGTTACCTTTGATGTTGAAATAGTTTCAATTGACTGATCTTAAATCGTTTTCTCGAATTTACGGCTTATCTTATTAATAACCATGCATTATTTATGGTCATTACTGTCTTGAGCTTTCGTCAATAATGTCGGTACAATGAGCGCGATTTGAGGTTGCTCATTGACTGAGTAACAAGGCCTTCACTAATGAAAGATATGACAATGGAAATTCTATTAGCTAACCCGCGTGGTTTTTGTGCCGGTGTTGACCGAGCTATCAGCATCGTTGAACGAGCGCTTGAGATGTACCAGCCTCCTATCTATGTTCGACATGAAGTTGTGCATAACCGTTTTGTGGTTGAAGGGCTGAAAGCTCGTGGCGCAATTTTTGTTGAAGAACTGAATGAAGTGCCTGATGACAACATTGTTATCTTTTCCGCGCACGGCGTATCGCAAGCGGTGCGTAAAGAAGCCAAGCAGCGTGATTTGACCGTATTTGATGCGACTTGTCCATTGGTGACCAAAGTGCATATGGAAGTGGCTCGTGCAAGCCGCAGACATATCGAAGTCGTATTGATAGGGCATACAGGTCATCCTGAAGTTGAAGGCACTATGGGGCAGTATGCAAGCAGCGAAGGCGGCATGTATTTGGTTGAGAAAGCTGAAGACGTTGACGCATTGCTACCTATCATCAAAGACCCATCAAATTTGCATTATGTGAGCCAAACTACTTTGTCGGTGGATGAAACCGCGGATGTGATCGACCGTCTGCGTCAGGTTTTCCCGAGCATCCAAGGCCCACGTAAAGACGATATTTGCTACGCCACTCAGAACCGCCAAGATGCGGTGCGTACTATGGCAAATGAAGTGGACGTAATGATAGTGGTTGGTTCTAAAAACTCATCTAACTCAACACGATTAAAAGAGTTGGCCGAGAAGTTAGGCACTCCTGCGTACTTAACCGATTGCCCAGAAGATCTGAACGCTGATTGGTTTAAGAGTAAGAATAAGGTAGGCATGACCGCTGGTGCATCCGCTCCAGAAGAGTTGGTAAACACTATCTTAGAAAAAATAAAAACTTTGTCTGATTGCAATCAAGTTACTGAACTCTCTGGTCGTGAAGAGAATATGTTCTTTGAAGTGCCAAAAGAGCTGCAGGTTAAAAATCTATAATTTTTATGCTTTACAGTATAAAAAAACGGGCTGCCAATGTATTGGCAACCCGTTTTTTAGTGGGGGATTCTAAGCAATATGTTATGCGTGTTTAGTTTCCACTTTAGGTTTTTCTTCATCTAGCAAATCGTTTTCACCTTTGCCTTTTGAAATTTTAATGACAGTTGCTGTGATACCTAGCATCGCGATAACACCGATGATGGTAGAGATTTGCATATCTAAACCAAAGCCCAGTTTTGAGTTATTTAGGATGAAAGTAATACAAACCGTAGTCATAAACATCGCTGGAATAGTAGTGATCCAGTGGAATTTGTTGTAACGAAGTAGGTAAGCAGAAGCTGTCCAAAGCATCATTACCGCAGTGGTTTGGTTAGCAAAACCGAAGTAGCGCCAAATCACACCGAAGTCTACTTGAGTTAAGATACCGCCGACAATAAATAGTGGTACAGCCATCAATAAACGGTTACGCATAGTACGTTGTTCTAGATTAAAGTACTCAGCTAAGATCAAACGGCTTGAACGGAATGCGGTATCACCAGAGGTAATTGGCAGAATAACCACACCAAGGAATGCAAGCACACCACCAAAGACACCAAGTAGACCAAATGATGCGTCATAAACCACTTTACCCGGACCGCCGTTAGCCACTACGTCAGATAAAGAGTCAACAGAACCAAAGAATGACAAGGCTAAAGCACACCAGATAAGCGCGATAATACCTTCACCAATCATTGCTCCATAAAATACGAAGCGACCGTTTTTCTCATTTTCAATACAACGAGCCATCAAAGGTGATTGTGTGGCATGGAAACCAGAGATAGCACCACAAGCGATGGTAATAAATAGAGCCGGCCATAGAGGTAAGTCATGTGGGTTCATGTTAGAGAACATATCGCTGACTTGGAAGTTACCCAAAACAGAATAGTCACTTGAAACTGCCACTGCGCCAATTAAGCCCACAGACATGAAGATTAGCAGTGCGCCAAATAGAGGGTAGAAACGACCAATGATTTTATCGACAGGTACGATAGTCGCAATGATGTAGTAAATGAAGATGATAACAACCATAGTTGTCATGCTGACATCTAAACTTGTTTTGTCATTGATTAGGTTAGTGATCATGCCAGCTGGAGCTGAAACAAATACCACACCAACTAGAAGCAATAGGACAATGGCAAAAATGTTCATAAAGTGCTTGGCGCCAGTGCCTAGGTAACGTCCCGTCAATGTTGGTACAGATGCGCCGCCGTTACGTACCGATAGCATTCCTGAGAAGTAATCGTGAACAGCACCTGCAAATACACAACCCAATACAATCCACAGCATAGCCGCAGGACCGTATAGAGCACCCATGATAGGACCAAAGATTGGACCCACACCAGCGATATTTAAAAGCTGTACTAAGTACACTTTTTTCGTTGGCATCGGAACAAAGTCCACGCCATCCGGTTTAGTTATTGCTGGGGTTTGACGATTTTCATTAATACCAAAAATTTTTTCAACTATGGAACCATAGATGAAGTAGCCAGCAACCAGTGCCACTACGCAGGTAAGAAACCACATCATATCTGTATTCTCTTCTATTAAAGGATAATTTATTAAATTTTCTATTTACATAATATTAAATCCTTTTAGCAACAACATTAGGTACGCCGGTCAGTGGTCGAATAGCAAGTTAAGTGGTGAAATACCCAGTTGAATGGTTTGCTGTTTTTTAGGGTTTTCGAAAATGTGATCTAGGTGTGCTAAGCTCATAAAAAACAATATGTTAAGTAGGTCACAATGCAAAGATTTAAGTGGGCTCTGCCTTTGATTATTCCGTTGTTATTTGCCTGTGCTAGTGGTGATGAAGCATTAGTGGCGAAAGGGGATTGGAAAGGTGTGGGATATTCCGATGGTATCAAAGGGAAAACCCAGCGCTCGTACACAGCACTGAGTGAATTGGGTGCTGCTAATATGGGCGCCTATGAAGAGGGATATAGCTTAGGTGTTAAAGAATATTGTAACCCTAACTTTGCCTATCAGATTGGTTTGTCAGGTCAGTATTATGAAGGTGTTTGTGAAGGCACCGAAGATGCGCAGATGTTTCGCATGGAATGGCAACGCGGTTGGGATGAGCAAAAGTAATGTTTTGCTATATAATACCAATCGCACTAAATAACTGGTCATTCTAGCTTGTTAAAATACTCGATAACGGTGTTAGAATTTTTGATTGTAGAATAACTACTTATC
>NZ_BAUJ01000033.1 GCF_000496695.1 Vibrio halioticoli NBRC 102217
AGTGTGATTGGTATAAGTAATAGATATCACTTTCTATCACCTAGGCTATTTCCACAATTAGACTTTAGGATGAGATGGCCGTTATCACCGTGAAAATTAACCGTTATTTTGTAAGTTGAGAGGCTGATCTTTACTTGATATGAGGCATGTTGAGGCTAGGTAGATCACCTTTGGTGAGGCGCACAAAAACCAAGGCGGCGGTGATCGCATCTTGCAGTGCATTGTGATGATCTCGTATAGGCAATTCTAAATGACGGCAAATGGCTTCAAGGCTTAAATCGAAGTAGGCGTTTTGCAGGTGTCGTTCGAGCTTTTGTTGGTAGATGTGGCTGACTTCAATAATGTTGTTGGGCAACGGAAAGCCAAAATGCTTTTTAAACGCGATATCCAGAATGCGTTTATCGTAACGAATGTGATAGCCCACAATAGGGCGCTGGCCAATAAAATCGAGCAACTGCTGTAGCGCTTCTTTTTCGTCTAAGCCATCACCAAGGTCTTGGTGGCGTATTTGATGCACCTTTATTGAACTTTCGTCTAATGACTGCGGGGCTTTGAGTTTGATGTGTAAAGGGGCGCTAGTGATGACTCGATTATCAATGATCTTAGTGGCGGCAATAGTGACAAGCTCCGCTCGGGTGGGCTCTAAGCTGGTGGTCTCACAATCAATGGAGACATATTCGTTATTGTCACTATCGCTGTGTGCAAATAATGACTGAAAAGGGGAGCCTTGCAGTTTCCAATGCCAGTATTGTTTCAGTAAGCAGTTCATAATTAATCCCTTATCTGATAGTGGTAGCTAAGGAATTGCTTAAATTTTTTCACCACATGCAAGCTGTGCCTGAGCAGGTCTCGCTCGGTTCTATCTAAGGCGTTAAGGTCGAGGTTATTTGACGCATCTTGATGTGCCAGTTGTTGAGCTAGACGCAGTTTACAAAAGAGTTTTAGGGCTTCACTGAGGTTATCGGCAGTGTCACTTTCAAGGCAACCGAGTTGGTGCAGAGCTTGGATCCGGTCAAAGGTATTACGCTGACGAATATCATGTTCTAACGCTAGCGCTCGAATGCCATGCACAATAGAAAAAATGCCACCTTGCTTGATATCTAAGCCATCTTTGCGTGCTTTTACTTTGCCAAATAAGGTTAGTGGAACTGAGAATTGCAGTGCCGGTCTGACAAAGTCTGACAGGGTGAGCATTCGCCCTTTTAGGCTAGTATGTAAGGCGTCTAAAACTGGCTCAACAAGCTGTTTATTGCCTGCTACAGGCAGAGCATCGGAGAATATGGCAAGCTGCATCACCGAGTCGGCATTACTCATTGCTATCCATTGCGTTACTTTGTGTTGCCATTGGCTTTGGGTTGCCACCCAAAGCGGGTTATTCACCATGACTTGACCGGGGCACAGTGGGTAGCCAAGTTGTAATAAGGTTTCGGTGAGTTCATTCATTATCGATTGGCACTGCGGCCATTCATAACCCTCTTCTATAATCAGAGCATTGTCTTGATCAGTTTTTAGCACCTGTTCACCGCGCCCCTCAGAGCCTAATACCAGTAGACAGCAGTGAGGCTGAATTTCTTTAGGCACAATGAGCTGAAAGGCTTTCTCAATAATCTGCTCATTGAGTACTGAAATAAGCTCCATGATGAATCGAGTGCGTATGCCATTCACCAATAAGCTTTTTACAAAGTCATTTTGGCGTTGCGAAGTTTGCGCCAGCTCTGCGATGCTTTTTGCTCGGGCAATACTCAGGCTTAAAACGTGAGAGTGCGAAGAGAATGAGCTGAGTATTTGGGTTAAATCCAACATGCCAACCGCTTGTTTGTCTTTAACCACCATCACTCGCTTCATTTTGTGACGAGTCATGGTGAGCATAGCGTTAAATACAAAGTCACCTTGCTTGATTTCATAAACCGGGAAGGTAGAGATATCCGCCACCGGCGTGCTCATCGTTAGCTGTTGTAACACAACAGATTGGTGCGGGTAACTATGGCATACGGAGAGGCGCTAGGTGCTTGCTGCACGCGGGGATCGTCTGCGGCAAGTTCAACTAATGCGGCATCAATATCATCATTGTTGAGTAGCATCGTCGCCTGTTGGATACTGGTGTCTGGCGTTAAAATTAACGGAGGATGATAGATAGATTCATCCACTTTAGTCAGAATAAATTCGGCAAGGTTTTGCTGTTTTTTTGCTTCGGTAATGAGTTGTTGGCGCTTAGATAAACGGCTATCAAAATAGTCAGCAAAGGATTGGTTCTTGTTGAACAGCTCAAGAAAAACCTCACTGGGTAGTAGGTAACACAATACATCTTCGAGGGCGACGTATTGATGGCGAACTTTACCCTCGAACAGTGAGCGCACATCAAAGAGATCATCGTGCCCGTAGTGAGCAAACACTTCGCTTTGCTGCCTTTCTTCTACTGCGCCCTTAATTAGCACATATAAGTGGGTGCTGGATTGCCCGCTGTCTATCAAAATATCGCCAGCGCGAAAGTAGGCAATGTCTAACGAAGCCTTCAACTGCTTTATTTGCTGCGAGTTGAGGCGGTCAAAAGGGGGATGTTGGGTATTAAATTTCTCAGGCATGCAGACTTCATCCTTTGGCGACAAACCTTAATAGTGACTAGTGTGCCAAATTTTCCAATAAGCTCCAGACGACTTTGGTCTAATAGGAGATTGTCCTAATAGGGAAAAGGTGAAATAACAGTTATCCCTTTTTATTCCACAAGGTTCACTTCATAATTGCGCCCTAAATCAGTTTATTGTTGGATTATGAATGTTGAAGCCGTCACCTTATGCGTGGATTTCCCAGTATTTCTTGGGGTTCTTTTTTGCCTATGGCGTGTATCTGCCTTTTTGGGCGCTATGGTTTAAAGACCAAGGTATCTCTGCATCTGACATTGGCTTGTTGCTCGGTGTTGCTTTTGCTACGCGCTGTGTTGCCAACCTAGTGATTACGCCTCGTATCCATAAGGTTGAACATTTAATTCCGACCTTGCGTGTATTGAGTCTGGCCTCGCTGGCATTTATCGCCTTTCACTTTTTTACCGGTGGCAGTTTTTGGCTCATGGCGGTGGCGACCATTTTGTTTAACCTATGTTGCGGGCCGATAGTGCCGCTGTCTGATGCGATGGCGAATCACTATGCACGCTTAAAAATGCTCGACTATGGTCGAACTCGTCTGTGGGGTTCGATTGCCTTTATTGTCGGTTCGACGGTGGTGGGTTTTTTGGTGGCGCACTTTGGCGTAGATTTCATTGTGTATACCGCTTTAGCCGGGATCGCATTTTCTATCCTAGTGTCGATGCGTAATCCTACGCCGATGCCAGTGACACAAGGCAATACTGAATCGAAGCGACCAAAGCTGAGCCAGTTATTGCGTGAGTGGCCAGTGATTAAGTTCATTGCTTTGATTGCGCTGATTCAGGGCAGTCACGCTGCTTACTATGGATTTAGCTCTATTCACTGGAAAGAAGCCGGCTACACTGCTGACATTATTGGTTATCTGTGGAGCTTAGGCGTGATTGCCGAGGTAGCGATTTTTGCCTTTAGCAATCGTTGGTTTGGTAAGTGGTCACTGCGCGCTCTGTTTTTAGTCGCTTCGGCCGGTGTGATCGTGCGTTGGGGCTTAACCGCTTCGACCACTATGTTGTTTGCGCTAGTGTTAATACAACTACTCCACGGCATCACTTTTGCTTTGGCGCATATTGCCGCTATTCGTTATATCCAAAACTCGCCAACAAACAAAATGGTGGCGCTGCAGGCGTTATACAATGCGATTCCGCTTGGGGTGGTAATGGCTGCCATGACCGCCTTGAGTGGTTGGGGTTATGAGTTGTGGGGAGCGAATGTATTTTGGGCGATGTCGGCGATGGGGCTTCTGGCGATGTTCATCAAACTGGATGCACCAGCGAGCAATATTGAAGAAGTGAGCATTGAACCACAAAAACAAGCTAACTAACTGAACTATAAAGCGATCCTTGACTAGTCTTATAGCAATAAATCTACTTGCCGACGTTGTCGGTATTATTCAATGCAGTGGATTTGCTGATGAGATGAACGTTGATACGAGTTAAGGATGACTTATGCAAGGATGGGTGATTGTCCCCGCATCACTGCTTTATTTGGTGTTGCTCTTTTTAATCGCATGGTATGGGGATAAGCGACCACAATGGCTAGCCAATTGGCGTCCGTGGATTTATAGCCTGTCGATTGCGGTTTACTGCACCTCTTGGACCTTTTTTGGTACGGTAGGCCAAGCCGCCAATAACCCTTGGGCATTCCTGCCTGTTTATCTCGCTCCTATCATCGTCTTTGTGTTTTTCTGGCGCGTATTAGCGCGCATGATTTTGGTGGCAAAGCGAGAACACATCAGTTCCATTGCCGATTTTATCGCAGCTCGCTATGGCAAAGCGCAAGGCTTAGCCGTCTTTGTTACCTTGATTTCTGTAGTTGGTATCTTGCCTTATATCGCCTTACAAATGCGCGGTATTATGATGGGCATTGAGTTGGCAGTACCTGAAATACTGGGTGAAGACGGTGCGAATAAATTCTATGTTTCTTGGTTAATGGTGATTGCATTAGCTGCGTTTACTGCCTTGTTTGGTACGCGCCATATTGATAATACTGAGCATCACCGCGGCATGATGATGGCGATTGCGTTTGAGTCTATCGTCAAGTTAGTGGCTTTTTTGTTTGTCGGTTTGTTTGTGGTGATGGTGGTACTGCAACGCACAGACATTCAACTGTGGGAGGTGGCAAAGCAAACCTACGCTGCCCCCAATATTCCTACCTTATTGATTCACACCTTACTGACCATGATGGCGATTTTTTGTTTGCCTAGACAGTTTCATACCATGGTGGTGGAAAACGAAAGAGCGCACGATTTACACACCGCGCGCCGCGTATTTCCGGCTTACTTAGGTCTGATGGGCTTGTTTGTATTGCCGATTGCGTGGGTTGGCTCCAGTTTGTTGCCGGGCAGTTCAGCCGACAGTTATGTGATTAGTCTCCCCCTTGCCATGGGCGCAGATGGGGTGGCGTTACTGGCGTTTATTGGTGGTGTGTCGGCGGCCAGTGGCATGGTGATTGTATCGACTATTGCACTGGCGATTATGGTGTCTAATGATTTAGTCATGCCACTGCTATTGCGCAGAATGAAACTGTCGCAACATAACTTCCGCCATTTCTCTGGGCGCCTCTTGGTGATTCGCCGCATCTTGATTGTGCTACTGATTGTTGGGGCGTGGTTCTTTTATCAGGTGCTCGATAGCATTGGTAGTTTGTCGGCGATTGGCTTTCTCTCTTTTGCCGCCGTGACTCAATTTGCTCCGGCATTGCTCGGGGGTATGTATTGGCGACACGGCAATCGCAATGGTGTGTATGTGGGCCTAGTGGTGGGTTTTGTATTGTGGCTAGTAACGCTGATGAGCCAAACCGGTATTTTGGCCGGAGATGCACAAACCAATATCCTGATTTGGATTATTTCCCCGCCAGAGTTATTGGCGAATTTGCAGATCAAAAACTCCGATTGGGGCATGTTGCTCAGCATTAGCGCCAATAGTGCCTGCTATGTGTTGGTCTCGATATTAACCCGCTCAAACATTAGTGAGCGCTTACAATCGGCGGCTTTTGTCGGTTCGCCACTTCCCGAATCGGATAATACCAGCCTTTACCAAAGCCGAGTCACAGTGGCAGAGCTGGAGTTGGTGGCGTCCAAATTTGTTGGCAGACAAAGAGTGCGCAGTGCCTTTAACCAATTTTGGAGTCAACAAGAACAAGTGCTGATGCCGAATCAATACGCGCCTTCAACCTTGATACGACATACCGAGCGAGTATTGGCGGGCGTATTTGGTGCCTCTTCAGCAAAGTTAGTACTCACTTCTGCTTTGCAGGGTAAGAACATGCAGTTGGAAGAAGTGGCTACCATAGTGGATGAAGCCTCCGAGCTGTACGATTTTAGCCGTAGTTTATTGCAAGGAGCGATTGAACACATAGAACAAGGCATTGCGGTAGTGGATAAGCAGCTTAGGCTGGTGGCTTGGAATCAGCGCTATATTGAGCTGTTTGATTTTCCGGTGGGCTTGATTCAGGTAGGCAGACCGATTGCCGATATTATTCGCCATAACGCCGAACAAGGGCTTTGTGGCCCCGGTGATCCCGAGGTTCATGTGCAGCGCCGAATCGAGCACTTACAGCGCGGCAGCCACCATACCTCTTCTCGTCAAAGAGCCGATGGGCGAGTGATTGAAGTACAAGGCAACCCGATGCCAAGCGGCGGTTTTGCGATGAGCTTTAGCGATATTACTGTGTATCGTCAGGCGGAGCAGGCGTTAAAAGATGCCAATGTGACTCTTGAGGAAAGAGTGCAAGAGCGAACCTATGAGCTAGAGCAATTAAACCGTCAGTTGACGATTGCCACGCAACGCTCTGAGCAAGAGTCACAATCTAAATCTCGCTTTTTAGCCGCAGTGAGTCATGACTTGATGCAACCTCTTAATGCAGCGCGATTGTTTACCTCTTCATTATCAGAAATAGCCAAAGATGATGAAACTCAGCGCGTGGCTCGGCATATTGAAAGCGCCATGGAAGCGGCGGAAGAGCTGATTAGTGATTTATTGGATATCTCACGCTTAGAGTCGGGCAAGTTACCGACCAAAGTGCAGGCTTTTGCTTTGAGCGAAATGCTATTAAATCTAGACGCCGAATTTGGCGTGATTGCAGAACAGCAAGGCATCAATTTTAGAACCATTCCTACCCAACAATTTGTCGAGTCTGACCCTAAGTTACTGCGTCGAGTGCTACAAAATTTCTTAACTAATGCCTTTCGTTATAGTCCGCAAGGTAAAGTGCTATTGGGCGTACGACGAGAAGGTAACTCTCTTTCTATTCAAGTGTGGGACAACGGCGTTGGGGTTGAAGAAGACAAACAGCAACTGATATTTGAAGAGTTTACTCGCACCAATCAAATTCGCTCAGACAAAGGGTTGGGCTTAGGGCTTGCCATCTCGAAAGGGATTGCGCAGTTATTGGGGCATCGCATCTCATTGCGCTCTTGGCCGAGCAAAGGAAGTGTCTTCTCAGTGACGGTTCCTCTTGCAGAAAAAGCACTGTTATCCACGCCCTCATCCACACCTATTGCGCCGATAGCGACTCCTTTAAGCGGTTTGCGCGTGTTATGTGTTGATGATGAAACCTCGATATTGGAAGGCATGGAAAACCTATTACAGCGTTGGGGCTGTGATGTCAGGTTAGCCACTGATTTGCAGTTGAGTTTGCTTAGATTAGAGCATGATTGGCAACCGGATGTGATTTTATCAGATTATCGATTAGAAGATGGCAAGACAGGATTACAAGTGCTGCAACGTTTTCGTCAGCTATTAGGCGGCAGTTTTCATGGGGTGATCATCAGTGCTGATCGCACCCCAGATATTATTGAACAAGTGAAAAACGAAGGCTTTGATTTTCTGGCAAAACCGGTCAAGCCATTAAAACTTCGAACTCTTTTGAATAACGCTGAACGTTATTTGTCTTCGGTAAATAACGTTTCATAAACCACGAAGGTAGTGTCGGTTTCGCCAAAGTAATAGGTGTTATCAGCTTGAGCGACTACGCGCAGCTGTTTAGTGTCGAGATCACTTGCAGGCAATGAGACAGCCCAGTTGCGTTTATCTGCACTGGTAGCGGTCATGTTTATTGGTTTAGTATCGCCGTTTTCATCTAGTGAGACTTTTATGCCTTGCAGAGGAAATTTCGCTTTTAGAGTGAGATCTAAGGTATTTTCAGTGAGCTTTTCTGAACGAAATTGAATCTTGAATTCACCGTTTTCAAAGTCACATAGACCACTGGTGTAACGGCAATTTGATTTACTGATCAGCTTGTAGCTTTCGCCTTGTTTAGCCGCGTGAGGTTTCTCACTGACGGCCATATCGATGCCAAAATAGGTAATTACAGCCAAGATGGGTGCAACTATTAAAGCAACGATAAAGTGTTTGTTTTTGAACATTTTTGCATCCTAGCGTCAATGTAAAAGAGTTGGTATAAAGTATAGGGATGATATTGCATATCCATCTTCTTACCATACTCGACTTATGCTATTAAAAAAGCCCCCTAAGGGGCTTTTGTGGACTAGATTGGATAGAATCTATTAATGGTCTTGAGCAGAGCCAGCTCCTGCTGGAACTCGTACATGCTCTACAAGGTCTTTTACCTCTTGCGGTGTTTCTGCTGTAACTTTAGACACAGCAAATGCCACGATGAAGTTAAACAGTGCACCAATCGCACCGAATGCATTTGGTTCAATACCTAGGAACCAGTTGCTTCCCCAGCTTTGCAAGTAGGTCCAATCTGCGACAAACAAGATGCCTTTGTGTTGGAATACATAGAACAAAGTAATACTGATACCTGCGATCATCCCTGCAATCGCGCCTTCTTTGTTAATGCCTTTACTAAAGATACCCATCATCAAGGCCGGGAAGATGGAGGAGGCGGCGAGACCAAAGGCTAGGGCCACCGTCCCCGCAGCAAAGCCCGGTGGATTGAGTCCCAGATACCCCGCGACCCCAATTGCCACAGCCATGGCTATCCGACTGGAAAGTAACTCTTTTTTCTCCGATATGTTGGGGTTTATGACCCCTTTGATTAAGTCATGGGATATGGCGGAGGAGATGGCCAGTAGTAACCCCGCTGCGGTAGAAAGTGCCGCTGCCAGTCCACCCGCTGCCACTAAGGCAATCACCCAGTTCGGTAGTTTCGCAATTTCAGGGTTGGCCAATACCATGATGTCTCTATCTACTTTTAACTCATTAGTTTCAGCGCTAGAGGTGTACTGAATTTGTCCATCAGCGTTTTTATCATCAAAGCCAAGTAAGCCGGTTTTTTCCCAGTTTTTAAACCATGCAGGACGTTCGTCATACACCAAGTGTTGCCCAGATGCAGGATTAACCGTGTCCATTAGATTCAAGCGAGCCATTGCCGCAACAGCAGGTGCTGTAGTGTAAAGGATTGCGATAAAGACCAGAGCCCAACCGGCTGAGGTTCGTGCATCACGCACTTTTGGTACAGTGAAGAAACGAATAATTACGTGTGGCAGACCTGCGGTACCGATCATCAGTGACATGGTGTACACGAACATATTGAGCGTATCTCCCCGCACATGGGTCGTGTATTCACTGAAACCGAGTTCGGTCACCACTTGGTCAAGCCGATCCAGTAGATAGACATCGGTTCCGGTCATGGTGCTCCCTAAGCCAATTTGCGGAAGGGCGTGACCTGTGAGTTGAAGTGAAATAAATACTGCTGGAATAGTGTATGCAAGAATGAGGACGCAGTATTGAGCTATCTGAGTGTAAGTAATGCCTTTCATTCCACCCATAACGGCGTAGATGAATACGATACACATACCTATGCCAAGCCCGGTGGCATAATCCACTTCAAGGAAACGACCAAACGCAACACCAACGCCTTTCATCTGACCTATAACATAAGTGACCGAGGCGATGATAAGACAGGCAACCGCCACCACTCGTGCTGTTTTTGAGTAGAAGCGTTCGCCAACAAACTCAGGAACAGTGAATTTACCAAACTTACGTAGGTAAGGGGCTAATAATAAGGCCAGTAGTACATAACCGCCGGTCCAACCCATTAGGAATACAGAACCGCCGTATCCCATAAAGGCGATAAGCCCTGCCATTGAGATAAATGACGCGGCAGACATCCAGTCGGCAGCGGTTGCCATACCGTTTGCGATAGGGTGTACGCCACCACCCGCGACATAAAATTCCTTGGTCGTGCCTGCGCGCGCCCAGATTGCGATACCTATGTAGAGCAAGAATGTTGCCCCCACTACTAGGTAGGTAATTGTCTTAAGTTCCATCTTTAATTACTCCCTATTCTTCTACGTTAAATTCGCGGTCGATTCGACGCATTTTCCACGCATAGTAGAAAATAATGCCCAAGAAACAGTAGATGGAACCTTGTTGTGCAAACCAGAATCCGAGTTTGTAACCACCAAGTTGAAATTGATTGAGTTCGTCTACAAATAAAATACCGCAGCCAAATGACACAACAAACCAGATCACCATTAGGCTGACCATGAGTCGAACATTCTTGCTCCAGTAGGCTTTGGCTCGTTCTTCATTTTCAAACGCCATTGCCGTCTCCTTACGTATGTTTGTTAATAAAATGTTTCAAACATACGATAGCAGTGAGGTGTTAATAACTCATTTGAACTTTGGTCTTGAGTGCGAATGATTAAAAAGCGATAAAAATCAATGGTTTGTTTTGGTGTGCTAGGAAAGTGTGAACTGGGTTTTGCTGGATATTAGCCAAAGGTCTAATAAGGGGAGAGATTAGGAAACAGATTTATTTCCTAATCAAAGAGATATAAGCGCTTAGGATTCAATTTCAGATTGTTGTAATAAGATCACCGCTTGCGTGCGGTTAGTGACACCTAGTTTGCGAAAAATAGCCGTCATGTGGGCTTTGATTGTAGCAACGGATACATCGAGTTCGTAGGCAATTTGTTTATTGAGCAGACCGTCGGCAAGCATCGCCAATACTTTATATTGTTGTGGGGTAAGCGAAGCCAGTTTATCGGTAATATCACTATAACGTTCTGCTTGCTTTGCTAATCCTTCCGGGAAAAACTGATCGCCATTTAATACTTGATTTAGGGCACTGATCAGGCTGCGCATATCGCTAGATTTTGGGATGAAACCAAAGGCGCCGTGGCTTTTTACTTGGCTCACCACTGAAGGCTCTTCACTGGCCGATATGACTACCACTGCGATGTCTGGAAATTCACTGCGCAATTGCATTAAGCCAGACATGCCATTCGCGCCTGGCATTTTTAGGTCTAACAGAATCAGATCCACATCGTCTTGTTTACGCAGTATATCGAGCAGGCTATTGAGAGAGTCCGCTTCCAGAAGGTTTGCGCCACTAATAGCCATGTGTACCGACTGAAATAATGCATTTCGGAAGAGGGGATGATCGTCAGCAATAACAATCGTGTAAGTGGCATCCATATCACTTGTACTCATGTATAAAATGGGAGTCTTAGTGATTATTGATAGTTTTATATTGTTCAACAAGAATCGGTCATTAAAACTCTGGCTTACCTCTATATTTATTTGCTGTAGAAGTAACAACGCCCACTAAATTAGTTAGTGGGCGTCTCTTTTTGAGTGGGTAGTCCGTTTATAGACTAAAGCGTTTATAGATTAAAACGTTGCAGATGACTTAGGAAAGGTTCGGCCTTAACAAAACCGGTCAATCTAGCCGCTGGTAGGTGCTGACCTTGCGCATCCCAAAACTCGATAGTTGGCAAACCTAGCACGCGCATATGTTTTAATAGCTCGATGTCTTGCGGCTGATTTTTGGTGACATCGGCTTGCAGTAGTACAAATCCGCTGAGCTTTTGTTCCACATTTGCTTCGTGGAAAGTGTATTTTTCAAATTCTTTACAGGCCACACACCAATCTGCGTAGAAGTCGAATAATACAGGCTTACCCGCCAGTTTCGCCTTGGCTAATTCTTGTTGCAGGTCTTGAACTGTGGTGACGCGAATAAACTCAATTTGCGCTTTCGGCGCTTCAACTTGGCTCTCAAGCCCTAGCAGTTTGTTCCATACCGGTTGTGCTGAGCCAACTAAGCCAAGTACCGCAATAATGCCGATAAGGCTTTGCTTCCAACTGCCAAACGGTAGATGATTTTTAGAATGATACAGCCAAGCAAAGAAGCTAATACCTAAAATAGACCAAAGTGCTGTGATCCATTGTTCAGCTAAGATTCGCTCTAAGAAAAACAGTGGCGCGGCCAATAGCACAAAGCCAAATAGCACTTTAACTTTATCCATCCATAGACCAGCTTTTGGCAAGAAGCGATTGCCAAATACCGCCAGACCAATCAGAGGTATGCCCATACCTAATGCCAGCGCATACAAGGTGATGGCTCCGGTGAACAAATCGCCCGTTTGTGCCACATACAATAGCGCACCAGAAAGCGGGGCGGTGGTGCAAGGTGAGCACACTAAGCCGGATATTACGCCCATTGCAAATGCACCCAACCAACGTCCACCCGTTTGTTTATTGCTGATTTCGTTGAGCTTGGTTTGCAGGCTACTTGGTAGTTGCAGGTTGTATAAGCCGAACATAGATAACGACAGCAATACAAACAGCACACTAATGGTGACAAGCACCGCTGGGTGTTGCAATGCCGCTTGAAACTGCATGCCAGCGGAGGCGACGACCAGCCCGAGTAAGGTATAAGTTAGAGCCATCCCTTGTACGTAAACAAAAGACAACGACAGTGCTCTGGCAGGAGACAGTTTCCCGTTGCCTAATACGATACTGGTTAAAATTGGATACATAGGCAGTACGCACGGCGTAAAGGCCAAGCCAATGCCGAGCACTAAGAAGATAAGCGGCGTCCAGATTGAGTCGCCAAGCATTGCTGCCATATCACTTTCGCTTTTAGGCTGAGCATTTTGAGAGACGCTCTGTGATGTGGCTGTTGTATTTGTCGCTAGCTTAGAAGAGTCGAGTGTTGCGAGGTTATCGATAGTTTGCAGATCGATGACTTTAGTTTCTGGCGGGTAGCAAAAACCGGCTTTGGCACAGCCTTGATATTGCACTATGAGTTGTGAGTGTTCGCCTTGCCCAGTAATAGGCACAGTGATAGTGACAGGTTCTGTGTAGATATTGACTAAGCCAAAAAATTCATCTTGGTAAGGTGTGCCGTCTCGCAGTGATAGCTCACCTAAAGTGGCATTTTCTGCGCTGACATTAAATCGAGATTGATACAGGTAGTAACCATCAGTGACTTGCCAAGTTAACTTAACTTGATTGCCTTGCTGAATAAAATCGAACGGAAAGGCTTGATCAACTCGCACAAAGCTAGGTTGCCCAAAACTGGCTTGATCGAAGTTGTTAGCTGGCGCAGGACTTGATGGCGAGTTTGATTCGCTATTGAAAGCGGCCAAGGTTGTCTGCGAGAAACAAAGTAACAAGAGTGAGATAAAAACAGCGCGCATAGTATTTGTATCAATTAGGTTCAGATAACTAGTAGACCCGATAGTAGCGGATTAAGTTTCGTTCGCCTACTGACTATCATGCGCTTGTTATTTTTCTGCGTTGTTTGGCAGGCTTTTACAATTTGCTGAGTAGGATAAAAGAAAAAGGGGCACTTAAATGTACCCCTAAATAATCCCGCTAGAGAGGTTAGATAAGCAAGCTACCAAACATAAAGCCTAACGCAACTGAGGTTGAGATTGTCGCAACGCCTGGGATAAAGAATGGGTGGTTGAAGACGTACTTACCAATGCGTGTTGAGCCAGTATCATCCATTTCTACTGCAGCTAACAGTGTTGGGTAAGTCGGCAATACAAATAGCGCACTTACTGCAGCAAAAGAGGCCACTGCGGTGAGTGGTGCGACACCAATAGCCAATGCCGCTGGCATTAACGCCACTGTGGTGGCACCTTGTGAATACAACAACATAGACGCAAAGAACAATATTAGCGCTAGCATCCATGGGTGATCAGATAGGAGAGCACTAGAGAACTCTTTGATGTCATTTACGTGCGCATTAACAAAGGTCGAGCCAAGCCACGCAACACCCAATACACAAACACAAGCTGTCATACCTGAGCGGAAGGTGGCGGCCGCAGGAATCATTGCTGCATCAATTTTAGTGGTCAGTACGATGACGGCTGCAGCGCCTAGCATTACTGCCATAATGGCTTCGTTACGCCCGATGGCTGGATTTTCAATTAAGCCGACCGAGCCAGAAATTGCCGCCGCGTATGACACAACCAGCACGATAGCACCTAAGAAAATATAGGTGGCACGTTTTGCTGTTGGCAGGATCTCACGCTTATGCTCAGCGGTATTGAGCTTAATCAGCCCTTGTTCAAGACGCTCTTGATACACAGGGTCGTCTTTAAGCGGGCAACCAATAAAGTTTGCGACAAACGCACCTACCATACAGGCAATAAAAGTAGTAGGTATGCAAATGGCGAGCAAGGTTAGGTAGTGAACGCCTTGAGGTTCTAGCATGGTAGAGAAAGCCACCACAGCCGCTGAAATAGGTGAAGCTGTGATAGCAATTTGAGAGGCGACAACGGCAATTGAAAGTGGTCTTGAAGGGCGTATGCCTTGGCCTTTTGCTACTTCAGCAATAACAGGGAGTGTGGAGAATGCGGTATGTCCAGTACCTGCCATAACGGTCATTAGGAAGGTAACGATAGGAGCATAAAACGTAATGCGCTCTGGGTTTTTGCGTAAAAAGTTTTCTGCAATTTGTACTAACCAGTCCATACCACCGGCAACCTGCATAGCTGCAATGGCGGTAATCACCGACATGATAATTAAAATAACGTCGATAGGGATATAGCTTTGGCTGGTGGGAACACCTAGCCCGATGGACAGAGCAATGACACCTAAGCCACCAGCAAGGCCGATTCCAATTCCTCCAATTCTGGCACCTAGGTATATGAATACCAAGACGACCAGAAGTTCTACTATTAACATTGTTGTTTTCCTTTGAGTGAGTTGATTGTAAGAAAGAAAAGCCCAAAGTCGAAACTTTGAGCTCTAGAAATATGTATTTGAATTGTTGTAAGTATAGAAGTGAGTGTCATCTAGACAAGCATAGGCTCACTTCTATTCACGTTGAGTGATTGTTCGGTGCTAATCGAAGCGTTTTGCTCGATACTGTGGCGTCATTAGGTTCTCTACAGAGAAAATATCTTCCAGTTCAGCTTCGGTAAGCAGTCCTCGTTCCAGTACAACTTCACGGACGTTCTTGCCTGTTTCAGCACAGATTTTGCCGACAATATCCCCTTCATGGTGCCCAATGTATGGGTTTAGATAGGTCACAATACCGATTGAATTAAATACGTGGCTTTCACACACTTCTTTGTTCACGGTAATGCCGTCAATACACTTATCGCGTAGGTTCACGCAAGCATTGCTAAGAATATCTAAAGACTCAAACATACTTTGTGCGATAACAGGTTCCATCACGTTAAGTTGTAGCTGACCGCCTTCTGCTGCAAAAGAGATGGTGTTGTCGTTACCTAATACTTTAAAGCAAACTTGGTTAACCACTTCTGGTACAACTGGATTTACTTTGGCTGGCATAATTGAAGAACCGGCTTGCAGCTCAGGTAAGTTGATTTCGTTTAGACCTGCGCGAGGGCCAGATGACAGTAAGCGTAAGTCATTACAGATTTTCGATAGTTTTACTGCTAGGCGTTTAAGTGCGCCGTGCATCATTACGTAAGCACCACAGTCGGATGTGGCTTCAATTAAATCTTCTGCAGGTACACAGTCTAGGCCAGTAACATCAGCCAATGCTTGTACAGCAAGCTCTTGATAGCCTTCAGCCGCGTTTAAGCCGGTGCCGATAGCGGTTGCGCCTAAGTTTACTTCTAACAATAATTTTGCGGTATATTGCAGGTTACGAATTTCTTCTGAAAGCGTCACAGACCAAGCTCTAAACTCTTGCCCTACTGTCATAGGCACAGCGTCTTGTAGCTGGGTGCGGCCCATTTTTAGAATGCTATTGAACTCGGTGCTTTTAGCGTCAAATGCCCCTTTAAGGTACTCAATAGAGGTAATGAGCTTGATAACACTGTTGTACACCGCAATACGGAAGCCCGTAGGGTATGAACAGTTGGTGGATTGACTTTTATTGACGTCATCATTTGGGTTGATGATGTCGTATTGACCTTTTTCTTTACCCATCAATTCCAATGCTAGGTTGGCAATTACTTCATTGGCATTCATATTTACCGAAGTGCCCGCACCGCCTTGGAATACATCGGAAGGGAATTGATCCATACAGCGCCCTGTATCAAGAATCACATCACAGGCTTTAATGATGTATTCCGCCACTTCAGGTTTAAGTACGCTAAGTTTATTGTTGGCGATAGCTGCCGCTTTTTTCGTCATGACCATACCACGAACAAACTCGGGTACATCAGAGATGGTCATACTAGAAATATTAAAGTTTTCAATCGCACGTAAAGTATGGATGCCATAATAAGCCTCGGCAGGAACATGACGTTGGCCAAGGAGATCTTCTTCTATACGAGTTGCTGACTGAGTAGGAGTTGTCGTCATAGCATGGACCTTTATTTTTCTTAGTGATATTGAATGTTTGATAGCGCGATTAGGGTGCGCTAAACAATAAGTGATGAGTCCATTCGGCAGTTTATTTTGGTGTAAAAATCAGACTAGATTTTGTGAAGCTCAATAATACTAAACTGTGTCTAAAAAACTCATGAATGGATCACCTTTGGCACCTAAAAATAGACAAGTTTATTAGAGATTGTGAGTGAAATGCTCTAGGAGTGAGGTGACTCACATATGAGATGTGCTCAGCGTTATATAACAATTGAGCTTACCCCCTTTTTGAGCTTAAACTGAGCACCTAATTTTGAGGAGGATACGTGTTTCCTATTTTATTGTTGTTATTTATATTGGTGCCAATAGTGGAAATTGGCCTATTTATTCAAGTAGGTGGATTTCTTGGTGTTTGGACGACAATATTCCTTGTCATCTTTACTGCTTTGATTGGTGCTTCTTTGGTGCGGAGTCAAGGTATTGCGACTTTGCTTTCGGTGCAATCGCGTTTACAACAAGGTGAACTACCTGCTCAGCAAATCGTTGAAGGTGTAATGTTAGCGGTCGCAGGTGTGCTTTTACTGACGCCTGGATTTATGACCGATACCTTAGGGATGATCGTTCTATTACCTAAACCAAGAGCCATTATTGCTAAGCAATTAATGAAAAGAGTGCAAGTCAATGGCATGCATTCTGGTTTTCATACTAACGCCGGACAGGGCAATCCATTTCAAAACCAAGATAAAGGTGACGGAAATGTGTTTGAGGGCGAGTTTGAGAAAAAAGACGACCAAGATAAAGATCGTCTAAATTAATGCTTTTTAAGGAGGCGCTGTTTATTCAGCGCCGCCAAAGTCCATTTGACGCCATGCTTCAAAAGCAATAATGGCAACCGCATTGGATAAGTTGAGTGAACGGCTATCTGCCATCATAGGAATGCGAATGCGCTGTTCCATCGGCATAGACTCAATTAACTCAGCAGGAAGTCCGCGAGTTTCTGGTCCAAATAACAGTACATCACCTGCTTGATACTGAGGGTCGATATGATGACCTATGGTTTTAGTCGTACAGGCAAAAATTCGGTAATCCCCATCTCTTTCATTTAAAAAATCGATAAAAGCTTGATAGTTCTTGTGGCGAGTAACGCGTGCAAGATCGTGGTAATCAAGGCCAGCACGTCTTACTTTCTTCTCTTCTAAATCAAAACCTAAAGGTTCAATTAGGTGCAAGTTGGCACCACAATTGGCACTCAGTCGAATGATGTTACCTGTGTTAGGCGCAATTTCTGGTTCGTATAAAGCGATATCAAACATAAGTGGTCACGTAGTTAAAATATATTGGGGCAGTATATACCCAAATCGGCTTTGGGTGCACCGCCTCCAATCGTCACTTATTTTGTTGCGCTGTTATGTTTGAATAGGTAGGTGTACCGTCATTTTGAGTCCACCTAAGGTTGAGCCTTTGCTAGCTTCAATCATACCGTTGTGTTGTAAAATAGCATTTTCAGTGATTGCTAAGCCTAAGCCCGTGCCACCGCTGTCTCTATCTCGCGCGGTAGAAACGCGATAGAAAGGACGGAATATGCTTTCTAGCTCATCGTTTGGTACACCGGGGCCGTCATCTTCAACGATAAAGGTCACTTGGTCAGCGGTCACTGAAAACAATACGCTCACTTGTGAGTGACCATAACGAATCGCGTTACGTACTATGTTTTCAAAGGCGCTGGTTAATAGCTTTTTATTGCCAACTAAAAATACTTCCGGCACTGCTTCAAAGGTCAGGTTAATTTGGTTTTGTTCTGCCTCAAATTGCGCATCAGATAAAATATCATCCCACAGTGAGGGCGCATCAATGCGAATACGGTTGTGGTGACTGTCAATTTGCATGCGGGATAAGTCCAAAAGATCTTTGATCATTTGTTCTAATCTTTCGGCTTCTGTTTCAATACGCTCCAGCTCTTTTGATGTGCCTTGTTTTCGGGTGGCTAGCGCATTCGCCATTCGCAGACGAGTTAATGGTGAGCGCAGTTCATGTGAGATATCCGAAAGTAACTTTTGTTGACC
Source organism: Vibrio halioticoli NBRC 102217 (assembly GCF_000496695.1). Taxonomy (GTDB): domain Bacteria; phylum Pseudomonadota; class Gammaproteobacteria; order Enterobacterales; family Vibrionaceae; genus Vibrio; species Vibrio halioticoli. The sequence continues at coordinate 18,190 of NZ_BAUJ01000033.1, forward strand.
AGAAACCATTTGGTTGATGGATAGCACCATCTGATTAAAGCTGGCCCCAGTTTGTTTAAATTCGTTAGTTCCTTGCTCAAGGCTAGGGTCAACTTCAAATTCACCATGTGTCACGCGTTTGGCGGCATGTTCTAGTCGGCGAGCAGGTCGGCTTAAACTCCATGCGCTGAGCAGCAGTAACGGAGTACTGATGATCATAATAAATAGCATTAATTTAAACGGTGCATCTAACAGCAGATATAAGAGGGGAGGCGATCGTTTAGCGGTAAAGCCGGCGTAGATTCGATAATTTTCACCATTTACAAAAATAGGGAAAGGCCCTGCCACCATATAGCGTCCATATAACTTTTGACTGGGTTCTTGGGTATTACTGTATTCTGCCGCCATCGCTTGCAGAGCTTGGCGTTTAGCACCGTGTTCTCTGCTGATTAAACTCCCCTCAGAATTGACCAGATACAAACGAAAATCTTTGCTACCAAAGCGGCGACGTTCTAGTGTTTTCAGGGCGCGGGAAGGGCTAGAGCTGTGGTTTAATTCCAACTCTACAGTATTGACCAGATGAGTGATTTTATGCAGCGCAGAGCTATTGATGGAGTGCGATTTACGTGGGTCAAGTTTTTGTAAGCCAAGTACTGCTAGTAGCACCATTAAAATGGTGAACCAAAAAATGGCAAAGATGCGCCCATAAAAGCTGTTGAATTTAGGCAACTTCATTTGCTGGTCTCGACAAACAGATAGCCTTTGCCACGCAGTGTTTTGATGCGCGGTTTACCATCTTCTCTTTCAGGCAGCTTTTTACGTAAATTAGAGACGTGCATATCCACCGCTCTATCAAATGCGGCAAGGCGTTTACCGAGTACTTCGACACTGATGCTCTCTTTGGTGAGAACGGTTCCAGGGTGACGTAAGAACAGCTCTAATAATGCAAATTCTGTGCTAGTGAGATCAAGTAACTTATCTTGGCAGTAAGCTTCTTGAGCACCGATATTCAGCTCAATATCGTTGGTGTTGTCATCGTCTGTTTGCGCGGATGTAGTGCCTTGAGTGCGGCGTAAAATCGCTCTGATGCGAGCCAATAATTCTCGGTCACTAAATGGTTTCGGTAAAAAGTCATCAGCGCCAAGTTCTAAACCTATCACTCGATCGACTTCTTCCCCTTTGGCGGTCAGAAATAAAACTGGTGTCTGCCATTTTTCACGCAGGTGTTTGAGCATTTCCATGCCACTCATTTTAGGCATCATGATATCAAGCAGTATGAGATCAATACTGTCATTGATAGCCGCTAGTCCTTCTAAGCCGTTGTTGGCTTGGGAAACCGTAAACCCTTCATAGGTCAATATATCTTCCAACAGAGCGGTTAGTTCGGTGTCGTCATCGACTAGTAAAATGTGTGGCATAAAATTCAATCTCACTGTGCTGGATATCTGTTGATGCATAGATTGTACGAGCATTGTAAAGGAGGGTGGAAGTGATTTACTTATCTTTACGTTTTGCATACCGCACTTTACAAACAGACTATTATTCTAAAGTCATCTACTAAAAACAGTAGTGAATAATTTTAATTATCGAGGTAGATCTCATGACAATGAATAAAAAATGGTTAGCGGTAGCAATGATGGTTCCTTTGGCATTTGCGAGCACTGCTGTACTGGCTAACGGTAAAAAAGGTGGCGATAAAGGCGCTAAAGAGTGTAGCGGTCAAATGCACGGTAAAAACATGTTTCGTGGACTTGATTTAACCGATGCACAAAAAACAGAGCTAAAAACCATTCGTGATGAAGTGCGTGCCTCGAAACAAGCCCAAGGTGAGAGCAAGCATGAGCAAATGAAAGCGATGAAAGACCAAGAGCAACAATTGGTTCTTGCCGCTGATTTTGACGAAGCAAAAGCCAAAGAGCTAGCGTCTTCAATGGTGGCTGAGCGTACGGCAATGAAAGTAGAAAAAATGCGCACTACGCACCGCATGATGAGTGTTCTTACTGCTGAGCAAAAGCAACAGCTAGTAGAGAAGAGAGCAGAAAAAGCACAAAAATGTGAACAAAAAATGCAAAAGAGAATGGAAAAGAAAATGGCTAACAAAGACAGCCAATAAGCGAATGATGAGATAGCCTAGATTATCTTAAGCACATAGATTTTCTGAGTATAAAAACGCAGCCGTTATTGGCTGCGTTTTTTGTTGTTATTTTCGGCTTTATTTGTTGTAGGATCTTGACGATAAGGTACACAGCTACGCTTATGTTCAGGGGTGAGACCTAGGTTTTCACACCATGCATCGTATTGTTTTATTAGATTAAGTAACCACTTCTTCATATTTTCTACCTCTGACTTATCCACTCTCTGGGATTACATCGATGTTATATTTCGGTGTATACTTTGCATAAATTTACTGCAATAAAGATTATGAACTCAAGATATAAAAAATTAGTGACTATTGCTGCGTGGTCAGCCACATTGGTTGCAACTTTATTATTAATAGTAAAGATAGCAATTTGGTGGGTAACAGGCTCTGTGAGTTTATTGGCTTCAGTGGTGGATTCGTTACTTGATATCGCCGCTTCTTCAATCAATTTAGTGGTATTAAAGTATGCCCTGCAACCTGCCGATGATGAGCATACATTTGGCCATGGTAAGGCTGAGTCGTTAGCCGCGCTAGCGCAATCTATGTTTATATCAGGTTCAGCATTTTTCTTGATTTTGAGTGGTTTTGAACGTTTTTTCCGTCCAGAAGCACTCAATCAACCTGAGTTAGGCATTTATGTTAGTTTGTTTGCCATGCTCATAACCTTTGGTCTGGTTACTTTTCAAAAGTACGTAGTGCGTCAAACAGGTAGCCAAGCCATCGCAGCAGACTCTCTGCATTATCAAACTGACCTTTATATGAATGGCGCAATTTTAGTGGCATTGATATTGAGCATGTATGGATTTACTCAAGCGGATGCTATTTTTGCAATAGGTATTGGTGTATTCATCTTAATAAGTGCTTTTAAAATGATCGTCGAGGCAGTGCAGTCATTGTTGGACCGCCAGTTGCCAGATTCAGAGCTACTTGAGATTACAGAAATCGCCAGTTCAGTTGATAGAGTTTATGGTATCCATGACCTAAGAACACGTCAGTCCGGACCTACTCGTTTTATACAGTTACATCTAGAACTTGATGATCAGCTTCCTTTAATAGATGCTCATAACATTGCTGATGAAGTAGAAGATAAACTAAGACAGCATTTTGAAGGTTGTGATGTACTTATTCATCAAGATCCACTTTCAGTGATTGCTAAATACGAGGCGCAGGACAAATAACAGGGTTAACCTGCAATGAATTGTTTATGAAATTTAGCTAAAATTAGCTATCTTGAAGGGTGAAAGTTAAGTTTTCGGATTCTGATTTGAATCAACCTTAACTTTGCAGGAAACTGTAATACTCTAATTAAGAGAAAGATTTGTAGTTTTGCTCAATACAGCCAGAAGGGGGCTTGAGCGAGACTGATAGAATTCTTGCCGATGACAAGGCACTTAAAATTAAAATATAAATTAGATCTATCCCAATAATTGAGGGGCAACATGATTAAAAAAATTGGTGTACTAACAAGTGGTGGTGACGCACCAGGTATGAATGCTGCGGTACGAGGGGTTGTGCGTACAGCGTTGTCAAAAGGTGTTGAGGTTTATGGCATCTATGATGGCTACCAAGGCTTGTATGAAAACCGCATCGAAAAATTAGATCGTTCGAGTGTATCGGATGTGATTAATAAAGGCGGTACATTCCTAGGTTCAGCTCGTTTTCCTGAGTTTAAAGACGAAGAAGTGCGTGCTAAAGCTATCGAAAACCTAAAAGAACACGGCATCGAAGCTCTAGTGGTTGTTGGTGGTGATGGTTCTTACATGGGGGCGAAGAAGCTTACTGAAATGGGCTACCCATGTATCGGTCTGCCGGGCACTATCGATAATGATATTGCTGGTACAGACTATACCATTGGTTACTTAACGGCGCTTAATACCGTTATCGATGCCATTGACCGTTTACGTGATACCTCATCTTCTCACCAACGTATCTCTATCGTTGAAATCATGGGTCGTCACTGTGGTGACCTTACTCTAATGTCTGCTATTGCGGGTGGTTGTGAATACATCATCACTCCTGAGCGTCAATGGAGTAAAGAAGAGCTGATTGCTAACATTGAAGAAGGCATCAAAAAAGGCAAGAAGCACGCAATCATTGCTTTGACTGAATTGATGTTTGATGCCAATGATTTGGCAAAAGATATTGAAGCGGCGACTGGACGTGAGACTCGTGCTACTGTTCTTGGTCACATCCAACGTGGTGGTCGTCCTACGGCATTTGACCGCATCTTGGCCTCTCGCATGGGTAACTACGCTGTACACCTTCTTCTAGAAGGTCATGGTGGACGTTGTGTGGGTATTCAAAAAGAAGAGTTAGTTCATCATGATATTATCGATGCAATTGAAAATATGCGTCGTCCGGTTCGTAATGATCTATACACGGTTGCGGATGAGCTTTTCTAAGCTAACCACATAGAAATTATTTAGTGAAAAACGCTGCCTTTGGTAGCGTTTTTTTTGTTTTGTATGGTACAAAAATGAAAAAGGCCAGCCGAAGCTGACCTTTGTACTTTTGCCAATTAAGACTGCCAAGCAAGACAGTCCATTAAGACTGATTATTGCGCTTTAGCAACTGCCGCTGCTTTAGCGATAGCAGCAAAGCTTTTCGCATCTAGTGCAGCGCCGCCAACTAGAGCACCATCGATGTCTGGTTGAGCAAAGTAAGCTGCAGCATTTTCTGGTTTCACAGAGCCGCCGTATTGAATCACGATGTTTTTAGCAACATCTGCGTTCTTTTCAGCAATGTGAGCACGGATAGAAGCGTGGATGCGTTGTGCATCATCAGCTGTAGCTGCTTTACCTGTGCCGATAGCCCAGATTGGTTCATAAGCAATGATTGCACCGTTAAGTGCTTCTGCGCCTAGTAGGTTAATAACAGCGTCAATTTGACGTGCACATACAGATTCAGTTTCGCCTGCTTCGTTTTGAGCTTCAGTCTCACCGATACATAGAACAGGAGTTAAGCCATTTTCTTTTAGGAAAGCGAATTTTTTTGCTACGAACTCGTCTGACTCTTTGTGGTATTCACGACGCTCTGAGTGACCAATGATGATATGAGTTGCCCCAAACTCTTTTAGCATCGCTGGTGAAGTGTCGCCCGTGAAAGCACCTTGGTTATTAATATCTGTGTTTTGTGCACCAAGGATGATTGCACTACCTGCATCCGTTAAAGTACGTTCTGCAAGGTCAATGAATAGCGCTGGCGGAGCCACTGCTACATCAACACCTGTTACGCCTTCAAGTTCAGCATTCAAGCCAGTTAGTAGATCTACTACCATTTCTTTGGAACCGTTTAGTTTCCAGTTTCCCATAACTACAGGATGACGCATAAAATACTCCCTTCTAAATTAGTAAAAAATATACGCTGTGGATCAATATAACAGATAAAGGTCTATAGATCATGGAAGCAATGATTTCTTATTAAACTCAGTTTGAAAGCCAACAGTACGAGGTGATCTCATTGGCAAAAATAAAGGGAAATTGACGGCCGTAGGTGACGTTTAGTGTATGGTTTATACCTCATCAGGATGAGGTTTTATTTCAAGGAAGTGTTTGTTATGCCTAATTTAGTTATGGAGTACAGTGATGCTCTAGAGGGGCGGTTGAATATTCATAGTGTGTTGCAAGATATGCATCAAATTATGATTGATAGTGAACTGTTTGAGTGTAATTCCATTCGTTCGCGCACCTTACGAACGCATTTATGGTTGATTGGCGAGAGTGAAGACCAACATAACTTTATCCATGTCAGTATCGAACTCCTTGAAGGACGTAACAACGAACAAAAAAAAGCATTGTCAGAGAGCATTTTTCAATTATTAGTCGACCAAGCCAGTTGGGTAGGCAGTTTGAGTGTCAATGTGCGTGAGATGGACAAAGAGTGCTTCCATAAACAATGTAATCTTTAGGAATGAGCAATGGACTATAAATTTTTCTTATTTTCGTTTGATGGGCGTATAGGGCGAAAGCAGTTTTGGATTTGGAATATCAGCTATTATTTATTCCTTTCTGCTGTTGGATCTATGTTAGCCCATATATCACCGGGGATGGCGCTGTATGCGATTCCAGTTTTATCACTGATCTTATTTTATCCAGATTTAGCTGTAACGGCTAAACGTTGGCACGATCGCAATAAATCAAACCGCTTTTTATTACTGAATATACCATTGATTATTGGCCGCTTATTGGTGCCATTTTCGGCGCAGGCCGAAACTGGTGACGGGGTTTCTCGAATCTTGTCGTTGATTGCTCTGATATGTGGCGTTTGGATTTTGGTGGAGTGTGGCTTGTTAAAGGGCAGTGATGGTAAGAATGATTACGGGGAAGCTTACCGGTAATAAAAAACGCAGCCGAGGCTGCGTTTTTTGCGAGTAGGTGCGAGTTATAGGATGTGACCTTTAACTTCGTCGTCTTTACGCTCAAGGTAATGAATAGACTTTATGCGACGGATTGTACGACAACGGCCTCTAATCAATAGTGTTTCTGTAGTAGCGATATTGCCTTGACGAGTAATGCCTTCTAGCAAGTCACCTTTGGTGATACCAGTAGCAGCAAAAAGTACATTGTCACTGCTTGCCATATCAGACAAAGCCAATACCACATTAGCTTCAACGCCCATTTCAGCGCAGCGTTTTAACTCTTCTTCACCGTGAGCACGAGTTTCTGCATCATCACCTTTCACTTCATGACGAGGAAGAAGACGACCTTGCATGTCACCGTCTAGAGCGCGGATAACTGCGGCTGAAACAACACCTTCTGGTGCGCCGCCAATGCAGTACATCATGTCTACTTCACTGTCTGGCATACAGGTTAAAATAGAAGCCGCTACATCGCCATCTGGCACAGCAAATACACGCACGCCCATCTCTTGCATCTCTTTAATCACTTTATCGTGACGAGGTTTTGCCAGAGTAATCACTGTCAGCTCATGCAGAGATTTATCTAATGCTTTTGCTACATTGACTAGGTTTTCAGCAAGTGGTTTAGTCAGGTCAATGTGGCCTTTTGCGCCAGGGCCGACAACCAGTTTTTCCATGTACATATCCGGTGCTTTTAGGAAGCTGCCTTTTTCGCCTGCCGCAAGTACTGCTAAGGCATTGGATTGCCCCATAGCCGTCATGCGAGTTCCCTCTATCGGATCAACTGCGATATCTACTGCATCGCCGCCAATACCGACCATCTCGCCAATGTATAGCATCGGCGCGTCATCGATTTCACCTTCGCCAATAACAATTTCACCGCTAATTTCAGTTTTATTCAGTAGGGTACGCATAACTTCCACAGCCGCGCCGTCTGCTGCGTTTTTGTCTCCGCGTCCAAGCCATTTATAACCGGCTAGAGCTGCGCCTTCTGTTACACGAGAAAATGCTATTGCTAAATCGCGTTTCATATCGACTCCAATTGAGGGGGGTTCACATAAAGGGTTCAAAAAATCGCCGAGATTCTACCATATCTTCACGTAAACGTTTGCGTGATTTGCTCAAGTTTACTCGCCTTCTTGAATATTTATCGGTTTTGCCTCATCGACAACAGCAAGAATGGTGAGGAAAGGTTTGTGATTGTCAAAATTTGATTAGAATCGTGTTTTTTTTGGCCATTTAAACCAGAATTAAATTTTTAGGTGTGTTTATATACATGCGTGTGGGTAGAATGGTTGAGAAGTCAGTCTTTATATATGGATAACGAATTAGGTAGGCCAACATGTCTTTAGAAGTGTTAGAAAAACTAGAAGCCAAAGTGCAGACAGCAGTAGATACAATTACTCTGTTACAAATGGAAGTTGAAGAACTGAAAGAGCAGAAGCAAAGCCTTGCTAATGAAGCTGAGCAACTACGCAACGAGAAAGTTGAAACTGAACAGCGTGCACAACAAGTTCAAGCTGAGCATGATGCGTGGCAAGAACGCATTCGCAGCATGCTAGGCAAAATGGAAGAAGTAGAATAAGTTTTACTTTTCCAGTTGCTAAAGACAGAAACGCCAGCTTTAAGCTGGCGTTTCTGTCTTTAGTGTTTCAACCAATAGCGCGGGTTTTGGGTTTTACTGTTGCGCCTTAATTCAAAGTAGAGGGAAGGAGTCGAACGTCCACCTGTATCTCCGGCCAGAGCGATGGTCTCTCCTGCTGTCACCTTATCGCCTTCTTTCTTGGTCAATACTTGGTTGTAACCGTAGAGCGTCATATCGCCTTTACCGTGGTCAAGTAGCAACACTAAGCCGTAACCACGTAAATAATCTGCAAATACCACAGTACCCGGATAAACCGCTTTTACTGGCTGTTCATATTGGGCGCTGATAACTACGCCTTTCCAATACACTTGGCCGCTTTGTCTAGTGCCGTAGCTGTGCAGTACCTTACCTTTGATTGGCCACGGTAGGTGGCCTTTGCGTCGTGCTAAACCATCCATAGGAACAGAATTACGCTTAGCGGCTTTGGCAATTTCGGCTTTGAGTCGAGATTCGTTACGTTTTAGCTCATTGAGGTAGGCGTGATCGCCTGCGATACCGCGCTTAATTTTCGCTACCGTGTTTTTTCTGTTGGCTTGTGAAGTGCGCAGTTTCTTAAGTTGTTGGGTTTGTTTGCTTAGCAGGGCTTCGATTTGTTGTTGTTCGGCCACTAACTGTTGGTTTTTTTGTTCCAACTGAGCGTTGGTTTTTTGCAGTTCAGTGATAGTTGCGGTGCGCTGTTTAGCAAGATGTTGGTAATACTGGCTGATGCGGTCTTTTTCTTCAGGGCTTTCATGACTAAGAAAGCTCTCTATTTTGGCACTGGTGTGCATCATGTAGTAAGGCTTAACCAGCTTTTGTAGCGCTTCAGCTTGTGACTGAGTTTTATCTAATAATTCTTGATGCTGTTTATCATAAACTTTCAGATTGGCTTCTGAGCGTTTTAATGATGAACGAGTCTGGGTCAAGCTTTTGCTTGCGTTGGCAATTGAGAGTTCGTCAGTCTTTAGGCGTTTTTGCAGCTTATCCAGTTCTTTCTGCTGATGAGAAAGACTTTTTTGCTGACGAGTTATCTCACCTTTAACCCCTTTTAATTCTTCAGGGTTGGCGTTTGCGTTTGGCGAGAAAAATAGCGCAGACGACAGGTATAACAAAACGCCAGCGCATAGCACACTGGCGTTTAATTTTTTCGAAAATGGTACTTTCTGAGGAATGAGATTCATCCTAAATCTTTAACTTGGCTTTCTTTGCTACAGTGTACACTGTAGCAAAGCGTTCTTAGCAAAGATTATTTCAGATTTACAAGAACCTGACCAGACATCTCTGCTGGGATTTCGATGTCAGATAGCTCAAGCATAGTTGGTGCTAGATCTGAAAGCTTACCGTTTTCTTTGAATTCTAGATCTTTGTTACCAACGTAGATCAAAGGAACAGGAAGGTTAGTGTGTGCAGTGTGGATACCACCTGTTTCAGGGTTAACCATCATTTCTGCGTTACCGTGGTCTGCGGTAATTAGCAATTGACCATCTACTTCATTGATTGCTTCAACTACGCGACCGATACACTCATCTAGAGCTTCACTTGCTTTAACTGCTGCATCGTAAACGCCAGTGTGACCAACCATGTCACAGTTAGGGTAGTTACAAACAATCGCATCGTATTTGCCAGATTTAATCGCAGCCACAAGCTTGTCAGTCAATTCTAATGAGCTCATTTCAGGCTGTAGGTCGTAAGTTGCTACTTTTGGAGAAGCAACAAGTTGACGCTCTTCACCTTCAAACTCGTTTTCAATGCCACCATTGAAGAAGAAAGTAACGTGTGCGTATTTCTCTGTTTCAGAGATACGTAACTGAGTTTTACCTTCTTTAGATAACCACTCACCGTAAGTGTTTTCTAGAGATGCTGGTGGGAATGCACATAGTAGAGGGATGTCTGCTGCGTATTGAGTTAGCATAACAAAGTCTACTTGTGGGAATACGTTACGTTCGAAGTTATCGAATGAAGGTACGAAAGTGCGAGTAATTTCACGAGCACGGTCAGCACGGTAGTTCATGAAGATAACAGCATCGCCATCAACGATAGCGGCTGATTCTTCTGTTGCTGTTTTGATTTCAGTTGGTTTAACAAATTCATCGTTTTCATCACGAGAATAAGCAGCTTCAAGACCCGCAACAGCGTTATCAAAAGTAAAGTCAGATTTAGCTTCACTTAATAGGTCATAAGCTTGTTGAACGCGATCCCAGTTGTTATCACGATCCATTGCGTAGTAACGGCCTACAAGAGAGGCGATACGACCTTTACCTAGTTTAGTAAATAGAGCTTGGAAACGTTGTAGTGAACCTTCAGCAGAGCGAGGTGGAGTATCGCGTCCGTCTAGGAAACAGTGTAGGTAGATTTTTTCTGCGCCACGTTCTGCTGCCATTTCAACAGCGGCATAAATGTGGTCTTCATGGCTGTGAACGCCACCTGGAGACATTAGACCTAGAATGTGAACAGCGTTACCAGACTTGATAGCTTTATCCATTGCGTTAACTAGAGTTTCATTTTGTTGGAACTCTTTGTCAGCAATTGACTTAGTAATACGAGTTAGATCTTGGTAAACCACACGACCAGCACCAATGTTGGTGTGACCTACTTCAGAGTTACCCATTTGACCATCAGGTAGGCCAACGTCAATGCCAGAAGCAGAGATAAGCGTATTTGGCTGAGTAGCAATTAGGTTGTCTAGGATGGGTGTGTTTGCATTTGCGATAGCGTTATCGGCTTTATCTTTGCGGTATCCGTAACCGTCAAGGATCACTAGAGCCATAGGCTTCTTAGCTGACATAGTTTGACCTCGTTGTTTAATTTTAAATAACTTTAACTCACGTGATTTTACTACAGATTACCTCAATTGAAGCACTTTAAGGTTAAATAAATTTTTCAATGCTGACTTCTAATGGGTAAATCCGGATGATTTTTATACAGCAAGAGTAATTAAATTTCAAAGAAGGTGTGAATTTACGATCAATTAGGTTGCGTTCACGTTTCATTTATAAAACTAAGCAGTGAATAGTGCTGTATTCGTGATCTATGTTTCCTTTTTAAAAAGCAATCACCCCAGGCTCAATCTCGCATCCTACGTTTGTAATGGTATACTGCCTGCTAAATTTTTCGGTTTATGAATTAAAAAGAGTATCTGACGATGCAAGAAATTTTCGATTTTGCTCACCAGAATATGATTCTGTGTGTTGTTTGGGTTGGTATTATTGTCGCCCTAGTGATGAATATCTTCAAATCTTCCACCGCTGGATATACTGAAGTTGATACTCAGGCGATGACCATGCTAATCAACCGTGAAAACGGTGTCGTAGTGGACGTTCGTACTAATGATGACTTCAAAAAAGGTCATATTACTGACTCAGTTCACATTTTACCTTCTGAAATCAAAGAAGGTACATTAGGTTCGCTTGAAAACAGAAAAAGCGACCCAATCATTGTTGTATGTAAGACAGGTCAAACTGCAATTGAGAATGCCAACGTACTAGCTAAAGCTGGTTTTGAAAAAGTATTCGTGTTGAAACATGGCTTATCTTCTTGGAGTGATGCAAATCTACCTTTAGTGCGTGCTAAAAAAGAACCACGTAAGAAGAAAAAGCAAAAAGCTCTAGCTGAATAAAAATAATCATAGGGCAGCAGATGCGTGCCCTATACCAAGATATACAAATTAAGGATTAAAAAATGTCTGAAGCAGCAGCGACTCAAACACCACAACAGAACTTCACAATTCAACGTATCTTCTTGAAAGATCTTTCTTTCGAAGCGCCAAACTCTCCAGCAATGTTTCAAAAAGAGTGGCAACCAGATGTAAACCTAGACCTAGACACTAAAAGTGCTCAACTAGGTGAAGGCGTTTATGAAGTTGTTCTTCGTCTAACAGTAACTGTTAAAAATGCTGACGAAACAGCTTTCCTATGTGAAGTTCAACAAGGTGGTATTTTCACAGCTGAAGATATGGAACCAGGTCAACTTGCACATTGCCTAGGTGCATTCTGCCCGAACATCTTGTTCCCATACGCTCGCGAAACTATTTCAAGCCTAGTTGTTAAGGGTACATTCCCTCAACTAAACCTTGCTCCTGTAAACTTTGATGCGTTGTTCATGAACTACCTACAAAGCCAACAGCAACAAGAAGAACAGCCACAAGCTGACGCATAATTAGAGTTTAATTTAATCTTTTTGATTAAATTCACTTGAAAATATCAATGCACACCGCATCTAATCATTTGATACGGTGTGCATTTTTTATTTACACTATCTTTTAAAATTCAGTAGATTTTAATTTCAAGGGTCTTTAGACCTTTCACCACATATAATGGATTTGAATATGGCAGCATCAAATTGTGAGTTTCAAGGCACATCAATGACAGTGATTGGCGCCGGTTCTTATGGCACTTCATTGGCTATCTCGCTCGCTCGTAATGGCGCAGAAGTCATTATTTGGGGCCATGAGCGCGAACACATGCAGAAGCTACAAGCGGATAGAATGAACAAAGAGTTCTTACCGGATGTGCCTTTTCCTGATTCACTGATTGTGGAATGTGATTTAGAAAAAGCCGTTGCCGCTAGTCGAGATCTACTGGTTGTCGTACCAAGCCATGTTTTTGGCATTGTATTAGACAGCTTAAAACCACATTTAAAAGCAGATTCACGTATTTGTTGGGCAACGAAAGGCTTAGAGCCTGAAACAGGTCGTCTATTAAAAGATGTTGCGCAAGAGAAACTCGGTGATCAGTATCCGTTGGCGGTATTGTCTGGCCCGACATTTGCCAAAGAATTGGCCATGGGTTTACCGACTGCGATTGCGGTAGCGTCTTCTGAGTCACAATTTGCCACTGAACTACAAAATAAAATTCACTGCAGTAAGTCTTTCCGCGTGTATGCCAATGATGATTTCATCGGTATGCAATTGGGCGGCGCGGTGAAAAATGTCATTGCCATTGGCGCCGGTATGTCTGATGGCATTGGTTTTGGTGCTAACGCTCGTACCGCATTGATTACTCGTGGCCTTGCTGAAATGACTCGCTTAGGCGTAGCATTAGGCGCCAAACCGGAAACCTTTATGGGTATGGCAGGTCTTGGTGATTTAGTGCTAACGTGTACTGATAACCAATCGCGCAATCGTCGTTTTGGATTGGCATTGGGTAAAGGTCAAGACGTAGACACTGCACAGCAAGAGATTGGGCAAGTGGTTGAAGGCTACCGCAACACCAAAGAAGTATGGCTACTGGCCGATCGTGAAGGCATCGAAATGCCAATCGTGGAGCAAATTTACCAAGTACTTTATCAAGGTAAAGATGCCAATGCTGCTGCGCAGGACTTGTTAGCCCGCGATAAAAAAGCAGAACGATAAGAATATTAGTAAAAAAGGATAGTTGAGATGGATGAGTGTGAAGCTAACGATGTATGGCAATGCATTGTCAATGAGGCTCGTAAACAAGCAGAGCAAGAGCCTATGCTGGCTAGCTTCTATCATGCGACCATTATTAATCACGACAGCTTTGCGGCGGCATTGAGTTACATCCTTGCCAATAAGTTAAAAACCGCCAGTATGCCTGCCATGGGTGTACGCGATGTGATTGAAGAAGCATTAACCGCAGATCCCAGTATCACGGACTCAGCAGCCTGTGACATTTGTGCCACTGTTAACCGAGACCCTGCGGTTGCGATGTACTCAGCTCCTTTGCTGTACCTAAAGGGCTATCATGCTTTACAAGGCTACCGCATTGCTAACTGGCTTTGGAAACAAGGCCGAGTGGCGTTAGCCACTTATCTGCAAAACCAAATCTCAGTGGCTTGCCAGGTTGATATTCATCCAGCCGCTAAAATTGGTAAGGGCATTATGCTCGACCATGCCACGGGGATTGTTATTGGCGAAACAGCCGTGGTAGAAAATGATGTGTCTATTTTACAAGATGTCACGCTAGGCGGTACTGGTAAAGAGAGTGGCGATCGTCACCCTAAAATCCGTGAAGGCGTTATGATTGGCGCGGGTGCTAAAGTACTGGGTAATATCGAAGTGGGACAAGGCGCGAAAATCGGCTCATGTTCTGTGGTATTGCAAAACGTCGCTCCGCATACCACTGTGGCGGGCGTTCCGGCTAAAATTACCGGCAAACCAAAATCGGATAAACCTGCGGAAGATATGGATCAAAACTTTAATGGTCGTTCACAGAACTTTATCCATGGTGACGGGATCTAGTGGTTTCTTAGAAATGCAGTAAATCGTTATTTAATAATAAGCTCAACCTAGTGTTGGGCTTATTTCGTTTAAGGTGTTACGGCGCAGTGCATACGCGTACAAGTAGCCACTGATCCCGCCTAAAACATTGCCTATTGCCACTCCAATAAATAGCCCCTGAATCCCCAAGTATCGGCTACCTAACCATGCGCAAGGTAAAGTAAATACAAACAAGCGCAAACAGCTCCAGATGAACGCCGACATAGGTTTATGCATAGCATTCAAACTGCTGATCAGTAACATTACTACACCTTGAAAGCCGTAGCTGATTGGCACGCATACTAGATATAACCATAACAAGTGACGCACGCTCTCTTCTTGGCTAAATAAGCTGGCAAAAGGTGCGCTAAGTGGCACCATCACAATAAAGACCAACAGCTGAAATAGAACAGAGAAACGCATACACATAAACAGTGCTTTGAAACTTCGTTGTGGGTTATTTGCGCCGAGGTTTTGCGACATAAAGGGTGTTAAAACTGAGGTCAGTGCCATGAGCACGATTAATAACAAAGACTCAATTCTTTGCGCTGCGCCATAGGCGGCAACCGCCGCTGTACCGTGACTGGCCAGTATCATCATTAAAATAGCGGCGCTGATCGGATTAAGCGCATTTGATAATGCAGCCGGAGTACCGATTTTAAGAATGTTTTTCCAGTCACTGAGCAGTTGTTTTGGCTTGGGCTTAGCCAGTAATTTAACGCGCACTACTAGAATATAAAATGAGGCTAGCATAGCGACAAACCAACTGATCCCAGTCGCAATTGCCGCCCCTTGAATACCAAGCTCAGGAAACGGGCCAATACCGAAAATAAGAAGTGGGTCTAATACGCCATTAATTACCCCTGCGGTAATCATGATTTTGGCGGGGGTTTTGGTGTCTCCACAGGCTCGAATAGCGGCGTTACCACTCATCGGGATAACCAATAATGGGATTGCCAGATACCAGACCGCCATATATTGATCGATAAGAGGCAATAGCTTCGGTTCAGCTCCAAGACGAGTAAACAAAGGCTCAATGGTGTGCAGGCCAATGAGCGAGGTGATGCTAATTATGAGCACCGCCAACAAAATACCGTGACTGGAAAATCGCGCCGCTTGCTCTGGTTGCTTTTGCCCTAAGAAACGCCCCACATGAGTGGATAGCCCCATGCCAATACCCATAGTGATGCAGTTCATGGCAAAGGTAACTGGGAAGGTAAAACTGATCGCCGCTAACGCATCGGTGCCAAGCAGCGAGATAAAGAAAGTATCCACTAGATTAAACATTAAAATGGCGACGATACCCAGCACCATAGGTAGCGTCATTTGACGCAACACTTTGTCGATGGGGTCGGTTAATAGTCCGTGTTTATCGTGCATCTAGATTCTGCTGGTTTGGATGGAAGCATAGAATAACCTGTAAGCGTGCTTTCAACCAGAGGGGCAAACAAAGCACTTAAGTAATCAAAGTGCACATTAATATGAAGTTTTTGTAAAAAACTCAGCTTCTACCCTTGGGATCATCCGGATTGCCCCCAACATATTCTTCACTAGCCAAGAAACGGCATTTTATCATTTGTTAGAAATACAATTTAGGAGAATCAATCGATGAATATTCGTCCATTACATGATCGAGTTATCGTTGAGCGTCAAGAAGTTGAATCAAAATCTGCTGGCGGCATCGTTTTAACTGGTTCTGCTGCTGAGAAATCTACTCGCGGTAAAATCCTTGCTGTCGGTAAAGGTCGCATCCTAGAGAACGGCACAGTGCAACCTCTAGACGTTCAAGTTGGTGACACAGTAATCTTCGCTGAAGGCTACGGCACTAAAACTGAAAAGATTGATGGCAAAGAAGTGCTCATCATGTCTGAAAACGACATCATGGCAATTGTTGAATAAGTAACCATTATCTGAATCAACAACTAAAAAATAGAATCGAATTTAGAAAGGAATATAAAAATGGCTGCTAAAGACGTTAAATTTGGTAATGACGCACGAATCAAAATGCTAGAAGGTGTCAACGTTCTAGCTGACGCAGTAAAAGTAACGCTAGGTCCTAAAGGCCGTAACGTAGTATTAGACAAATCTTTTGGTGCACCAACAATCACTAAAGATGGTGTATCTGTAGCGCGTGAAATTGAGCTTGAAGACAAGTTCCAAAACATGGGCGCGCAAATGGTTAAAGAAGTGGCTTCTCAAGCAAACGATGCTGCGGGCGACGGAACAACCACAGCGACAGTGCTAGCACAATCTATCATCACTGAAGGTCTTAAAGCGGTAGCTGCGGGTATGAACCCAATGGATCTTAAGCGCGGTATCGACAAAGCGGTTATCGCGGCTGTTGAAGAGCTTAAAGGTTTATCTCAACCATGTGCTGATACTAAAGCTATCGCACAAGTGGGTACTATCTCTGCAAACTCTGATGCGACTGTAGGTAACATCATTGCTGAAGCAATGGAAAAAGTAGGCCGTGACGGCGTTATCACTGTTGAAGAAGGTCAGGCTCTACAAGACGAGCTAGACGTAGTTGAAGGTATGCAGTTTGACCGCGGCTACCTATCTCCTTACTTCATCAACAACCAAGAAGCAGGCAGTGTTGACCTAGATAGCCCATTCATCCTTCTTATCGATAAGAAAGTATCAAACATTCGTGAGCTACTTCCTACTCTAGAAGCGGTTGCTAAAGCATCTCGTCCACTGCTTATCATTGCAGAAGACGTTGAAGGTGAAGCACTAGCAACTCTAGTTGTGAACAACATGCGCGGTATCGTTAAAGTTGCTGCTGTTAAAGCACCTGGCTTTGGTGACCGTCGTAAAGCAATGCTACAAGACATCGCTATCTTAACTGGCGGTACTGTGATTTCTGAAGAAATCGGTCTAGACCTTGAAAAAGTGACTCTAGAAGACCTGGGTCAAGCGAAACGTGTGACAGTAACCAAAGAAAACTCAACCATCATCGATGGTGCGGGTGATGAAGTGGCTATCAACGGTCGCGTTACGCAAATTCGTCAACAAGTTGAAGACGCAACGTCTGACTACGACAAAGAAAAACTTCAAGAGCGCGTAGCAAAACTTGCTGGCGGTGTTGCAGTAATCAAAGTTGGCGCAGCTACTGAAATTGAAATGAAAGAGAAAAAAGACCGTGTAGAAGATGCTCTACAAGCGACTCGCGCCGCGGTTGAAGAAGGTGTTGTTGCAGGTGGTGGTGTTGCACTAATCCGCGCTGCTTCAAAACTAACGTCTCTAACTGGCGACAACGAAGAGCAAAACGTCGGTATCCGCGTAGCTCTACGTGCAATGGAATCACCAATTCGTCAAATCACGACTAACGCAGGTGACGAAGAGTCTGTTGTGGCAAATAACGTTAAAGCAGGCGAAGGCAGCTACGGCTACAACGCAGCTACTGGCGAATACGGCGACATGCTAGAGATGGGTATCCTTGATCCAACTAAAGTAACTCGTAGTGCACTTCAGTTTGCAGCCTCTGTAGCCGGTCTTATGATCACTACCGAAGCTATGGTAACTGACAAACCACAAGGCGATGCTCCTGCAATGCCTGATATGGGCGGCATGGGTGGAATGGGCGGCATGCCTGGCATGATGTAATTACATCAATCCCTTTTAAATACTGAAACGAGAGCTTAAGCTCTCGTTTTTTTTGTCTTGAAATTGGGCTTTCTGATTCTAAAGCCACAAATTACACATAGTGGAATAGGAGTATACAAAGAGGCGTATAACGCATATTTAGGGGCGTAGGGGCTCAGCGTACAAATATCGATCGGGACAATACTTTGTATGCCTGCAATATGTGACAGTACTCGTAACGCTATCTATCTTATTGTTTTTGTTGGTTTTATCTGGTTTGTGTCACGTTATGTAGTTTTCACTTCTCACTAGTATATGGTCAATCAAGAGCAACTTCTCTTGAGGTATTAATCATATTTAGATTGACCTAGAGGAAACTACAATGAGTTTTAAGGTGAATATATTAGCAAAGGCAACAATGCCTATGTTAGTGGCAGCGGTACTGTTTGGGTGTGGAGGAGGAGACTCCTCTTCAATTGATGATCCTAATGTTCCTGACAATACTCCAGGAAACGAAGCGCTTTATCCTGCGCAACCTGATGAAGTGGTCATTTACTATAAACGTGATGGCGCTTTAGAAAGTGAATACCAAGGTTGGGGATTACACCTTTGGAATGGTGAAGGCTGTACTAGTACCGACCTTGAAAGCATGGGAATTAGCAGTTCAGGTACCAACTGGGCTGAACCTTATTTAGCGACAGGCTTTAATCGCACTTATGGCGCTTATTATGTTCTCAAAGTGGATACCCTAGCTTCCGACCCTCATAAGTGCATGAACTTTATTTTGCATAAAGGTGATGAGAAAGGTTTTGGTAGTGCAAACCACAAAGTACAACTCGATCAATTAGGGGCAACTCGCAGTCTCTTTGGCTTTCATGGCAGTAGCGAAATTTACTATGAGCCAATCGCTGATCGTCCTGTGGCAATTAATGGGCAGAAAGCACACTGGTTGGATAGAGAGACGATAGCGTTAGAAGTTGCAGCGAATGTGGATAAAGTGGTTCTTTACTACTCTCCGAGCAATGAGATTGTATTAGATAGTGATAAAAAAGATATTGTTGGTGGAACACAGATTGAATTGCCGATAGAAGGCAACTTGAACGATGAGCAAAAATCTCGCTTCCCACATCTTGCTGGCTTAACGGCCACTCACGTTAATCTTGACGATGCCGAATTGGGATTGGTACTGAAAAGCCAGATCGTACTGGCGACTTATAATAGTGATGAGCAACTCATTAGCTCTACAGAAGTACAAAAGGCCGGTGTTTTAGATGACGTCTTTGTAAAAAAAGACAGCGGTAATGCTATTTCTGAGCAGTTAGGGGCTATTGTTCAGGGGACAAATACAGAGTTTAAATTATGGGCACCGACAGCAAAAAATGTCGTACTTTATCTGTATGACTCTAACAAGGTACAGATCCAACAGGTACAAATGAGTGAAAATACTCACAATGGCGTGTGGGAGTCTGATTCTATATCTGATGTTGTGGGTAAGTATTATCGATATGAAATCACGGTATACCATCCAACGACGAAACAGATTGAAACGGTTATGGTCACAGACCCGTATTCTTTAAGCCTTTCAACTAATTCTACATATTCTCAAGTTGTTGATTTAGAGAATGACGCATCGTTAAAGCCGGCTAATTGGGATAATTATGAAAGGCCAGAAACCCCGCAAAACAGTCATGGCGAGTATATCGATGAATATCATGTCTTATATGAATCTCATTTAAGAGATTTTAGTTTTAGTGACTCCCAAGGTACACCTTCCCTTAACGGAAAATACCTTGCAATTACTGAGCCACAACGAGAATCGGTTTCTCACCTAAAAGAGCTTCAAGCAGCCGGGCTAAATACTTTACATATTCTTCCTGCCTTTGATATAGCCACTGTAAATGAAGCGAATACTATAGATATCAATGACACAGTCGCAGACCTTTGTGCTGTTCGAGAAAGTGCCGTTGTGTGTGGAGTAGAGGATCCAAACCAGACCTTAGAAAGCGTCATGCAAGGTTACGATCCAACGACAGATCAAGTTCAGCTTCTAATGAACGATCTGCGTGATCTAGACAGCTTTAACTGGGGTTACGACCCATACCATTACACTGTGCCTGAAGGCAGTTTTGCTACCAATGCAGAGGGTACTGTTCGCATTAAAGAATTTCGTGAGATGGTGAAAGCGACTCATGATATGGATTTAAAGCTAATCATGGATGTGGTTTACAACCATACTAATGCATCGGGAACCAATGAAAAGTCAGTCTTAGATAAAATAGTCCCTGGGTATTATCATCGCCTGAATGTGAATACGGGTGGCGTAGAGAACTCAACATGTTGTGACAATACCGCCACTGAGAACTTAATGATGGGTAAGCTAATGATTGATTCATTAGTGACTTGGTCGAAAGAATATAACGTAGATGGTTTCCGTTTCGATCTTATGGCTCACCAGCCGAAAGCTTTGATGATTGAAGCATTGGAAGAGGTACGTAAAATTCGCCCCGATACTCTATTTTACGGGGAAGGATGGGACTTTGGCGAAGTAGCCAACAATGCGCGCTTTGAACAAGCCACACAAATCAATATGGCAGGTACTGGCATAGGTACTTTCTCTGATCGCCTGCGTGATGCAGTGCGTGGCGGTAGCCCTTTTGATGGTGACGGTTCTGGCTTGCGTAGAAATCAGGGTTTTGCAAACGCCGCTTATCCTAATGAACGTCGTGAAATGACCGAGACAGAAAGCCAAGATTTGCTGCACAACCAAGATTTAGTGCGTTTGGGCATGGCGGGTAATTTAGCTGATTTTGTTCTTGTCGATTATGAAGGCACAACTCAGCAAGGTAAGCATATTGACTATAATGGTGCTCCTGCGGGATACACTAAAGATCCTTCAGAAAACATTTCATATGTGTCTAAACATGATAACCAAACGTTCTGGGATAACAATGCTTACAAGAGTGCGACAGGAGTTAACTCTGATGAGCGTGCTCGTATGCAAAGTTTGGGACTGTCTGTAGTAATGATGGGGCAAGGTATTCCTTTTATCCATATGGGCTCTGAGCTACTACGTTCTAAGTCAATGCAGCGAGATTCTTATGATTCTGGTGATTGGTTTAACCGAGTGAAGTTTGATGGTTCAGATAACAACTGGAATGTTGGATTACCTCGCCAAGATAAAGACGGGGCAAACTGGAATTTAATCTCACAAATTATCTCTGACAGCACCAATAAACCGACTGAACAAGATATTGATTTGGCTAAGAATCAATTTTTAGAATTGTTAAAAATTCGCAGTTCGAGTGCACTTTTCCAACTTAGTTCAGCACAAGAGGTTATGGCGCGTGTCGATTTCCACAATGTTGGGGAAGGACAAACGCAAGGTCTCATCGTTATGTCGATTGATGATGGTGTGAGTGCCGGTGACGATCTTGATTCAAACAATGACGCTATTGTTGTTGTCATTAATGCCTCTAATGTGGTGCAGCATTTCGCCATTGAAGGAGCAACTGATTTTCAACTTCATGACGTGCAGGCTATCTCGGCAGATTCAATAGTACGTACAGCGGCATTTGCCGATGGCACCTTCTCTGTACCAGCATTGACTACAGCGGTATTTGTTCAACCACAAAATGGCGTGCAAGGTAGCGGTTTACCTGTGGCTGAAAAAGACCAAGATTTACCACCATTTGGCGCATCACCTGTATACATTGCCGGCAGCTTTGCACAAGCTTCATGGGAGCCAGCAACTATCGAAGTGCCGTACTTTACTGGTGGCGTATATAGCACCAAGTTGGGTTTAAGTGAGAGTGCTGAATACAAGTTTACTTTGGGGGATTGGGACAGTGCGATTGATTGCGATGGTGGAAATTGTGCCGTTGATTTCACAGAAATAGGCATGTACGAATTTGCATTAGACGCCAGTGATACTTCTGCTTTAAAAGTCATTGAAGCTAAGTTAGTTGAAAGTTATTTGGATAAAGAGTGGTATATTCCTGGCTCAATCTCAGGTGCCTGGGATCATTCTGCAGAGCGAAAAATGGCCTTAACCGATACAGCCGGACAAGTGTTGTTTAATACTGGAGAGCTTGAGTCTGGCACTTCTTACGAGTTTAAACTGACCTGTGGTGATTGGGGTCAATGTGAACATGGTTTCAACGATGTTATTGCCGCTGAAGGTTCTTTACCTATTCATGAGGCTAGTGGCAATATCGCGTTTACTCCTGATGCAAGCGCAAGCTATGAAGTGGTTTTTGATTTTCTTGCTAAAACGGTGCTTATCCGTCAGTTATAAGCAAATGTAGTGAACACTTTATGATTCAGCGCCACTCATTTTAGTGGCGCTTTTTTATGGTCGTAATATCTGCAAAATCAGTTCCACTAGTGTTCTTTGTCAATATCTTGCACACTAAGTTCATCTGAACAGTTAGAGAAAGAAGATGCACATACAAAAATTGAAGTACAAAGACGGCATGGCGGAGCTGTCTATCGCTGATTGGCACATTGAAGCCGGCCAACATTGGGGAATATTTTCTTCACAAAGTCAGTGTTCAGCGCTAATTGTTCAGTTGTTAAGTGGCGAACTCGAAGCGAACTCAGGTGAGGTATTGGATAGCCCGCAACGTATCGCGTGTGTCTCTTTGCTTCATCAGCAACGCTTGTTAGAAGAAGAGATTGCTAAAGACGAAACCGACTTTCAAGACCGCATTGATTACGGTTCAACGGTTGAGCAACTGATCTTAAACATGGGTTGTACTCAAGCTGAGCTAGAAGAAGTGATTGAGAAAACGGATCTGGGTGAATTGCGTCAGCGTCCTTTCCGTCAACTTTCTACGGGCGAAACACGTCGCGCTATGCTTGCTCGCGCCTTAGTGACTAAGCCGCAACTGCTGATTCTTGATGAACCTTATACAGGGTTAGATACTGCGCACCGACTGGCTCTAAGTCAGCTACTTAACGTGTGCGCCGAGCAGATGCAACTGATTGTCATTACTTCTCGTGAAGATGAACTGCCAAGTTGTATCAGCCATGTGGCTTTGTTTGACCATCACTCGCTGACCCAAACCATGACCTTAGAAGAGTGGCACAACCATCCTATCAAGCAACACATCAAGAAACTGTCACAACAAAAGAGTGGTGGTGTGTTTGAGCTTCTTGAGTCTTACCATGAGCAAAAGCAGTTGCTTGATCCCTTAATTGATATGCAAAACGTCAAAGTGGAATATCTAGATGGGGTGATTTTCAAAGACTTTACTTGGCAAGCTAAAATTGGTCAGCACTGGCAAATTCGTGGGCCAAATGGCTGTGGTAAAAGCACCTTGTTAGGCTTGATCATGGGTGACCATCCGCAGTGCTACAGCAATGACATTTCTGTGCTAGGTATGAAGCGCGGTTCTGGCGAAAGCATTTGGGATATCAAGAAGCAAATCGGCATAGTCTCGTCTGCACTGCATTTGCAGTATCGCGTGAATTGCAGTGCGCTAGACGTATTACTGTCGGGTTTCTTTGATAGCATCGGCTTGTATGAAAAGCCGAGTAAGAAACAGATTCAGCTTGCTCAGCAATGGCTAAAAGTGCTGGAAATGAGCGAATTTGAGAAGATTGGCTTTAAGAGTTTAGATTACGGACAGCAGCGACTATTACTGATTGGCCGCGCCTTGATTAAGCAACCGGCATTACTCGTGCTAGATGAACCATACCAAGGGCTTGATTACATTAACCGTAAGTTGGTGTTCTTTGTGCTAAATCGCATCGCCAAAACCAACATGAGCCAACTGCTGTACGTGACCCACTACGCAGAAGATGCCCTAGAAGCCATCGACCACTTCATTGACTTTGAACCTGTCGCCGAAGGCCATCAACTGGTGATCAGCTAGTCGTTATTGCCAATACCTTTAAGTAAGGGCTCAGTTTACTGGGCACTTACTTAGAGGGCATAAATGATGTGAATGTGCCTGAATAAGCGATTTCTCCCTTCCTGCGAGTGTTATAACCGAATAAACCTGTGCTCTAGCTCAAACTTTACTGGCTATTTTTCCCGCAAACGAGTACCTTTGCGCGGTTAAAAATATTCAACGCATAAGGGTCTGATTTGATTTCCACAGCTAACATCACTCAACAATTTGGCGCTAAGCCTTTATTTGAAAATATCTCGGTTAAATTTGGCGAAGGCAATCGCTATGGTCTGATCGGAGCAAATGGTTGTGGTAAGTCCACGTTTATGAAGATCTTAAGCGGTGAGCTTGAGCCTTCTGGTGGTAATGTTAGCTACGATCCTAATGAACGCGTGGCTAAACTAAACCAGGATCAGTTTGCTTACGAAGAATTTACCGTAATCGATACTGTGGTTATGGGTTTCAAAGAGCTTTGGGCGGTAAAGCAAGAGCGTGACCGTATTTACTCATTGGCTGAAATGAGTGAAGAAGATGGCATGAAAGTGGCTGACCTTGAGGTTGAGTTCGCAGAAATGGACGGTTACATGGCGGAAGCCAAAGCGGGCGAATTATTGCTTGCGGTAGGTATTCCTGAAGAACAGCATTACGGCCTGATGAGCGAAGTCGCTCCCGGTTGGAAACTGCGTGTGCTATTAGCGCAGGTACTATTTGCTGACCCGCACATCATGCTACTCGATGAACCTACCAACAACTTGGATATGGACACCATCCGTTGGTTGGAAGAGACGTTGAACCAACGTAACTGCACCATGATTATCATCTCGCATGACCGTCACTTCTTAAACTCAGTATGTACTCACATGGCTGACTTAGACTACGGTGAGTTGCGTCTATACCCTGGTAACTACGACGAATACATGACCGCAGCGACTCAAGCTCGTGAGCGTCTATTGTCTGACAACGCTAAGAAAAAAGCGCAAATTGCCGAACTGCAAACTTTCGTTTCTCGCTTCTCTGCGAATGCTTCAAAAGCGAAACAAGCCACTTCTCGTGCTAAGCAGATTGATAAAATCCAACTGGATGAAGTTAAAGCATCAAGCCGTCAAAACCCATTCATTCGTTTTGAGCAATCTAAAGAGTTGTTCCGTAATGCCTTGGTGATTGAAAACCTAACTCAAGGTTTTGAAGACGATTTATATGCTGACTTTAATGCCATTTTTGAAGTGGGCGAGCGCGTTGCTATTATCGGTGAAAACGGCGTAGGTAAAACAACGCTGTTGAACACATTAGCCGGCTCAATTGCCCCTCGTAGCGGTGAGTACAAGTGGTCTGAAAACTCAAACATTGGTTACTACGCTCAAGATCATGCACACGACTTTGAAGAAGACTTGAAAGTATTTGACTGGATGGCGCAATGGCGTCAAGAAGGCGACGATGAGCAAGTGGTACGTAGCTTCTTAGGCCGTATGTTGTTTGGTCAAGACGATATCAAGAAGCCGGTTAAGGTTCTTTCTGGTGGTGAGCAAGGTCGTATGCTGTTAGGCAAGATCATGATGCACAAGCCAAACATCTTATTGATGGATGAACCGACTAACCACATGGATATGGAATCTATCGAATCGCTAAACTTGGCGCTAGAGAACTACAAGGGCACTTTGTTCTTCGTTTCTCACGACCGTGTATTTGTAGATTCGTTGGCAACACGCATTCTTGAAATTAAAGACGGTAAGATCAACGACTTCCGTGGTACTTACGCTGAGTTCTTGAAAAACCGTGGTATTGAGAGCTAAGTAAAGCTAAGCTTAATTACGTTTTTTGATTGATGATAGCCCTTGCAATTGCAGGGGCTTTTTTATGGATAAATACATGAAATAATTATATTTCATATGCAATCAGTTTGTTTTGTTTTATGCTTAATTGGTGACGGTTTGAGACTCAAACCAAATAGAGTTGTAATCAATAAGATGGATTTTAAAATGAAAAAACGACTATTAGCAGTAACAGCGACACTTGCCCTTGCTTCACCTTTTGCTATGGCTGAAAGTGCGCCGGTAATGTTCTCTTCTCTAAATGGCTTTAATGCGCCAAATGCAGATTCAGTAGGCGGTGTACGTCTGTCTGTATTGCACGGTCAAGTTCGTGAAGTTACAGGGCTAGATATCTCAGTGTTAGGTATGTCCGAGCGCGATAACATGACTGGGCTTAACTTAAGCTTTTTCTTTGGCGGTTCTAAAGTTAATAAACAAATGACCGGTGCGGCATTGGGTCTATTTAACTGGAACCCAGGTAATACAACAGGTGCTAACATTAGTGCGGTTAACATTACCAATAATGTGAAAGGTCTAAACTTGGGGGTGGCTAACATCTCTAAAGGGAAAACTATTGCTGATGTAGCCGTGGTGAGCCTTTCTAAAGAATCTAACTTCCAGCTAGGTATCTTCAACAAAACAGAAAAAATTGATGGCGTACAGATCGGTCTAATTAACTGTGCTGACAATGGCTTCTTTAAATGTTTCCCTATCGTGAACTTTGCTAAGTAATCGACGTTAAAACATTTTACACACCTTATTATTGAACCTCGACGAGACAGTGTCTCGCCGAGGTTTTTTCTATTCTAAATGCAGATCTAACAGCGTTTTGCTGGCTCTACCACCAATTTCTCGGGTAAGCGAAGGCACCAGATAGCCAGAAACTTCTTTCATTAGGTCTGAGATTAAGCTTCGAGCTTGGTCATCGCTGATATAAAAATGCGCTGCGCCTTGTACTTTATCTAATACGTGCATGTAATAAGGTAAAATTCCGGCATCAAAAAGCTTCTCGCTGAGGGCTTTTAATACTGACACTTCATCATTCACGCCTTTTAACATGACCCCTTGATTGAGCAAGGTTACCTGACTTTGTTTTAGCTTAAACATGGCCGCAGCCAACTCAGCATTGATCTCATTCGGGTGATTAATATGAGTGACTAATACCGTGTTTAAAGAGCTTTCTTGTAGCATGCGACAAAGTGAGTCAGTAATTCGGTCAGGAATCACCACTGGCAATCGAGAGTGAATACGCAAAGTGCGTACATGCTCAATTTGCTGTAATTGGGTGATGAACCATTGCAGTTCATGATCTTTGGCCATTAATGGGTCTCCACCTGAGAGAATCACTTCGTTTATCTCTGGGTGCAGGGCAATGTAGTCTATGTTGTTTTGCCAAATAGACTTACTGCCTTTGTTATCTGCGTACGGGAAATGGCGACGGAAACAGTAGCGGCAATTAATAGCGCAACTGCCTTTAAAGACCAATAGCACACGGTTTTTGTATTTGTGCAGTAGGCTTGGCTGTTCATTGTCTTGTTCTTGTAGTGGATCTTTGCTGTATCCAGCCACTTCATTAAATTCGGCATCGACAGGCAAAACTTGTAGCAAAAGAGGGTCGTTGATATTGCCTTTTTCCATTCTCTCAACAAAGCTTACAGGCACTCGCTGTGCGAAAAGTTTGCGAGCTGACAAACTATTTGCCCAATCTTGAGGGTCAATATTAAGCATTGAGAGTAGTTCGGTAGGATCGGAGATCCCATTAGCCAATTGTTGCAACCAGTTTTTTTCAACAGATACCGGTTTTTGGGTTATTATATGCGACATTAAAACTTACTCTAAGAATAAAAAGAGGAAAAAATGGCTACTGTAAGTACCAATGAATTCAAGGGCGGTTTAAAGTTCATGCTCGATAACGAGCCATGTTCAATTCTAGAAAACGAATATGTAAAACCGGGTAAAGGCCAAGCATTTAACCGTGTTAAAGTTCGTAAACTACTATCAGGCAAGGTTCTAGAGAAAACATTTAAGTCTGGTGAATCTGTTGAGCTTGCTGACGTTCTAGATATCGACCTAGATTATCTATATTCAGACGGCGAATTCTACCACTTTATGAACAACGAAACATTCGAGCAAATTGCTGCTGATGTTAAAGCTGTTGGTGATAGCGCTAAATGGCTCGTTGAAAACAACACTTGTATGATCACTCTTTGGAACGGTAACCCGATTGTAGTTACTCCACCAAACTTTGTTGAGCTTGAAGTTGTTGAAACAGATCCAGGTCTGAAAGGTGATACTCAAGGTACAGGCGGTAAGCCAGCAACACTATCAACAGGCGCTGTTGTTCGTGTTCCTTTATTCATCCAGATTGGTGAAATTGTTAAGTGTGATACTCGCTCTGGCGAATACGTTGGACGTGTAAAATAATCCACTGACAAGCAAACATTAAAAAGGCCGCTGTTTTCACAGCGGCCTTTTGTTTGTCTTAAATCTAAGTCTAGGCTTACACCATGAAGACAAATACTACAGCTAAGCCACTAAAGAACGCTGCAATGAAGTAAGCAGCCACTTTACCGGCAACACCAGTGTGCAGTTTAAGGTCGTGCATACCGTGGTGTACACGGTGCATTGCATGCCACATAGGAAGCGCAATAGTTGCGATAACAAACAATGCCCCTATGATGGTTTTTACAAACGCAGACACTCGCTCGTAGCTCATTGCATTAGCATCGATAATGCCAAGTGGTACAAGAATACCAAGCACAAAAATCGTTACAGGAGTGATCATGGCAAACCATGAACCACCGGCACCAAACAGCCCCCACCATACGGGTTCGTCAGAACGCTTTGGATGTTTATTGATCACATTCGACTCCTTATACAATGACGAGAACAATTAGAGAAATAAAGGCCACAACAGCCCACTGTGCTAGTACGATAGCTTTTCCATCGATGGCCTTCCCTTTGAAGCGCATCGGCATTACCTGCGGCATCATGTTGAAGAAGGTAAATGCGTGAAACAAACTGCCTAACAACGCCAAAATATTAATAAGAATGACGATAGGGTTTCTCATAAACTCTAACCAACTTGCCCAAGCTTCTGGTCCTTTAACCAGTGAGCCTAAACCGATAGTGATGAAGAGAGTAAATAGAATTAACGGTAAAACCGTTGCTTCTCGCACCATATAAAAACGATAGAAAGGATGGTTCTTCCACCAAGTACGCTTCATATCACGCACGTAAGGTTTACGATTACTCATTACGCATCCTCCGGTTTCAGCATAGCAATCACAAAGTCTTTTGATGATTCAATCTTACCTTGGTTTACCGCACCTGCAGGATCAACACTCTTCGGACATACCACAGAGCAGTAGCCGACAAATGTACAGCCCCAAGCGCCGTTGTC
This sequence comes from Vibrio halioticoli NBRC 102217, assembly GCF_000496695.1. Taxonomy (GTDB): domain Bacteria; phylum Pseudomonadota; class Gammaproteobacteria; order Enterobacterales; family Vibrionaceae; genus Vibrio; species Vibrio halioticoli. The sequence goes on from NZ_BAUJ01000033.1 coordinate 47,197, forward strand.
ACCGTTGATAAGTTCCATACGTTCTTGTTTACCGTTATCACGGCTATCTAGGTTGTAGCGATGCGCTAGGGTTAGCGCCGCTGGGCCTAGGAAGTCAGGATTCAAACCAAACTGAGGACATGCTGCATAGCAAAGACCACAGTTGATACAAGCGGCAAACTGCTTATAACGCGCCATTTGCTCAGGAGTTTGCAGGTTAGTGCCATCTTCTGGAGTGCGGTCATTACCAATGATGTAAGGTTTGATAGCTTCTAGGCGCTCAATAAATGGCGTCATATCTACAATCAAATCTTTTTCGATTGGGAAGTTTGCTAGCGGTTCAATGGTGAGCCCATTCGGGTAATCACGTAGGAAGGTTTTACAGGCAAGTTTTGGTACATTATCCACCATGATGCCACATGAACCACAGATCGCCATTCGGCAAGACCAGCGATAGGCTAAGTCTTTGTCTAGGTGGTCTTTGATGTAACCAATCGCATCTAGTACAGACATAGTTTCATCAAACGGCACTTCAAAGGATTGCATGTACGGTTCTGCATCTTTCTCTGGATCGTAACGCAGAATATCTACTTTTTGAATGCGAGCTGGCATTACTGTTGCTCCTTCTCGTTATTCGCTGCTTTGTCTTCTGCTGCTTTTTCTTCCGCAGCAGCTGCTTCAGCTGCCTCACCGTACAGGCGAGCTTTAGGTTGTGATTTGGTGATTTTAACTGGGCTGTAGTCGATACTAGGCCCTTTGTTTGGTGCATAGAATGCGAGAGAGTGCTTCAAGAAGTTCTCATCATCACGCTCTGTACAACCTTCATCAAGGCGTTGGTGAGCACCACGAGACTCTTTACGCAGCAATGCTGAGTGAGCCATAGCTTCTGCGACTTCTAGGCCGTAACCCACTTCGATAGCGTACAGTAGGTCAGTGTTGAACACTTTGCCTTTGTCTTTGATGCTAATTTTCTTATAACGTTCTTTTAGCTCAGTCAGCTTATCAATGGTCTCTTGCATGAGGTCTTCACTGCGGTAGATACCACAGCCAGCTTCCATGGTGTTACCCATTTCAGTACGAATGGTTGCCCAGTTTTCGTCGCCTTCTTGATCCAGTAGAGCTTGAATGCGCGCTTCAACCAACTCTACTTGAGAGTTAATTGCGTCGTCGTCCCAACCTTCAAATTCAGTGGCACGTTTCACTGCGTGTTCACCGGCAACGCGACCAAATACGACAAACTCTGCCAAAGAGTTAGAACCTAAGCGGTTTGCACCGTGCAGACCAACAGAAGCACATTCACCAACCGCGAATAGACCTTTGATGCGTGTTTCACAAGTTTGGTTGGTTTCAATACCACCCATGGTGTAGTGAACCGTAGGGCGGATAGGGATAGGCTCTTTTGCTGGATCAACGTTGACATACGCTTTAGCCAGTTCACAGATGAAAGGTAGGCGCTCTTGCAGATACTCTTCACCTAAGTGACGAAGATCTAGGTGCACTACATCACCCAGTGGGTGCTTGATGGTATTGCCTTTTTGTTGCTCGTGCCAGAATGCTTGCGATACTTTATCGCGAGGGCCAAGCTCCATGTGTTTGTTTTTCGGTTGGCCAACAGGTGTTTCTGGTCCCATACCGTAGTCTTGTAAGTAACGGTAGCCATCTTTGTTGACAATAATGCCACCTTCACCACGACAACCTTCGGTCATCAAGATACCCGTACCCGGTAAACCTGTTGGGTGATATTGAACAAATTCCATGTCACGAAGAGGTACACCATGGCGATAAGCCATTGCCATGCCGTCACCTGTTACGATGCCGCCGTTGGTATTAGTGTGGTAAACACGACCTGCGCCACCAGTTGCAAGTACAACAGATTTTGCTTTGATGGTGACTAATTCACCTTCGGCCATATGAATGGCAATTAAACCTTGAACTTCGTTATCGACAACGAGAAGGTCAACTACAAAGTACTCATCAAAACGTTTGATTTGTGGATATTTAATCGAGGTTTGGAAAAGAGTATGCAACATGTGGAAGCCGGTCTTATCTGCGGCAAACCAAGTGCGTTCAACTTTCATACCACCAAAACGACGAACGTTAATTTCGCCATTTTCTTTGCGGCTCCATGGACAACCCCATTGTTCCATTTGGATCATTTCACGGGTTGAGTTTTCGACAAAGTATTCAACTACGTCTTGCTCACAAAGCCAGTCACCACCACCAACAGTATCATTGAAATGGTTGTCTAAGCTGTCTTCTTCTTTGACTACGGCTGCAGATCCACCCTCAGCCGCTACAGTGTGCGAGCGCATTGGGTAAACTTTGGAAATTAGTGCAACTTCCAATTCAGGGTTTGCTTCTGCTGCTGCGATAGCAGTTCGAAGACCGGCACCCCCTGCGCCGATGACCGCGATATCTGTGTGTAATACTTTCACAGTTATCCTCCAGATTGTAGGCAGTTTTACCTGCTTGTGATTATCGAAATATTAAAAATGTTATCAGCTATTTTAATGGATACGTGTCGTGAAAAAATTGATTTATCTAGTCATTTGGGGGTAGTAGAACATAAAAACCTTAAAAAGAGTGGGGTATGTGATCATAATCATGCAAAAATAAGGGCCGATTCAATGAATAAAATCCCATTTACCGCAAAGGGCGTTATATGACTATTTCCAATTGGCAGCCTTCCGCTAGCATTCAGGCGTTAAAAAGAAGAGCAGAAATCGTAGCTAAAATTAGACAATTCTTTGCCCAGAGAAATGTTTTAGAAGTCGATACGCCGGCTATGAGTCATGCGACAGTCACTGACATTCATTTGCATACCTTTCAAACTGAGTTTGTCGGCCCTGGATATGCTGATGGTAAAAAACTGTACTTCATGACCAGCCCAGAGTTTCATATGAAACGTCTGCTTGCTGCCGGAAGCGGTTGTATTTATCAAATAGCGAAGGCGTTTCGTAATGAAGAAGCAGGTCGTTACCACAACCCTGAATTTACTCTTTTAGAGTGGTATAGAGTGGGGTTTGATCACCATGATCTAATGGATGAAATGGAACAACTGTTGCAATTGGTTCTAGGTTGCAACAAAGCCCATCGCATGACTTATCAACAAGCTTTTCTTTCTGTGCTCAATGTCTGTCCACTAGAAGCGAGTATGTCTGAGTTAAAAGCGGTAGCCGCTTCGTTAGGGTTAGCCGATATAGCCGAGAAAGAATCGGACAGAGATACTTTGCTACAGCTGTTATTTAGTGTGGGAGTAGAAGAGAAAATAGGTCAAGAAGCGCCGGCTTTTGTTTATGACTTCCCTGCATCACAAGCCGCGCTAGCGAAAATCAATGCTGGTGATAAGCGAGTGGCTGATCGTTTTGAAGTGTATTTTAAAGGCATAGAGTTAGCTAATGGCTTCCATGAACTCGATAACCCTGAAGAGCAATTACGCCGCTTTGAAGATGACAATACGAAACGTCAGCAAATGGGGTTAGCGCCGCAACCGATTGATTATCATTTGATTGAAGCACTGCGACATGGCTTGCCGCAGTGTTCTGGTGTTGCATTGGGCATAGATAGATTGATTATGCTGGCGTGTCAGCAACAGCATATCAACGATATTACCGCGTTTACGTTTTCTCGTGCTTAGCGCTCCCCTAACTGACAATCAAGCCAGTACCAACAACGGCTAAAATCGCGCCATACCACGCATAGCGATTTGGTCGTTGTTTGGTAATAAACCATAATAGCGGCAGTATCATAATAGGGGTGGTCGATGAGAGCAGCGCAACCATACCCACATTACCTTCTTGCAACGCATACAAGATCAATGTCATTCCTACTGCCATCGCCAAAAATCCATTTAGCGCCGTAATAGCAAAAATCTTTAAGTTAATACGGTTGACCGCTTTTGCTTGTTTGGCTCCGCAAGCTAAAAATAGAGAGTGGGCAACAAAAGCGGTAATCATGCGAATGGCTGAGGCGGCAATAGGGTCGATATCGGTTTGCATTACCGGTTTAGCAATAATGCCACCTAAGGCTTGGCAAAGTGCGGCCAACAGACCAATGCCAATGCTGATGTTCATTTTTCCCTGTATGGCTTCCCAATCATGTTGTCCTGTTTGTTTGCGCCCAAAAAAGATGGCGATCACCACACCAGAAAACACCAAAATGGCGCCGAGCAGTTCCATCCCTTGCCATTTTTCGTTGAACAGCCAGTAGCCGATCACTGCAGAAAAAACCGCATGGCAAGAAAAGAGTAATCCAGCGCGTCTCGGTCCCATACGGTTCATACAGGCAAATAGTGCGGTATCACCAATAAAGATACCAATTAGCCCTGAGAGGGCCATAGGCGTGACATGCACACTGCTTACCGTGCTCCATCCACCGGTGATAAATGCCATTGCGGTAAGCATGACGGCGGTACAGCCCATTCGCCAGCGACTATAGGCAAAAGGCCCTAAGTGGCGAGCAGGTTTGACAGATATAAGGCTAGATATTGCCCATAAGAAGGCCGCAGCAAGGGCCAACCATTCGTATCCCATGGTCATTATTGAAGTTGCTTAAAAGGTAGCGTCAATATGCCCCATATCGTGTCGATTAGAAACCCTTGCGTTTATGGTATTTTTATCCTTCTAAGGCCAGAATGGACGCTGAACGGTATTAGGGGAGAAGTAGTCAACGGCGTTACTTGGTGCATCACAGAAAACACCATCCACTCCCATGTTGTGCAGACGTTGCCAATCTTGCGGACGATTGACGGTATACACAAACACTTTTAAGCCACGCATTTTAGCGTCCTGCACCATTTCACTGTCCACCACATCGATATCAACATTGATGCTATAGGCATTTAACTGCTCAGCGAACTGGCATAAGCCAATCGGCTTGTTGGCGGTTAGAGCCGCTATTTTGGTTGCAGGACGTAGACGGTTTAACTCGGCTAGCCAATGATGATTAAACGAGGACACAAGCAATTGTTCATTGCTGAACTGACAGTGGGTAATGGCATAATCTAAATGCTCCAGCAAAAGCGCCATATCATCCATGCCTTTGAGTTCGATATTTAAGGCGCAGCGACCGGATAAGCTCTGGAAGGTTTCCTTGAGCGTGGGTATGTGTTCGCCTTGCCCCGCATCGAGTTTTTTGAGTTTCTCTAGCGAAAACCAGTTGAGTGGACCTGAGCCATTAGTGGTCCGGTTGACCCAGCTATCATGAATAACCCATAACTCGCCATGATGCTGGTGGATATCCAATTCAATGGCGGTAGCTCCGCCAGCCAATGCTTGTTCAAAGGCAAGCAAAGTGTTTTCTGGGTGAGTTTCTCTCGCCCCTCGGTGCGCAATCACCAGCATGGTTTTTCCTTTTTAAGTCAGTAGGAACATAGCAATATACACCAGAGCCAAACCTACGATACCCAAAATAACCCCAGTTTTTGCCATATCTTTGCTTTCAATTAAACCGGTTGAATACGCTAGCGAGTTAGGAGGCGTGGACACAGGTAAAATCATACCCAGTGACGCAGAGAAGGCGACGACTACTAATAGCCCTTGCAAACCACCTACCGCCACCAGGCTTGGCATAGAGGCGCCAATGGCGGCTGCAATCGGCATCAATAAGTTAGCGGTTGCGGTGTTGGACATAAAGTTCGCCATCAGCCAGCAAATAATCGATAAGGTGATGACTACTGCAACCGGAGATAGGCTCTGATAATCAATCGAATGCGCTAAAGCACTGGCAAGTCCTGTTTTATCCAAAGCCAAACCAATGGCAATACCACCGGCGACCAACCACAGTACATCCCAGTTGATCTGCTTAATTTCAGCTTTGCCCATAATCCCCGTTAGGG
>NZ_BAUJ01000032.1 GCF_000496695.1 Vibrio halioticoli NBRC 102217
TCAGTTCATGTTCTCAAGCATTTTTCCGGCGCTATTCCTGATCATTTACTTAGTGTGATTGGTATTACTATAGACGTAAAAAATCTCGGACATTCATAATGATTGCCCGAGATTATAAATTGACCTTTCATACACTCGTTACTGCGCTATTCTTACCGCTCTTTACCGCAGTCACCAGTGATTTAAAGGTTCACTTGCCCTTTTATAACGCTTTCTTTTTATAGAATACCGTCGCTAATGGTGGCAATACCATATGAATAGATTGCTCTAGACCTTGGCTTTCCACTTTTTCTGTTTTCAAGCTCGTCGGCACTTCAACATTGGCGCCATGGTACTTAGCGTCATCAGTATTTAGTAGCAACTCGTAGCTAGACTCATTTGGGATACCTAAACGGAAATCATGATGCGGTACAGGCGTGAAGTTAGTCACCACCAGCACACGTTCACCGTTTTCATCAATGCGCTCATGCGCCAGCACACTGGCTTCCGCCTCATCTTGCAAGCGCCACTCAAAACCTTTTGGATCATAGTCTAACGCGTGCAGAGCCGTTTCTTGCTGATATAACTTATTCAAGTCACGGGTGAGGTTAAGTACCCCTTGATGACGTTCATAATCAAGCAAGAACCACTGCAATTGATCGTCATGGTTCCACTCGGCAGTTTGACCAAATTCAGCACCCATAAAGTTCAGCTTTTTGCCCGGCTGTGCGTACATGTAACCCATATAAGCACGCAAATTAGCGGTTTTTTGCCACTCATCACCCGGCATTTTATCGTGAATTGCGCCTTTGCCGTACACCACTTCATCATGCGACAAAGACAATACGTAGTTCTCACTGTGTGCGTACATCAGTGGGAAGGTTAACGTGTTGTGATGGTATTTACGGTGGATAGGATCTTGCTGAATATAAGACAAGCTGTCGTGCATCCAGCCCATATTCCACTTAAAGCCGAAGCCTAAACCGCCCAAGAAGGTCGGTGCCGATACGCCAGGGAAAGCCGTTGATTCTTCAGCGATGGTCATGGCATTCGGGAAGTGTTTGTACACTTCTTCGTTCATCCACTTCAAGGTCGCAATCGCATCGTAGTTCTCATTGCCACCATCTTGGTTAGGTAACCATTGATCGTGACTGCGTGAATAATCTAAGTACAACATTGAAGCTACCGCATCCACACGGATACCATCAATATGGTAATGCTCAAACCAAAACAGCGCGTTTGACACCATAAAGCGACGCACATGTTCACGACCTAAGTCATAGATGTACGAGTTCCAATCTTGATGCCAACCACGGCGCGGATCAGGATCGTGATACAAAGGCGTACCATCAAAGTTTGCCAAGCCATGATCATCTGACGGGAAGTGTGCTGGAACCCAGTCAAGCACCACGCCTAAGCCTGCTTGGTGACACTGGTCTACAAAGTATTTGAAATCATCCGGCGTGCCAAAACGACTGGTCGGCGCAAATAAACCGATAGGTTGATAACCCCAAGAACCGTAGAACGGATGCTCAGAAATCGGCATTAATTCGACATGTGAATAGCCTAGATCAACCAAATACGGGATCAATTGTTCTGCCAACTCACGATAATTTAAAAACTCACCATCGGCATTACGTTTCCAAGAGCCTGCATGCAGTTCGTAGAAAGAAAGTGCTTGTTTGCGTTTTTCGGTCACAGGGCGTGTTTGCCATGCATCATCTTGCCATTGATACTTAGTTTGATCGTAAGTTACAGAAGCAAACGATGGGTGTTGTTCGTGCTGGAATCCCCATGGGTCTTGCTTGTGTGGCAAACTCTCACCATTGGGGCCTTTTATCTCAAACTTGTATTGAGAACCTTCTGGCAATTCAGGAACAAATAAGCCCCAAATACCATAGTCTAGACGTTGCATCGGATGACGACGTCCATCCCATTGGTTAAAACCACCAATAAGACTGACCGCTTGAGCGTGAGGTGCATAAACTAAGAAACGAGTACCAGAAATGGTCTTTCCATCACGCTCTAGAGTGATGAATTGAGAACCCATGTATTTGTACATCTCTTTTGGAGTATGTAAATTCTCAAATTCTTCATACAATGCATGATACTGGTACGGATCATCGATGATCTGCTCAGCGTCGCCCCAGTCAATTGCCAGTTTATAGTGAGTAAAGGTAAGATCGCGCTCTTGTGTCAACACAAACGCATCCATTTCGTCACGAACTAATTCAATACGTTCGTCACCAATAATTACTTCGACTCGATGAGCGCCCGGCATCCAAACCGTTAGGTAACGACCTTCTTCTCGAATAAACGGGCCCAATATTGAAAATGGGTCAGTTAATGCCGCCTGACTCAATTTCTGATAAGCACTTTTGATTTTATCTTGAGGCTTGTCCACGCCCAATCTCCTTCGATATTTAATTCTATTTATAATTTTTTTGGTGAAAGCAGCCAACTCTCATCCTAGCCATTTTTTATCCATCTTAACGATACTATTGCCACTAAGCTATATTCTTAACAAAAACATACACTTTAAAAACATTTGATTTGACATAATGACTTGCATATTTCATGTCTATCACCATCGACTCACTGCAACACCACTGACGATTATCAAACTGAGCCGGTAAGTTCAAAAAAGTGCAAAATGCCCGCACGATGCGGGCATATCAGTTCTGTTGAAACTGTATCAAGATAGAAAAAGAACATTTGAGCAGCGTGTTTCTATATAGATAAAGCTATATATATGAAGCTATACATAACAAGCTAGATAACAAACCAAGCCGCCCAAATCTCTCATCATTATTTTTCTGAAGCTTGCTGACGAACTTCGGTTAATCGTTTTGCTATATGATTCACATCATCGCGACCAAACATTTCATCTAAATTAACCGATAACTTGCGTCGCCAGTTTGGATACTCATCCACAGTGCCCGGAATGTTCACCGGTTTATCCATCTCTAACCAATCTTCTAACTGCACACTAAGTAGCGAAGAGGCTCCCGCCGCCACATGCAGTTGTAAGCCTTCAGCAAGGAAGTTGTCCATAGGAACCCAAGCCGCGTTGTCACCAATACCCGGCGACAAAAACTGCGGGTTATTATGACGAATGGTATTTAAAATGCCCTGCTTGCACTCAAGACGCTCATCAAATAAACGCGCTAATTGCTCTTCATTTGGGTACAAACCTAGCTCTTTACCTAGCTTCAAATCATCACAATGCCAGAAACCACGCAAAGTTGGCATATCGTGCGTACACAAGGCAGCCATAGATTGCTCTGGATATTGGGTTGGCTCGATAAAGTGCCCGGCATCGTTATCTTCAAAGAAGAAAATCTTGTAAGAGTGAACACCTGCATCACGTAAAATACCAACGATTTCATCAGGCACAGTTCCTAAATCTTCACCAATAACCGAACATTGATAGCGGTGAGATTCAAGCGCCAAAATAGCTAGCATGTCTTCTACTGAGTAGTAGACGTAAGCACCTTTGGTAGCGTTCTCACCCTTAGGAATCCACCATAGGCGTAGTAGACCCAATACATGATCTATACGCAGTGCGCCGCAATGTTTCATATTAGCGCGCAGCAATTTAATAAACGGTTCGTAAGCCGTTGTTTGTAGTGTTTGTGGGTTAAGAGGAGGTAGCCCCCAATTTTGTCCCAAAGGCCCTAAAATATCGGGTGGAGCACCAATGCTCGCATCAAGAATGAGATTGCCATTATCAGCCCAAGTTTCAGAGCCAGAATCTGCAACGCCAACCGCTAAATCACGGTACAAACCTAAGGTCATGCCTTTTTCTTGGGCTAACGCTTGTGCTTCATTGATTTGCGTATCCGCAATCCACTGTAGGTACATGTAAAGATCAACTAAATCTTTATTATCTTTAATGAATCGTTGCGTACCTGCGCTGTTAAAGCGGCGATATTTCTCAGGAAAAGCAGGCCAACCCCACATTTGATCGTCAGCATCGTGCAGCGTTTTATGCATCGCATCAAAAGCGGCTTGGTGCATCAAGCTATCGCCACCCTCTTCAACAAAGCTCAAGAAAGCTTGCGCACGCTCAGTGTTTTTATCTAAATGACGCGCTTTAAATTCAGCAAACAATAGTGGTAGAACCGCCATTTTAAGAGCGGAAACTTCGCTGTAATTCACATGTTGAATTTCGCGCGCTTTTTGCAAACGCTGTTGAAACTCTGCACTGCCAACTTTTTGCTGTGCTTGTACGCTTAACGCAAACTCTGGCACTGAGCTTACGTCGATATACATGATGTTTAACCAGCGGCGCGAAGACGGACTGTATGGGCTAGCACCTTCCGGATTTGCTGGGAATAGAGAGTGAATTGGGTTTAAACCGACAAAATCACCACCGCGAGCGGCAATATCACCCACTAGCTGTTTTAAATCACCAAAGTCACCAATACCCCAGTTGTGCGGCGTGCGTAGGGTATAAAGCTGGATACTTGGACCCCATAGCTTTTTGCCTTGCTCAATATCCGCCTGTTTAAAACACGCTTTTGGGGTAATGATTAAGGTCATTTCATACGGCGCTTTGCGACGTTTGCGCGTCACTAAAAGTTTGTGATAACCCCAGTTTATATCTGCCGGCAAAGCAAACACCAACGGCCCACCTTGTTTGCGATCATCTCTGACAATTTGTGATTGCAAATAGCCTTCAAGGACTTCACCTTGTTCGGTTTCTAGACGCCACGCAAACTCACTTTCGCGAGCGCTGACACCCAAATTTAGTTCCACTTCTACTGATTCGTCATCACGAACCACCAGCACTGGCGCCAAGACATCTTTCTTATGTTTTTTTTCTGCAGATTTAAGCAGTGCTTCGTCACTACTGGTATCGTAGCCAAGAGCAGCAAGTAAACGCTCAATAGTCTCATCTTCAACGTTTGCAGGTTCTCCCCACGCGCTGACATAGTTATCGGCAATACGAGCCATTTCGGCGACTTTTTTTAATGCGGATTGTGTTTTCATCGCTCTCTCCGAAGACGAAACACGCCTTCAAACTTGTAAATTTGGTATCGGAAACGACGCGCTTAAATCAATAATAAGCGCTACTTTCCCTTACTTGACTCGCATGAGTCGTTTTTCAATTCAAATCATCATCCTAGCCCTGCAATACAGAGCTAGGATGAATAGCACTATTAACGATGAACAGGCTCTAGTTTCCAGATGTTGTTCACGTAATCGCGAATTGAACGGTCTGAACTGAACTTACCGACTAACGCGGTGTTCAAGATGGCTTTCTTCGCCCAACCCGATTGGTCTTTATACTGCTCACCCATCTCTTCATGCGCTTTCACGTAAGAGGCGAAATCAGCAAGACATAGGTAAGGGTCACCGCCGTCTAGCAAGCTATCAAATGTCGCGCGAAGCTTGCCTGGTTCACCTGGGGTGAACTCTTCACCTAGTAGAAGATCCATAGAGGCTTTTAGTAAATGATCGGCGTTGTAGTAATCAAATGGGTTGTAACCACGAGCACGAATATCGTTCACGCCGTCAACATCTAGACCGAAGATGTAGATGTTTTCATCACCTACTTCTTCACGGATCTCAACGTTTGCGCCATCCATAGTACCGATAGTCAGGGCACCGTTTAGCGCCATCTTCATGTTGCCAGTACCTGATGCTTCTTTACCTGCGGTAGAGATTTGCTCAGACACATCAGATGCAGGAATGATGATTTCGGCAAGGCTTACGCGGTAGTCCGGCATGAACACCACTTTCAGTTTGTTGCCAATGCGAGTGTCATTGTTGATCTTCTCTGCAATCTTGTTGATTGCGTAGATGATTTCTTTCGCTAGGTGATAACCCGGCGCCGCTTTCGCTGCAAAGAACACCACACGTGGAGCCATATCAAAATCAGGTTCGTTCAATAAACGATGGTACAAAGACAAGATGTGCAGCATGTTTAGGTGCTGACGCTTGTATTCGTGTAGACGTTTAATTTGCACGTCAAAGATTGCATTGGTATCAAGCTCGATATCCATGTTCTCTTTCACCCAATTAGCAAGGCGTTGTTTGTTCTCTTTTTTCACTGCCATGTATTGCTTTTGGAACGCTTTATCTTCAGCAAATGCAGAGATATCCGATAGCTGCTCCAAATGTGCTGGCCATTGGTCGCCAATTTTTTCAGTGATCAAAGCCGAAAGACCTGGGTTACAGAACTTCAACCAACGACGAGGCGTAACACCGTTCGTTACGTTGTGTAGGCGCGTTGGGTAAAGCTCATCAAACTCTGGGAATAGATCTTTCTTAACCAAGCTTGAGTGCAATGCTGCTACGCCGTTAACTGCGTATGACCCCACAACACATAGATTTGCCATGCGCACCATGCGGTGGAAACCTTCTTGAATAATAGAAAGCTTACGTTGCTTATCGACATCGCCCGGCCATTTAGCACGTACTTCCATTAGAAAATCGTGGTTAATGCGGTAGATGATTTCCATGTGACGAGGAAGCAGGCGCTGAATTAGCGATTCTGACCAAGTCTCCAATGCTTCTGGAAGCAAAGTATGGTTGGTGTAAGCAAATGTCTTAGTTGAGATAGACCATGCTTTTTCCCAGCCAAATCCTTTTTCATCCACCAAAATGCGCATCAATTCTGGGATAGCGATGGTTGGGTGCGTATCGTTTAGCTGAACTGTTTCGTATTTAGGAAGATCAACCAGTGCATGACCCGCAGCTTCGTGACGACGTAAAATATCGCGGATAGACGCCGCCGAGTGGAAGTACTGCTGCATTAGACGCAGAGTTTTGCCTTTCTCGTGGTTGTCGTTCGGGTAAAGCACTTTAGTAATGTTGCCCGCATCGATGAGTGAGTGCTGAGCTTCAAAATAATCACCGTTGTTAAAGCTTTCTAGCGAGAAAGGTGCGATGGCTTGACATTCCCACAAGCGAAGTGGGTAAACCGTATTTGATTCGTAACCAACGATTGGCAGATCCCAAGGCATAGCTTTCACTGTCATGCCCGGCACCCAACGACGTTTTTCTTCGCCGTTTTCCATCACCACTTCTACGTGACCGTAAAAGCCAATCTCTTGTGCGATCTCAGGGCGAACCAACTCCCACGGATAACCTTCAATGCCGCGCCATGCATCAGGCGCTTCTTGTTGAGCACCCTCTTTGAATGATTGTTTAAATAGACCGTATTCATAATGCAAACCGTAACCCACGGTTGGGAACTCTTGAGCTGCACATGAATCCATGAAACAAGCCGCTAGACGACCTAAACCGCCATTACCCAATGATGGGTCGCGCTCTTCTTCAAGAAGGTCTGTTAAGTTAAAGCCAAGCTCACCCATAGCATCCGTTACTTGCTCGTACAGGCCCATGCTGATCAAGTTATTGCCCGTTAGACGGCCAATAAGGAATTCTAGCGATAAGTAGTTAACACTTTTTGCATCAGTGATTTTCTTATCGGTTTCAGTTTGCAGAAGATCAAGAGTGGTAAGCTCGGCTAGAGCCTGCCCCATTGCTAAATACCATTGACGGGTAGAAGCATTTTCTTCTGTGGTTGCGTAGGTTGCAGTTAGGTGTTTCTTAACGTTTGCTTGAAATTGCTTCTTATCGAATTTTTTTTGTTGAGCTGGTTTCATAAAGGAACTCTCATCGTTTTAGTAATTTCCATCTGTTTCCATCATCCTTCAACGCATGCAAGGCTTCATCCTCCTATGACAAGGAGGATAAGGAGGAGTATTAGGGGCGTAGGGGGGGAGACAAAAATCACTTGTTGAGCCAGATCTCACTATAATCGCTTAACGGCACACTCAGTGAGATATTAATCACACTATAAATGTAAACTGGCTCATCCATCCGCTCTCAATATGAGATCTGACGCATTGAAAAAATAATTTCAAATGAGACTTAGATCGTATTTATTTTCTAAGAGCAGGCGTTTTTGTCATGAAATTGCGTAAGTTTTAGTATCTGCCTTTCTCAAAACGGATACAGATTAGATCTACGTCACAAATTTAAGGCGTAGAACATAGAAATTGAGGCATGTTAGACAAATAAATAGCAGGATCAAAAGCCTAAAGTTAATTTGTTGGTATATATAAAGTCATCACTCGTAGCAAAAGCGGTTATTTGTATTTAGCTCTGTGAATAAAGTTGACTATCCAATAATAAAATAAATAGGTAAGTAAATAATGTGGATCCCATCGAAGCTCACCCGTCCTGGTCGCCTGCATAACGCGATTGTTCGCCCACGTGTATTGGATTTACTGCAACAAGCCCCTTTTTATAAGTTAGTCTTGCTTCGCTCCCCTGCTGGATACGGTAAAACCACCATGGCCGCACAATGGTTGTCCGATAAAACCCATGTGGGTTGGTACAACCTCGACGAAAGTGATAACGACAGCAACCGCTTTATTAACTACTTCATTTTAGCGTTAAACAAAGCCACCGATAATGCCTGCAGCAACTCACAAGCGCTCATCGAAAAACGCCAATATTCATCATTACATACTCTATTTGGTGAGATTTTTGCAGAATTGACCAACAATGTGCACGAATCGTATTTGGTCTTTGATGACTACCACTTAATTACCAACGAAGAAATCCATGAGGCGATGCGCTTTTTCATCAAGCACATGCCGGATAATCTCACCATAGTGGTCACCAGTCGTTCAAACCCGCCACTGGGCACAGCCAACCTGCGGGTGCGCGACTTAATGATTGAAATTAACGATGACTTATTAGCCTTTGATTTAGAAGAAACCACTCGCTTCTTTAATCTAAGAATGAAAGAAGAAATTGACGAATCTACCGCCAACGAAGTGCGCTCTTACGCCGAAGGTTGGCCGTCAGCAATGCAGTTGATTGCGGTGCAAGCACTGCAACAAAACAAACCCATTCAGCAATCTTTGCGCAGTATTAACGACTTTAATCACACTCATTTATGGGATTATCTTGCCGAAGAAGTGTTTGATTTTGTCGATAGTGCCACCAAAGAATTTTTAATGCAGTGCTCAGTGCTTAATCATTTTAACGATGAATTAATTATTGATGTCACCCAGCGTGATGATGCCCTAGCAATGCTAAATAGCCTGAATAAATTCGGACTATTTTTAACTACCAGTTCCACCGAAAATAACTGGTATCGCTTCCACAATTTGTTTAGCGAGTTTTTAACCAATCAACGCCTGACGCACATGCCGCAGCACGAAGTGGAACTGCAAACTCTGGCGGCACAATCATGGCTTAAACTGGGCCGCCCAACCGAAGCCTTAGTGCACGCACAGCGAGCGAAAGATTCCACTTTGTGTTCTAACATCATGCAAGAACACGGCTGGAGAATGTTCAACAATGGCGAGCTCACCACATTAGAAAAAGCCATCGCTGAGCTAGATACCGACCAATTATACAAAACCGCCAAACTGCCCCTACTTCGCGCTTGGCTTGCACAAAGCCAACACCGATTTGCCATTGTCGGTGATTTGCTCGCAGAAGCAAAAGACGAGCTCGCCAAACGAAACATCGAACTTTCGGTCAAAGATCAAGGGCAAGTAAACGCACTACGTGCACAAGTAGCCATCAACAAAGGCAATCCACAAGAAGCATTACAATTGGCAGAATTGGCCCTTAGCCAAATAGACAATAATGACTTTAGAAGCCGCATCGTCGGCACCTCCATCATTGGCGAAGTCAATCATGTATTGGGGCTGCTCGATCGCGCCCTACCTATGATGCAGCAAACTGAAAAACTGGCACGCCAGTATCAAGTCTATCACCACGTATTATGGGCCCTGATCCAACAAAGCGAAATTTTAACCGCGCAAGGTTACATTCAAGCCTCATTTGAGCTTCAAGACCAAGCCTTTAAAGTGATTGAAGAACATCACTTCCAACAAGTGCCTTTGCATGAACACCTGCTTAGAACCCGCGCCCATATTCTATGGTGCTGGAACCGCCTTGATGAAGCCGAACTAGCCGCTTACAAAGGCATCGAAGTACTGGCCAATCAAGAAAGCCGTCACCTGCACAACTACGCTATCCTAACCCGCATCGCGCTGGGTCGCGGCGAGCTCGATAAAGCCGGACGCTTTGTAAAAAACATCGACGAACTGCTTGCAGAATCCAACTACCACGTAGATTGGTCTGCTAATGCGTCATTCTCGCAGTTGCTCTATTGGCAAGCCTGCAACGACATCGACGCCATCAACAACTGGCTCGCTCAAACCGAGCAACCCAAAGATGCCACCAACCACTTTAACCAATTGCAACTACGCAACATTGCCCGCGCACAAATCGCCTGTGACCGCCTAGATGAGGCAAGCCAAACCATAGCTCGCCTGCACCAGCAAGCCAGCGCGCATCATTTAGTCACCGACACCAACCGCAACCTAATTGTGGAAGCCGTACTCAACATCAAGCAAAACAACGAAGCCCAAGCCTGCGAAAACCTACAACAAGCCCTCAGCATGACCAATCAAACCGGTATGCTAGGCAACTTTATCGTAGACGGCGCATCCATCAATAAGCTCCTAGAAAAACTGGTCAACAAAGGCCACCTAGCCGACTTAGAGCGCCACCGCGCCCTACAAATCCTAAAAGAAATCGGTAACAAACAACGCAGCCGCGCGGTGCATTTCGACGAAGACTTCGTCAATCAACTGGTCAATCACCCCAACATCCCAGAGCTTATCCGCACCAGCCCCCTCACCCAACGTGAATGGCAAGTGCTAAACTTAATCTATTCCGGCTTCAGCAACGAACAGATCGCCCAAGAACTCGACGTGGCAGGGACGACGATTAAGACGCATATTAGGAATTTGTATCAGAAGTTGAATATTGCGAATAGGAAGGAAGCGATTGAGACGGCGGAGAATTTGTTGCGGTTGATGGGGTATTAATACGAGTAAATAACGACCAAAAGACAGACGACAATTCCAAATATGAAAACCTTACACCTTGACATGTTTGGATTCAAATAACGTCTAAAGAACTCTGGTTAGCTTGAACTTTTACCACTTCAAAAAATGTAATAAATTTAGTAACAACGAGTGTCTTTCCTCAAGTATCGTCAGCAGTTATACTACAGGCATAATTGAACTAAGAGATCTTTATATTGTTTACCTTTTCCATGGCGATTGAACTCGTTTTTACGTTTTTCTTTTCTCTTACAACATTATTTTTTATGAGAAAGTTTGCTCGTAAGATTGGCTTAGTCGATAAACCAAACGCAAGAAAACTACACCAAGGTTCAATCCCTCTTGTCGGAGGAATTTCCATATGCATCTCTATTCTCTATTTCTTATTTAATCATCCTGATATCATCCTTAGAACTGAACTTTACGCAATATCAATTTCTATTTTAGTACTTGTAGGTGCATTAGATGACAAATTCGATCTCAGTTTTAAATTACGATTTTTAATTCAAGGGGCACTGTCAATTGCAATGATGGTACTTGGTGGAATTGAACTTTCTACTGCTGGAAATATTTTCGGTAGTGGAGCAATCGTTTTAGGATGGGTGGGATATATAATCACAATATTTGCTGTCGTTGGTTCAATCAATGCTTTTAATATGGTTGATGGTATCGACGGACTATTAGGCGCTCTATCTAGTGTGACATTCGCAGGGTTAGCTTGTTTAATGTACTATTACAAACAATATGATCTGGCCTATTTCTGCATAGTATTAATCACAATTATAGTGCCCTATATTCTTCTAAATCTAGGAGCTTTCGGTAGGAAAAGAAGGATTTTTATGGGAGATGCGGGAAGCATGTTGATAGGGTTTACTGTCATATGGCTATTGTTACTATCTAGCCAAGAAAGCAAAGCTCTTATGCGTCCAGTAACTGCTCTTTGGCTAATAGCTGTACCTCTTATGGATATGGCAGCAATTATGATACGAAGAGTCAAACGCGGTGATTCACCATTTAAGCCAGATAGAGAACACCTCCATCATATATTCCAGAGACTAGGCTTTAGTAATATACAAACCTTGTCAATTATAACCATATTAGCTATAAGTTTCGCTACAATTGGAATTATTGGTGAGATTTACAATACAGCAGAATATATAATGTTCTATCTATTTATTATTTCCTTCTTTATATATTTAAACTTTTTAATGAAAGTTGAACAAAAAAATAAAACAACTTAAATATATTTACAAAACAAAACGAAGAATAGGTTAGTTTAATTCTTCGTTTTGTTTTATATATTAGCGAGACATATACATTTTCTTAAGAACTCTCTCAGGTAATATATGAAACACTAACCTAGATGATATTAATAATATATTTTTAATTGATATCAATTTCAATTTCAACATATATTTCATCCGTAATTTAAATTCAATTATACCTTTTTTAAAGCCACCTCTTCGTATCAATGTATCTTCATTCAATCTGTAATCAAGTAAACATTCATTTATGTTTGAAAAACGATGACCTAAATCCAGTAGTTTAAACCATAATGCCATATCTTCGGTTAATGGTGAATCTTCCGGATAACGGACACCACAATTAAAAATGGAACTTCTAAACATTACTGTAGGATGAACAAATGGACACCGATAAACTGAGAATCGTCTTAAATCATCATGATTTGTGGGCAAAACTTTTTTATCTAGGGCAAATGAGGCACCAAATTCATGACAAGCAGTACCTACTACAGATATGTCTGAATTCTCATTCAAAAAACCAACTTGTTTTTCGATCCTATCAGAATGCGAGATGTCGTCACTATCCATCCTTGCTACATAATCATAATCATGCTCGATAATTAGATCTATAAGATTATTTAAAGCTTTTGCTAACCCAATATTCACATTAGATTTAACGTAAAAAACATTATCTAATTTAGAATAAGAATATATTATATCAAGAATACCTTTATCGATTTCTCCATCGATAAAAATATAAATATCGCATTTATACGATTGATTCAACATACTATTAAGTGCTGTTTCGAAGTAATATAAATTATCACTTTTATAAACACTCATAATGACTGCTATAGTTTTACTCATATCTTCCAAACTTACCTTTAATACCGTCAATAAGACCTTTATATAACATACGAATTCTAACGTTTCTATCTGATAAGAAAGTATAAAGAATAGCTTTTACCAAAAATCCAACTAAATTTCTTATCTTCCAGTAAAATGGTGTATAATTTCGCTTCGATAAGTGAATGAAATTTCTAACTTGGTAATACAGTCTAATTGATGCACCTATTTTAAAGTTATATCCCAAAATATTTATACGTCGGTCTCCCAAAGTATGTGGCATTATTGCATTATTAGCTATTGCCACGGAATATCCTAAGCGTGCTGCCCTCCAACACCACTCATGATCAACACCATCGATAAAAAGTTCACTCTCCATAAAGCCAATATCTTCAAAAACACCAACTTGAATAAGCTTACCTGATGCTATAATTTGCTTTGCAATGTCATAATTTCTATTTGATTTTTTATCTTTTTGTATAATAGGAGAAACTTCTTTATTGGTAAATACATCATAAATCCGTGGTCCAACAGCTGCGAGCTTTAACCCATTTCCAGTTATTTCTTTATGAATTGAAACTAACTCATGAAGTATAGAACTAGAAATAAAAGAATCTTGATCTAATAATAATACGTAATCACAGCCTAAGTTAATAGCTTTAGATATCCCAATATTTTGAGCTTCGGCGATACCCTTATTATCAAGCAATGAGGTAATTATTATATTAGAATCCGTAGTTTGTTTTTCATAAGAATTATTATCAGAGTTATCAACTACTATAACCGATGATACATAATCACTAACGAGTAATTGGTTTATGTTTTTATTTAGTTGAATGACGTCTGGAAAATACGCAATAACAATTGGAATAACTTTCATTATGATCTCACATTAAATATAATATTTTTGAATTTAATAAAAATCTCAAAAATTTCGAATATAACTTTGTACAATAGTCCAACTTTAATTCTCATCCTTGAAATGAGATAAACTCTTTTTATAACATTCAAGTTACATTCACTTTTATGAAGATGAAGCTTAAAAAACTTATGACTATACCTTGGACCGTGATCCATTCTCTTTACACAGAGATCTTGCTTATATAATAAATAACAAAGAGTTAGTTGATCTCTTTGAATACCATTACAGAATAAGTCAAACCAATCTTCCATAACTAAATTTAATTTATATGTATTTCTTCGAAAAAGAATATTATTTTCAAATAAGCCATTATTTTTCGGATAATCTTCGGATTTAAGATATTCTATTAAATTTAATACTACTTCTTCTGAAAGTTTATTTTCTTTTATACAAGCTTTTGCTTCTTTATATATACAATTTCGTAATGAATGAGGGGATATAGACAATATAGTGTCTTTATCTTTAAAAAAATCAATCAAATCTTGTTGTATTGAAATATTACCATCGACATAAATAGATGATTCGTACATAGGAAAAAACTTATGTGGCAACATTTTATATTCACGATTAGCTTCATTAGGTTTTCTCGATAACTCAACATATTTAATATTCCACGTATTAGATGTTAAATTCAAATCATCTGTGATGCATATATAATCGATACTATCTGATTTTTGACTTATCTCTTGCAGATTATCATAATTTCCAAATATACATGTATATACCAGATACTTATTCTGAGACATGAATTCCAACCTCTTTTATTAAAGCATTATTATATGGAATAATTTTATTTTTGTTATTACCGGTAGACAATTGATATAGCATAGAAGTTGATAAAACCACCACTAATATATAATTAACTAGTAAGTTATATTTTCTCCGTAATGTTTTAGTTAAAATTATAGCCAACACGATGGTATTTACATAAAAATAGGGGATAAATACCCTTTCCCACATTTCAAAATTAATCCCACTTAGAAGGGCAAGACTACCAAAAATACTCACATTTGCGATATCAGGTTTGATTTTTTCCTTATTAACGATAATAAATAACACTAAAATAAACCAAAGAAGAACTACCAGGCCCAGCCCGGTTTCTTTTACCGCAAAATTATCTATTCGGCTCGCGTAAATCTCACCATAATGAGGAATATAATGAACGACTGAGCTCATCATTAATTTAATAACATTTGCTTTATATATAATAAAGCTCACGCAAAACCAAAATAAATAAGTCCACCTTGAAAATGAGCGCTTTGGTGAAAAAATCAAACATAATGATAATAATGCACTAAAATGAAATAGAATTGCAGATACAATATTTAATAATACAAACCGAATTTTATTATTCGATAAATATTGTAAACTATAAACGAGCATTGATATCGATGCAGCTTGCCTCATTGCGTTGTTAGCAAAAAAAACAAAACCTAATAGGAATATCGACAATATATAAAATTCATATGCTTGAAACTTCTGATGAGCTTTTCCAAGAACGAAAAATGTAATAAATGTATACCATGAAAAAATCAACAAACTTCCATCTTTTCCCATAATATAATAAGCAATTTTGTTAACAATGTAATCGCCTAGTTCCGTTGTAACTTTAGTATTTGATTCATTTATCAAGTTGTAAATATTGACATAGTTGTGGTAATCATTGCCAAAATCGAGTCTAAAGCCAAAAAACAATACCAATAAAAATGTTGTTACGTATAAATTTTGTGATTTAGTCAGCCAGTTAACATTCGATATATATACTAGTAAAACAAATATAAATATATATATTAAAAGAGAAGTCATATTTTAACCTTTTATTATGTTCTCATACTTGCGCTTATTAATCTTCTATAAAATTCTAAGGAACTTGCACAATAAGTATCTATAAGATGCTTCATACAAATAAACCAATACACTTAGAATTGCATATGATTGAACTTGATCACTATAACCTGATATAAAAATAATACCCAATCCTATTAGATAAAATATTGTTGTTGAGATCATACCTAACAAATACTGCTTACTAAATCCAAAAGCAATGATTCCACTTTGGGATAAAGTCACACCTATAGAAAATAACGGAAGGCCAATTAACATAAAATGTAATAACATTATTATTTCTGTAAAATTATCTCCATTAGTCATGTATTTAATTACAAATGGAGATAGTAAATAAACTGACAAACTGATTATAAGTGAAACTACAAATGATGAATATACCAGACCTAATAAGCTTCTTTTACTTCTTTCCTTTGACATTTTTGCAAAGAATGCGTTATTAATTATACTTATTGGAAGTTGAGATACATTTATTAATTTTAATGCCATATCATACGCTACGACAAGTTCTTTGTTAATAAAAGCTCCTATAATTAATATATCTGTTTTGTTTTTTATTGATATAATCGCTGATGAAAAAAAGAAGACACTACTATCCTTTATCAGAGTCCATATAAGTTTAATTGATGGTAATTTAAATCTAATTCCATCTTTATACATCAAACATAACGATACTAAACCAATAATAAAGAAACCTACTCCATTAAGAAGTGGTACATAAATATAATCACTTTCTTCATTAATAATTATAAACATCAACACTAATGATAAAATTTTTACTATCGTGGATAATATTGCTACAAATTTTAATTTCTCAATGGCTTGAAAATACCACTGAGGAAATAATAATTCATTAAATACTAATGTTAGTGATGTCATCAACAATATAGGATGTATACTATCAATGACACCTATTAAAACTACACCTATAAGAACGCATAATAAAAATATAAATAATTTAAATAGATAAATTCCACTAATTATTTGATTTCTTTCTATTACAGAATGAGCATTTATAATCGACTTAACACCACTAATGTTAAAACCAAAGTTAACAATCAAACTAATATAGCCAACTATAGTTTGATAAAATATCACCTCCCCATATAACTTAAAACCTAATATGTTAATAAAATAAGGATATGTTACAAAAGGTGCGGCTAGTAATAAAGCTTGCATAACTGAAAGATAAGAAACATTTTTCAGAGCTTGTGCGTTATTTTTTATTATGTTCTTCATTTAAAGCAAAATATTTTCTTCTAACGATAATGCTTGTCCATCTTTTTCTGATAAAAATATCATCTCGTTAATAATTGGCCAATCAATGTTTAATTTCTCATCGTTCCAAATTATCGAATGTTCTGCTGACGGGTTATAATAATCAGTGCATTTATAAACGAATTCAGCCTCTTCACTCGTTACATAAAAACCATGAGCGAAACCTTTTGGGACCCAAAGTTGGCGTTTATTTTCGGCTGAAAGGTATTCACCTACCCATTGACCAAAAGTAGGCGAATCTTTACGAATATCAACAGCTACATCATAGACTTCACCAGATACGACTCTAACAAGTTTTCCTTGGGTGTTTTCAGTTTGATAATGCAAACCACGCAAAATACCTTTCTTAGATTTCGAGTGATTATCTTGTACAAAAGGAGTAAGTTGATTACCCATAACTATTTCTTCAAATCGCTTTTGATTCCATGTTTCCATAAAGAAACCACGGTCATCACCAAATACCTGTGGTTCGATAATTTTTACTTCGGGAATATTCGTATTGATTATTTTCATATTTATTTTTGCCTAACCATATGCCTTTATGTTTAACAAACTAACGAGCCAATCACTTTTTTCGACACCAAACTCTTTCTTAATTTTAGAGCAGTTTAATCTTGAATTAATCGGCCTCGGAGCTGCTACTGGATATTGTTCAGTCGTAATCTCGTTAATTTTTGGAGCCGATTCTATTACTCCAGTTTGCACTGCTGAATCAAAGATTTTCTTTGCAAACTGATACCAACTCACATACGGTTCACCTGAAAAGTGATAGATTCCAGACTGTTCTACTCCTTTAAACTCATCCATGATTGTGACTAATACATGAGCTATATCGCCCGCATACGTTGGACCTCCAAATTGATCCCCTATAATACCTAGTTCTGATCGTTCTTTTCCTAAATGAAGCATCGTTTTCACAAAATTATTACCGTGCTCCCCAAACACCCAAGCCGTGCGTAACACAACGTAACGCGAACAGTTACTAATCACAGCCTGTTCCCCAGCTAGCTTACTTTTCCCATATATTCCTTTTGGATTTGGTAAGTCATTTTCAGTATAGGGTTCGCATTTATTACCATCAAAAACGTAATCTGTAGAAATATGAAGCAATAATGCGTTTAATAATTGCGCACCCTTCGCTAAATTATAAGGGCCATCTCTATTTATAGCATAACTTGCGTCAATCTCGCTTTCAGCTTTATCTACTGCAGTATGAGCTGCTGCATTAACAATCACATTTGGCTTTAATTCTGCTAGAACCTGCTGCACCTGTTTACTGTCTGTAATATCAAGTTGGTCTCGATCATAGGCAAATACTTCTAGATCATTACGTTTAGATAATAAGCTCTCTAAACAATAGCCAACTTGCCCTTTACAACCAGTAATCAATACCTTCATACTTTATTTACCTTTGGTGTTTTTTCTTTGACTAAACGAGCCAAATATTGACCATAATCGTTTTTCATCATTGGTTTAGCTATATCGAGTAATACATCATCACTCAACCATTTATTCCGCCACGCAATTTCTTCAAGGCATGCTACTTTTAATCCTTGAATATTCTCAATAGTTTGAACAAATGACGAAGCTTCATGTAAACTTTCGTGCGTACCAGTATCTAACCATGCAAACCCTCTTCCCAATAGTTCAACATTTAATGAATCATCAGCTAAATACATTTGATTTAAAGTTGTAATTTCAAGCTCTCCACGCTCAGAAGGTTTTACTTGCTTGGCCCAATCGACCACACGGTTATCATAGAAATAAAGCCCAGTAACTGCATAATCTGATTTGGGGTGCTCTGGTTTTTCTTCAATTGATACCGCTTTCATGTTTTGATCGAATTCCACCACCCCGAAACGCTCTGGATCTTTAACTTGATAACCAAAAACAGTAGCTAAGCCTTGTGATGTAAGTTCACTTGCACGTCTCAACTGTGTACTGAAAGATTGACCATAATAAATATTATCTCCAAGTACCAAACAAACTGAATCATCAGCAATAAACTCTTCACCAATGATGAAAGCTTGAGCTAAACCATCTGGGTTAGGCTGTACCTTGTACGTTAAGTTAATACCATAATCAGAGCCATCACCCAATAAGCGTTTGAAACCAAATTGGTCTTCTGGAGTAGTTATTATTAATATATCCCTGATACCCGCTAACATCAGTGTAGAAATCGGATAATAAATCATTGGTTTGTCATAAATAGGTAACATCTGTTTAGATGTTCCACGAGTTAAAGGATATAGACGCGTCCCTGACCCACCGGCTAACACAATACCTTTCAATTTTTAAATTCCCTAGATTAATAGGTTTTAATTTCGGAGAATTAAAACCTCAAAAAGATAGAAGGATGAAATTAGATCAATTAATTCCTAAACGTTCACGTTGATAGCTACCATCTTGCACATTTCGGCACCACTCTTGATTGTTCAAATACCATCGCACAGTTTTTTCTAGCCCCGTTTCAAATGTTTCTTCAGGGGCCCAACCTAATTCTTGTTGCATTTTAGAAGAATCGATTGCATATCTACGATCATGACCTGGACGATCTTGTACATAAACAATTTGATTCTTGTATGGCTCATCTTTCGGTACTAACTTATCCAAAATTGTACAAATTGTCTCTACCACTTCATAATTTTGTTTTTCATTATGTCCGCCAATATTGTAGGTTTCACCTATTTTGCCTTCCGTCACGACTTTGTACAGCGCACGTGCATGATCTTCTACGTACAGCCAATCTCTGATCTGATCACCTTTTCCATATATCGGTAATTGTTTACCTTCCAATGCGTTTAAAATAACCAATGGAATCAGCTTTTCAGGAAAATGGTAAGGCCCATAATTATTAGAACAGTTAGTTACGATTGTGGGCAATCCATAAGTACGTCGCCACGCTCGGACAAGATGGTCACTAGAAGCTTTTGAAGCTGAATAAGGACTTGAAGGAGAATAAGATGTAGTTTCTAAGAACATAGGTAACTCACTTCCCTCGACAACCTCATCTGGATGAGGTAAGTCACCATAAACTTCATCAGTAGAAATATGATGGAAACGAAAAGCTTTTTTTGATTGTTCGTCCAGTTGGTTCCAGTAACTACGCGCAGATTCGAGTAGGTTATATGTGCCCACTATATTTGTTTCAATAAACGCTTTTGGCCCAGTAATAGAACGATCAACATGAGACTCGGCAGCAAGGTGCATTACTGCATCAGGCTTCTGCTCTAAAAAAACTCGATCTAACTGAGCTCTATCACAAATATTGACTTGTTCAAAAGCATAACGGGAATCAGATTCAATCGGACCTAAAGACTCAAGATTGCCAGCATAAGTTAAGCAATCTAAATTAATTACACTATCTCTGGTATTCCCTATGATATGACGTACAACCGCCGATCCAATAAACCCTGCACCACCAGTGACTAAAATCTTCATAATTTCTCTCTAATACAATTATTATTCATTGACTATACGAAAAATCGCATAATGTGGTAACTAAACCCTTCTTATTTACGTAGAAATAGTGCGACAATAAACTTCATGTTTCTTTTGTAGAGTGTTGTTATAGCACTCTACAAAAGGGGACACTCACGCTACCGCCCTGAGGATTATTCGAAATTCCACTATTCGGTCATTTTACACATAGATGAAGTTTCAAAAATAGTCTGTGTTTCATCAAGCACATTTACGTCGTATTTATGACAATACTCACAGTCGATGAAGTCATAGACTTATATACTAAACGGGGTTGTTTACTAAATCAATTGAACTTTATAAAACAGCTAGATCATAAAAGTCTACATTTTCGCTTTACTTTGTTTTGTATCGTCCTAACATACGCGGGCAGTTTTCAACCAAGCCAACAGCGTTAGCAGTTAGCTTTTTTATGCACCTCATTTGGGGTTTTCATCCCGAGACTAAGGTCCATAATAGTCACTTATCGATAGACAATAACCGTGTTGAGCGCGCAATTAAACCGCAGATCATTGGCAGGAAGAACTGGTTGTTCTCGAGCACACCACATGGTGCTGATGCGAGTGCGATACTTTACAGTATCATCCGAGTGAGATCTCGAATGTTTTTTAATCAAAATCACGTTCGATTTGACGATCACTTTTGGCTGTGATCTTATGCTCTTTTTAGGGAGAGCATCGTGGACATTAATCACTCCAAAGAACATTTTCAAACGATTACCGACCAACGCCAAAGTGCAAAGGTCGCTTATTGCCTGTCTGAAATCCTTTTTGGCTCGCTATGTGCAGTAATTGCAGGTACAAGAGACTGGTTTGATATTCGTGAATATATTCTCGGGCATCATCAAATAAGCTTGTATTAGGACAGCTAAAAACAGAGCAAAAGAGTGATGAAATAACGGTGATACCTGAACGGATAAAGATGCTCGATATCAAGGGATCCCTTGTAACCATTGACGCTATGGCCTATCAAACCAAGATTGCAAAATCCATTGTAGAGCAAGGTAGAAATTACTTACTTGCAGTAAAAAACACCAAGAAAAACTCCGACAAGCAATAGAAAAAACGTTCTCCCCTCAGCGAGCAAACGTAGCCGATTACCTCACTCTTGAGCAAGAGCACGGACGTGTAGAATCTTGTCAGAGTTATGTTTTTGATAGTACAAAACTTGAAGAAAACTTCTCTCACTGGAAAGGCTTGAAGAGCATTTTAATGGTTGAAAACTTGTGCTTTGAAAAAGGAAAATCACTAGATCTAGAGTATCGTTACTACATCAACTCTAAATTGCTAAGCGCAGAGCAAGCAGCCACGGCAGTTAGAGAGCACAAGGGTATAATAAGCTGATGCATTGGGTACTTGATGTCACAATGGATGAAGATGCGTGCCAGATATACAAAGATCACGGTGCAGAGAATTTGTCTTGCCTACGACATATGAAGCTTGAACATACTCCGAAAAGACCAGCCATGCTAGAGCCAGTTTTAGGTGCAAGCTGTACTCAGGTGATCAAAAACTAGGCACTCATACGGTCGCCCTGCCAATATCGTCGAAACGGCTAAAGCTAATGAGCTTATCCTCTACGACTATATGGTCAAGTGCATGAAAGAGCTACCGAAAGCAGAGCTAGATATCCATGCGCTCCTACCTTGGAGCTTCAAGCACTAGCAATATCGCCATGGGTTCATCGGGCGTTTACATAACTTTAGTTTAAAGTTAATTTTCAATAGATCTTTAGGTTATCTGTCATATTAAAAATTGACACTAAAATTAAGCTCTCGAACGGGAGAACTTCACTGCTAGCCTTTGCATGTGGTCGCTTTTATTGTACGCATTGCGGAGTAACCTCAAAGCGGGCTTCTCAATAACATTCGTTACAAAAATTGCCAATAAAATAGATATAGTAGTAGCGACTATAATTCCCACAACAGGGTTAAGTTGTAAATCATACGATTTGTTAATTATAACGTATCCTATGTTCTGATGTATCAAATAAAGAGAATATGAAATTCCTCCGAAGAAGACTAACGGTTTTGCCTTAAGAAATTTCAATCGCCCTGAAACTGCACCATAAAAGAGCAAATAAAAAAATGAAATGTAAAAAAATTTTTCAAACGAATATATGGGAATTATTGAGAACAGAGATAGTGCTAATGCTATCAGTGTTTTTAAATTACCAGAATCACTAACCAATTTATAAAAACAAATCCCAGCTATAAAGAATGGTATATATTTCAAGATAAAGACTTTATATAAAATGGAAGGAACAAAAATAATCCCGAGAGAATGAACCATAGAAACAATAACTAAAAATGAAAATATTTCTTCAACTTTATTTATAAGCGATGACGTATAAAGAAGAAAAATCCAGAAGTAAAAGGTAAGCTCTACAGTTAGTGTCCAGTAAACTCCGTCTACATGCGCAACATTTAAATATTCCTGAAACATAAGAATATTAACTAAAGCACTACTCATCGATACTTCTCTTCCTGGAAGACTAAATATATAGACCACTGAAAAAGTAAAAATAAGTGAAACCCAATAAGCAGGATATAACCTTGAAAATCTAGATACTAAAAAATCTAACGGTCGTGCAGTTCTCGATAAAGTCCAAAAGATAACAAAGCCACTAATTATAAAAAATAGATGCACCCCATAACTTCCTATCCTTGACCATTCTACAAATAGGTTTTCATGCCCATAGATTTCATTATATCTAGCGAAATAATGGAAAATTACTACGGCTAACGCAGCAATGCCTCGAAGAGCATCAAGCTCTGTTAGTCTATGCTCTCTCATACTCTTAACCTAAATTTAACCTTGAATAAGTATTAATATAACAGGACCACGAAACTTTCCTACCCCAAAACATCTAGAAGCATGCGTAGAAAGCCATAATAAAGCAATTATATTTCGTATTGCTGTACTGGGTAATCTGTATTTCATTCCACAAATATCTTTTTACAGCAAGTTAGGTACGGAAATCGCATGGACATCCGCATTATAGCTAAGCTTGGAGAACTTCACTTAAGTAGTTCTCATCCATTGCACACATCATACGTTTCCGTTTAATAACGCGTTTGAAACCCATTTCAACCTTCAAAAGGTTCAGACCTCCTTGTCTGATCCTTGAAAAAGCTTCACCTCGGTCATCAACTATCATACGACAAGCTTCTTCATTAAAAATCACATCAAGCTTCCAATGCATCACTTCCCTCCCCCATGAACTCGCGTTGCATTATACAGCTCTTATACACTTAACTCTTTAAAACTGATGTAGTAACAAACTGACATATCATTCTATGTTCCTACGGCCGATTCTTGACATAAACCCACTATAATATCCATTGATTTTAGCTTTGGTCACTCATACTCTAAATCACCTAAAACGGACAAATCGGTATTGACCAAAGCACGGCGCGTTTCTTTTCGACCATGTAAACTGTCCCCCCTCACTTTTGCGGCTTGCCTTACGACAGTGCACATTAGCCTCAATTTCTGCGTGATGGCTCACAATTTGTAAGAACACAAACTCTACCTACAACCCCTGTTGCAGTTTTACATAGAAAAGCATGCGGTAACAAAATGTTCAAAACGAAAAAACCCTCAAAGAGTCGTCTCTTTGAGGGTTTTAACAAACTTCAAGTTTATCTGTATGTAATTATATGCAATGAAACTTAATCACTCGTACTCACCACCTGCAAATTTCAAGACCTGACCCCGCTTTCTTGCAAGCTAACGTTTGAGCGCACTTCTTGCCAAACCAAATCGCCAATCCCATCGGTTGGGTTAAATGCTGCAGGGGCATTTAGTAAAATATGGTGAATCGCCTCGTAATCATAATCATGGCAAGCGCTATCAAGTTTATCTAAAAGTGCCATAAACTCATCAAATACCAAAAACTCTTCTTGAGCACGCATGACTTGTTGGTGGCTGGTTTTTAACTCATCAGCTCCAACTAAAAGCTCTTCGTAGAGCTTCTCTCCTGGTCTTAAGCCTGTGAATTTAATTTCGATATCACCAAAAGGTTCTTCTTCAGATTTTGGTGTAAGACCTGATAAACGAATTAAATTTTTCGCTAGATCGGTAATTTTTACTGACTCACCCATGTCCAAAACAAAGACATCACCGCCTTTGGCCATTGCGCCGGCTTGTATCACCAGTTGCGATGCTTCAGGGATAGTCATGAAATATCTTGTGATCTCTGGATGGGTAATGGTAACAGGGCCACCATTAGCTATTTGCTTCTTAAACAGAGGAATGACAGAGCCGGAAGAACCCAATACATTACCAAATCGAACCATGGAAAAACGCGGAGTACCGGGGACGTTATGATACTTATTCGCCAATGCTTGTACGCCTAATTCAGCTAACCTTTTAGAGGTGCCCATGATATTGGTTGGGCGCACTGCCTTATCGGTCGATATCAATACAAAGGTGTTAACTCCAGCTTCTACTGCCGCTTTTGCAGTATAGAAAGTACCGAATACATTGTTACGCACCCCTTCAACCACGTTGTACTCAACCATAGGTACGTGCTTATAAGCCGCTGCATGATAAATGGTTTCAACTTTAAATGCAGACATGATTTTAGATAGGCGGTTAATCCTTTGTACAGAACCAAGTAAAGGGATAATACGTGTCTCTAATCCGCGCTGAACCTTCATAGCGCTAAGTTCTTTTTCGATGCTATATAATGCCAGTTCTGTTACTTCAAACAGAACAAGTATCTTAGGCGATTGCAATAAAGCCTGACGACAAATCTCTGACCCAATTGATCCGCCAGCACCAGTAACCATGACGACTTTATCGGTAATATCCTGTTGTAACAGTTCTTTCTTAGGCGGCACCGCATCCCTACCTAATAAATCTTCTACTGGTACATCTTGAACCTTAAAGCCATCGTCTTGATTCTCTAATATGGACTCTAGAGAAGGCATAGACAGTACTTCTACTTTAAGCTCCAATAATGATTCAATAATTTGCTTACGTCTTAATCTCGATTCTCTTGGTAACGCAAGAAGTATAGTATCGATACGATCTTGCTTGATAATTGAAGCAAGACGATCGGGACCATATACAGGGTAATTAGAGATCATCGAACCTTGTATAATTTCATTATCATCAATAAAACCACACATACGATAAGTTTCACTACTTCTCATCGCGGCCGTTAATTGTCGACCAGCACTGCCTGCACCATAAACAAGAACTCGTCCACGCTGTACATTCGAGATATGTTCAATAACGACAGAACGTAAAAACAACCTAATCCCACCAGACAGAATTACTAGTAAACTGGCGTAAATAATAGGAATAGAACGAGGCATAAAATTGTTAAATAAATGCGCAAATGCCGTAAGCAAAATAGCAGAACCAATAGCTCCAATGAAGATCTTAGACATTACATGCAATGTCATATAGCGCAACATCGCTTTATATAAGCCTAACTTACTATAAATTAATAACGTAAATACTAATGTTAAGCCCACCAGCATACTTGCCGAGCTCAAGTGCAACTGTTCAATCATTGAAGGGGTTTCCCCCATTCTTATCCAATAAGATAAAAGAAGAGCAAATATGATACAAAACGCATCAAATAAAGCACTGATCAGTTTTTTATAACGACGAGGCAGCTGAAATAAACTCGTAAGTTTAAGTTTCATATTAGAAGTCCAAAGGATAAATCGAGAGGTGAAAAACTATATCATTATTAACGCTGGGCGCTTTCCAAAACCTGTCTAATAACGTGACAAGTTTTCGAGATTTCATCAGAAGTTAATGTTGGATGAACTAAAAACATTAGGCTAGTTTGCCCTAACTCGACTGCATTAGTGAGTCGTTTACTTGGTCGCCATGGCGTGTCATCAAACGCTTTTTCTAAATAAACCTCTGAACAACTCCCTTGAAAGGCTGGTACACCTTGTGCATTTATCTCGTCAACAATACGATCGCGAGTCCACCCCGGTGCTAAATGTTCAGGTTCAACAAACAAATAATGCT
Organism: Vibrio halioticoli NBRC 102217; assembly: GCF_000496695.1. Taxonomy (GTDB): domain Bacteria; phylum Pseudomonadota; class Gammaproteobacteria; order Enterobacterales; family Vibrionaceae; genus Vibrio; species Vibrio halioticoli. Next base: position 26,489 of record NZ_BAUJ01000032.1, read on the forward strand.
TATATTCTGCATGCTCAATATAATCCGGAACCATAACACGGCGAACAACAGACAAGTTTGAAACAGCATTATCAATTGCTGCACCATTGGCTTGCCTTTTTGATGTCCATTCATTCATTCGGGTAAGTTGGATTCGACCAATAACCGCTTGCATCTCCGTCATACGCCAATTAGTACCGAAACTTTCATGCAACCATCTAAATCCAGGTGGGTGCTCTCGGTTATAAATGGCATCAAAGCTTTTACCGTGATCCTTGTAAGACCACATTTTAGACCATAACTCTTTGTCATTAGTTGTGACCATGCCACCCTCGCCACCGGTGGTCATAATTTTGTCCTGGCAGAAAGACCAAGCTCCGATATGTCCAATGCTGCCAACACTTCGGCCTTTATATTTAGCACCATGTGCCTGAGCACAATCTTCTATTACTTTAAAGTTGTGTTTGTCAGCTAATGCCATAATCGCATCCATTTCTGCTGGCATGCCAGCTAGATGTACGACAATGACCGCTTTAGTGTTTGGGGTTAACACTGCTTCAATAGATTCTGCCGTAATATTTTGACTATTTAAGTCAACATCCGCAAAGATAGGATTAGCACCAGAAGTAACAATAGAAGAAGCTGTTGCCAAAAAGGTTCTGGATGTTGTTATCACATCATCACCCGAGCCGATATCGAGTGCTTTTAAAGCTATATCTAATGCAAGGGTCCCATTTCCAAGTGCTACCGCGTATTTACATCCAACCCAAGCAGCAAACTCTTTTTCGAATTCACGACCTTCAGTACCCGTCCAATAGTTAACCTTATTGGATAGTACAACACGGCTAACAGCATTTGCCTCTTCTTCGGTAAAAGAAGGCCAAGGAGAAAACTTCGTATTAAGCATATTATTAATTTCCGCTCTGACGTAATTATTGTTATTGGAAATATAAAATAAATTCACATAGGGACAATTTTCTTTAGGTGAAAATAATTAAAGCATACGCAACAAAGATATCTTAAATTTCCAAATATATAAATATTAGATTCTTGTTCAAGAGATAATATCAGTCTGTAAATAATATTGGATTACTCGAACAAAGATCAGAGTATAAGTTATTTTATTAATGGACGTGCGGGGCAACCAATGACTGTTTCATTATCTACTATATCTTTGACAACAGTAGCACCAGCACCGATTATAACGTTGTTTCCGATTTTAATAACTTGTTTAATCTGAGCACCAATCCCAACCCAACTGTTTGAGCCAACTTGTACTCCTCCGGCCAAATTAACTCCAGGGCTAATATGGACACCATCACCAAGCTCGCAGTCATGGTCAACACTCGCACTAGTGTTTATTATGCAGCCTTTCCCTATCTTGGAAAATACTCCCAATACGGCACCAGCCATGATCATGGTCCCCTTACCTAAGAGAGCATATTGGCTAACCACAGCTTTTGGGTGAACTAAGGAAGCAAGCTTAGCTCCAAGAGATTCAAACTCGTTGATTTTATCTATACGAATATTGTTGTCCCCAATAGCCACAACTACAGCATCAAAATCACTACACGTATTTTTTAGAGAGTTGGTATCTCCAATAACAGACCAATGCTCGACTGATTCAATCATCGGCCATCGGTCATCAAAGAACACAATGTCTTTATAACCATTTAGCTCAGCTAGTTCAGCAATAACCTTACCTTGCCCACTAGCTCCCAAAATTGCACATCTAGTCACTATCATTTCCTCGAAAAGGTTCAATAGTGACATGATCTTCTGATGAAATACCTTCTTTAATAAATACTTTTTTTACTGTAAGTATTAGTATTTTAATATCTAGCCAAAAAGTTCGGTTCTCAACATACCAAACGTCAAGTTTGAATTTTTCACTCCACGAAATAGCATTGCGACCATTAATTTGTGCCCAACCAGTAACGCCTGGGCGAGCATCATGTCGTTTAGACTGTTCTTTACTATAAAGTGGTAAATACTCCATCAATAAAGGACGAGGGCCAACCAAGCTCATCTCCCCCTTTAACACATTCAAGAGTTCAGGAAGTTCATCAAGGCTAGAACTACGTAATTTGTCACCAAATGGCGTCATACGTTCTGAATCTGGTAGTGGATTACCACTTTTATCAACAGCATCCTTCATGGTTCGAAACTTAACCATTTTAAATAGCTTTCCATTTAAACCAGGGCGCTGTTGGCGGAATAAAATCGGAGACCCCAACGTTTTGGCTACTTTGTATGCGACAATGAAAATGATAGGTGTCAATACTACCAATGCAACTAACGCAACAATAATATCAAATGTTCTTTTTAACAAGCTAACCTCATTCTTTTCGTATAATTCGGGGTTTAGATAAAACAGTTGTCGCCTTGTCTGGAATATCAGAAACCACGACACAATTAGCTCCAACTTTAGCGTCATTACCAATTTTGCAGTTTTTCAAAATTTTTGAACCTGCACCTAAAATAACATTATCTCCAATAACAACACCTCCATGGACAACCGTAACTTGATGATAAATCGTACACATTTTACCAATTACCGAGTCGTGCCCGATTATTATTCCATATGGTCCGTGCGGAAGTATTGGGGGAGACTGAAACTTTGCACCACAATTTAAATTAGTACCGAAAGAACAGTTAAATTTAAAATCAACTCTTTTAATGTAAAATAGCTAGTACAATTTCAATAAAAGAGGAGTATTGTTATTTATATTTATTACCTTATCTCTTCTATTCCAATATTTATGGTGATTATATCCAGAAATAAAAGATAATAATATTTTACCAAATTTATTATCCACTGAAAGTTTCACTAGCGTCATCCTTACTATGAAATTGCGTCTTTATATATAATTGACATTTCACGAAGAGAATTATTCAATAAAAAGAACTCACCTCTTCGTAGTGCAGATTTAGATAATCTAGCTCGCAAATCAGGATTATCTCTTAGGGAAATAAACGACTTCAGAAAATCCTTCTCATTATTTCCCTCATATAAAAAGCCACAATTATAATTAGATAAAATCTCTTTGTGCCCTCTATCCTCAGAAGCGACTATGGGGTTTCCGCAAAGCATAGCTTCAATTAAATTTATACCAAGTCCTTCCTGTTTACTGACTGAGAAACCTATATCTGCCATTTTATACAGTTTATCAATATCCGTTCGAAATCCTAATGTGTGTATAACATCACAAAGTTGCTTAGCCTCTATCTCTTCTTTTACACTTTGATATAAAACCCCTGAACCTGCTAATATAATTTTCACGCCTGAAAAACTATCTAAGTTTCTATATACGGTATCTATAATAAATTTGTGGTTTTTTCTTTCTATAAACTCTGCGGCATAAATCATTATAAAGTCTGAGTCTAGAAAGCCAAGTTTACTCCTAATGTTAGATTTCTCAGAGTCAGAAACTTTAAAAAAAACTTCATTCTTCACACCAATACCAGGAATTTTAAAATATTTGCAACTATTGCTTCCCCTCTTTCTGATTAAACTATAATCTTCCTCGTTGATACATACTATATAATCTGAACAATATGACATTAGAACTTCTAATGGAAAATATAATAACCAGTTGAGCAGTGGTCCACCTTTAAAAAAATGAAAGCCATGAGCAGTATACATCATTTTGTGTAATGATTTAGAATTAGAAAATAACCCAGATAAACGTGTAATAATACTGGCTACTGGTGTATGGGTGCTAATAAGGTCAAAACACTCATTATCCAATATTTTTTTAAGTTTTAGAAAAGAATTAAAATTATCACGAACGTTTAAAGGACTACGAGAGAAGGGCACTACCCAGACTTTATCTGAAAATGGTATATCCATATATTCATTACATGCAACATGTACTTCGTAGCCTTGTTTCTTGAACCATTCAAGATAAGGTAGGTGAAAAGCCATTATGTGCTTTGGAACAGACGCTGTAAATAATACTTTTTTCATAAATAACACACTTATCAAACGCTAAACTTGTTCAATTTTTCTATTATTATAGAGAAATCATGATATTGTGGCCTAGAAATATTAAAATTATTCCTAGACTTGAGCAAGATATGAAGTAATCCACACAATGAGAGTATATTTACTGTAAGTGATTTTAAAAGTGATTTTGCTAAATATAATTTTTTATATAACTCGCTATCTATGTAACACGACAGCACTTCTCTCTCAAGCATATAAGCTTTTAATAGTTTATTTTTCGTGACATTGTATTCCTCTCTATAAAAATAAAGAGGTTCAGAAATAGAGATAACACTTAGATCATATTTAGATGACGCTCTTATCCACAGTTCTACATCCTGACCAAGACTAATTGACTCATTATATTTATTACGTAAATACCAGTCTTTTTTAGCCAAAACAGAAGCATGAAGTATACCTTTCTTCTTCAAAATTAAATCATCTTTCGTGATAGTGTTGAAATCCATACCTCTGTAGCCAAATATCGTATTGTTGGATTTTATTGAATACATACCAGTTGATGTTAGATCAATATGAGGATTGTCTATCATTAATTTCAATTGTTTTTCCAAACGGAAAGGACTCATTAAATCATCCGCATCCATTCTTGCTATATAATTGTATCGGGCTAAGTCCGTTACTTCATTTAATCTAGAAGCAAGTTTTTTATTCTTTCCATCAGATAAAACAGTAACCCTAGAATCGTTAATTGATTTTGCTATATCCAATGAGGAATCAGTTGACCCATCATCAATCAAAAATAGTTCCCATTTACTATGCGTTTGAAACATAACGCTTTTGATCGCATCAAGTAAAAAACGTTCGGCATTGAAAAAAGGAATTGCAATTGTAACTCCTATTTCATCTGTTTTAGATTGCATAATTACTCACTAAAAATCTGTATTAAAAAAAATTTAAATTTGTTGTGTATGGATAAAGGTTTGAGAAAGCTTTCGTTGTCAAATAAAAATAAATCATCATAAAGGATATAGCTAAGAAAATAACAACATTTAAGAGAACCCCCTCTTTAAAAGACATAATTGAAATTGGTAAAGCAAAAATCATAAATTGTGTGAAATAAACACTGGCTCTTAAGATACCGGATGGATTCAAACTTAGAATAACAGACATTAAGCCTATTGAGCAAGCTATGAACATAGCGACAATAGACATATCAAATAACTTATCTTGAATACTGTTTATACGCTTTGCTATAAACAACCAAATCAAAACCAAAAAATTAAATGCTACAGATACACTTCCATTAGATTCATAATTAGAATTAGAATAACTGGAATATCTACCATCAAATTCAGATATATTACTTACAATCGAGTCTAGTGAAAATGCTGCGATCAAAAAAAACAATGATATTATAACCAAGTTTGAAATCGATAGTTTTCTACCAAAAATATAGTACATAGGAACACATAATAAAATTGATTTGTGAAATAGAAAACCTAATAAAATAATAGCGAGAAATTTTATCGGTTGCTTATTTAAAACAAATGGAATTGATAGTAAAAATAACGATACCGCGACCGCTTGTCGGGCAGCATTGAAATGAAATGTATAGAACCCTAACAACAAAAAACAGATTAAAGAAAGTACTGGAAAAATTGATATTTTATCAATCACGAAAAATGTACAAATCAAAACAAATGATGCGACAAATAGAAGCATAAAAACATGATTGTTAAAGTTTATTTTAATCACAAACTCAACGAACCGAAATCCTGGCTCAGAAAATAGGCTAATATTATCAAAGAAAACTTGCCAATTATCAGACCTTTGAAAAATTCTATAATAAATACCTGTGTCCGTACCAACGTAAATAGATCTTAAAGTAGATAAGAGTATTACCGATGCTATAGATAGTAAAATAAAATATTTGTTCCCAACAATATATTCGTTACTATTGACTTTTAAATGACCAAGATAAAAACAAAAAACACAAAATACAAAAGTAAAATAATAAGGAAACATTCACAGGTTACTCTTATATACATTAAGTAAAGAATAATAAGAATTATCGATTGAAAAAATACTATTAGCCACTAATTCTTCTGCATCTGTATGATTAATTTTATAATGAAAAGCTTTAAAAATATTATCAACCCAATAACAAAGATCGTCATCTAGACTAATCGCTGTAATCCTTTCAGAAAAATGATAGCTTAAATCTGCAGTTATTGTGTTTGAACATACTGTATGCAAACCAGATGATATAGCTTCAACAATAACCAATGGTAATCCTTCGTATAACGAAGGAAGAAAATTTACGTCAAATACATATTTCATTATTTCTCGAACATTATCACAGTTTCCAGCAACAATCACATTAGAGCCAATTCCTAAATTTTCAACTTCTTCTTCAATTGACTCACGCAAGGGACCGTCACCAGCTAAAAATAAATAAACATTCTTATCTCGCTTCAGGACTTGGCACATTACCTTCAATATAAAGCTATGATTCTTTACCCTATTCAATCCCATACTTCCAACATGACCAATAACAAATGAATTTTTAGGAATGCCAAAAGATTCTTTATTAATTTGTTGAAAGTTATCATTAAGCACGGAGCTTGCGGGTACTCCGCAATAAAGAACTTTAGATTTCCCTGATGTGAACCATTTTTCGCCTAATAAAAAAGCACCAGCCTCAACACTACATGATAGTAAATTTGTAGAGTACTGAAGTAATCTTTTTCTATCAATAGTTCTGAAACGAATACCCCTAACTTGGCTCAATAAGCTACCGTTGAATTTGTTAATCCCAGTAGTATGGCAATGAGCAACCCTAATTTTTACACCAGCCCTAAATGCAATTTTCATTATATCACCCATAAATTCTGAACCATGAGCATGAACTACATCGTATTTAACTGTTGATAATAGCGCAGATAATGCCCTATTGTGTCCTACTGAAGTAAAAGAGAGTAATTGGGCTACTTTTCCAAACGAATTTTGACCTCCAGAACCGTATATTTTTGAACCTAAATTTAAAATCTCCTCTTCATAAAAACCGTTTCTCTCCTTTACAAAAAAATCAATTTCCAATTCTTTATTTTTTAGTCTTAACAAGTTAAGTAACCAAGTTTCAATACCACCAACATTCAAACTCCCAACGCAAAAAAGAACTTTCTTTGTGTTTTCATGCATAACATTATCTCAATAATTACAATTAACTTAAACTAGTGATAGTTTTGAACCTATGTCCTTCTCATATATTTCAGGGACAAAGCTTGATGAACCACCTTCAGGATAAAAAGTTATCTCGCCAAAATAAACCTTATTTTTCACCAAATACAGGTCAATCCTAGAAAACTTAAAGTTGCCTGCAAGCGTCTTAGCCACCGAAGTCATTTCATCTAATTTACTTGGTAAAGAAACTCCATTTTCCGAATTTCTATAAGCGAGGGTAAATGGCAACAAATTCCAATCAAGATCATAGAAATCACGTCGATGATCACTGAAACGAGATATATCTACCTGAACAAATTTTGGTTCCCCATTAAAACAAAAAAATTTATAATCATTAGGAAGTCGATTCTGATCATCAAATAATACTTTTTCCGCTATTATCTTTCGAGTTATATTCTTATAAGCCCATTCGCATCCATAATAATAAGCATTGATATCCATATGATGATTTAGAACTTTCGTCGTTTGTGATTGACTAAAAATTTCCCCTGGAATATTAAAACAATTACCTCCAGATGAATGATTTACTTTAAGAACATAAGGAGTTTCAAGTTTATTAAAATCTATTTCAGACACATTATCATATACACCTATAATTGGAATTAGGTAGTCTTCACCGATCATTTCTTTCACATACTCTCTGACTAAATATTTATCGGCGCAAACTGTCATTAAATCGTTTCTTTCAAAAGCTTTTAACCATGCTATTTTCTCCGAAAACCCACGTGGGTTATTTAAGTTTAATTTACGAGAATGCGTCTGATTATAATAGTCAGTTATGAATTTTATCTCACCGAATTTGTTTATTTTAAACTTCATTAAAGCAATATATAGTTTATGATACAACAGCTCTATCTTTGGATAAATCCTATCTCTTATAAACTTATTATTTTTAAAAGTTGACACCAATTTCATACTACATCCTAATTTATATTATAATTTCCAATGATATTGATTCTAATAATTTTAAACATCACCTCTAAAGATATTTTTCAAAGTAGAATGGTTAAATGATTTTACTGTAGAAATTTTTGCATTGATTAACTGATCAATTTCACTAATTATATATTTTATTGATTCAGGACAGACTAATTTAATGTAACCTAAATCAGATAACCAATTTAAATATGTTTGTTTTATTTTGTGATTATTATTTTCCAAAACTATACATGGCGTTCCTGTTATAACCGAGAATATCATGCCATGTAATCGGTCCGTAACTACCAATTTTGAGCCTGAAAATTCATTCCATATTTTCTCAAGTTCAATCTTCCTTTCTTTTACATTAAGTGTCGCTTCACCTATATGAGTGTCTGAAAAAGTTACGTCTTTGAATTTAACTTTTAACTCTCGTAATAAAGACTGACGATACTCTTTGGTTAATGCACTTTCGTCATCATCACGAATACAAGTTAAAACTCCATTTCGTGCGAATGTACTATCACGTTTGTCAAGAGACAATACGATATCAGGACAGAGTTTTACTTCGACATCAAGATGACTCTTCATAAAATCAAATGATATTCTTTCTCGCGCAAACATGACCAGATTATTGTGCGCTTCGTATATTTTTTTTGAACGATTAAAACTTTTATTACCCGACGTAGAACCTGAAAAATCGATTGTCTGGGGAAAACTAACTATTTTATTTTTAGGAAAGGCCTTGACCCATTTTAACCTACAATCCTCAATACTCTGATAATTATCAGTTAGATTACCTCCACCAACAATCGTAATAATATCATTTTTATTTATTATATTTTTTACTTTTCTAATATTGGTCAAATTTCTGCTTATAGGTACATCAATGACTTCATAATTTTTCAGATTATCGTTAAGGAACTTAGATTGTGCGAATGTAATAGCAACATCGCCTAAATTTCCATAATCAGCAGCTAATACAACAAACACTTTGTTTTTGGCTGTTAAATCACCCGTCATGTTGTGGATATCTATATAGCTTTTCAGATAACGTTTAGCTTCTAACGGTATGTATTTTTTAAAATTCATTTCTAGCCTTATCTTTTATTAACGACTCTATATGCTTTACAAAATAATCAAAATCTTCGAAATCAATTTTCCGAGTAAAAAAGGCATTACTATTAGTTGCGATAGTCAGATTCTTTTTCGATATTTTTTCCATACCTTCTTTTTTCCACCGAATATAATGAGATCCCTCTAGGTATCGTTCACCATTACTAATTATTATTTCCCTAGAATATATCGAATTCATTAGTATAGTATGAAAATATTTTTCATCGGGTGCATGCATATAAAAAAATTGTTTTTTATCCTTAAATGACAAACAATAATTGAGCATTTCTTTATTTAACACCCACCACTGACTGCCTTTATAGTATTTGTCAAAATTAAAACTACTCTTTACTCTGAATGAATTGAGTATTTTTTTAAATAATAGGGCAAATCGCAATTTTGTTTTACTTCGTTCGTTTTGCAATTCACCTATATTAAGTAACCTATGTTCGTAGTTCGTATAGTGGAAAAATTCTCTATAAATTCGTTTTGAATTGATCTTTTCGGTAATATCATTATTTTTATATAAATAAGCCGAGTCAGGTCGATTATATTCGCATGAAGACCAAAGTGACATTAAAGCTCTATGATGTTTTAGGCTATTCTTAAGTTCAAACTTACTTTTTAGAGGTAAATCATGACCACTTATTAAAAAATAATAGTCATATGTTCCAGTTGAATTAGCAAGTGCCATCAACTTCAATGTCGCATCTACAATAGAAAATGTTCCCCATCTCGTACGGAGTCTTTCGCTGTCAGAAATACAATAGCAATCTGATGATTTGAAATTTTCATCTTCATAGTCAACTTTATTATCCACATGAAGAAAAAAACTATCTCCATCACTTACGCAATAGTCTTTTAATACTTTCAAATATTCAAAGTTATTATGCGCTAAACATAGAAATGCTATTTTCATTTTCATCTCGTTTTATCAGTTAATTGGTGGATTTCATATTATAAAAATAAATAGAAGCTTTTTTGAAGTGGTTATCTTTTGAAATAGTTCTCCAAAGAGAAAGAATAATACAAAATATAATAATACACACAATGAAATAACATGACGTAACCATAAATAAACTAGAAGGAGAGATATAACGAAACGTAGTTTTTGTTAGCATAAAAGAAACTATAATTATAACTAGTGATAATAATGCAGTAATATAAAAATAATCAGTCCTAAACCCAAATCGCCTCATATATAGAGGGAGGTATACAAGATTTTTTATCAAAAGAATAACTGATGAAGATATAATTATGTAATAAATATTCAATCCAATAGTATATTCAATTCCTAACAAAGCAATAAGATTAATAAGGCCAAATATTACTGTCGCTATAGAATTTACACTCAAAGACTTTTTAGCTATTAAAAAAGACCAAAATGGTGTACTAATAACAGATAGTGGTAGATATACGGTAGCAAACGTCGAAATATGTATAAGTTCCGAATCATATGTTTTTAACCACATGTCAAAGAAATACTCTGCACTTCCAATAAACACACCTACAATTACAGAGGTAATAACGCCCAACATCAAACTTGCTAAATTAGTAACCCATCTCGTTTCTGATTTTTTATCTTGTGCGACTAATTTAAAAATAGTAGGTTCAAATATACTAGAGATCAGTGTTCCTATTAAACGTATCTGTGTAACTATTACCAATAGAATATTATAGATTCCAAGAAAATAGTAACCGACAAAGATCGCCGTAAAATAAATGGGTATTTGAAGTAATAGTATTGACCCTACTTGATTAACAAACATCCAACCGCTGAGATTAATATTATTTTTTAAACTAATAAGCTTGACATCATTTTTTTTAAAAACTAAAAATTTAAAATTCCTTCTGAAATTAAAATAATTAAAACATAGTAGTACTGTCGCTGCTATAACAATCGAAAAAGAATATATTTTAGTTGGACTTTCTGCATTAACTACGCAATACATCACCAATATAAATAATATGGCTTTTCCGACGAAATTATTAACGCTTTGAATATCGAGCCTATTCTTTATTATATAAACCGATGAATAGAGACCAGAATATACTGATATTACGAAAGAAGCATATACTGCTAACAGTAAATAATGTGATTCATTATAATATTTGTCAGGTATAGACAAAAAAGAAATTATATTTGAGGTATTTAAGTAAAATATAGGAGTGAAGAGTAAGAATAAAATCGAAACAGCAAGCATATTAGTGCTATATTCAATATTTGGCTTACCTTGCTTATCACTTTCTATAGAAAACAAGAGGTTCCTGGAAAAAGTAGATGTAAATGAAATTGTTATTAAAGAAATATAGTATAAAGAACTATTAAATACTCCAATGACACCATATAACTCTAGCCCCAACGTGTCAACTAAAGCTGGGACCATTAGTAGTGATATGATAGATATACCTAAATATGAGAGTATTTTAAAAATTATATTTCTTTTATGCATTATTACTCATTACTGTTGTTTTGATAATTACTAATGTAAATATGATTGACTAACATTAGTTGAAGCCAATTACACAGAATTTAGGACAGTCTCTAACTTACTGAAAATCAATATCTCTTCAAAGGTCAACTACATATTAGTTTTTTATACCACGGCATCACTGATTCAATACCTTGATCAATCTTATATTGGGGTGAGTAGCCTAACTTCGACTTTGCTTTAGAAATATCAGCTTGAGAGTGTCTTACATCACCAACTCTAAAATCCCTATAGATTGGTTTTTCTGAATGTAGGAAACCTAACCCATTTAACGCACTTTGTATTGAAAAATATAACTTATTTAGCGTTGTTCTATCACCTAATGCAACGTTATACACTTGATCTTTCGCTTCAGAATCCGCTGTTGCTGCCAAAATATTCATCTGTACAGTGTTTGCAATAAAGCAAAAATCTCGACTGGTCTCACCATCTCCATTGATGAACACTTTCTCATTTCTAAGCATTGATGCTGCCCATTTTGGGATAACTGCTGCATAAGCACCGTTTGGATCCTGTCTTGGTCCAAATACATTAAAGTAGCGAAGACCAATCGTCTTAAAACCATAAGTACGTGCGTAAACGCCTGCATACAACTCGTTCACATATTTAGTTACTGCATAAGGTGATAGTGGATTACCAATATTTTCTTCTACTTTTGGTAACTCTGGGTGGTCACCATAGGTAGAACTACTTGCGGCATAAGTAAAACTTTTTACTTGCGCTTCCTTGGATGCATCTAACATATTAAGAAAACCCGTGATATTGGCTGCATTACTGGTAATAGGATCTACTATTGAACGAGGGACTGAACCCAATGCAGCTTGATGCAACACATAGTCAACTCCAGTCACGGCCTGCTGACAGATTTTTGTGTCGCGAATATCACCTTCAATAAAAGTAAAATGGCTCCATTGCTTATCACTTACTAATATTTTAACTTCATCTAAGTTTCGCTGATGACCAGTTGCGAAGTTATCTAACCCCACCACAACTTGATTCAGTTTCAAAAGCGTTTCAAGTAAATTAGAACCGATGAACCCGGCAACTCCGGTCACTAGCCACGTCTTAGGTGACTCTATCAGAGTTCGTTGAATTTGCTCATATTTGTTCATATTGGTATCGCTATGTCAGAGGTTTAAAAAACATTGAGGTCGTGTTTTGAATGAACAACTATAGTATAAACACGATCATCATTACTAAGTATGATATTAATAATAAGAGGTAACGGATATGATTATTTAGGTGTTCTGCCTAGACACCCAAACTTATTTACATTATAAACGCATATCCACGCTTTCTTTATCAAATACATATTTTAAATCGTAAAGAACATGATTAGATTTACCTAGAGCATGAATTTTTTCGACCCCCATTGATTTGAACTCATCATGAGGAACCGCCATGATAATGCCATCATAATGATTCAATTTTTCTCTATCACATAAGCTTAAGCCATACTCGTGTTTAGATTCTTCACTTGAACACCATGGATCAACAATATCCACATTAATATTGTACTCTTTTAGTTCTGAAACAATATCAACGACTTTCGTATTACGTAGATCCGGGCAATTTTCTTTAAAAGTAAGCCCCATAACTAATACATTCGCACCTTCAACCTGAATACATTTTTTCAGCATTTTCTTAACTAATTCTGAAACGACATATTTCCCCATTCCATCATTTAATCGACGTCCTGCGAGAATCATTTCTGGATGGTAACCAACAGTTTGTGCTTTATGAGTAAGATAATACGGATCCACACCAATACAGTGGCCACCAACTAAACCCGGACGGAATGGTAAGAAGTTCCATTTAGTACCCGCAGCTTCTAATACCTCCAACGTATCAATATTCAATTTATTGAAGATGATCGACAGTTCATTAATAAGCGCAATATTAACGTCACGTTGAGTGTTCTCTATTACCTTTGCTGCTTCCGCTACTTTAATACTTGAAGCCTTGTGAGTACCAGCAGTAATAATAGTCTTGTACAACTGGTCAACAAACTCTGCAATTTCATCATTTGAGCCACTGGTAACTTTAAGAATATTAGTCACTCTGTGTTCTTTATCACCTGGATTAATTCGCTCTGGTGAATAACCTGCGAAAAAGTCTTTATTAAAAGTAAGCCCAGACACAGATTCAACCACTGGGATACAAGTTTCTTCTGTAGCTCCTGGATATACTGTCGATTCGTAAATAATGATATCCCCCTTACTCACAATCGAGCCCAAAGCTTCAGATGCTTTAATCAATGGTGTAAGATCTGGTTGTTTATGATCATCAATTGGTGTTGGTACGGTAACAATGTATACATTAGCTTCTTTTAGATCATTAAGGTCTGCAGTGTAAGTAAGAAGCTCCGCTTCTTTTAGTTCATCTTCTGAACACTCTAGTGTAGAATCTGTACCGCTTTTTAATTCGCTCACACGAGCTTGGCTGATATCATAACCCAGTGTTGACATTTTCTTACCAAACTCTACCGAGAGAGGTAAACCTACATAACCTAAACCAATTATTGCTACTTTCGTATTTTCAAGCATTAACGTCATAACTATACCTAATATTTTAATTCTTAATTCTTAATTCTTAATTCTTAATTCTTAATTCTATTCAACCAATTTTTGCTTAGCTGAGACACTTCTACTTTCATTTCTGGACAACTCATCTTAAATTGCCCGCTGTAACCTCGATTTACCACATATTCCCAAAGTACCCCAAGATATCCATCTTGTTATCTAATTAAGTTCTTATAGACCCATAACGACTTGGTCAACTCAGTTACATTTCGTTTTCTTGAGAGATTACTTCCACTAATATTTCGGATGATTACTGTACTGCTTCTCGGATGACAATTTATATAGAATCGAGTAACTACCTATACCGACGGAAACATACTATTACTATTGTAAAAACTTCAATACCTAATACTATACATCGCTCTTATATGCATAATTGTAATACCCATACGTGTAGTAACTTGAAGCTGTTTTCTCTACAGCATTCAAAATAACACCTTTAGTTTCTACGCCGGCTTGTTCTAGGCGGTCCGATGCTACTTCAAGCTCTTTAGTCGAAGTCACTCCAAATCGCGACACCATCAAGGTAGTACCACTTTGGCGACCAACAATTGCGGCATCGGTTACCGCAAGTACTGGCGGCGTATCGATAAGAACGATATCGTAGTTTTCACTTGCCCACTCTACCAATTCAGTAAATCTACTGTGCATTAGAAGTTCTGATGGATTTGGTGGTGTTTTACCTTTTGTAATAAGGTCAAGGTTATCAGCGATACCATGGTGGATCACATCTTCAACTTTATGCGTATTTGCTAGGCAGTCTGAAAGACCACGGGTATGTTCCAAAGCAACGCTATATCCAATATGACCTTTTCGTAAGTCAGCATCGATAATAAGTACCTTTTGACCACTGCTAGCGATAACAGCAGCAAAGTTACTGGCAACGAATGACTTACCAATGCCTGGTGAAGGACCAGTGATCATGATTACGTTATTTTTTGCTTCCATCATTGCAAAGTGCAAACTAGTGCGTAGTGAGCGCAGAGCTTCAATTGATAGATCTGCTGGATTTACTAGTGATAACAAAGCTTGTTCGGCACTGCGTTTTTTACCTGATTTTCTTAGTTTGTGGTAAGACTTGTCAATTTTATCTTGTTGTTCTGATTTTGGAATGGTGGCATAAACCGACATACCAATTTCTTCAATTTGATCTGGGCTTTCTACGCCGCGGTGAAATGCGGCGCGAAGTAATACAAACGCTACGCTTAACATGCCGCCAATAAGAGTGGCTAATACTGCAATTAGTGGTTTCTTCGGTTTAACAGCTAAGCCATTTGAAGCGGCTTTATCAAGAATGCGAACGTTGCCTACAGTACTTGCTTTAACAATGGCAAGTTCTTGAGATTTGTTAAGCAACTGGACATAAATCTCTTGGTTTACTTGTACATCGCGAGTTAAACGCAGTACTTCACGTTGAGTTTTTGGAAGCTTTTTGATTTTTGCTTCAAGTTGATGTTTTTGTTTAAGTAATGTTTGACGTTTTTCTAGTACAGCAACATAAGCCGGATGTTGTTTGGTAAAGCGCTGCGCTAATTCACTTTCTTTAAACGTCAATTCGTTAAGTTGTGATTCTAGCTCTACCATAACTTTTAGCGTAGATTGCGCTTCTAAGCCTAAATCGACAGATTCATTATCTTGACGATATTTGTTTAGTGCATCTTCATTGATGGTTAATTGTTGTTTAATTTCTGGCAGTTTGGTTTTTAAGAACTTGAGGCTATTTTCAGCTTCGGCTGCGTTTCTGTCTACGTTTTGTAGGAAGTAGTTAGTCGCAACATCGTTTAGTAGGTCAATATTTTGTTGAGAGTCTGGCCCTTCAAAACCAAAGGATAAAATACCGGATTGTTTACCGCGTTCAGATACTGACAAGTTAGACGCTAGCCAATTTATCGCAGTGAGTTTAGAGCGTTGTGATAAGTTGAAAACCTGACCTTGTTTACCAGAAAGGTATGAAACAAAGATAGAGAATGCGGCTTGATCGCTAGTTGCTGAGACTTGAGAAGATTTCGCTAACTCCCCTACTTTCCCTTTTAGAATCAGTTTTTCATTGCCGTCGACTAATGAGAACTCACCCGTTTGTACATCATCAAGGGTAAGTTGATAACCCTCTGTTTCTGCATATTCAGGGATGTTAAATCGCTCTACTTTTATGTGGGCTTCTTTGCCTAAGCGCATGGCTAAGCCTTTACCAATGATTGGCAAATAGTCAGGTGTCGCAACAGTGGTTAAGTTGAATTTATCCACTGTTTTACTCAAAACCATGCGAGATTTAATAATCTCAATTTCAGTGGCCGCGTTTGACTCTTGAGCAAACATGTCGCTCAACCCTTCGCTCAGTGCGGGCATACCACTGTTTTTTTGTTCTACTTGAATTAGTGCGTCTGCTTTATAAATTGGGGTCGCCAATAGCGCATAGGTCACGCCTAATGCAGCAAAGATGAAAGTAGTAACAATGATGATCCACTTACCATCAAGCAACAGACCAAGCAATTTACCAAGATCGATTACGTCAGGTTGAGGAGTTTGTTGGGAACGATTTGCACGAGTGTTTTGGGTCATGAGAAATAGGTTCTAGCTCAGGTAAGTAGATTAATAAATTTAGGTTTGAGTGGAGTGCCTTATAGGCGTT
The DNA here is from genome assembly GCF_000496695.1 of Vibrio halioticoli NBRC 102217. Lineage (GTDB taxonomy): Bacteria > Pseudomonadota > Gammaproteobacteria > Enterobacterales > Vibrionaceae > Vibrio > Vibrio halioticoli. Next base: position 43,397 of record NZ_BAUJ01000032.1, read on the forward strand.
TTATCCACTCTTTTGCTGACTTATCAATTAAGCCATACACGTGTTCGAATGCTTCTAAACTTTGTTTGTAAGGGTCAGGGATTTCTTTATTTATCCAATGTCCATACAGCATGGTTTTTCCGCGAGCGGCTGGGGCTAACTTGGTAATGGCGTCAATGTGACCTTTTTCCATTACTAGAATAAGGTCGTTGTCTGCAATCATTTTAGTCGTTATTTGGCGCGCAACATGGTTAGTCAGGTCTAAATTGTTGTTTGCTGATACTGTGACAGAGTTTTCATCAGCCGGTTTATCGACTAATGCGCCCAGTCCAGCCGAGGTAACGTTTTTTGCTGGCAATGCCTGCTTTAAAATCTCTTCACCAATGGGACTACGACAAATATTGCCGATGCACACTACCAATATGTTGTTGAACATGAATTTAATCCTGTTGCGCTACGTTATTACCAGTTATGAATTCTAACGGCTAGCTCAGTTAAGTCATTTAAACCGCTGATGGTAGGCAATATTTGGCTAACCACGCGGTTGTATTGCACGATTGGCGCCGCCGTTACATACACCACATCATATGGCTCAAGCTCAAATTCTGTACCTGTAACCAATGCCGTTGCATCACTAATATCCAGTTGGTATACGTTTGCGACGATATGTTCAGGTCTTGGTTGTTTTCCTTGCTCAGCAAGCTGTTGATTTTTTGCTTCAAGGTCACGCTTTTCTTCATCAGTTAACGATTGATCACGAACTTGCGCAAGATACGCTTCATGCGCTTTATCACGCTGACCGCTACGTACTACAAACACGCCTGTTGCATTTGCCGCCAGTTCATTAATACCACCCACTTCACTGAGTGCTTCAGTCAGTGTCATGCCTGAACGATCAATCTTAAGCAGTTTAGGATCTTTTACTTCGCCAAGTACGAATACTTTCTGCGCATCGTTACGAGGCACATGAATAATATCGCCTTTTTTTAGCAAACGGTTTTGGGTTAAATCGCCGTTTTGCATTAGGTCATGCAAAGACAGTGTTTCTGATTTACCTTGACGGGTTAAGGTCACGTTGCGCCAATCTGCCTCGCCGGTTAAACCACCCGCTTGATTGATTGCATCTAAGAAAGTTAGAGGGATATTGGTAATTGGCTGATAACCAGGAGAGCCAACTTCGCCTGTTACATACGCTTTTTGCGAACGAAATGCTGCGATATTCACTTCAATTTGCGGGCTTTCAATATATTTGGCAATGCGCTTAGTGATGTCTTTGCGCACTTGAGAGGTAGATTTACCTGCTACTTCTACAAAACCAATATAAGGATAGAAGATAGTGCCATCGGCGCGAACCCAGTGCCCTGCTTCTTGCGCACTACGGTATGAACCTGAAGGGATGGTTAATTCTGGGTGATCCCAAACTGTGATATTTAGAATATCACCACGGCCAATAATGTACTCATAATTAGCCGCTTCTGCATCTAACACAGGGTTACTAAGAGAATGAGTTTCCACAGCAGCAAATGATGCGTAACGGTTAACAAAAGAGGGAGATAAAGGGTATACGTTAACGACGTTGACTGGAGTTTGTGCCAGCTCTTGCTCAGACATTTTTGATTCGTCTTGCGTAGTGTTAATTACTTGCTTATTGTCTAAATCGACAGTTGAGCCCGGCATAGTACAGCCTGAGATGGCTAGCAATGTTGCCAAAGGCAAGACTGTTTTAAAGATTGGTTTCATAATTAATGGCTTACAGGCAGATAAGTCTATTTCGGGTTACGATATAGTACAGGAAAAATGACAGTTTGGGTACGCTACCGCCCAGAGGATTATTCGAAATTCCACGATTCGGTAGTGTTATTAAATTGTTGTATCTTTAATTTGTTAGCTCTTGATTTTTACAGTTCGACAGGTGACTGAGTCACGCCAATTTGTAATACAAGTTAAATACATACAATAAGATTTATATCTTGAGTATGTATTACGCCACAAAAACTAACTTAAAGTATTGATCTGAGGTAACAACTATTTTGTATGCTTTTCAAATGACTTTTTACCCATGAAATATATCAATAATAAAACTGAAATTTACTACTAATACAATAACTTAAGTGACATAGGTATCATTAAATTAGCTTTATTAGGCTCAGCTCCACCACTGCATAATTATGCAACAAGTGATATTTGGTTCACGCCCCACACTTTATAGAAAATGTGTTTCATAAAGATGACACAGCTATAAATTGTAATACTTTATATGGGTCAGTGTACTCCCAAAGTACTAGTTTTTTCAACATAACCTACAAAGTTTAAAAAATTAATACATCGAATTAAATCACAGATCACAAAACGAAATGTAATCTTCTGTCTACATGAGTATGCGCCCATATCAACTTGCTTTTTTCAACTCGATTTTTAATCCCAAAACCCACTTTTATATTTCAAAATGTAACCTACTGGTGTGCCATGCCTACCTTGGCATAACGGTTAGCCAATATCGCACAATAGAAAATTTGAATAGGGTGATACAGCATGATCGGCAGTAAAATCATGCCTAAATTAGGATTATGCGCAAAAATCACTTTTGCCATTGGGATACCTGCCGCTAAGGTCTTTTTCGAGCCACAAAAAACGGCGGCCACTTCGTCTTGATGGACAAAGCCAACTTTTCTTGCGCCCCATTGAATGGCGTGCACCATGACCACCAGCACTAAGAAACAAATCACGATTGAAGCGATGAGCAATGGCAGTGAGAAGTCACTCCATATACCGTGCTCAATAGAATCACAGAATGCGCTGTAAACAATAGTAAGGATGACGTACTTATCTAGCTTGTTGACCACGCTTTTGTGCTTTTGTGTCCACTCTAACAGCCAAGGGCGCAGCAGTTGGCCTAGCACCATAGGCAATAGCAACATCTTAGAAATAGAGATGACGGAATCTAATAGGTTGAGGTCGGCCCCTTCCATTCCCATAAACGCTTGAATAAGCAGTGGCGTGATAAATACACCTAAGATACTGGATAACGAAGCGTTAAAGATAGCACCAGGGAGATTACCTTTGCCAATTGAGGTCATGGCAACTGAGGAAGAAATTGTGCTCGGTAGTACAAACAGATAACAGAAACCAAAAGCGAGCGCTGCGGGCATGTAGGCTAACATTCCCTTGCCGAACACTAGCCATAACAATGGATAGGCAACAAAGGTGGCGCACTGCACATAGATATGAAGTTTCCAGTTAGTTACACCATCGGAAATGGCTTTTGGCGATAAGCCTAAGCCATGCAAAAAGAATACTAACGCGATGCCTAGAACAGTGATGGTATCAAGGTGCAGCACTCCGCCGCTTTTACCCCAATCAGGAGTCAATATGGCTAGTACTATCGCTAGCACCATGCCAATTAGAAACCACTCTTTCTTAAGCTTGCTTTGAAAATCCATCTTGCACTTCTCAAATTGTCCATTTTATGAAAACGCACACGATGTTAACTAGTTTCGTTTTTTTTAGCTACAAAAAAAGTGAAAATTATTGATTACATTAAACGCCGACTCGATGTTCATATTCCACCACAACTTGGTTACCATCGACATACACATTGCGAATGTCGCCATCAACGGACATTCTTGAACATAAGGTAATGACACTGTTTTCCACCGTCACATTCGCTCTCAATGACGGAATCGCGTAACTCGCATCCACCTTTAAATATTCGCAAAAGCGCGTCACAAACGGATAGGTCAGCGTAGCTCTGCCACGCAACAATTGCCCAAACTCGGCCTGCGAGACGCCTAGTTTTCTTGAGATATCCATTTGTGTTAAGCGCATTTTGGCTTTTTGTGACATCCAAGTGTCATAGAGGGCAGTTCGGTCTTGTTCGGTAAATTCCATTGTGCTGTTCAGAGTCTATTTCAGTTGCCAATAGTGTCGCTTATGCACAAAGTTGATTGTCAAATCAGCGTTAGCGGAATGTAAGAGGAAGACAAGATGTGATAGGAACCGGCTCTGGAATGAATATCCCAGAACCTTGCTTGAAGATTTAGGCTTTAGCTGTTTTCTGTTGATAGGCAGCCATGACTTGTTCGGCGTTATCTTGATAATCGGTCAAACCTTTTGCTCTAAGATCACAGGCAGGACAATCACCACAACCTGAGCCAACAATGCCGTTGTAACAGGTTAAGGTATGATCGCGCACCATCTCAAGGGCATTGTAGCTATCAGCCATTGCCCATGTTTCGGCTTTATTGAGCCACATAAGCGGAGTGTTGACCTGTAACGGGTAATCCATGCCTTGCGCCAACGCTGAGTTCATGGTTTTAACAAATTCATCGCGGCAATCTGGGTAGCCAGAAAAGTCGGTTTCGCAAACGCCAGTAATCAAGGTTTTCGCGCCTACTTGGTAAGCGTAAATCCCCGCAAGGGTCAAAAATAGAATATTGCGCCCAGGCACAAATGAGTTTGGCAGGCCATTTTCAGCCAAATCATGGGATACAGGAATGTCATCACGAGTTAAAGAGCTGACCGCTAATTCATTAAGAAGCGTAACATCCATGACTTTGTGCGCGGTTACGCCCAATTGTTTTGCCAAGCTTGTAGCTACTTCAATTTCTTGACGGTGGCGCTGCCCGTAGTCATAAGTGATGGCGTGTACTTCATCATATTGAGTTAAGGCTTGCACAAGGCATGTGGTTGAGTCTTGGCCTCCACTGAAAATAACGACGGCTTTATTCATGGTTTAGTCTTCCTGCTGATATTGAGTCGATCGCGCACAATCTAACAAATTTGTGTGATAAAACAAATTTATACTTCAAGTTCCCAAAGTCAATCCGACTAATGATAAACTCACTTAAAATAATAAACATTAGGTAAATAAACCATGGAAAAAACGACCCGCACCATGAACAAGCAAAAGCACGTTGCGCTTGTTGCTCACGACCATTACAAGCAAGAGTTATTGCAGTGGACGATTGAAAACAAAGAAAAACTGGCCAAGCACTCTCTGTACGCCACTGGTACTACTGGCCATTTGCTAAGCCGCGAAACTGGCCTAGAAATTAAAAGTTTGATGAGCGGCCCTATGGGTGGCGACCAGCAATTAGGCTCTTTAATTGCGGAAGGAAAAATTGATGTGATGATCTTTTTCTGGGATCCACTGAATGCCGCGCCACACGACCCAGATGTAAAAGCCCTACTGCGTATTGCCAGCGTATGGAATATCCCAGTAGCGACTAACCGCGCGACCGCTCGCTTCTTGTTTGATTCGCCTTTGATTGACGAAGAAGTCGAGATCAAAATTCCTGATTATCAAAGCTATTTAGAAAAACGCATGTAATCCACTATTTTTCAAAGCGTTATAAACTCAAAAACCTCGGAAATAACTCCATTACAGAAGCTATTTTCGAGGTTCTTTTTTGTAGGCTAGCTAATTTCAGATAATAAATGCCAATTACTCAACAAAGATATTGGCATCAATCTCTGTATCTTCTTCATAAGGCTCAGGCTGTGATTTCTTGCGCTTCCTGTCATTGCTGGTGCCAGCACGGTTTTCTGCAATGTCGACGGTTAAATATTCGGAAAATGAGCCGATCACAAAACTTTTAAATGCATACAACGAAGACAAATGCCCGCGATAGCCCAAGTAACTTGCGCCAAGCACTATCGCCAGTAGTAATATCACTTTGAAGTTCATCTTTGCCGCCTTGCTACCTTGTTGTTGGTTTCCCTGTATACAGTGTAGTCATTAGCGGCAATCATTTTAAAAAATGGTTACTTTTTCTTCACCGCATAATTGCCTTCTAGCAATTCGGTGGCAAAGACGGATGGTTGTAAGTCGTAGCTGACGATCACTTCTTGTTTAGCGCGAGTTAATGCCACATAAAAGAGGCGTCTTTCTTCGGCGAACGGGAAGCTATCGCTATTGGATTTCAGCGCCACATCCAAATGCGGAGCACGCTCTTTTTGCGGGAAGTTATTTTCATTCACCCCCATCAATAGCACGATATCGGCTTCTTTGCCTTTACTGGCATGGCAAGTCATGAAGGTCAGTTGCAAATTGTCGTAGTGGCTCTGCCATTGTTCAAATAACGCAGGTTTATCTTTATGAGTACGCCCTAGTACTAATACTGACAATGGTTTATGAGTGTTGTTGATGCGTTGCAAAGTTTTCTCAAGCTTAGCTTCGGCAATCACCGATACCGCTTTTTGTTTTTGCTGTTTGTGCGCGGTTAACGTTTTTGTCAACTGTTGCGGGTTTTGCACGATAAACTCACCCGCCACATCGGCGATTTGTGAGTTAAAGCGATACGTGGTATCCAAATAGTGTGTCGTTGCATGTGGGAAACGCTCATTAAAGCAGGTAGTTAGATCAACATCAGAGCCAGCAAATTGATAAATCGACTGCCAATCATCTCCAACGGCAAACAAAGAGCGACGCCCCTCTTCACAAGGCTGATTCACAATAGCTTCGACCAACGCTAAGCGTGCCGGAGAAATATCTTGGTATTCATCAACCATCAAATAACGCCACGGCGCTTTGAAACGCTTTTTGCTCACATAGCTAGTGGCTTTTTCAATCATAGAGTGGAAATCAAGCTCACCTTGGTCTTTTAGGTATTGCTTCCACGCTTGATAACACGGCCACACTAATTGTAATTCACTGTTAAGGCGCGAATATTCTGGGTGTTCCACCAGCTGTTGTTGGATGGTTTTCTTGGTCACGCTCATAGCGCACAGCTGATCCACTTGTTGATCAAGCCAAGAGATTAATTTTGGGTTTTCAAACTGGCTGTTTAGCTCAACATCGCCTTTTAAGAAGGCAATAGGCCACAAAGATAAGTGTTTTTTCCAGCGATTGAAGTTAGTGCTATTGGTCCAGTGCTCTTTAAGCCACATCGCGCACCACTGCTGTTTTTGATTGGCTTCATACGCCAAAGAGGTCACTTTAGCTGGTTGGCCTTCAACTTGCTCAATGATCTGCAAGGCCATTTTATGGAAGGTGCTGACGTTAACCTTTTGCGAGGTCACGCCAATTTTATCAGATAAACGCTCGGCAATTTCAGTAGCCGCATCTTTACCAAAGGCCAGTAAGGCAATTTCTTCGGCTTGAGCTTGATGGCTTTGCAGTAAGTACGCCACTCTTGCCATTAATACGCTCGTTTTACCAGTACCTGCACCGGCTAACACCAAGTTATGGTCATTATTTAACAGCACAGAAATCTGTTGCGATTCGTTCAGTGGCGAGCTTTCAATTTGATTAAACAGCACTTGCCAGTTTTTCACTTCATTAACTAGCCAATGCTGATTGCGCTCTTTTACTGCGTCGCCATCGGGTGCTAGCCATGCATTGATTTCTTGCATGCCGTCAGCCATACGCTGGGTTGCGTCAGTGAGACTAATATCCATTTCAACTAAATCGTTACGCACCATCTCTTGCCATGCTAACCATTGCGAGTTGGCTAAATAAGCAGGCTGTTTTAATAGCAGTTGCAGTTTTTGATGCCACTTAGGCAGATAGAGATTAAGTTGACGGCATTGTAGGCGGTGCCATTTCTCGTAGTATTGCACTGCGGTGCGACCAAATGCTTTGGCTTTGCCCCAAGGCAGTCCTTGGATTTGCCAAGCACTTTGCCAAGTTTCACCATCGGCATCTTCTTGTTGATGACCAAAGAAGGTAATGCTACCCCATACCACGCCACGTTCGATTGCGGTTTTACCGCTCCATTCAGAAAAAGGGATAGATGTTTGATTCTCTGAAGAGGTCAGAATTAACTGATCTTTTTCGAGCTTAATATCAAAATATTCATCTTGTAGAAAAAACTGAGCTGATGGGGTCGCTTGCAACTGCATGTGAACTTTCTTGTCCTTGAGAATGGGTTGAACCGTTCCAGTTTACTATGTTTCTGCGATACTTATCCAGAGAGATACTGGATTGCAAACTAGGTTCTATTATCTTGCCTGTTAGTATAGGCACTAGAAGTTGCTACATAGAAGCTACTTTGTCGGGTGCAAAATTGCCAAAGCCTGTGTAAAGTACGCCTATATAACAAAAGGTTAGCCTGAATGTCAGCAAATACGCTACTCACTTTTCGCCAAATATGGGCGAGTAAAACCATCAATTACAGCCTACTGATTTTAGTCACTATGTTGGGTGTCGTAGTGCCTTGCTGGTATATGGAACAATATACGGCGATTACACCCTTGGTGTTAGGGGTGATTGCCGCCGCATTGGCTGAGACCGATGACAACTTTTGGGGGCGATTTAAAGCCTTAGTGCTGACCTTTATCTGTTTTGCCATTGCCAGTTTATCTATTGAAATACTCTACCCTTACCCGTTATTTTTTGGCATTGGGCTATTTTTCTCAACCTTCGGCTTTATTATGCTCGGCGCAATTGGCGCTCGTTACGCTAGCATCGCGTTCGGCTCTTTATTAATTGCGATTTATACTATGCTGGGCGCAAGCGAAAGCAGCAGTATTTTCACCCAACCGATCATGTTGTTAACGGGCGCAGCTTGGTATTACTTTTTATCACTGCTCTGGCAAAGCTTTTGGCCCATGCAACCGGTGCAACTGAGCTTAGCGCAAACTTTTCAGCAACTTTCATTTTATTTAAACGCTAAGAGCAGTCGTTTCCACCCTTCTATTGGCAATCATTCACAACCCATGCGCCTTGAAGAAGCATGTTTAAACGCCAACATTGTTGAGGCGTTAGAACTGTGTCGCCATACCTTTATTAAACGCTCCAAAAAAGGGCATGTGAACGGCCCAAATGATCGTTTTTTACGCATCTACTTTTTGGCGCAAGACATTCATGAACGCTTAAGCTCTAGCCATTATCGTTATCATGATTTTGCCGCACACTTTGAACGCTCAGATGTGTTGTTTCGTTTTAAGCACTTGTTGCAAACCTATGCTCAAGAATGCCAACAAATAGCGGAAGCTACACGCTTAAATCAGCCTTATGTGCGCAGCGAAAACTCAGTCTTTGCCTTAGATGAATTGCAAGGTGCGATGACTCACCTTAAACAGCAAAATAATCCCAATTGGCAACAGCCATTAAGACAACTGCAATATTTATTTGATAACTTGTGCACCGTTGATCGCCTGTTGAACAACATCAATAACCCTAATGCACAGCCTAATGACAATGTATTGGATGATAAAACCGCTTATACCGCCAAACAAATGTGGCAGCGCATTCGCGATAACATCTCACCTTCGTCGATACTGTTTCGACATGCAGCGCGTATGTCCATTGCCTTGACTTTGGGCTACACCATTATTGAATTGTTTTCTATTGATCACGGCTTTTGGATTTTGCTAACCACTTTGTTTGTTTGTCAGCCTAATTTTAGCTCCACTAAGCAAAAGCTATTTCACCGCATCAGCGGCACTTTTGCTGGGTTAATTATTGGCGTCATCATGCTGACCTTTATCCCAGACGTGCAAGGACAGTTATTTGTCATTGTGTTATCCAGCGTGCTGTTTTTTGCGTTCCGCTTACAAAACTACGCCTACGCAACCGCGGTTATCACGGTACTGGTGCTGTTTTTGTTCTCGCAATTGGGCGCAGGTTATGCGGTTATTCTGCCGCGCTTAGTGGATACCTTAATTGGCAGTATTCTGGCGGTAGGTGCGGTGTATTTTATTATGCCGGATTGGCAAGCGAAGAAGATTCCATCGCTAATGGCTAATTCCATTGCCGCCAATGACCATTATTTAGGACTGATTATTGCCCAGTATCGAGTAGGTAAAACTGACGACCTGACTTATCGCATCGCAAGGCGCGCCGCTCACAGTCACGATGCAAACCTTAGTGCGGCTATCAGTAATATGCTGGCAGAGCCGGGAAAACATCGCTATGCGGTTGATGAGAGCTTTCGTTTTTTAACTCTTAGCCATGCACTGCTGAGCTATGTCTCTGCCCTTGGCGCGCACCGCACTTTAATTAACGATGCTGTTACCCATAAATTGGTGATTGATGCATATCAGGAAATTCATGTTAAGCTCGATGCCATTGATAAGGCGCTCAGGGATGAAGCATATGACCCTCAAGTGTTCGATACCAATCATATTCAGCACAAATTGTCACAATGGCGTGAGAGCGACGGCACATCTGCACAGATGATCTTGCAACAATTGCATTTGATCCACAGAATGTTGCCAGAGATCAAAACTCTCAGCCAAACATTTTCAAAATCCAAATAGGTTAAATACCTAAAAACTATAGAGAAGCTCTATGTACAAGAAAATTTTGCTAACTGGACTAGCGCTGTCGTTTACGGCACCTGTGCTAGCCGACGTTAAAATCGACCTACCAGAACACGTAGATTTACTGCTTGTAAATGGAGCAGAACCGAATGTGGATGGTGGCTTTTTCTCTTCAAGCTCAAGCGCAATTTTGCCAGACGGCGAAAACCAAATCGTGTTTCGTTATGAGCCAACGTTTAAACAAGGCCAAGAGTTTGAAAAAATGAGCTCTGACGTGATCGTGGCAAAATTTACCGCTGACAACCAAGAGTTGACCTTCCAATTCCCGAAATATCGCAATATTCGTGAAGCAAAGAAATTTGATAAACACCCTGACTGGGCATTAATTGATGAGTCTGGCAATAAAGTGGCGTTTGCTCAAGATAAGCTGATTCACCATGGCGTGCAGTTTGGTCGTGATTTTGCCACTGAAGTCATGAAGTTCAATACCACCGACAGCGCAGCCGCCATTGCCACTAGCAACAGCCTAGCGTATGCCGCAGTTACCGCAGCGCAAGCTTCAGGTACAGAAGTTGCAGTAGTACCTGTGGCGAGCAAAACTGACAACGCAACCGCGAGCACGGCAAACGCAGTATCAGCGACCACTGAAGAAGAAATGCTGATGTTTTGGTACAACAAAGCGGATGACGCCACTAAAGCGCGCTTTAAAGCATACGTAAATAGCCAAAAATAGAGACCACTCTCGCACTTCAAGGTGAAATTTAGCTAAACCGTTAAATTTCACCTTATCCCTCTACCTTCATCTTATTGAAATATCTTAATATTACCCTAACAAATACGCCAAATTATTGGTTTTGTATTTTTGATAAGTTAATGATCTTATAGGGTAAATTGAGAATGGACTCAATAAAAACAGTTGTAGATAAACACACTCACCAAGCCTCCCCCATTTTAGACCTTATTGTTGTGGGAGGTGGCATCAACGGCGTGGGTATTGCCACAGATGCCGTTAGCCGAGGTTTGTCTACTGCCCTATTTGAAGCCAAAGATTTTGCCAGTGCTACGTCATCGGCCAGCTCTAAACTTATTCACGGCGGTTTGCGCTATCTTGAGCATTATGAGTTCCGCTTGGTCTCTGAAGCTCTTGCTGAACGTGAAGTAATCCTTAAAAAAGCGCCACACATTGCCAAACCGATGCGCTTTCGTCTGCCCCATCGCCCTTACTTACGCCCTGCTTGGATGATACGTGCGGGCATGTATCTTTATGACTATCTTGGCAAACGAAACTCTCTACCTGCATCGCGTAAAATCTCCTTTGCTAATGAAGATGTCTTGCACAACGACTTTAGCGTCGGCTTTGAATACTCTGATTGCTGGGTGGATGATGCACGACTGGTGCTGTTAAATGCGATGCAAGCACAGCAAAATGGCGCTGAAATTAACAACTACTGCACCGCCGTCTCTGCCTCACAACAAGATGGCATTTGGACAGTGCAATTATTGGATCATAGAACGGGACAAACCTTTACACGCCACAGCCGAGCGTTAGTCAATGCTACTGGACCTTGGGTGAAAAGCTTCATCACTGAAAGTTTGCACAGTGAATCGCCAATGGGGATTCGTTTAATCAAAGGCTCGCACATCATAGTGCCTAAAATCTACCCGCAAGATCACGCTTATATCTTACAAAACCAAGACGGACGCATTGTATTTACCATTCCTTATTTGGATAAATACACTTTGATTGGCACTACCGATGAAGAATATAAAGGCAACCCGCGCCACGTTGCCATTAACAATGGCGAAATAGACTATTTATTAAATGTGGTGCGCGAGCACTTTATCAATGCCCCAAACAAGCAAGATATTTTAGCCACCTTTAGCGGCGTGAGGCCCTTGTGTGATGACGAATCGGACTCGCCACAAGCCATCACCCGTGATTACACTTTGACTGTGCAACATGCCTCTCTCGATAACAGTCAAAGCAATGCGCCGTTTAGCGCGCCACTATTGTCGGTATTTGGAGGCAAGCTCACCACCTATCGAAAACTCGCCAATGCCGCATTCGAGAAGCTAGCGCCATTCTTCCCAGAAATGACCAACAGCACTACCAAAGCTAGCTTACTGCCCGGCGCAGAAGACTTTGATCATCAAACACTTTTGACGCAATTACAGCAAAAATGGCCAAATGCTCAGCAAAGCATGCTAAAGCGTTGGATAAGCAGTTATGGCTCACGAGCACTTATGATTGGTGCGCAAACCCCTGAACTTGGACAGCGCTTTGCTAAGCAGTTATTTGCAGCTGAAGTTGACTACTTAATAGTACATGAGTTTGCCTTAAATAGTGATGACATCCTCTATCGACGCACTAAGCTGTATCTAGAAATGAGCGCTGATGAAATCAAAGCACTGGAACGTTATCTGCAAAATGAACACTATAACTAGCAACAGGTAATTGCTCCTCAACTTGATCTTATTGCAACGCTTGCAATACTTCCCTTTCCCCACTGAATGCTCAAACGCATGCCCTTTTATACCCTAAAAGGGCTATTTACAAGATAGACTTTCTATGTGCAATAAATAGAAATATCTATATGCATCAAGCACTAAGCATTGATTAGCATAGCTATTTACCAGTAGTTAGGCTGTTCACTGATCACGCTTATAGTCAAGAAAATGCCCCTTTAATTTTCCGTACAGAAATTAAAAGTAAGTGTGCACTTTTTCGCATATGAAACCTTAAAAATAGAGCTTATAGTCTAGCCCCTTAAATTCTCATCGATATAAACGTTATTCAACTGGATGGTCATGAAGAAATATATTAAAGGTTATATTACCGCTATCATTTTGCTTGCCGTTGCAGGTGGACTGGCATATTACTGGCATTACAGCGATCTTCACCCTTCCACAGAAAATGCCTACGTTCACGGTAAAACCGTCTCTGTTGCTCCCCTTGTACAAGGTCGCATCACTAAAATTTCAGTGGATGACTTCCAGTTTGTGCATATGGGCGATCATTTAATTTCTGTCGATTCACAGCCTTATCAAATTGCGGTAAAAGAAGCGCAAGCGACTTATCAAGCAGCGCTACAGCAAAATAAATCTCAAGAATCTGGCGTTAATGCCGCTATTGCTCAACTTAACGAAGCAAAAGCAAACCTATTGAACGCGCAAAAAACCTATAAACGAACTCAAGTGTTGGTTAAAAAACACTTAGTGCCAATTCAGCAAGCCGATACTGACCGTACTAAACTTGCCGATGCTCAAGCTCGTTTGCATGCCGCGCAAGCTTCATTACAACAAGCTATTGATACTCAAGGTGGTAAAGGTGAGGCCTCTGCCGCAGTACAACAAGCCGCAGCGCATCTAGCAAAAGCGGAACTTGACTTAAGCTACACCGAAATTAGCGCACCATTTGATGGCTACGTGGGCGATGTGAAAACGCACCTAGGGACATTTGTCTCAACGGGACAGCCACTATTTCCTATAGTGAAACAATACAGCCAGTGGATTCAAGCCAACTTTAAAGAATCACAAATGCCCCGTCTTGCTGAAGGCCAATTGGTTGAAATCACGGTCGATATGTACCCTGATGAAGTTTGGCATGGCAAGCTAGTGAAAATCTCACCAGCAAGCGGTAGCAGCTTTTCTCTACTTCCTCCAGAAAATGCCACTGGCAACTGGGTGAAAATTGGTCAACGTTTCCCAATAAAAATTGAAATTACCGACGATTTAACCAACAAACCTATTTTAAGAATCGGCTCTAGTACCCAAGTCACAGTGGATACGACGGCTGGAGAATAGTCGTGGAAAACATCACGCCTTTTAAGCGCACTATGATCGTGATTGCGGTAATGACCTCCGCAATCATGGTGCTGCTAGACATGACGATTGCCAACGTTGCCTTGCCACAAATGCAAGGCGCACTTGGCGCAACCTCCGATACCATCACTTGGGTGTTAACCGCCTATACCATGGCAGAAGCCATTTTCATCCCTCTGACTAGCTACTTTTCCAGCAAGCTAGGCGAGCGACGCCTGCTTATTGTGGCTGTATCGGGCTTTATGGTGTCGTCCATTTTATGTGGTCAGGCGCAATCCATTGAAGCTATGGTGCTGTTTCGTATCATTCAGGGTATGTTTGGCGCGGTGGTTATTCCATTGTCACAATCACTGCTGATTGCGGTTTTTCCAAGCCATGAGCGTGGCAAAGCCATGTCGATCTTTAGTATTGGTATCTTGCTTGGTCCTATTTTAGGCCCAACATTAGGCGGTTTGATTACGCAAAATATGAACTGGCGTTGGGTGTTTTATGTCAACGTCCCAGTGGGTCTGTTTTGTTTAACCATGATCTACCTGTTTGTGAAAACCTCCAACAAACGTGAAGCGGTCATTGATTGGCCTACCATGATTTCAATGGCGGTCGGTATCGGCATGCTACAAATGGTATTAGACCAAGGCAACCAACTGGATTGGTTTGAATCGCGCACCATTCAAGCCAGCATTATCATTGCCTTTGTAGGGATCGCCTACTTTGTGCGTCGCAGTTTTAAAACCCGTAGCCCAGTTGCGCCCATTTGGATGCTAAGCAATCGAAATTTAGCCTTAGGTTCATTGATGATGGCCATCTTTGCCAGCGCCCTATTCGGCCTCACCGCACAACTGCCAATGATGCTAGAAGGCGTGCTTAACTACCCTGTAGACACTACCGGCTTGTTGATGGCACCGCGCGGCATTGCGGCGGCAATTACCTTGATTGCTACGGCTAAGTTTATGAACAACGGTCGTTTAAAATGGATGGTTGCCTCTGGCGCTATCTTATGTGGTATTGCCGGGCTAATCATGTCGGCATACTCAGAAAACATCGACTTTTACTGGCTGATTTTACCTGCATTAATCCAAGGTTGTGGCATGGGACTAGTGTTCTCTAGCCTATCGTCGATTGCCTATACCACCTTGAAACCCGATCAAGGCGTAGCAGGAGCAAGTATCTTCAACCTATTTAGAACCATAGGTAGTTCATTTGGTATTTCGATTGCCACTACCTATCAGTTTAGAAGCTCACAAGAAGAATGGAACTCACTGGGTCAAGCGATTAACCCGTATAACCCCAACCTACAACAATGGTTGGCCGAAACGGGACAAAAAATCACAGACCCTATGACGCAAACCATCTTGCAAGAGCAGGTGCACAAACAAGCAGAGATCATCGCTTTCGTGCACACCTTTACCTTTATTACGGCGATGTTTGTGTTGATCATACCTTTGCTGTTCTTGCTTAAGATTCCTAAGCAAGCTGTTAATAAAGCAGGTGGCGCGCCAGCGCACTAAGGTTTTTATCTATTATCTTGCTTGCTATTTAACAAGCTCTTCATCTTATTGCTTAAATAGTCTTGTAAGTCATGTTAAAACGAACTAATATTGAGTTGTAGATATAAGGCGGTAGAGGCATCCCCTTGTAAAATAGTATCAACCTCAACGGATGAGTGGCGGTAGAGGCATCCCCACATAAAATAGTATCAACCTCAATTGATTAATCTACATGAAAAAGCCCCTTCATTGGGGCTTTTTTGTATGTAAAGGAAAAAGATGGATATAAGAACATTAAAACCAGACTCTTATGACAGACTATCTAAAGATAGGCCTCAAGTGCTAGAAAAAAACCGTGGCTATGGAATTGTATCAATTACTATCGATACCCTTACCTATGCGATACCTCTACGCAGCAATATGAACCATAGCAATGGATTCAAAACTATTTCCATGAAACGTGGAAATAAACTGATCTGGAATGGCCTTGATTACTCTAAGGCACTAGTTGTTAAACAAGATGATATTGAAAAAACCGCTTTCAAACTCAGAGAGCAGAAAGAATTTAATAAAATTCAATTAAATAAAGAGAAGATTCAAACTGAATTTGAAAAATATGTATCTGCTTATCTTGAGTGCGTCAAGAAAGGTACTAGTACTAAAGATAAACGATTTATTTTCAGTACATTACAATACTTTCATTCAGAACTAGGGATTGAGCTAGGAAAATAGTACCTTTTTCATTGTCTGATGTATTTTATTTCTAAGCGCTAAATTTGGGCGATGGATATAACGCATACGTCCAAAATTACCGTGTACGAAGTCATTAATATCCCATATCCATTTCTTGATCTAGTTCGGATAATTCTGCAAGACTCGCGAGTCTGTTTTCTTCTAAACGGTTTTTATATTCCATAAGATCGGCGTACGCGACCTTCCTACGATTGCCCGTGCGGCTAAACGGAATTTCTTTTGCATCAAGAAGCTTAATGAATGTAGGTCTAGACATATTTAGCATATCCGCACCTTCTTGTGTTGTAAGTTCTGCATGAATAGGAGTAATGCTGACAGAGTTCCCTTGCCCTAATTGAGTAAGCACTTCTATCATCATGTTTAACGCACTTGATGGGATAGTGACTTCGTGAGTCTTACCTGACTTATCGACCACATTAATTCTTTGAGCCTCACCATTCGCTTCTATAACAGCAGACAACTCTTGACTACCAAGCTTAGCCAGTGCAATTTCTTCAGCGCTTGGCAATTTTGTAGCAGTATTCATCCTATTTCTCTCTAGTCTTTGATTTCACACTATACAAATTTGCATATGACCATAGTATCGGAAACAATCAACCGAAAGTCAACATTCGAAATATTCGAAAAACAAACGCTACATTATTTGAGTTTTTAGAAGTAACATTGGAAAACTCCTCTAAGCAAAGCACAATTTTTCCTCAAATTAATTACTAGGGTGGATATCACTCACACCCGCCCCACTTCTTTCTAGACTCTGCTACCATAGCCACAATAATACCAATCACACT
>NZ_BAUJ01000031.1 GCF_000496695.1 Vibrio halioticoli NBRC 102217
ATTCACACGCAATTGTACTCATTACGTTCTGAGACAAACTGGGGGATTGGCGATTTGAGTGATCTATGCGAACTCATCAGCCAAGCTTCAAGCTTAGGGGCTAACTTCATCGGAATAAACCCTATCCATTCCAGTTTCCCAGCAAATCCAAACTATGCGAGTCCTTACAGTTCGTCATCACGTTACTTTTTAAATTTTCTCTATCTGGATATTACTGAAGTACCTGAGTACCCCTGTTGTGAGAAGGCAAAAGAATTAGTAGAAAGCCGAAAGTTTAAAGACGCACTAAGTCGTCTCAAAAACCATCCGTTTGTTCAATACGATGAGGTTGCCCAAATCAAGCTAATAGTGTTAAGGGCACTGTTTGAGCAATTCCAGACTAGCGGAAGTCTGGATCGCAAACGCGCTTTTCAATACTTCATCAAATCTGGCGGGCAACGCCTTCGCCAACAAGTCACGTTCGATGCACTCCATTGGACAACCCAGCAAAGCCGCTGTCAGGACGTGACAGGTTGGTATGATTTCCCTGAAACCATGCGTCAGTATCACAGCTCAGATGTGGAACACTTCCAAGAACAGAATGAGCTGGAGCTTAGTTTTTGGAGCTATTTGCTTTGGTGTGTCGAGGAGCAATTTACTCAGGTACAGTGCATCGCACGGCAGAGCGGAATGTCAATCGGCGTCATGACGGACCTTGCTGTTGGAGCCTCCCGTCGAGGCGCAGAACGATGGGCTGATGAGGGAACACTATGTCGACAAATGAATCTTGGTACTCCACCAGACGACCAATATCCACTAGGTCAAAACTGGGGAGTCGCGCCCTTCAACCCCTTGGTTTTAAAAACACGTTGCTACGAAGATTTCATCGCACTACTCAGAGCAAATATGAGATTTGGGGGGGCACTTCGTATCGATCATGCTCTGAGCTTGTTTAGACAATGGTTTATCCCAAGAAATTATGAAGCGAAAAACGGTATTTATGTCTATAGCGATGCAGAGGATATGTTGTCAATATTAGCACTGGAAAGCCATCGCCAACAATGCACTATCTTGGGTGAAGATATCGGTGATATTACCGCCGACATGCGTGCCAAGTTTGATGAATTTGGTTTATATGGCTATCGAGTCTGGCTTGGCGAAACCACTGAGAACAGCGCTCGTCTATCACTGTCAGTACTCAGCACTCACGATACACCGACCCTTAGTGGATTCTGGCATGGAAAAGATATCGATTTTTATAAGAAAATAGCCAAATATAGCACGTCAGAATACCGTTTATGCAAGGCGAAACGAGAGCAACACAAACAATCTCTTCTGAGCCAAATTTCACTGCAGATGACGCCCAAATATAAGCGAATGAGCCAAAAGCTTATGACTCAACTCCATCTTCATGTCGCTTCAAAAGAAAGTGCACTGTTTAGCTTTCAGTTGGAGGACTGGCTAGGTATGGAGACCCCAGTAAATATTCCGAGCACCAGTCATCACTATTCAAACTGGCGCCGAAAACTGGTGGAGACGACTCAGAACGTATTTAACACGGAGGAGTTCAGAATGTTTTGCCATGAGCTGTCATCCATTAGAGAACAGTAATATTTACTTGAATGTTCCCCTATTGCAAAACGGTCTCTACAGGGAATGAGATTCATCTAATAATAAAATATTATGCTTTTCTTCAAGATCATTCAAATAACAAAACAATAACAAATGTGAAAGTCGTTTCTAAAGGTGAAAAACTTATGATGCATAAAAAAGCTTATATTTTCAATGCATATACCAAAAACTCATATACGCCTCAGAACGTTGTAAAAGAAGTTAACGCATACTACAAGCGCGTATCAATTGCTGGAATACTGGTACCCAAGCATTTTCAATGCTATGTGAAAAATCGTGAAGTATTGATATTTCAGTCAAACATAGTAGGTGAGAAAGTATCTGATTTACTCGAGACAACACCTGACAATAAGTTAATAAATCAAGCGCTAACTTCAGTTGTCGAGTTATTCAAATTATCCTGGCACGAAGGAGTGTTTTTGGATCTAAAGTTAAGCAACTTGATTACAACAGATGGCGGTAAAATAGCTTACATCGATTTTTTCCCATCATTAACGATTGAAAATATTAACGCCATACGAAATACGAATAATCATAATATTCTCATCGATAGTGTTTGCCACTCCCTTACTCAATTAGGGGGATTAGCTGTGTATTGGTTCAAACACCTTTTGAAAAACTCTTACATCGATGAGTCCTCATTAAAACAATGCATCAGATCAACGCTGACACTGATTGAGAACATGTGCGGTATTGCGTTACTCAGCTCCATGTCGAACATCAGGATCCAGTCTTATGTCGAACGGTTGCGTTTAATGCAAAAGTTTGTCGCACATAAGTATTCATTACCGGAATTTAAAATTCGCTTTCTCCAAGAAAGTTACTATTCAGGATAAGTCATATGAGTGAAATAAACACCAGAATCGAAACTAAGCTTCGTTGCTTAGGTATTGAATATGATATTTCAGCACACCGCTCCGTTATCGAGCCCATGAGCCACTATTTAAGAGCCGATGGTTGCACTATCAATAAGCGAGTCAAAATCGATGCGCAATGCATTCATCCCACTCAGTTTCACACTCTGGTGTCTGAATTGGAGACTCACTCTCTGAGTTCTTTTGACGTTTTTAAGGGAAAAACCATCCTAGGCGACGGTCATCGCTTCTATTTTGAACAGGAGCCTTGTTTAGTTGACGTTCATGATGATGAAATCCGTATCTTCTCGACCAGCCTAGAACCGTTGAAGTACATGGTCTTAAGGGTGATACGAGAGCATTTATATAGAAGCAAAGAAAACGCCGGTTACGTGTCGTTCCATAGCGCCTTCAGTCAGGTTGCTGAACATGGTTTGATGTATGTAGGGACCTCGGGTGCCGGTAAGACCACCTTGCTACTTGCCACATTAGAGCACCTTGCTGGCCTGTATCTATGTAATGATCGCGTACTGATTTCAGAGAAAGACGTCTGCACTATTCCTTTACCGATCCGTATATCATTGGAGACCGCGACTAACAGTAAGAAGCTGAATCCTTTTATCACGTCGGAGTACTTCGATCTAACTCGTCCTCAGTGTATCAACCATGCGCGCTGGGAAGGGATAAAACATCAGTACAACACCCAGTTCAAGGACACCGACGACAAGTTCGAGCTGTCCCCGTTAGAAGTCGAGCGCTGCCTGAATAACACGTCGCTCAACCACTCGAAGCTGGATTACATCGTATTCCCTCGATTTGATCCCACTGTCTCAGGCTTAAAAGCCGAACCTATTTCGGAAGAAAGCAGTGTTCGCATTCTTCGCCAAGAGCTATACACACCAAATGATAAACTTTGGGTCGATCCGTGGGTGGTCGCTCGTGATCATGAGGTGGTCAATTTACAAAACTCCCATGCGTTCATTGACTCTCTGGTCAGTGATCGTCGACGTGTCGCCCTGACTTATGGGCCGGACCTTAACCTCGTATTAGCCTCCCTGTCTCCGGCAGAATTTATCAAGATACTGGAGTCGGTATGAACATCGCTATCATCACCGGAGTCAGTGGAACACTGGGACAAGCCTTAGTTTCTGCATTTGTACGACGATCAGACACGGATATCGTCTATGCCCTGATGTAAACAAACAAAAAACCATCACACTTTTAGTTTTTTAACCTATTGATTTTATTAATTAGTGCTTATCATTCAAACTTGAAAGTATCATACTTTCAAAAGCACCTTAATAGAACAAGCTGAATTAATAACAAAAAACTATCATACTTCCTGTAACCTGTTATCGACCATAGTTTATCAGGCACAAACCATTAAAACACTTGTACATCGTATGTATAACTGCCTCTAGTCTAGAAATAAAGCCTCAGTATGACGAAAGCCAACTTAACCGACTAATGTTCAGTTAATGCAACATACTGCTTAGATTTACTTGCCCAAAACAATAGAACCAAGCCAATTAGTAGTAGTCCTATACCTAGCATCAAACTTCCAGATTCAATTGGAATAAATTCAAAGTACAAACCAAATATCAAGCTACCTAGTGCTCCGCCAGCCGAACCAATGGTAAACCAGTAGCTGATTACCTTAGCCACATTATGCTCTGCGACGTTTTTTTGGATCACAGTTAAAAGCGGAATATCAATCGTTGCGGCTGCAACACCAACAACAAACGCCCCTGCCAAGAGCCCAACTTCAGGGAGCGGTAGCCAAAAGCTAGATGCGATTAAGAGCACCCCAATCCCCAATAGTCCCTCACAAAGGAAGGTAAACACTAATGGGCGGCGCAATGTGAGCTTACCGACCACCAAATTTGCGATGAACTCACTCATTCCATTCACAAACATCAGAGCCCCATAGACCCATTCAGGGCTCTTCAAGTGAGTCAAAACCACAAGGGGAATTAATATTTGCAGTACACCGCGCCAGAAGAAAGTGAAAATGCCGTAAGTCAGTACGCGAGCATGCATGACAGAGTCTGATCGCATCTCCTGATAACCCGCGAGTAACTCCACCAAAAGCGAAGGCTTGCTTTCTTTATTGCTAGGCGCTGTATCTTGAAGCTGTTTAGGCAAGGCCAAGAGTAACAAGAAGGAGACAACAAAAAAGACGGTGATCACCAAGAACACATAGTTCACTAGCTCGAGTGGCAGTAGCAGCGCTAACAAACCAGAGCCCATAAAGTATGCAGGCCAGGTAATTGTCTGAATCAATCCATTCGCTAACTGAAGTTCATCTTCTGTCACCAATTTCGGGATCACAGCTTTTGCAGCGGGTACAGATATAGCAAAAAGCGTAGAGACAATGACACCAAAGCTCATCAGCACCCAAATATTGGTCATCTCATACCAATACAGCACAAACAAAGAGAGCATAAAGGCTGCGCGAATAACCTCTATCGCAATCAAGTAGGTACGTTTGTTTATCCTGTCACTGAGCACCCCCCCAATCGGACCTAAAAATCCACGTGACAGGGTAATGGCAAAAGTTATCACCCCTAACTCCCAAGGCGATGCCTCTAACACCACGGCAAAATACACCACCGCCACTGCCAGCAAACCATCACTCAGGTTGCTCAATATCTGACTGACCAAAAAAGGTAAGTAAATCCGAGATTTCATCAGTTGTAAGTAGCCCGTTTTTTCCATATTAAGTCCTTATAATTCTCTTAAAGCTTGGCACTGTTGAATAAGCGCCTTTTCTAACTCGACCAGCTCCATGCATCGAGTGTTTAGGCTTGCTAGATTGAGCTTTCCGGTAATTTTCGAACGTAGAAGCATACCTCTAACTTTCTCAGCACTTACTGATGCACTTGTCGCCAAATGGTAAGCTTCTGATTGTCCGTATTGCTGTAAAATGTATGAGGCAAAACAAGTTCGAGAGCCAATCATTACAGAAAATGCATTTTGAAGTTTGTGAAGAGAAAGCTCCTTTGAAAGCCAAGGGTTCTCAATGATCTCTTCAATATTAGTGAGTAGACGGTAACTATCATTGCAAGCCGAAAAATAGCGGTCGTATCCATTTAGAAAGTACTCAGCACTCACTTGCTGGTGCGCACTCACACGTTGATAGCTTCGATACTCTCGCACATCACTATTTTCATAAAACGCAGCCACCTCATCGCTTGAATATTCGTACTCACATAACACGCTGGCCGGGTTGTCATCAATCATCTGCCAAGTGTCTCGGCTTTCATCGTATCCCGTAAGGATGACTAGATGAAACAAATGCTCGTTACGATACTCAGGACAATGTGGGTAATAGTAAACATCGCCAGCAAGGAGCACAAAACCATCACGTTCAATGCACTTCAACAAATCTTGTTTGATTGCCGCAAAGCTATCATTGAAGTGAGATTTTCTTTCAACGCCGACCTGTATGAAGTCTGAATCTGCCAAACAGGCCGATGCAAAATCGTACTTTGGTGTCCCTTGTATGACCAACTGTTCCAAGATGCTATCCGTACTGACCAAACTATTGTAAAACAGCCATTCAACTGATACCCCAAAACGCTTGAGCATCACAACGCTGTGGCGCTGAGCGCAGTTCAAATAGTTGCGACTGAACAGAGACTGGTCGTAATCATAAACTCGTTCACTCATTGTTTCCTACCCTTCCACTAGTGCAGCGTTTTTGTTTCTCACCGAACGCTGCTTGGCAACCGCAAGTAGGTAACTGCTTTGAAATTGTTCAGGCGTGATAATACGTCCCGTTAAATCGATGTACCTTTTCTGCAGCTTAGGATCGTTCAATATAACGCGGTAAGTCTGAGAAACAGCGTCGATATTCTTGCCGACCTGTGCATCTGCGATGATGCCTTTTGCATGCGAATCGAAGAAGGCGTGATACGCTTGAGCGTAGCTGTCTAAGGCACTCTCGCGTTGAATCGCATTACTGATTCCATACTCAATGATCGCATCGCCCAGCAGCATTGCAGATTTCATAGCAAAGCTACACCCAACCCCACTCATTGGGTCAAGAGACAAACTTGCATCACCAATGAAGGCAACCTTGCTGTTAACAGGCTCACGCAGTTGATTGTCGTATTTTGCATAGCTGTAGATCTTGGATTCTAACCTGGCCTGGCTAAAGTCAACGTCTGGTAAGTGAGCTTTAAACAGCGCCAGTAAATTATCAAACGAAGAGTAAGACAAGTTCCACTTCTTCGCTCTGTCTGCATGGATATACACCGATAAAAGACTTCGTCCCCCAATCAATGGATACAAAAAGCTCATTTCATCGTTGTTAAGTGAAAATAATGAACGATTATTTTTAGGGGCTTCAATTCCCGTGCAGTAACAAAAGTATGCGGCCCTATCATTTGGGTAGGTTCGACTTTCTACCTCCATTAACCTGGCTAGTTTTGAGCGTCGCCCATCCGCTGCAATCACCTGATCGCAAGTCACTGTGTAGTCAGCCTCTTGGCTACTCAATGTCACTGAAAAGCCCGAATCATTTTGTTCACATTGCTCCATCGCCGTCCCTAATCGAAGCTCAACACCGCAGTCGATGGCAGCCTGACGCAAAAGAGGATCCATAACACGGCGTTCCAGATTATAAGCGTTAGTAGTGAGTTCGTTTCCCCCATAGGTTCCCTCAGGGTCAATCACCCCACCCGGCACAAAAAAAGCCGCCTTTGTGGCTACACTATTTTGCTCTGAAAAAAGGTGAGAGAGGCCCAACTGTTTAAAACCTGGAATAGAGAACGGTTGAATAAAATGCGTGCAAAGTGTTTTGTAGTCCTCAAGTGATTTGCGACGGTCAACCAACATCACCTGAAAGCCTGCCTTTTGCAGTTTTATCGCACACGTTGTACCCGCAACACCCGCACCTACAATAACAACATCCACTTCTGAAGACACAATACTTCCCATATCTGTTACCTACTTTGTCCCTAAATTAATGCTCGCAAAAGCAACGTCTGACTCAAACGAGAATCCACCCCAAACGTTCTCATACGATGAGGTGGGTTGTTGATCACTCGACTAGCCCTATGTGCACTGCCGATTCTCTGTCGCTTTGCTTTATAGCAACCTCTTGAATACCTTGGCGCATCAAGTTAAGTCCTTTTAGCAAGTCTTCTCGCGCAATATTTAACGGAGGAAATAACTTAACCACTTGGTCTTCATTGCCGCAGCGTTCAACGATCAAACGTTTATCAAAACACACTTGAGTGAGTGCTTTGGCGACCGATGGATTATAAAACTCAATGCCATACATCATCCCTCGCCCCTTCACTTCTTTAATCAGCTCAGGGAACTCGGTTTGGAAGCGGACTAAAGTTTGAGATATGAAGGTTTCATCCGCTTTCATCTTCTCGGTAAGCCGATCATCTGACCAAAACGTGTTAATCGCTGAAGTCGCGGTCACCATCGCTAATGAATTGCCTCTGAACGTCCCATTATCTTCACCCGGAGACCAACAATCGAGTTGACGGGACATCAGTAATAACGACAGCGGATAGCCAAATCCACTTAATGACTTCGACAAGCACACCAGATCAGGATTGATCCCAGCATCCTCGAAGCTAAAGAAGTCACCAGCACGACCACAGCCTGCTTGAACATCGTCAATGATAAGAAGGATACCCTTCTCCTTAGTCAATGCTCTGACTTGCTTCAACCACTCTTGGGATGCAACATTGATCCCTCCTTCGCCTTGTATCGTTTCCAGAATCACTGCAGCCGGCAGTTCAAATCCAGAACTTCGGTCTTCTAAAAGCTGACGGAACAAATCAAGGGAATTAAGCTTCGGAAAATAGCCGTCGTAAGGCAGTCGGTCGATATAATTATCAAGGACGGCCTGGCGGTTATCTTTGTTCCCAGTAAGGCCCAAAGCAGTCCCGGTCATACCATGATATCCATTAGTAAAGGCGACCACTCTTTTTCGCTGCGTAACCTTTCGTGCAAGCTTAATGGCCGACTCGACAACGCTGGTTCCCGTCGGGGACGTAAACTGCAACTTATAATCTAAGTTACGAGGCTTTAGTATCTTGTCATTAAAGACGCCGATGAACTCCTTTTTGGCTTGTGTATGCAAGTCCAATGAGCCTTGGATACCGTCTTCATCTAAGTACTGCATGACGGCTGTTTTAAGCTTTGGGGTGGTTGTGGCCATAATTCAAAGCACCAGCACAACTAAGAAAGTCGAGATAAGCCTCACCACTTTGATCATACAGGTAGCACCCCGATGCTCGGTGAAATACCTTTTGAAAACTGCGACAATATGAACGAACTTGTGATTCATATTGCTCAAATACATTGTCTGTGTCCGGTTTTTCCGCGGTCGCTTCCATTCCTAAGCACTCCTAAACAGTTTCAAGTGGTGATGTGCTCTCTGAAGCCTTGTCTAATTGTCGGCAAAGAGATTCCAAGATTTCCTGAGAGCGTAGACTGAGCAGACTAAACGAACCGGCATCACCATAACCGTGTGACGATTCACAAAGACCATTGAGATAGAGTGGACCCATTGAAGCATCATCAGAAGACAGTAAGCGGTAATCGCGTTCAATGACAATGACGCCTTCATCATCCAGTTTCAAAGATGGGTATAGCGAGGCAATGATTCCAGGACAGCGTTCAGCATTTTCATCACTTCCTAAGTCACAGAACCCAGTTGCCAAGACTATCGCGTCAACATTTGCAATCTCGCTCGCTTCGTTTCGATTGAGCTCTCGCGTTGACAGCTGAGTCTTTTCCCCAATTTCTTGCGCATTTTCCACTTCTGTAAATCCATGGATAAATACTCTTTCCTGTTGGGCTAACCTGTCTTGGTACATCGTCACGTAAAGTTCTTTAATGACGTCCGCATCGGCAGCCGAGTAATTGGTAAAGTGCAAGTGACGGTTTATTCTGCTCTTCGCCTCTTTCGTGCTGTCAAAGTAGTAATCAACAAAAGATGGGAAATAGACATGTTCACTAAATTGGCTGGTATCTTTTAATCGGAAACCCAAACCGCGCTGTACATTGTGTATTTCTAGCTCAGGGAATCGCGCGTGCAGATCTAAGATAATTTCAATCGCACTTTGACTGCCGCCGACCACGGCGACTTTGCTAAGCTTACCCTTCAAGGCCAACGCATTAAGTTTGCTTTGGTATTCAGTTAAGTGGAACGCTCGACTCCGATCCAAAGCTCGGAAAGCTTTTGGTACACGCGGCGTTCGACCTGGCGCCACAACAGCGGCACGTGCTTTAAAGATTTCTCCGCTTACCATCACAATGTGAAACAACTTATCTTCTTCACTGTAGTGGACATCACTGACTGCGCTGTCATAGCTGACTTGATGTTCAAAGAATGAGGCCACCCATTGGACATACTGAGCAAACTCACTTCTTAAAGGAAACTCGAGGCCCAAGTTTAGGTGCTCGTATAAGCGGTCATTTTCAAATAGGAAGTTCAAAAATGTGTACCGACTCCTCGGGTTTCTTGGGGTCACCAAATCGCGTGCAGGATTGTTTTGAATATCGCTACCTTTCAACAACATCTGTTGCTGCCAACTGGCTTCGGGCTTTGACTCAAAAAAGCGCACACTGCCTTTGAACCCTTGCTCTTCCATTGCAATGGCTAACGCCAGGTTTGCCGGGCCAAACCCAACACCAATAACATCATATATATGCTCGCTACTCATTGTCTCTATATACTCCATACATTAATCAACTCTGAGTTGAGTACCCTACGTAGTCCCACTCACTGATCTTTCCTTCGGAAATCTTTAATACTTCTAAAATCCTCGATTCGAACTGTTTCCCTTCCTTTTGAAATGAAGCATTCACTTCCACGGTTAAGGTATTTCCAGAGACTGCCAGAAGACGTTTGCTCAATTGGTAGTTCTCTATCCCTGCATAGCGCTCACTAAGGAAGCGATGCAACGCTTCCTTACCTTTGATAGGGTCTAAGTCGTTGTATCGAACCAAGACCCCTTCGCTAAAACAGGACATGATCTGTTCGATATCTAATGAACTAAAACGTGTAACTAGGCTATCGATCAGCTTTTCTGCATCCATGTCTTCCGCTCCTTACGGTAGTGATTCTACTTACCTAGCACCCACACGATTCCCCAGAGCCCGCACGACCCTCGATTCCTTCCGTTGGGTGACCGTCTCGTTTCCACCAATCAAGACCACCGATCAACTCTTTGACTTGAAAGCCTAGACTCAAGAGCTTCATGGCCGTTTTTGTTGAACCGTTACAGCCAATTCCGTCGCAGTAACATACGTAAACAACACTCTTGTCGAGGTGCTCTGTTGTATGAACGTTGATATCTTTGTGACATAAGCTAATCGCACCTGGGATATGCTCTAGCTCATAGGCTTCTGCAGAGCGGCCATCAACAACCGCGACATTATCGCCCTGCTTCAATGCGACGCTCAGGTCCCATGAATCCATTTCGTAAGCCAGTTTTCGTTGGTAATGATTTAGTTGATCAATTTGCATCGTGACGTTCCTTTAGTCTTTGTTTAATGTCGTTAGTTATATGCTCGAACGCTTCGCGTGCGGCATCTATCTTGCCTGTGTACAGACAAAAATCGTGTGGGAGTTGCTCGAAGCAGTGGTGGCTGACTTTAACTTCTTCCGTCATCGTTTGACGTGCAAATGAAGCCGCCTCATCCCTTAAAATATCTTGACCAGCGCTGTAGATTGCGATGTGTCCTACCCGGTTTAATAAAGCGGGCGTTAGTGAAAATGGCTCAAAGTTTTCTGCCTCAAAAAATGGTCTAACTAAAGAGCGAAACCATCGCATTGAGTCTGCATCTAACAAGAATCCTTTGTTAAACTGGTTATATGAAGCGTGCTCCTCAGTAAGCGCGAGTACCGGATAAATTAGGCCTGCGTAGTCAAAACGATTCGGAAATTTTGCAACAGCAGCGTAAAGAGCCAGCAATCCACCGATACTGTCACCCAAAATCATTGGAGCGCGAGTACCTTGGCTGTGCTTATCAATCGCATCCATTAACTCGGTAATGCTTGATTCGGCTGTCGATTCAGGAAGCTTGCTGTAATCCAACGCCACGACTTTCACCCCCAAATCGGAAGCAAAACGACTCATGAGTGGCGCAAAATCGTCAAGGCCGTAGTAAACCATCCCGCCACCATGCAGATAAATCAGCGTTGAAGTGCCTTGGGTATGTTGTCCTGTGTAAAGCCTTTCCGTTGGAGAAACAATATGCTCATGGATATCGCAAACCTGATTACCTGCATAGTTTCGAGCCCATTTAGAAACAGCTTGGCGACCAAAATCATCGGACGAACGCGTTGCGCCTTTTAATAGCAAACTACGTGCGGCAAGTAATCGTCGAAAACTTGCGTCTAAACTGCCTGTGGCTTGCTGGCTAGACGTAGTCAATCTCGTGAAGCCGTCACTGTCACAACGTAAGAGTGCAAAACTATCTGGGTTCGCTTCACGTTGTTCATCAAACGCTAAGGCCCCCAATACGGTGTCTCGAGGTTCTTGCGGTTGTTTGCAAAAACCTGGATCACACGCAATCTCAAGCGCCGCTATCGTCTCCCAAAAATAACTCCCTGGGGTGCCCCGCCAAATCGATCTTTGTAACGCGTGAGTAGAGTCTCTGCGATGTGGCCACGAGGCATGGGGCTCAGAGCAGCTACCCAGATTTCACTGCTTGGTAAATCAACTTTAAGGGCCTGTAGCTCCTCGAGCAATTTTGGTGAAAAAGCATCATCGCTAAGCAGCACCGATCCTAATGCTCCAAACTTTTCTATCTTGGCCTTTAGGTAATCAATGCAGCTCTGGTATTTCCCAACGTACATGCTAAAAGCACCTTCAGATTGCACCGACGCATCAATCTGCGAGCTTAACGCCAGGTTAAGCCCTTGAGCGTGCAAGCTCGCATCTCTCTCAACCGACGCGATATGCTTGCCTCGAATGTTCAGCTGCTCTTTAAGCCACGGAACATATCGACTTTCTGAATCGCACACTCGATAGGTTGTTTCGTTTCGAGTCAACCCATCTCGAGTCGCGGCAGGCAGCAAAAGCGGGATATTGGCTTTGGCATACTCAGGGGCCGCAACTTCTGCTGCATCCGAGAGAAAGTGGCCCACGACAACATCAACGTTATCTTCAACAATCTCTTGGCAAACGTCCGTTGCCACCGCCTGGTCAGCGCTATCATCGTAGCGACGAAACTCTACCTGCGGCATCAGTTCTTCAAACAGCTCCAGAGCCCTAAGAAAGGTCACAGTATGAACCGATTTCTTTGGATCTAGGCACGCAACACAAGCAATTCTAAGCATGTTCAGCATCCTCTTTACCCATGTGGAATAAAAATGAGCTGACCCTGTTACTGTAAAGTTTTGCAGCAGAAGGGATGTACTTAGCCCCTCGACCCGAGAATCCAGCAAACGCCCCTACCCTATGAAGATCGTCTGGTTATTTGATCACAGGTTCAAAACTCGAAGTGTAAGCATCATACCCAGCCACTCCAGAGACCTTGCGTAGGCTTGAGTCGTTTAGCAACCTACGCGCTAAACGTGCATTTTGCAGGAAGTTGGATTGCCAGTCAGCCTGACAGTCCGCCAGGCTATCACCATCAACTTGCTCAGCACCGCCACCATAGATGAATCGACCTTTTTCTGGACGAAGGTAAGACTTCGAGTTTTCATCAATCACACAGCACTTTTGTTGATAAAGAGACCCGACATCTTCATCCAGCAGTGAATGTCGCATCGCAGTCAACGGAATCGTACGACAAAACACTTTCGAGTCAGGAATCAGCTCTGGTAGTCTTGCTCCTGTCGCGACGATGACATGAGATGTCGCAACGGTTCCGCCATCAGTATGTATCTCAATACCTCGTGAATGTTGACAAAGATGAGTCACTTCAACCCCCTCTAAAGCCACTGCGCCCAACTGTCTAGCAGCTTCCATCAAGACTTGAGAAGCCAGTCTTGTATTAACAAAGCCACCTCTTGGCTCCCATATCGCCCATTGATCCTTATCCAATTCAGATTGGGCAAGCATTGGCGCTCGCTCGACGATTTCAGAGGCACTTTTCAAGATCTCAATGGGGTAGTCAGCCTGACTCAGTAAAACAGCCGATTGTGCATCTTCACGGTTTGCCTTATCGAGCAGGTACATACAGCCACATTCAGTGAATAACCCAGGAGAAAGATCTTCCAAATCTCGCCAAACCCGAACACCATCTAAGGCCGCTCGCATCAGGTTGACCTGAGGGTCATAAACCCTAACAATGCCTCTCGAAGCCGCTGTTGCACCAGATGCCCCGACACTTCCTATATCGAGCAGTGTCACTTGGCATCCCGCTAAGCTCATATAGTAAGCGAGCGACGTCCCAGACAGCCCTCCGCCAACTATTGTGACCTCTGGTCTAAGTGAATCCACTTATGCCTCCTGCGCCTGGAGGTTCGCTTGCTGGTACTCCTTAACGCACTGACTATTCCACCAAATCGTAAAGAAATGGAACTCATCTTCATTGCTTTCATTAAGGATCGAATGTGGTACCCCACGTGGGATATAGATCTGATCACCGGCTTGGATCGGGATTCGTTTATCACCCAATAACACAACTGCCCTACCCTGGCAGCCAACGAAAAGTTCTTCTTCATCCGAAGGTTCATTAACGTGACGAAATGTTTCACTTTGTGGACTTACAATGCAATACCCCGATCCGAATGGTGCCACAACACCTGACCAAGGAAACGTTCTGACTCCTTTGAGCCCGTATTCCTCTTTCACATCTTGTTCTTGTAGTAGTTTTGTTAACTGCATACGCCAGACTCCTCAAACATCGCCATGACGGCACATAAGTCTGCAACATTCTTAGGTGTCTCCATATCATCGACAAAGTCTTCTAAGTCGACGTCCGCTCGAAGCGATAACTCTACCAATAGGTTTACCGTCGCCAGTGAGTCGACCCCCAACTCATAAAGAGGTTGCTCTAGCTTGATTTCGTCAGTATCCGTTAACGTCGTGACGAGTTCGCGTATGACTTCCTGCACGACTCCAAAGTACTTTTCTTCATCCATGTGATGACTCGCTTAATTTAAATAATGAATCTTTGCCTGAGTGGCGTCTTGAGATTGGCTGAGTTGCTCCAACAAAAACTTATCGTTACTTTTTCCTGAAGAACTCAAGTTGACTGAGTCTCTTATTCCCCAGACTCTTGGGATCATGTAGCCTGGCAGAACCCCTAATAGATGTTTTTCAACTTGTTCGACAATGTCAGGTTGGGTGGAAACGATGACCGCTGCTATCTGGCGTGAAGAGGACGCACTGTCTTGCTGCCCTATTACACCAACAGAAACACGTTCAACCCCTTCGATAGCTAAGCATTGCTGCTGTATCTCACCCAAATGGATTCTGCGTCCATTGAGCTTGACCTCATCGTCATTTCGCCCCACAAACTGAAGCTCGCGGCGAGCGTTTAGAAAACAAATATCACCGGTTCGGTAATAGCGAATGCCTTCTCTATCAAACAAGCGTTTTGCATCTTCCTCAGGGCGATTCAAATACCCGCTCATGACTTGACCACCGCCTAAGCACAGCTCGCCTGGCTCGCCATGTGTAACCTCATCACCGTCCTCGTTCAGGAGCAATGAAGAGACGCCTTTTAGCGGTAAACCAATTGGGTAAGCAGTATCTCTGCCCTCTTCGAGTTCTTCGATCGTGTAGCAAGTACTCACTATCGTGACCTCAGTAGGACCATAGGCATTGATAACTCGAGTCTCGGGAAGCGCTTTTTTCCATAGGTTGATCACTTTTGGAGCGCAAACTTCTGCTCCTGTCATGACCATCTCAAGTGATGGGAAATTGCTTCTGCTAATTTTTTCAGGCTCGTCTGACATCATGGTTAAGATTGTTGAGACAGCAATCAGGTGTGTTACATTTTGCTTTATCAGCGTATTGCGAATGATGCCCCCATGATGTAAGCGATTGTACTGATAGACGTACGCTCCAACCGATAGTGGCAAAAGGGTATCTTCAATGGATACATCGAAATGAAACGGCGACAAACTAAATACACGCGACGCTTGGTTAAATCGCAGTACTTCATTATGAGCATGAAAATACTGCTTCAAGCTGCCTACAGAGATTTGGACCCCCTTGGGAACCCCTGTCGAGCCGGATGTATGAATTATGTAAGCAATTTCTTCGTCTTGGTGCTGATAAGGCGGAAATGTTTTCTCTGGATCTACGCAATGGCTAGCGTCCACTAAACTGTCTATCGACATGTTTGGAATAGACAGCTCTTTAGTTTGCAACTCTTCTCCAGTGAAATTGATAACGAGCTTTGGCTGGACATTCTTCGCGATGCCGGCCACGCGATCCGAAGGCGAGTCGCCATCGACCGGTACATAGATGGCGCCAAGCTTCCATAAAGCGACCGCAACGGCAGGCACCAGACAGTGCTTTGTCGTCAACACAAGCACATGATCACCAAATGCAACCTTGAATTCCTGCTGCAATAAGTGAGCAAATTGGTTAGTTAGATTGTTAAGCTCCGAGAACGAATACTCAGTACGATGATCCGCGATGGCGGCTTTCGTCGGTAAATGTTTGGCACCGTACTCAATCAGATCGCCAAGTTCTGGGTTTGTTTTTTTAGGATCTTCCTTGTTGGGATCGACATAGCTCCACGCGGGTTGCATCAGTTTACTCCTTGTCAGTGTTTAAGAAGAAACGAAGCTTGCTCTTTTCATCAGCGCCGACACCCCGATAAAAGCTAATACCAAGTTCGTTTGTAGGTGGCGTATGCCATTGAATTTCTGAGCAGTTGTTTTCCTCAGCAAAGTCTCGCAATAGACCGATAAACTGCTTCCCTATCCCCTTCCTTCGCGCTTCTGGTTGCAGGAATAGGCAATCCATGTAGACAAAAGGTCGACCTGTCCAGGTAGCAAAGTCTATGGTTGCACTCATGTATCCAAGGAGAGTCCTTTCCTCTTCGTAAACCCACATATGAAGTAAAGGAGTCTTCGAAAAGAGCGCCTGCTTCCAGCGGTCAACTTGATCTCTGTGCTCAAAAGGCAGTTGCTCATACTCGGCATGCGCCTCACATAAAGAGACAAGCGCTTCTAGGTCTTCGAGTTTTACTTGGCGAACAGTCATAAGGTGCCCTCAAAACATTTGGATAAATAGTTAGAAATGCGGCGGGATTCGTGAACCTCGAAAGGAGCTTCGAGCACTTCATCGACCCAAAAATCTCGCTCTTTCATCATTAACTTGAGCTCCCAAATACAGGCGATAATGCTGCTGTCACTCAACGAGCTCAATGCCCACTGCTCGGTATTCGAGTTAACACTAAACACCCGATGTCTAAGCATATTTGCGTCATTCCAACGACTGATTAAAAAGTACCAGCCATCATTCGCAAGGTGTGTTATCGCAAAGGCCGCCGCATGATCATTCGGGTGATCCCAACTGTCTAAGCTCGCATTGATCAACGAGTCTAGACGTGAGATGTCAGGAAGTTCATCCTTGGAGTACATCTCTGACCAAACAAGGTAAGACTTGCAGGAAAGTCCCTTTTGTTCATAGGTATGAGTGTATTTACAAGGCCTAGCTTGATAAGTCAGTGGATTCATTTTGTTTATCTCTAGATTGAACTTCGTTGCTGAGTACAGGACAAAGCGCGGCTGCCATTTCGGCCCACTTCAACCAGTGCTCCCGAGTCGGGTTAGCTGTGATTAATAACGCTTCTGAAAAAGCAATCAGTTGCTTTGCCATTCCTGCAATGGAGAACTCTTCCAAAGAGGCATTCTTTTCCCATTGAGAGAAAACAGGCTCGTAGCCAACGAAGTCCGCTCGTTCAACACTCCAATCAGCGCGAATAGAACGAACAAGAGATAAAAAGAAGGTTTGATACCAGTGTTCAAAGTCCTTAACAGAGAAATTCGCCACTTCTGTTTCTGGCGCATTGAGAGCGGTATACAACCGAACTGCATCCGCAGGGTATTGTGAAGTAATGTCTTTGATCCAAATTGCATGGCCACGACTCGTTGAGAAGTCATCACCATCCAGTTTTAGAAAACGGTTAGTAATAAAGTGACCGATACCCGGGCCTTCTTTATCATGTAATTGCTGACTAACGTAACCTACCGCATGACTATAAGAGCAGTCATATCCTAGAAAATGAACGAGTTGAGTATCTGGATGCCACCATTGAGTAAACTCACCACGTTCAGGGTCTTGTTCAAGCAAGGTTTTTACAGCCGAACGATAACCCGCAAGTCCCATAAACCAAGTATGAAGCGGCTTTGAGTCAAGACAAGTTAACTCAAGTCCTGCATCGCCAGGTCGGGTGATCCCCCAAGACTCCTGCACATTGTCTAATGCTTCTTCTAGATAGTTTTCTAAACATGCTCGCTTTGAAATACCTTTATGTTCCTTTGCAACGTCAGTGTAGTTTTGTCCAATTTCCCACACATGTTGCGGTACCGTTACTTCTGACATCTCTTGATGGCAAGACATACATGTCATATGTTCGATCTTGTCGATATCTGGCATTCTTGCACAATGTTCGCACTGACTTGCATCCGAAGATGTACCACACCAATTGCAGTTCGTTCGACCAAAACCTTCATATCCATACACATCACAAGAACTACAGTAGAAACTCTTACGTTCCTGTACATGAACTTGATGCTGCACGAGTTGATAATAATGTTCAGCAGACTGAGCAAAATTGTCACAACGCGAGGAAGGCATGAAGTAATCTAAGTAGATTTCTGCGGAAGCCATACTTTGTAGCATCATCTCTCTGACAAGACGTGCGTACTCAAAAGGCTTACGTAAAAGAGGGGTGGTTTTTCTTGGCAAGTAACTTTGATAATCATCAGTGTAACTAACGACTATAGCGTCATGACCCAGCTGTTTCATTCGGCGCGCGAAGACATCAGCGCTTAAAAATGGCCCAGAAAGATGTCCAAGGTGAAGATCACCGTTTGGAGTTGGGGGAGTAATCGTGACAATAATTTTCATTTAATTTCCACATAAAGTCCATTAAAAACAGGCCAATTAAATTGGTTATCCATTAACTAAAATCACTTGCTGCGTCATATGGTCAATCCTTCAATTACAAACTGGTGTCGCGCTCTTTATTTAGGAAAAGTCAACAACTCGAGGACTGGTAATAACAAAAGATCAATAGAATTAGCTAGTTAAGCAAATGACATAAGCCTGATGTAGATCAAAGAAATGACGCTATCGGTATAATCACGGGGTGTCAAGGTTAACAAATAGAGGTTTCTTATTTGTTTATTCTTGACTAGACTTCACATGAAGAATTATTCTCTACATAATTACTGAGCAATCAGTAATAGTTCTGGATATTTCTCCCATTAAAGAAACAAACCACCTCCACTTAATATACTCCCGATAGTATATTAACGTGACATAGATCACACCGCATGTATATGCACTTCACACAATAGAGCCTCGAATCAGCATATCTAACCCAAAGAATGACAGCAAAAGCCATTAGATGCGCTTGACTTATAACTAGTGAACCGTTGAGTGAAACTGGGGACATTTGAGTACAACATGCATGTTAGATACTCAGAATTTTTTCTGCTGCTCTAGCTACCCAAGCCACAAGTGCATCCTCTTCACTCTTAACCTTGTTATCAGGGTGGCCAAGATAAACACAAACCCCTGTGTTCGATGAATTCGATTGTCGTTTCCAACTCATCGCATTAAGTCCTTTGTCTTTATCCCTACTCATTAAGTCATCAAGAATATTCTGATAAATTGAGCCACGGCTTCTCGTCCGGAAGAACAACGTCGACAAGCTTTCCTCTTTGGTTAGCTCAATTTCTAAGACTTGAACGGCTGTCGTGTCATCACGCTGTATAGTCGCATGGCAATATTGACGAGGCCGACCATCTATCAAATGAGCACTACGGCAATTCTGCTTCGGCACATCACCCATCTGATAATCAATCTTCCAATGATATTTAGACTCAAGTTGCTCAAGCATGACTTGGAAAAATGCGATTTTTTCAGGTGCTTCAATCAGCTTAGGTGGTTCAAGATTATCAACATCTGCACGCACACCTTTACCCGTATCTTTTCCCTCTTGTAAACTCGCTAACTCTTCCTCAGACTGCTCTTGATTATCATCTAATTCAGCTTTCGTATGCGGAGGCAACGCCCTGACATGGCGAGGGCTACGCCTACAATCAGGCTCAACATCAAAATTTAACCCCGCTCTCCCCAATTTTACAAGATACCGTTTTTTACTCGCTTTAGGATTGCAACCTGGGTCTAGCTCTTTAATATTAACAATTGGCTTATTCGGTTTTCCGACCTTACTCTCATTTTCTGGCTCTTCAGAGTCAGGGGCGACATACAGTACATCATCAGGATGTGAGAAAAATACGGTGTCAAACTCTGGAGCTTGAAGACCCGATATGGAGCGGATTTCACGGATGTAAATGTGGTCGTTGAACTCTCCCCCAGTAAATCCAGCATAGGAAATTTCACAATTCCCTAGATCAGGAGGAGAAAAATCAAACGTCCACCTTTCACCATTATCAATCTCTCTCGCTTTTCGATTTATTTGTGCAAAAATAGAACAAAAACTATTCTCAGCTGCAGAAACAAAGAATAGCCACGTGAAAAATTTTCTGAACT
Source organism: Vibrio halioticoli NBRC 102217 (assembly GCF_000496695.1). GTDB lineage: Bacteria > Pseudomonadota > Gammaproteobacteria > Enterobacterales > Vibrionaceae > Vibrio > Vibrio halioticoli. The sequence continues at coordinate 20,144 of NZ_BAUJ01000031.1, forward strand.
GCAAACTATTGAGGTATCTAACAGGAATATTAGAGGACAACTCAACCTCCCCAACCCAACCCCGCTCAGAAGCCTTACCCAGTTGCCAGGTATTCCCATGGTACACAGAAGCTCTAGTCACCTCTGCTGAATGAAAAAATAACATTCGAGCCAGTTCAATTGCTGGCAACCAATAGGTTCGTCCTGCGGAATAAAGGCGATAAACCACCGAATCATCTACTTGATCAGAATACCGTCCTGCACGATGCAAAGACTTGGGAATGTCTCCATATCGGCATTTATGCCAGTGCTTGATATTGGGGGCTTGAAATGTCCCTGTCCATCCTTGAGCGAAATTCTCAATTAACTCTCTGGGGAATTTTGTGCCGGCAGTAAGGGTAGGTAGCATATCTATGGGTAAGGATTTTCGAAACTCACCCTCTTCCCCATGCCAAAAATAACATACAACATGCCAATCATTGCCAAGCTTTCGGTACCAATCTCCAAGTAATATCAACTTAGAACCTTTGGGAATGCCACTGATGCCTATCTCGCCTAACTCATTCATTTCTGGCGTAACCCCTCCAACATTTCCAATGCTATGATTTGTTTTTCAATTCTTTCAGTGACTAATTCTTCTCGAATATTAGCGGCTCGAATCAGTTTCCAACGTTTGATTGTTTGATTCTGCTCGAGTAAAGCTTGATAAGCCGATTTAAGCCTAAACATTTGATAGTTTTCTAAAGTTTCAGAATGTACATCCAGCCACTGCTTAGTCAATGGCAAATCAACCAAATGTTTCTGAACTGAATTTGTTCTAGGCAACTGCTGAATCAAATAGCTTGCAGTCAAACGTTGCCGCCCTTTAGCTTGAAACAAGTCTTTGTAAATAGACGTTAGTATGCTGACATTTTCTTTGTCCCAACCGGGATAATCAACATCTCGAATAGCCACAGATGATGTTTCTTTTTTTGGACAATGCTGCATTAACCATGGGTAATCGTTACGATATAACCACGCATAAATGCGCCCGCCAGAATTAAGTTTACGTAGTTTCTTCACCCCACAATCAGGATGATCAGCTATTAACTTAACCCATTCATTTCTATGTTCTTGAATTTCTTCATGAGGCTTGCCTGTAGCTTTATACGCCTGCGTAATTCGTGCTTGTTCGGATGGAAACCTTTTCACCTGCTGTAATATTTCAGACAGCCTTTTATCTGGAGTTAATGCCGATAAAACCATAAGGTGCCGAAGAGGGTGAAATGATTTTCGATGCTTACGAAACAAATTAGTTAGCCAGCTATTTTCGTTCATTTCTGGCAAAATGGTTCTAACAGGGCACCTTTCCAGGCTTGTTTTAGAATCTGATGGATTCTTTCATGCTGTACACGGCTTTTATTAGTAAACCCGCAGCCTTCTGCAAGCTGTTGATAATAAAGGGTCCAACGGTTTGTTCCCAAACCTTCCAATAAGGAAGCATCTAGTAATTCCTGGTGATATTCAATAACCCGTTGTTCCGTCTCAGTAAGGTCAACACGCCTTGTCTGAAGAGAATGGCACTCATGAATGGCCGCATGATAATGATGCTTTTGCTTAGGATGAAAAGGGACTGCGCTATCTTCGAGCTTGCAGTGATGATCGATACAAACATCAATCACTGGTAATTGATGCATACGCCTCCAATAAGGTTCACCCAATTCAGTCGATTGCTCTTCCAAGCATTGCGGGCAATATCGGAAGCGAGTAGGTATCGGTACACGACTAGCAACAATCCCTGCACGAGTATGTATTTTGCCCCCTTCCTTAGATCCCATAGAACAAATTATCTCTCTCGTCTGCTGAACAGATAAGAATGGGAAATATAAAGGCGCTAGCGTAAATTGAGCAATGAGTTCATTTATACTGATTTGCCAAACCTGTCCTACATTATCACTAAAGTCATGTAAGTGGCTCGGTAAGTCTGGAATTGCTACTGCACTATCAGTTCCCCATACATCTCTGACCACCGCTTTTTGATTTTGCGCTTGCCCGGTATGACATCCATATCGAGCGACACAGCTATAAAGCAGCTCATCATCATATGGTACGGGGAAATAAGTTAGCATTTTAACTAGCCAGTAATTCGTCAATTGGATAAATCAACTGCCGCTCCGATAGTGCTTCGTACTGCGAACCGGTCTTATCAGAATAGATTTTCCTTAAATCACGCTCGGATAATTGCCCCCAATTACTTGAACTCGTATAAATAGGCTTCTCTTTCTTTTTCTTTGTTTTCACTGCTTGATGAGCATCTTGCGTTAAAGAAGTCGTCACCAATTGCATTAACTGAAGAAGCTGGAGGTCTGGGTTTCTGGCTATAGCATCGGTAACTAAGGGGCGAGCAATATCTTCTGCAATTCCCATAGAAACGATGGCTCTAATCGCTGAGTTAGCCATATTGTTTTCAGTCGGTTCACCAAGCTCAACGGGCTTCGGCTTTGGTAATGGTTGAGAGACCAAACGATCGAAAGCGCCGATTATGCTTTCTTCCAATTTTGGAAAAACAAGATCATTGCACTCTTCAACTTTCTTCTTATTTCCGCTTCGCAATGCTTCTAGCATAGGCCGAACAATTGAAAATTCCTCTTCAAAAACATCATCGAATAGTTCAATAGACAACATCTCATCGTCGGCACTGTCTGCTAGCAAAATGGCCCGAGCTTGAGCTAAACAAAACAGTTTTACAACAATATCCGGTATGCCCTGGCTCAGTTCATAAAGTTTATTGGTTAAGGGTTCCGTTCTTTCTACTTCGTTTTTCAGCCATTGATAGGGCCAGAGTTCGGTCAAAAAGTCCTCCCAACTTTCATCAAATGGCAATCGGTCCCAAACAATGCTTCCGTCACCGCTTGCTCGGCGAGCTTGGCGAAATTCACTGGTAAATAACCTCAACGCTTTAGGCGTGCCAATCAGAACTACTGAAACCTCCACAACATTAACGAGTGTGACGAGAAAATTTATCATTTTCTTTTCGCCACCACTTTTAGCAAGGTTCATGTGTTGAAACTCATCAATAACAAGTAAGCCAATCGCGTGGATTAGGCAAAGATCAGCCACATCTGCCATCATTTTACCAATAGTTGGCCGACCAGAAGCGTATTTAGCGCGGTAATCAATATTTAACCGTCGCCCCAAAGCGATAAAGAAGCTCAGACAAAAGTCCGAAAGTGAACCGTCATGTGGGCAATCAATTTTTAACCATGGTACTTGGAGCAAGTGGTACTTGGGATGGTAAATGACTCTATCGTAAGTATTAAGTATCAGATTTACAGTAGTCGATTTACCCGCTCCTGATATCCCTGCGATTGCCATGGAAGATGCAGGAGAGTCGACCTCATCATGAATATAAGCGGTTAAATCTTCCTTTTGAACTAAGTCTCTGATCGTATTTAGCTTACGTTTAAAGATAGCGGTATTTGGGTTTCTGTTCAGGTAGCCGGAGCGAATCAACTTAGACAGCTTTTGTTCCACAACAATATGATTGGTCTGCGGTACAAAAAACGACCGAGTTAACCGGTTAATCGCATGCGTTCGAATATGGCTTTCCAAATTCAATTCAGCTGAATGATAGATAGGTCGCTTTCTCAGCTTCTTAGCCACCTCTATGGGACTCATGATGATCGGCAATGCAGCAATAAGCGGATTATCATTGTATTCAGGTAATCCTTGGTCTTTATAATCTGCTTCAGGATAACGAGCTTCATTATATTTATTCATCTAAGTCATCCTCTTTAAGTAAATCTTTTAATCTCGTTGGTAACTTAAAGCTCTTCTGAGTGGTTTTTGCACCGTGAATCGATGTTACAGTTGCTATTGATTCATTAGACATTTGATCATTATTAGCCGACTTTTTGTCCCGCTCATATTGCCTTTCGTTACTTTTATTATCCGAAATGCCTTTCGCTCTTTGTGCTTTTTCTGCTTTGGTGTATTTGGGTTGTTTTGATTTTGCTTCATCAGCAATCTGCTCAAGATCATTCACTAAATTAACGGAACCAGATCGGGCTTTTAATTTAGATGTCGCTGCTGCCGTGTTTTGCTCATCACGAGTAGTCCATAACTCCCACATTGTCATGTTGGCAAACGCCCGGCTCCGCGCCGTAAGATTTGCAGGAATAAAATCAGCGTAAGAATCAGATGGTCTCAAGTAAATCGTATTTGTAGTGTATAGATCATACGCTACCGTAACCGACTTGGGTCCACGATAATTGCCTTCGAACCACCCCCAATCTAACGCCTCTTTACAACTGTAGTAACAACCAAAAAGCTTTAGTCCATGTTCAGTGATAGTCGCTGTAGTATGCGGTAGCAAATTTACATTAACTAACTTCGAGTCTGGTCTACGGAGTAAGCCCGTCCGATATTCAATCCCCCAGTTCCACAGAGTAAGAGGATTTGCCGGTAGATTTTTAGGAATCCCAGAATCAATATCGTAAGTACTAATCACATGCTCGTTGTTGTAGAAAAGAACAATCTTAATCATCATCTTAGTGAACTCTTTCAGTGTAAGAATTCCATCCTGACGATAGTCATTGCCATGCCGTTTTTTACCTATTGGATCTTTTGTCACATAACCTTCAACAAACGGCTTCATCTTAGTTTGAGTAGTGCGGAAATATCGCTCAACAGACCCTTTCCAATCAGCGCGAAAAGACGGAGTATTCTGAATATCTACATGAAAAGCTTTACTGAGCACTTCCACATGCCGTCCAAGGATTTCACCTTTATCACCAATAAGGTTTTCAGGTAATCCTTGCATCGGCCACATATCCGAAGTGATATCGATATCAAACTGGGCGCAATATTCGACCTTATCTGCCATAGACGCACTAAGTGCTTCCATAGCTGCTATCCACGACGGATTCTCTAAACCGATATATATTCCAACAATAGCCCGACTGAAAACATCTACAACAAAATAGAGAGTTGGGCGACCAATGATTTCTTCACGATTCAGCTCAGAAACCAAATAGACATCAGCAATAGTCGCATCAATCTGATATAAATATCCCGGACCGGGAACTTCGGCTGTTGATGTACTAAGAACAGGCCGATGATCTTTTAGATAGTTAATTTCACCTTCTCTTTTTCTGGTAACTTCGATAGATGTATATTCTTTTTTATAAAAGTAACTAAATTGCCTTTCAGTTGGTACATCAATTAACTCCTCCGGCTCACAAGGCAGCTTTACACCATAGGCAATAAGCAATTGATTGTATGCATAATCAAATTCATATTTCCCCTGGTTTAACAGGCACTTTTCAATCACTATCCGAAAAAGCGACTTAATTTGCTCGGTAACTGGTACACCCTCTCCAGGAGATCGGGTTCGACGACGGCCATTACGTTTATATTCAAATTTTTTCGGCTTTCCGGGACCGCCACATAGCTCATAACGCCCACTTAATGCATTTTTACACATACCAAACTGCCAGTAACGCCGAAGCCATCGGTATACCGTCTGCTTAGTTGCCCCCGATTGTTCCAGCACTTGATTAAAGAGTTTCCCTCTAGTCTTTCTCTGATAGATATCTGGCTCAGCTTTAATCACCAAGCCAATCGCATCCCAGGCTTTTTCCTGAACAGCCTCTGCTTTTGAGCCTTTTTTCGGGGAAGTCATACTGAATTTGATATAAGGGTCGGCTATGGATAGCAGTTCCCTCCTTGCCATAAAGTGTTCAAAATCAGATTTTGACGCAATCTGTGGAAGGGCATAGTCATCGTCAATGTCTATCCAGAAGATAGCCTGCTGATTACTCCACAAAATTCGGATTCTTTTATCATCCCAGGCGTAGACATCATTAGGCATGAACATATTGAGCATCCTTTCTTAACCAATACTCTGAAGCAATGATATTTTTAGCTTTTAAGCTTGTGTGCAGGTAATTCTGCATATCCCACTGGAAAGCATTTTGCGCGGCAAGATGCCTGAAGTATTTTAGGTTTGTACCGCGCTCAAGCCCTTCTTTTTGATCCAATTCACTAAGCACCACTGGGAGCTTTTCTTCCCAGTTTGCTTCTAACATCTGAAGAATGCTCTCAAACACGAACATTCTCTGAGAGCCATCAAGATCATAGCTGTGCATGTGGGGAGCTAACCAACGGATATTTTTCACAAAATGAACCGGCACTTCATGTTCGGTAAAAATAAACCACTCGATTCCTTCTCCCTCCCAAAATCGCCGTTCTAATTCTAACTTCTCAATTGTCCGTTCATCTTCAAGATCCTGCGCATACTTGACTGATATCGCTTTGCTCAGGTGCTGCCCATCTGAATTGAAATCCACAAGTAAGTCAGTTGTCATTACTTGGATAACACCTTGATAGGCAGGGTGTTTAATACCCAACCGCTTTGCTATAGAAACCGTTGCTTCAGGATTAAGAGGGAATTGCTCTCGGATATCGATAACCGAGTTTTGCCAATCGAAGATAAGAAATGCAGCTAACTCAAGATCAGAAAGTAAATGAACAATACGATTATGAGTAAGAGCTGGTCGTCTATGAACCCTTCCTTTACTGGGAACATCTCGAACGGTAAGGAACGGATTGTAATGTTTGCCAACTCCCTGGCCTCGCTTCTCCTTTTGTAAACGCTTGAGAATAGCAGGTTCGAGTAGATTGGTGATTTCCCGAGGATGAGGGGTAAGAAACGCAGCGTCTTGCTTCATTTTATAGTATCCGAGTTATGCTCACTTATTAAGCATAACTCGGAATGACTATAGTGTGATAGTTTTTTGCTTAGTATGGTACTTTTTTGTAAGTATGATAGTTTTTTGAAGATTTACACCTGAGCCAAGAGGCGTCGCCTACGGCAGATTCAAGCAAGGTACGACACCTGAGTCTCAGAAGTGGCATCGTAGGTGTCGCTCAACGCCTAATGGACGAACTCGAACAGGTGCCACTCAATGAAATTCACATCGTACATGCCGCAGGACAATATGAAAAAACGCCATTGCTGACTGAAAGTGGTGATCCTAGTTTGTTCAAACAGCATTTTGACGTTCATGTCTTTTTAATTTACGAACTGATTTCTTCGCTGGTTCCATTGATCCGTAGCGCCCAACAAACAGCCCTTATCACGATCTCCACTAATTTGACGGAGCGCGCTAACCGAGATAGTTACGGATATATTGCGAGCAAAGCGGCACTGGAGTCACTGACGAAACAATTTGCCTTCAATTTAGGCCAGTATAACTTTCAATCCAATTGCCTCTGTCCAGGTTATTTTTTATCGAACATGAATGGCTTTAACGAAGAGATCGAAGAGCGAGTAATGGATAATTCACCGACAGGCAAACGCTTGACTCCGGAGCAACTTGCTCGAGCTATCGTCGCACTATTTCATGCTGATTTTCATGGCCTGACTGGCGCAAAGATCCAATTTGATGGAGGAAATACTCTTGGTTTTTAATTCTTTCCCACAAACGATAGAGATTCAGACCTTCAGCAAGTGCAATGCGGATTGCTCGATTTGTCCGTACGAATCTGTATATGGAAACGTCAAGCACCAATATATGGAGATGGATTTAATCCAGGGCATCGTAGAGCAGGCCGCAGAAAATGGGGCGAGGCGTATCATTCCCTACTTGAACAACGAACCAACCTTAGATAGCCGATTTCTGGACATACTCCGTTTGTGTAAGAGCACAGGACTGGAGGTTGAGATTTCCTCGAATGGCACCGGGCTATCAGAAAAACGCATCCAAACGATTCTAGAAGAAGGTTTAATCGACGACTTTCGTGTGAGCTTCTTTGGTGGGCAAGAGTCCACGTATCAGGCCTTAATGCCTAAGCTCAATTTTCAGCGCTCTTTAGAGAAAATTAAGCGGCTCCACGAGATGAACGCGGCCCACGATTCACCTATGGACATTCAACTGATCATGGTGCTGGTAGAAGGCTATGATTTTAAGAAAGAGCGCGAAGCCATACTGACGCATATACCTGACGCTCATGTTCGCTTTTTTGGCTTTTTGGATCGCGCAGGCTCCGTGCCAACCCGAAATAACAACAAAGTCATCTGCCCCGACAACATGCAGTCACTGAACTATAAAGTGATCGGCTGCAAGCTTGAGCGACACCTAGAACGAATGAGTATCCTGAACAATGGCAACGTCATTTTGTGCTCTCAGGACTGGAAGCAGGAACGGGTTCTTGGCAACGTTCGAGACTCTTCCATCAAATCGATCTGGAATGGCGACAAATACTTAAATGAGCGACGCATGATCCATGCTCAAATCACCATGCCGACTCAACATATCTGTAACCGTTGCAAACTGGCGATATTAGAAGATACCACAGGACAGCAAACGATGAATTTTCTTGGCGATCGTTACGTTGAAGAGGACGACACGAAAAAAGTTGGGGAAATACTATGAAAATCAGGGTAATTGGAGGACCTGGCAGCGGAAAAACGTACCTTTCGAGCAAAATTTCCAAACAAATCCGGTTACCTTATTTCAGCCTGGATGACGTCTTCTGGGATGATTCCGATGGATTCAAAAGGCGGGACAAAGAAACAAGAGCGCAGCTCCTAGATCAACGGTTAAGCCAGCAGAGATGGGTAATTGAGGGCGTGTACTATGAAGATTGGGTTGAACACTCGTTTGTGCAAGCCGATCTCATCGTCGTGTTAAGCACCCCGCTCTATCTGCAACTATTTAGGATTCTTCACCGGTTTGCAAAACGAAAGCTGCGGTTTGAGCCCACATATCGGAGGGAAACTGTCCTGGATTTATATCGCCTGCTGACTTGGTGCATTGACTATCACAGCCAACAACGACGGGATAGAGAAAACCTATTACAAGCCCATAAAAATAAAACAGTCATGGTTAGGAATTACGATGAATTTATCAGACTTATCGAGCAGCGTCATTTATCTGCTCACTGCCCTTCTTTTCATTTACTGGATGAGGCGGATCATTAAATCAACCCGTCATCGTAAGCGTAACCGGGATTTGACCACGTCCATGAAAACCGAACAAAGTGGTAAAACCATTTACATCATAATTCCTGTATTGGATGAAGTAACGCGTATTCATGCCACGCTAAAGCATTTTATCGAAATGTCCAAGCAATACGGTCTGGAGCTGACACCGGTGGTGGTGACCACCGAAGCGGAAACAGAGTATCAGCGCCAAAAGTACCAAGAGTTTGAGCGCGACAAGTTACAACTGTCTGACGATGATGCCTGGCATACCCTGACGAAAGACTTGTGGCATGCAGAGGTACCATTAAGGGAAGCCACCACCCCTGAAGAGCGGTGGACACAATTACTGAACGCAACGAATACAGTTACCTATATAAAATCACTCAGTACCACGATGTCCATTCTTCATCTGCACTACCCCCATAGTGAAGGAGTCATGGCCCATCAGGTAAATTATGCCATAAACAGACTGTGTGAACAGTTTGGTGAAGATTCGATTTTTGCGTTGTATAACGCCGATTCAGCGCCGGATGCCAGAACGTTTATGTGGCTTCGCGGGCAGCCGGAGTTCCATGACCCGATGTTTATTTATCAACAATACGGACAATACTCAAAAAACCTTGGACAGTTACTTGAGACAACCTGGCGATCACGCCTCGCATGTTATTGTCTGATCGCAGCGTCTGCTTGGCAGTTGCGATGGGCGCTTGGTTTTGAGTACTTTAATGCCATTCGTCAGCGCAGTTTATCGGGCAAAGCCAATACATCCATGAATTATTGCATTGGCCACGGACTCTTTTTTACGGGGGGGGTATTTCGAAAATTCTACGGTTTTTCAGAAGTATTTCCTAACGAGGACGCTATATTTGGCCTACAGGCCACATACCACAATATTCCTATTCGCCCGATTCCATACTTTGAAAGTTGTGAGTCACCGATTAAAGTTCGGAGTCTGTATATTCAAAAATCCACTTGGCATAACGGTCCTAGGCATGCCTTTCGGTATTACCGCCACCTGACAGAGAACCAATATAAAAAGTGGCCGCTTTTGTATTACTCGGCTCTGTTATTCGAGCATTCTGTCCGTTGGATTGTTATGCCCGTTATACTCATGCTAGCGAGTATCGCCTGCCTGTCTGGTCATCTGTCCGTCTTGGCTCTGTTATCGTTTTACCTTTTCTATTTGTGTATTCCTAGCTTGGTCGCCTATCGAAGTCTGCGGGATCAGCAAATGCCTGCGACTCGAGCGATGATTATACCTATTTTACTCGGTTCTTATCCGATGTTTGTCTTGCATGGTTTGTCTGCCATCCGTTCGATTTTCCGTGAATTGATGAACGGTCGTAAAGAAAAGACACCCGTCTAACCACCCAATGGGAAACATATGAAAAATATTCGACAGTTTGTCAGAGCCATGCTTGATGAAGGAGTAGTGCTAGATCAGGACCAGTTGGAGACCTTTATGTCTTGGGCACACTCTCAACATCTTCTCCTTTCTGCATCGCACCAGCTTAAAAATAACCAAGACGCACGGGCCAATATCGCCGCCTTAGCAGAATATGACGAGCGACTGAACCGATATCGAGTGAGGATCAATGACCGGATAAAGCGTTTACACAACATCGCTCAGGCCATGACTGAGGCCAATGTAGAGATTATTCTGATCAAAGGGTTATGCCTGTCCTATTACATTTACGCCGATCTCTATGCTCGTGATTTTAATGATATTGATCTGATCGTGTCGAAGGATAATTTCGTCAAAGCTTGTCAGGTTTGCTACGAGCTGGGTGGAGAGAGTGAATTTGACAGCGACTATGACGCCACATTCCACGTAGAAACCCATGAAGTTCGATTTACCTTTCCTGAGGGGGTTCTGATTGAAATTAAGTTTACGACCAGTTCGGTTCTCAACGTTGACGCTTTTCAACGTCTACAGCAACAGCCAACCACTCTAGTGATTGATAAACATCACTACAGCACGCTGAACCTTGAAGCGACATTACTACTGTTGCTACTCAATATATGGTCAAGTTTTACGCAAGAGTTTGCGAAACTGAAGATCCGTGATGTCGTGGATGTTTTACTTTTCCTACGGCAACAATCTGCGCATATAAATAGCGTTCGTCTCATGAATCTGGCCATATCCTCATCGCTGTCTCAGAGCATCGCAGGTGCGATTGAGGTGTTGATACGGATCTGTGAAACGTTGGGTACTCCATTCCCTGACGATCTCACCACCTTGAAAATGTCGCTCAAATCCTGTTTGCAAACCTCTGTGGAGAGTACGGTCATCCACGTTGATAGTAACATTCTCGACTACTTTGAAGACGCTGAAAAACGAACACAAATTTTCCACTGGTTGGCGTACCAAAATAGGTCCGAATCGCACTGTGCTTACCAATGCGAACAGCAACCAATATCCTATAGGAACGCCTATTTTGGTATCGCGATACATCTTATGACGCCTTTGACAACCGATGCTTTGCAAGTCGAGCTTCAGTGTAGCCAATCAACCCAGGATGAGTTTGGAAAGACTTTGTTCCCGTATCTGATTATTTTCGATGATCAGCAGCGCCATTATCGACATCTACTCCGCTATCAAGAGGGAGCCTGGCGCATACTAGAAGGTCATGGGTTATTGGTCTCGACCAAGACGAGGGGCCAAAAAGTCACCGCCTGTATCGAAAGTGAAGAACTTCAGCATCTGTTCACTTCCTCGCATCTCCACTACCGATTTTTCATGACCAGGAAAATGAAAAACAAACAGTTTTCAATACTATGGGATGAATGAAATGACGTCATTTTTTCGTAGCCTAGTATCGAGCGGTTATGGTTATCTGGTTTCTGCCCACCACATGATTTTTGCCTACAAAATGAATGTACTGCTTGGATTGTTCAATAATGTGGTTGCTTTGTTGGTTCAGTACTTTCTGTGGCGCGCCATCTTCGCGTCCAACAGTGGCGAATTTTATGGCTTTGAGGAGAGCCAGTACCTCGGCTTTATCGGCGCAGTTATATTTATTAAGCAGTTCACGACTCAAGGGACCGATCGTCGGCTTGCTGAACTGATCCGTACTGGGGATCTGGTGTTTAAATTGACGAAACCTCACGGGTTGATCTTTCAGTGCTTTTTTGAAGCCTTAGGTGAATTGTCAGCCCGCCTTTATGGATTAGTACTCATCACACTGCTCGTGCTGGTCTTGGTGGGAGATTGGCTTTGGACAAGTCAGCTTCCGTTATTTGGTGTATCACTGGTGCTGGCCTTCATCATTTCTTTCCAGATTTCGGTTATTTACGGTTCGCTGGCTTTATGGACAACCAACGCATGGGGCTTATATCTATTGAGGCGCAACTTATTTCCGCTTCTCTCAGGTCAAGTCATCGCGCTACCGCTATTACGGCAACTTGGTGCATCTGAGCCTACCAATGTAACGGGAGAGTTGGTCGCGTCAGGGTCATCGGTGCTCTACCATATTGCCATTTATTCTCCTTTTCAGGCGGTTTATCAGATCCCTGCTAACATTCTGATTCAGATGAGTCCAGACAGTGGAATATATAGCAGTTTGTTGATCCAATTGGGCTGGATAGTGCTTTTGTCTCTGATCAGCAGCCCTTTCATTCAGCATATCTTGAAGTCGTTCAATATTCAGGGGGCATAGCGGTGTTGTCTTTAGTCAAGCTCTATTTCTCCATTACCAGATTGCGCTTGCGGAGCGCATTTTATTACAAAGCAGACTTTCTCGTTGGTGTCGTGGGTATGCTGATTGGTCAAGCGATCATGCTGTTCACTCTATCGATCATCTACACACAAACAGATGAACTGGCTGGATTTACTTTGTATGAAATGATGCTGGTTATGGGTTTGTCTCAGCTGGTTCGCGGTTTGGACTTGTTTTACAACGATTATATATGGGTAGAAGCATTCAAAGGTTTCGCATCCGGGTCACTGTACTATTACATGACGAAGCCTCTTCCCATCTATTTTCAAATCATCACAATGCGCGTGAATACACAATCACTGGCACCGATTACGGTTGGGCTTTGCTTGATCTCAGTGTATATTCGCCATCAAGCCAATTTCTCAACGCTGGATTATATTGCCCTTCTTTACTTTATACTCATGGGACTTATCATCTTATTCTCCGTGAAGTTGATCACTGCGTCTTTGGCTCTTTGGTTTGGAAAAAGTGGTCAAGTCATGCAGCTCTTTTACGAGTTAATCGAGTTCACCAAATATCCCATTAATATCTATCACTTTTCAATCCAAATCCTGCTGCTGTATGTGATCCCATTAGGTGTCATTGGCTTTATCCCGGTTTTGTTCTGGAAAGATGACCTGTTTTTTTTCCAAAACTTACCTCTATCAAAAAATATGCTACTGGTGTCGTACAGCGGGCTGTCTGCGGCAGTATTCTTTCTCTTATCCCTTTTTATCTGGAAAAAGGGGCTTCGCTACTCCGGAGCAAGTGGAACCTAACTATGATTGACGTCTCACACTTATCTAAATCTTACTTTGTCACAACTCCAGCAAAGAGCTGGCGTCAACGCCTGGCGCTTTTTTCGACTCGTCCACAACGCGAGATTAAAGCGCTGGATACGGTCAGTTTTCAAGTTGAGAAAGGATCAATATGCGGGATAATCGGCCTAAACGGGGCCGGTAAATCCACTCTGATTAAGATCCTCACTGGCGTGATAAGTCAAAGCTCTGGGCGATGTCTCGTCGATAGTATGTCACCCAGAGATAACCGTCGTCGTTATACCTCGGGTATCGGCGTCGTCTTTGGTCAACGTACGCAGTTGCTTTGGGACTTACCAGCTACCCAGACCTTCCAGCTGCATCAACGTATTTATCAAATCCCACAGTCGCGTTATCGACGAAATGTGGTGGAGTTTGGCGATATTCTGGGCGTGAATGAATTTGCGGATCGCCCTGTTCGTTTGCTCAGTTTAGGGCAACGAATGCGCGCAGAAATTATGGTAGCCTTGCTGCATGACCCGCATGTCCTTTTTCTGGATGAGCCTACCATCGGACTGGATGTCTTGGTGAAAGATAAAATCCGAGGAGCGATCAGCTCTTTAGTTCAAGAGCGTGGGACTACCGTTATACTCACCAGCCACGATATGACTGACATTGAACAATTGTCCCAACAGTTGTTGCTGCTGGATCAAGGGCGTGTGAAATTTAGCGGAAACCAAGATGCATTTGCTAGCATACACAAAGCAGCGAAAACGTATCGATTCCGTTTAACGAACACGTTCGCTCATCCCCTGTTGGCGCAAGCTAGTGAGGAGGAACCGGGCGTCTATTCCATTTCCGAGCCAAGTGTCGAAGGAGAAAGTGAGTTACTCTCCCAGCTTTGTGCTGAATTACCATTGGCAGCTCTCTCGGTGGAAAGCCACTGTCTGGAAAATCTAGTAAAAACCTACTTCAGACAATCAGAATAAGTAGTTTACAGTCCCTCAGGCAATCACTGGGAAGTTCGCCCAAGTGATTGCCCAAGCTTCTTTGCTCAAGGTGGTCGTTATGTGAGCGATATTTTTCTTTGCTCTGAAGGGGGACTCAAAACGAACTGCTCCCAGATATGGTCATAAAGCTTGTGCTGATTGTGGAACGGGGCGATAGCCTTAGCCTCTTCGAGCGTACACCATTGATAATCAGTGTGTTCAGGATTTAATATGACCTCCTGATGGCGTTCACACAGTACGACAAAGCTGGGAATAACCACCAATTGATTCGACTTAGCTTCATAGAACTGCTCCAGATACTCACTGTTATACAACTGAGATACCTTTATCGACGTTTCTTCATCGAATTCCCTTATAATGGTTTGCCATCCTGTCTCACCATCTTCTATTTTTCCTGCAACATGGCACCAATATTCTCCTTTTGTTCGCTTAAGGAGTAGAATTTTCGTATCACCATCAAATTCAGATAAAGCAACACCTGATACAAATTGTGTATTAATTGGGATCATATTCAGTCTTCTTTTCTCTTTGTCGCTGGTCGTCATGACGAGCTAACAACATGTTTATCGAACCAATTTTAATTGCAAAGTCTAGCAGGTATATCTAGCTCATTTTGTGACTACTCTTTTGTTTTATATAAACAATGATAAGATAAGCTGCGTCTTCTTTTCTATTTCCCGGGCACCTCGGAAACCTATCTACACTACGGCAGTTCCACAGAAATCCGTAATAGCGGATCATCTTGAAATATTTGTCTGGGATATGCTCTATCAGACTTTCAATCAGATCGACCGGCGGTAGGGCTCAGAGCCTGAGGAATCCCCACGACTCGCAATATAAAACAATAAGTTAGATTACTTTCGAGAGTAATTTTCAGAGCGAAGGGAACATTCATGGCATTTGGTGATCAGATCAATTGCCAAACATCACCAACCGGACCAACGCCATGAATGCTAAGCAAGTATTATCCAGATGCCTCTCCCTTGTCACCCCCACAATGCACAAAATGCGCTGCCTGAGCCTGTTTTCTGCCGTCGAAAGTGTCATGAACGGCGGTGCTTTGTCCGTCACCGGACTGGGGCGCAACATCACCAGCAAAGCTGGAGAAAAACACCAGATAAAGCGAGTAGACAGGCTGTGCAGCAATACCAAGCTGCACCAGGAAATAGGCACGACGTATTGCGGCATGGCAGCCTTGCTGGCCGGACAGCTGCGCAACCCGGTTATCCATGTTGACTGGTCAGATTTAGATGCCAGGCAAGAGCACTTTCTTATCCGTGCCTCCCTCGCGGCGAAAGGGCGTTCCCTGACGCTCTACGAGGAGGTTCATCCTCTTGATATGAAAGAGAAGCCGAAGACTCACCGCCTGTTCATGAACAAGCTCAAGAGGATGTTACCGGCAGACAGCAAGCCCATCATTGTCAGCGATGCGGGTTTTCGAATGCCCTGGTTCAAGCTCGTAAAATCGCTGGTCTGGAATTATGTCGGTCGTGTCAGAGGCCGAACTCATACCCAGAAGATAGAGGAAGACACCTGACAGCCGGTTAAGGGCCTTTATGAGCTGGCAACGGGCAGGGCCAAAGACCTGGGTATCTATCTGCTCGGCGCGAAACAGTGCTTCAGTACCCGGATGGTTGTTGTCTGGCGAAAGGCCAAAAGGCGCAAGGACAAAACTAACAAGGGAGAGCGAGCCAGACGCAGCAAGAAGTCCCGCGCCTGTGCCGCGCGGGAGAAGGAGCCCTGGCTGCTGGCCACCTCCCTGCCCAGAAAGACACATTCGGCAGCGAAGGTGGTAAAGCTCTACTCAACCCGGATGCAGATAGAAGAAGCCTTCAGGGATTTGAAAACAGGCCTGAAGATGAATGACGGCGATACGCGAATCGCCCGGCGTTTGAGTGTGCTGCTTCTCATTGCCACCATCGCTCAGTATCTGCTGTACCTTCTGGGGTTGACCGTGAGGGCTGCGGGCAAGCAGTGGCAGCACCAGGCCAATAGCGTCAAACACCGCTATGTCTTGTCGAACCAGTACATTGGGCCTCGCGCGTACAAAGACAAGCGGCTGAGATTGAAAAAAGCAGACTGGCAGTCAGCACTCTGTATGCTCAAACGGCTGACTGAGGAACCGCACGCAGGTTAGTTAATAACTTCGTGGGGATCCCTCAGGCTCAGAGCTCCTGTCAACATTGAGATATTCGAAGGTCAACATGCCGCCCTTGCTGTAGTAGCGGAGACGAGAGGCAGAGTTCAGTGGGCGTTTCAGGTAACGGTCCAGATAGTTGCCGGTCTGGCAGATATTGCTAGTCAAGAAAGTGGCTCCATTCCCGTTCAGGCCAGATCTCGTCAAAATAAAAGATAGCAACTGACGTTATGGGGTTTTGCGCACATTTCCCTTTATGGTGATAGTGCTAGTGCAAATAGGGTATACCCTATAATGACGTCAGGCAGGCTATAAGAAATATGTCAGATTAGAGTGTCTTTCCTTGAATGTTGACACAAGGCCAGGCACCTTTATGATCCTATCTTGATACTTTGAGGAGGGAAAACCGTGAAAGGACAAAGAATTGGATATATCCGGGTCAGTTCATTTGACCAGAACCTAGATCGTCAGCTTGATGGAATTTCCACGGACAGAACTTTTATCGACAGGGCTTCCGGAAAGAGCATCGAAAGACCACAACTCGAAGAAATGCTCCAGTTCGCCCGAGAAGGCGACACCATCATTGTCCATAGCATGGATCGCCTCGCAAGAAACCTCGATGACCTCCGTACCCTAGTCAGGAACCTGACATCGAAAGGAATCGATATCCAGTTTTGCAAAGAGCAACTCACATTCACCAACAATGACTCCCCGATGTCCCAGCTTCTGCTCTCAATTATGGGGGCGTTTGCAGAGTTTGAGCGTGCCCTTCTCAAGGAGCGGCAAAAAGAAGGGATCGAAATAGCCAAGAGACAGGGAAAATACCGGGGAAGAAAGCGAGCGCTGGATGAAGCACAGATCGCAGAGCTCAAGGTACGGGCGAATGCCGGAGAAGTGAAATCCACTCTGGCCAAAGAATACCGTATCAGCCGCGAGACTCTCTATAGCTACCTGAGGAAGTAAGACTGCTTTGCAAAAAAACTCATTATACCGACAGAACGTGAAAGATTCGCCTCGTTTTCTTCAAGAATTATTATTAAGGGTAACAAGCATACATGATTGGTAGTACAGGCAAGCGGATACAACTCCTGACGGACGACGAAATTGAAGAGCTCTATCGGCTGCCAGTATTAAGCCAAGCTGAGCGGGAAGAGTATTTTTCTCTCGATAACAACCTACTCGATATTGTCAACGGACTACTCAAACCCGAAACAAAAATATACATGATCCTCCTTATCGGGTATTTCCGGGCAAAGCCGGTGATACCTCGTTTTAGGCTGTGCGATGTAGAAGAAGATGCGCGGTATATCTGCGACACCTTCAAACTCGATCTACCAAGCTGGGATTGGACTGCCTCCAAGGGCACGAGGGCACAGATGGTGTCACGAACGCTCTCTGTCCTCGGGTTTAGCCTACTAAAACAAGAACAAAGCCGTCGCCTGTCTCTCCGGCTGGCTGACGTGGCCACCATTAGCACGGAACCGAAATATATTCTTGATGAATGCTTGGCCTTTCTCGGCCAGAACCGCATCGCTTTACCTGGCTACAGTACCTTGCAAGATCTTGTTACATCGACACTGACGGCAGAAAGAAACCGTACCACCCAAATATTGTCAGAAAGAATGTCGGCGACAACTCTGGAAAAACTCAGCCATATATTGAATGGAAAAGGGGTACTAAATAGTCTGTCAGGATTCAAGGGGACAGCCAAGGACTTTACTCCGTCAGAGTTGGAAAGAGAGCTGAGTACAATGCAACTTCTTCGCACGGTCTATCCGGAGGTGAAACAGCTGCTGGCTGAACTCGGCTTGTCTCGTGGGAATATGATCTATTACACATCCCTTGTCCGGTCGGGATCGACCTTCCAACTACGACGATCCCCAAAGTGGCAAGGGCTGCTCTATCTTTCCTGCTATATCTTCTACCGTTACCGGGAAGCCAATGATCGGCTGGTATCGAGCTTTAGTTATCTGGTCAGAAAGCATCACGAGTCTCGGATAGAATCCGCAAAATCGCGTGTTACCAAAGAGCTGGACATCATTCAAGACACACTTAAATCTGCCGGGAGCATTCTCAGGTACTTTACCGATGACAGCATCAGTGACAGCACGACGTTCGGTGAGATAAGAAAAACTGCCTTTTCCACGATGTCCCCGGAAGATATGTTGCTGGTCAGTGCCCACTTGGTTGACGGCCGTTTTAACCGGGCAGAATATCAATGGCAATACACTGACAGTCAGTCACGCAAGACCGCTGGCAGCCTGAGGAAGCTGTTTCTGGCACTCGACATAGAATGTGAGTCAGCCCAGCCCGCGTTGAGTGCGCAAATTTCAAATGCCAGGGAAGAGTTGCTTACCAACAAGAAACTAACGTCGATGGATCTCAGGCTGGTGACGCACAATGATTTGGAACACCTCGTTAATGATGGAGAGACCAACCACGTCAGGTTTGAATTTTACCTTTACCGTAAAATTGCCGGAATGATTGAAAGCGGTAAGGTGTATGTCAGTGAGAGTGAGCGTAACAAGCGGCTTGAAGATGATCTCATCCCTGTAGACGTGTGGGAAAAGGAAAAATCGTCTCTGATAGAAAAAACAGGGCTTGTCAGGCTCTCCAATTCGATTGAACACACTCTGGCAGATCATGAGAGTCGCTTTGTTGAAAAGTTGCGCAAGGTAACTGCCAATATAAACGCCGATGCCAACGATTTTGTCCGAGTCCAGCCCCGCTCTAGCCGTCTTGCCTGGAGCTTGGCAAACCGGCGCTGGAAAGCACCACTCGACAACCCTGTATACAGCCAAATTCAGCATATGGGGATCATTGACATCATGAACTATGTCAACAGAAAGACCGGGTATCTCGAGGCATTTGAGAGCCTATCATCGAGAAAAAGAAATACTGAAGCGAGAAGTCACGACCTGATTGCCTGTATCTTTGGGAACGGAGCAAACTACGGCCTGCACCGTCTTGCCTCTTCATCAGACAGAAGTATCGGTATACTGCGGGCTGCCAATGATCTGATTTCGAATGCCCTCGCAAGACTTCCCATTTTCCGTCATTACACCATCAATGAATCCGCCCCATTTGGCAGTATTGATGGGCAGAAGCATGCATGCCGTATTAATACATTCAAAACCAGGTACTCAGCAAAATATTTCCGTAAAGGAAAAGGGGTTTCGGCCATGACGTTGGTGTCAAATCATGTACCTTTGAATACGACGGTAATATCGGCTAATGAATACGAAGGGCACTACGCCTTCGACCTGCTTTACAACAACACCAGTGAAATCCAGCCAAAGTCTCTGGCCACCGACAATCACGGTACCAATAATGTGAACTTCGCTGTTCTGGATATTTTCGGTTACCAGTTTTCACCCCGATACGCCAAGTTCAAGCATGCTTTTGAAAACCTGTTTGAGGTAAACATAGATGGGGATCTTGATATCAAGCTTAAAAAGCCCATTCGAGTAAAACTCATTAAAGAGGAGTGGGACCGAATCCAACATATCATCTGCTCTCTGAGCCGAAAATCAACGGAACAACACGTCATCATCCGCAAGCTGTCAAACAGTAAACGTGGCAGCCGGACGCTCGCCGCGCTGCGAGAATATGACCGCTTGATTAAGTGCCTTTACATGCTTGACTATATTGACAGAAAAGATTTGAGGCAGTTTGTTCAGCAGGCACTGAACAGGGGTGAAGCCTATCATCAACTTCGCCGTGCAATTGGTAACCTTAACGGTGATCAGTTGCGTGGTGGAAGTGATTTCCAGATTGAGCAATGGAATGATTGTGCCCGCCTGATTGCCAACTGTATCATCTACTACAATTCAGCATTGCTATCTAGCCTTGTAGAGCGCTTCGAGAAGCAAAAAAATGACGGTGCAATCGAGTTACTATCGAATATTTCTCCAGTCGCTTGGGGGCATATCCAATTGACGGGGCACTATGTCTTCGAAGAAAGAGAAGACATGCTGAATCTGGAAAGTATGCTCGAAAGCGTCCACTCACTATCATCAGACGCGGAGATAGACAGTATTACTTCAGTGGCCTAGTTTAGCCATAAAATGAACTTTTCGGGGAAATGTGCGCAATACCCCTAAAAGGCGTCATCCAACAAAGTCTAAAACTTGGATCGCCCTAAAATACTTCATCAACCGAAAAGGCCAGTGGCAGTTTCACGGTTGGCGGAAGATCATGGATATGGATTGCCAGTTCAATCTCTTTCAAATAGCCAAAGTGCCAATAGAAAGGCATGTAAAAATCCGAAGTGCAGTGACACCATTTGACCCTCAATACCAAGAATACTTGGCTAAAAGGAAGTCAAAAAGGCTAGCTCGTAACTCTTGGAACGAACCTGCTCCGACTGCTTTATAAGTTGCTGGGTATCATTTGATGCCTTTGTGGAGGCTTGAGCCTAGTGCAGTGAAAGTTGCACGCTGGGTTCTTAGGGAGACGGCACTTGGTAACAAGTGTCGTCCACCCGACAAAAGTGAGTCAGAGCTGGGCACTCTGACTCAGGTGATTAGATAAATATTACCTTGTTGATATCATTAGACCTTCATACCAAAGTGATGCCCGTCCGGCATTTCTATATCGATACGTAACCGACCGCCTAATGCTTCAACATAACGTTTTAGTGACAGAAGCTTAACGTCTTTGCCATTTTTCTCTAAACTGGCGACGGTAGGCTGCTTTATCCCCATAGATTCTGCAACCTGAGCTTGAGACATTTGAACACTATGGCGAATCTCTGCAAGATTAAGTTCAAGTAACATCTCTGCAGCTTGTTGTTGTGCCAGGTGCAGTTCATCTGCAGTCATCAGGTCATCAAGTGCGCTTAGTGGCTGACTTTTCATGATTTAGCTCCTCCAGATGCTCCTTAAACTCTCTTTCTGCGATAGGAATCATCTTCTTGTAAAAACGTTTATCACCAGTCTTATCGCCACCACACAAGATGACACACTGGCGCTCAGGGTCAAAAGCGAAGAAAACCCGAATCGGTTTTCCACTACTCTGCACGCGTAGCTCTTTTAAATTACTGACTTTGCTGCCTTCTAAGGTGTCAGCGTATGGCCTAGGTAAAGTTGGGCCTCTTTCTTCTAGCAGAATAAGGGATGCACGTACATTAACCTTATCCCTGCTATTCAATGTTTTAAACCAGTCAATGAAGACTGGCCGATTCAGTATTGTCCACATAGTCGGTGCTTGGCTTCTTTTGGAGTGATTATAGATTAGAACCTATATAGATTGCAATCTATATACACGAACCAGTAGTACTCATAGGGTACGACTTAATAGTTATAGAATAAGGTGAAGAAAAGAGTGCCCATTTTCTGGTTGTTTAGCGCCAAAAAACTCACATACCGTTGCTCCAACATCAGATAGTGTATTGCGAATACCTAGATTCACGTTTGTTAACTGTGGCTTATATACCATGAGTGGGACAAACTCTCGAGTGTGACGACTATGTCCTATAAATGGATCATTCCCATGATCGGCTATAACAACAAGTGTATCTTTAACGTCTAGTAATGAAGTTAACATATTTAAGCCACGGTCAGCTTTCTTTAGAGTCTTCCAATATCGTTGGGGATCTTCTTGATGGCCTGATAGATCGGTTTCTTGAATATTAATACAGAAAAAACCGTCACTGTTTTCCTTAATTTCAGCTGCCGCTTTATCCATTATCTTCGTGGTATCGACCATTTGCATATAATTAGTACCAGATTCATTACCCACTATATCCGCCACTTTACCGATCAACGTCGTTTTAACACCGACTTGATGAAGTTGCGCTGGCACTTGTTTGCTAGTATCAACGCCATACCCTAAGTGCATGACTTGAAATCCGTGGTCATAAACACCAGATTTTGGCGCACTCACACCTATATAAGTCGAACCCTTAGTTTCTATCGCATCCAATAGTTGAGATGAAGAGCTTAAATTACCCCCAAATACAATATTACGGGCCACGCAATTATTGCTACGGACAATCTTTCCGATATCAAGGAGGCTTTCAAATGTTATTTCGTTGAGATTCCCAGTAATGTTATAAACTTGCCCCAAATCAGCTTCAAGATTATCTCCCACCGTTACACATTTATTTACAACGAGTAATTCAAGTTCATTTTTATGAATTCGTTCTACTGACAAACCTGAAGTCAATAAAGCATGCTCTATCAGATCTATTGATTCTTTAAATGGCTTGATAAGTGGTGATTTTGGTTTGGTACCCATTATTTCTTGATGCCCCATAAAGGTATCGCCACCTTCGTGTGCAAGCATCATTTTTCCGACGTTAGCTAATTTATTAACTTCCATTGAAGGGACCTTGGTTTCAGTAATATTAACAAGACCAAGTGATTCTAATGTTGGTAGAGAGTCATTAGGGAAATAATTAATTAATTTAGACGCAGTATTCGCCCCTATATCTTGGGGGCGAACAACCGGTACATCAGGCATTTCTCCGACCCCAAACCCATCAAGTACAACAACTATGAAACGTGGCATATTAAACCTCCCGACCTAATGAATCATATAGACCTACAAGCTTGGGCTTACCTTCAGAAATTCCTTCGACCAATGCAACATCACTTCTAGTTACGAAAACTTGTGTTCTAAAAGCCATAATTACGGGATCGCCTACAGGAAATAACCCATGCAATCGCAGGTGGTAATCTATATTGGAGTCATCATCGTTACTAACTTTCACATATTCATCAGTAACGATGGCGGTTGTTAAGTGTCCACGACGGTAATACCCTCCACCATAGCAATACGAATTACCATTGAAGTCGTGACATACTTCAGATAGATATAACATTGCGACTTTTTCTAAAGTTGTACCTTCTTGATTTGCAGGGGTAGTTCCTGTCAATGCATGCCCTGGTTCACCATGTGTACATCCAAAACGCCCAAGGATTGGAAGGGTCTCACAACTTGTTGATGAGGGAGAGTTGATTTGATTTAATTGGATTCCAATTTCTTCAATATTGTATTTTGCTTTTATCAATGTATGAAAATTAGGCGTTAAACCTGTTTCTCCATTTTTATGGAGAAAACAAGGAAAATGAGTTAGTCCTTCTACTTTTATTCCTTGCATATTCGATATTTCTGTCAAAACTTCATCTAATGTAGCGATGGGGAATCCCGACTCTTGATTAACATAAAGGTGGTCACCTTCGTCAAAAAATTTCAACAGGATCTTTTGAACTCGTCCAGCATTTAATGCCACATTAGAAATGGCTTTAGCTTTTGCCAATGTGTATACCGTAATAACTTCAGGCTTTATTTCTTCAATCAGCTCTTTAAGAATCGCCGTTGGAGGTTGTACTAAGTGCCCAACATGCGATATTTTAATACCGGCTTTGTGCAGTGTTCTAGCTTCTTTATAATCAACCGCAACAATCCCTTCATAACCTAAGTTGATTAAGATTTTAGCTAGATAAGGGTTACGCCCGAATTGTTTTGTCATTCCATATAATTTTATATTGTTCTTATCAGCTTCATTTTTGATTAGCATTGCATTTTTGGTGAACTGCTCAACATCAACTACATATGTATCAGGAAGAATGATACCTCTCTTATGAAGCTCTAAAGCAGCGTTAATTAATTGAGGGTTCTGTTTTATCAGTGCATTTAAGAACATAAGCCTACTCTATACTTAGCCTTCAATATAATGAGGATAAATACCATATCCATAGCAATATACTTAGTTATATTGAAAACTGTTTTGATAATTTAAAATCAAAATGAAGTATTATCACTTCACGTTTTTGTCTAATGATTGTTATTTAATCAGTAGAGTGTAGGTCTTCCCTAGAAGGAGAAAGAGAAGACCTACGGTCGAACTAAATAGGTGCGAACATACCAACAACAAACAATAGGTTCAGTACAACACCCGTTAAAATTGCGGCAACAGCAGGAGCGGCTATTTTAAGCACTGGTCGGCCCATTACTTCATTTAAGAAGTACAAGATGGCGAAAATGGTAAACCCGGTTGTTCCACCCATTTTCATAACAGCTAAAACACCACCAATTAATAAGGCGAACTCCATTAAAGTGTTCATACTATTTCGAATGTTATCGGAGGAGTTACGAATTGAAGGGAACTTCTCTAAAAAGCGACCAATATTACGAAGTAGCAATATCTCTAAACAAATAGTGATAGCACCCAGTACTGCGGCCACTGGTACATTAGGTGATAAATACCCGACTACAAACACAAAGGTCATACCGACCACACCATAGACACCAGTTGCTAAGGCGGTGGTTGCTATCAATGGAATGAACCCAAGACCACGCATAAACTCCGACAATGCAACTTGATTCATTGCTTCTTTATGAGCAATAGGATCTGTAATCTTATAAGCATCGGCTAATGCATAAATAGAGACTTCTGAGCCAGCAAAAATACCTGATGCAGCCGCTGCGGCAATAAGAGCACCAGTAATGGCAAGAAATGGCATGTTTTTATAAATGCGTTTAGTTCGCTCTTCAAATAAGCCCGTTAAACCGCTCATATCAGGAGGGACAATGCCATTTGCTTTATCTTTAATATCTTTTCGAATAGCAATGCTAATCAGCATCACCATCCCAACAAAAATTTGAATTGATTCTGGATAAATACCTGTGTATTTAACCACTAACAATCGTGACACAAGAATCACAACCGCTGATATTGCTCCTGCTTTCCAACCAAATTGATAGAAAATGGCTAATAACGGGAACAATGCAAATGCAGACATGACTGGTGTACCTAGCTCTCCAAGTGCCCCCAATGCGTCTATTGGTAATCCCGTTAGTACCGCATTTACGCCAGCCAGACTTGTGACAACCAGGATTCCCCAGATACCACCACCAATTGCAGCAATGATTCGACTGCCCGCCATGACACCGATAATGTCGGTCGGCAAGAACAATAACCACGGATTCAACAAACCCGTTGAAAGCGTAAATGAAATCCCTACCGAAGCCACAAAGCCAATAGAAAGGCCAAATGCGACAGAGCCTGCATCACGCCTTTTCATATGTCCATCTATGACCTGAGGGAGAATGGGACGAATCCCATCATGAAAAACAGCCGCACTCATATTTGCGATTAGAGCGGTCATGGCACAAAGTGTCGCGATGAGCGCTATATTCATTATATCCATAATTACACCTTAGCCAGTTGTTTCGCTAACATTGGAACTGCATGTTCGACGTGCTCAATTGATAATCCGAATGCCTTTTTACCTTCGCTGATAAATCTCTGAATTTCTTCTTCTTTTGCTTGGAAAGCAGGTTTTGCGATTGTGCAAGACTCATTGTATCCAATGATGGCAATGGCCATAGATAACGCGGCGCCAGCCCCTGTATTACAAGCACCAATGTAATAGTCAATTTCACCCGACTTCACTTTCATGGCTGCATCTATGTCACTAAGAATGAAGCAAGTGAAGACACCCGGTGCCGCTGTTTCAATCTGTTCTTTAATTTGTTCACGTTGTAAACCAGCAATTGCGATAGTTTTCATTTTTCTACCTTATTATTTTTGTGTTGTGCCAAAAAAGTTGGCGGGGTTATGTTTAAGCATGAGGTCGATATATTGTTGTTGTATTCCTCGCTCAAGAAGCATGGGGACGAAGTGATCAATTAAATAACAAAACCCAAGTCCACCATTTTCTTTAAGGTGTGATTTACGAGTAATGTCCATTGAAAGCATCACTCGATCTGCGTATCCACGACGGATAAGAGAGTCAATAACGGCGATTCGCTTGGCATCTGGGTAGTAGTCATTTTTACCAATGGTATCGAATTGGACATAACACCCTTGATCAAGTAACCAAAGAATATCGTCAAAGTTATCCCGCAAATCACAATGCCCAATAGAAACATTGTTAAGATTTACTTTCATATTTCTGAGAAGTTCTACTTGGCTTTTAGCCATAGTGCTAAATGAGGTATGCGTTGAGATTGGGCAACCCGTTTCTAAGTGAGCAATCGCTGCCCCTTCAAATACTTTGCGTTCTGTATCAGTAAACACATTGTGACTGCTACCGATCTCTCCAATTACCGAAGCACGCAAATTGCTATCGTCAATACCATTATCAATTTCGTGAATCATTGTATTGGCTATATCAACCACAGACATTTGCTTTAGCGCGTTTGGAAAGAAACCTTCAATATAAAACCCTGTTGAACAGAGAATATTCATCTGCGTTTCTTTTGTTAAAGCTTCAATAAATTGAGGATTACGGCCCATAAATTTATTGGTGACTTCTACGATGTTAAAAACGCCACGTGTTTTAAGTGCTTTTAGCTCAGCACTAATCAACTCAAACTGATCCAGTTTGCAATCATCGTCCCCTTTTTGTTTTGACAGGTCGATGTGGAGATGCTCATGGCAATACGTATAACCACTTTCATTTATAGGCATAATATGTCCCTTAATGACTAGCTAAATAAAGAGAGAATAAGTTACAAATGAAAAAACTATCCTCAGTCACTGGCACCTCTACAAGCCCTGCGCCACGACAAATTTTTTCATTCATTTCTATTATTTCAGGAAAAGCTGCATCTGAAATAATTTCATCCATTACTGTTGGGTCAAGCCCATCTTTTATTGCCTCATTGTCACTGATTCTATCAATTGCTCTAGCAAGGTGAGTCATCGCCATTTGGAACTGTTCGTTATCAGTGCAAAGCGCCCACTCATCATTAAGCGTTTTAATCGCAGCCATAGCACCTAGGTGTGCGTTTGAGCTAATCACTCCTGAATTAAGTAGTAAAGTCATTCTTTCATGCATAATTTATATTTCTCAATTAATAGGTTGGTATTACTTTACCGCTCACAACATCATTTTGATGTTGTAATAAGTTGTTGGTATCCACCATATGGTCAATTAAAATCTTAACGTGCTGCGCCTTTTTACTCACAGTTAAGACGGCCGAAGAAGCTTTCTCACAGTCGGAAACATGACTGATTGATGTTCCTGACAGCCCCATGGAAGTAAGTAATTCGTCGTCTGATAAATCCCAAATTGATGCATCAATAGTGTTGTTAGCAATCAATTCAAGACATTCGTTATATGGGGCTTCAACAATATCAACATTTTGACCTTTAAAGTATGTTTCAGTCAGTAGCTTTTGGTCCGGTGATGAAGGATCAACACCAACACGCTTAATATTATGTAGCTCTCCTTTCCGATAGATTAATCTGTGTTCTGATACATAAGTATTTGGGCCAAGCTCTAGTGCTATATCTAGATCACCGGAAGCAACATAATGCTCGGCAGCTAATCTGGACATAATGGCAATATCATATATGCCATTTTTTAAACATTCAGCACGAACATCAGCCCCGCGCATGTGCGCAAAATAAAAAGGGACACTTATCTGTGCTTTTAATCCTGATGCTAGCCCTTCGTAATGTTTGGTATAAGGTAGCGGCATAGCACATACCATATTGCCAAATTCAGATAATCGAATTAGCTGGCAATAATCTAAATTTGAAATAAAAGTACCGTTGCGACCACGGCGATCTAAAGTGACTGCACCTTCTGCCTCAATTTTTTTTATAGCGGTTGCAATGTAACCCACAGAGCACCCTAATTCAGCGGATAATTCATCGATAGTTCTTAGCCTGTCATGTGGTTTAACGGTTAGTAAATAACGTGAAATATGTATTAACGCCACACCATGTTTTTTAATAAAATTATTCGCCATGATTTAAATCTTCATTTTTTTGCATGATTTAAATCATACCAAGATTATTATGAACTAACGGTGTTTTTGTTCACAAAAAATGAAAGAAGGTGAAATTATTGAGTCCGTAGGATAAAAAAACCAGTGACCCTTTTTGAGTCACTGGTGAACCAATACTTAATGTTCAATGTTCCATATTAGGATTCAAAGTTACATGCTCTGTTGTGTCTTAACAGACATATACTAGGAACTAGAAGTAATACTCTACACCAGCCCCCCAACCAAATTCATACCCAGAATCATTTTGATCAATAACATAAGGTCGAACATAAGTTAAAGCATTATCGCTGAGGAAGTACAACGCCTGAGCTGAGATGATTGAGTCTGCAGTTCCGTTAATTGTTGTACCACTTGATTTTACATCTAAGTTTGCTGCGTAATTCGCTTTCAAAACCCAATGTTCAAATCCACTGTAGACAGCTCCTACTGAGTAACTACCTTGATCAAGCTCAAGATCTTTAATTTCAACATCTACGCCATCTACGCTAAAGGTTGCGTCCTCATAAACTGCTTTTTGGTATTTTATTGCACCATATAATTGAAAGTTATCTGTTACATCAGCTTCAAATCCAAGTAAGTACGCTTGAGTATCAGATTTAGTTTGGCCTTCAACATCGTTAAATGTAGGCTTATTTCCTGGTTGTTGAGACAACCACTTATCATATAAGTCTGCATTTGCACTAACTTGACGATCTACACCATATTCTGCGCCAGCATTAATGGTAATGTTACCTTTGGTTAAATGTGCACCCGCACCAATAAAGTTAGATCCAGCATCACTTTCTGTACCACGTCCCCCCGCTAAACTAAATTTAAAACCACTTCTCTCAGCAGAGTCATAGCGAATCATATTTGATTGACGATCATAATTGGTATTGCCAACAATATCGCCTCCCCAATCAAATACAGCACCTGCACGTTGACCTGAATAAGGCCAATCAATCATTTGGTACAAAGGGGTAAGTAATCGGCCTAAACGAATTTTCCCACCATCTTCAAAGTTAATACCAACAAAGGTATCTCGTACACCAAGACCTGAGTTCTGACCCGCATCCCCGACATTACCACCTTCAAGTTGCCAAAAAAGATTTGGTCCTCGAGTTAAATCAACGTCTCCGCGTACACCAATACGAGATTCATTTTCTACCTGGATAGGCTGTTCACCGGTATTAATTTTATCTTCACCAAATTGCCATACAGATACAGCGACTTGTCCATAGATTTCAAATTTATCGGTAAGCTCTGAAGATGCAAGTGCTGATCCTGAAGCTGTAATGATAGCTGCACCAACAATAGTGCTTAATAATGTTTTCTTTAACATAATATTTTCCTGTTATTTCACGTTATGGGCAAAGCCCTAATTTTTTATTTTTTTACTTAGCGGCGATTCGCCATTCGTTTGTATTGATGGCGTTTACCGCGAATAGTCATACCCATACGGAAGATATTCTCCAGTGGTGCTAAACCACCATATCCACCGTCACCGATATGAACTATGTCTGCTCCAGCTCCTTTAGAAGCTAAAGCTACTTGCTCTATAAAGCTCTCTGATGCCCCTTCTTGTGATGTGCCAATAGCTAATAGCCCGAGCATTCCAGCTCGATGCACTTCACTCATCATTTGGTAGGCTATTTCAGGTGTTACTCCTGGGGTGGTGTAAGGAGCAGGAAACATCATGATGTCAGCACCAGCGGCTGCAAACTGGGGGATGATTTCTAAGTTGTAATCGTTACCAATACCACCGCCATGCATTTTTCCAGCAATAATGACAATGTCCTCTGAGATTTCTCGAACAAGTGATATGGCATTCAAGATGGTCTCTTGAGAAACTTGCATCCCAGGATTTCCAGTTAACATCACGTAATGAAGACCACTAGCAACAAGAGCCTCGATCGTTTCTCTTGTTACAGATCGACCTATTTCAATATCACTGAATCCTTCAGGAACGGGTTCAAGGTTGCATCCCATCAGCCGACCTGATAGTTCTTTAAGCTCTTTAATGTTACATGTTGGGGCTACACCATGATTTAGGGCACCGGTAATTACGGCTTCCGGTTTTAAGATGTCGAGACAATTTAAAGTGATCATGTCAGCTCCAAATGCTGCTGCTAATTCAGCTCCGGAAACCAGATCAACAGGGGGTTGCATAGATACAACATTTTCAACCATCATTGCCCTACCTTCTGAGCGAGCAATACAATCGAGAATATCTTTTCGGTTCATCGTATCGATATCAGTACGGGTTAAATCGAAGATGCGCTTGTTCATTTCAAATCTCCTAACTTTCGGTGAATAGCTATGATTTCTAGCGCCAAATCTTTGCAGAGCATCGCTGTCATAATGTGGTCTTGAATATGCGTTAGAATCAAAGTCATGTTGACTTTGCCAACACCTTCGTCATATCCAATTAACGTCGTTTGAGTTTTATGAACTTCTGTTAGAGCTTTATCAGCGGTATCAATGAACAATGAAGCCTGTTCAAAATCACCTTTTTGAGCTGAAGCCATAGCTGCCATTACCGACGAACGAGCTTCTCCAGCAGAACAAAGTAGTGACATCAAAAATTCTTCGGTAATGTCATTTTGAGAATTAATACTAAAAGTCATATTTATGCCTTAGCGAATTTAGGGGATTTAGGTTCTGCATCTTCGATAATGTTCTCTTCAGCCAAGAGCTGCTTTTCATGAATCTTAAAGAACGGGTAATAAATGACGACACTGACAACAACGCATAAAGCAACCACTATTGCAGCCGTACCAGAATTGGTAGCAATGACAGCGCCAATAGGTGCAGGCATTGTCCAAGGTGGTAATGAAATGATTTTTGATACAAATTCAGTTTTAAACGCAATCCACACAATGCAGGTATTGACGATTGGAGAAAGCATCCAAGGAATGAAATAAGTAGGGTTCATTACAATAGGTGCACCAAATATTACGGGCTCATTTATATTGAACGTGCCAGGAATAATTGACATTCGACCTATCGTTTTTAAGTGTGTTGAACGTGAGCGCATCATTAGAACAACGAAGCCCCAAGTACCACCTGCTCCTCCAACAAAGATGAAGAAATCTAAAAGTGGATTAACGAATATTTTGGGTAATTCTGTACCCGCAGCTAGAGCTTCTTGATTGAGGCCAAGGTTAATAATTAAGATGGGATAAAGGATGCCGCTGACGACAACTGAAGATCCATGAATCCCCCCAAACCAAAGTAATTGAATAATAATTACAGCGATAAGACAGGCGAAAAATGAATCAGACGCAGATACAAGTGGGCTAAAAATAGCCATAACGGCTGAAGGAATATTTAAATCAAACTTCCCTAGCGATACATTAATCCCAACAACTAATATAGCGACAATAATAATAGGAATAAGTAAATCAAAAGATGCAGCAATCTTTGGTGGTACGGCATCAGGAAGTTTTAATCGAATATTTTTATCACGCAACAAACGTTGAAGTTCGGGTACAAATAAACCAGCCATAATGGCGGTAAAAGCCCCAGTTCCACCCATATTTGCAATGGGCATGATCCCGCCAATATCGATAAATTCAACCGGTGCTACAGCTAAAAGAAAAGTGAACATCGATAACAGGCCAGAGTTCAATGCTCGTAGACCATAAGATTCGGCTAAGCTAAAGCCGATACTAAAGGAGGCATAAAGTGCAAATATGCCCATGCTAAGCTGGAATGGCGCAAGAATATTACCCATGCCAATGAACTCAACCAGTGAGTGCCATCCGTCTAGAAAAAAATTACCTTTTCCTGGAGGAAATGCCAGAACTAGAAGTAAAGAGCCAACAATTAAGAATGGCATTGTAGCGACAAACCCGTCCTTAATTGCATTGATGTGTCTTTGTGTTGATACTTTACCGGCAATGGGCGATACGGTATTTTCAACAAAATTCATCACATTATTAAATAATGACATAATCAATCCTATTGGTTATTGGTGTTGTAAAGCGAGATAGCTTGGTTAAGCACTAACTCACCGTTCATCATCCCGTAATTGGCCATTTCAATAAGCCCGCATCCTTTACCTACAGAGTCCGCACGAGCTTTGAAATCGTTAAACTTAAACTTCACTTGTGGAGCAACAAGACAAACATCATTTTGTGCTAAGTGCGTTTCAAATTCTGATATTGAGAAGGCATCAATAGTGCAATCAATTCCCCGCTCTGCTGCTGACTCTTTCATTTTTTTGACCAACATGCTTGTGGACATACCGGCTGAACAACATAAAAAAATTCTCATAAATTCCATCCTAAATAGTTAATTTGCATTGAAAATTTACGGGGGTGATATTAACCTTCAAAAAAATGAAAATATAACGAATCCATCACGCTTTTTAAATTTTCATTTTATTGAGGATATAATTAGGTTAATTTTTGTGAGTTAGGTTCAAATTATGGAAACCAATAAGTTTGCAAAATTTTTGCTTGTATAACTAGTTTCTCATGGGGTGAAATGCTGACAAATGAACGAGAAGTGCTTTTAATGCCTAAGTTAGGTTTGAATGAGAGCAATGGATAAGATTACTATTAAGTCACAATGATCCAAATCAGAAGCTAACAAAGTGTGTAAATACTCGTTATGTACCGATGAGTATGAATAACAGTATAAACGGAAATAGGACATGCTTTATTGATGTAATTCAGGAGCGACGTGTAAGTCGAAACCTAGTCTGCGAAGCATGCAGCTTTCCTCTGGTAGATGGACGAAACGCAGTAAGTACCTCCTTATTAATTTTCAGTGATCATATATACGACAGGTATGTCAAGTATTTACATTAAGGTATCAAAAAGATAGGCTTTGTATACATGCTAGCTCTTATCTGAAGCTACACCCCTACATCAATTTAGCTAGACCTCCCCTTCAACCAGTATTAATGATAACTGAGAGTTTTGAAGGCACATCAACATATAGTTGCTATTAGCTACAAGGAAGAATTATGGCAGAAAGTACAATTCATATTCGTCCCGCTAACCTAAGTGAATTTGAAGCGATTTATTCATTAATTACTTCAAGTGATGAATGGACAAAATTCAATGGGCCATACTTCCCTTATGCTCATCCCTCACTCGAAGAGTTCAAAGTTGGTACTTTTGAGCGGCTGTTATCAGGTGTAGATTTACAGTTGATCACGATTAATGATATTCCAGTCGGAACAGTGAATAGCTATTGGGAGTGTGAGAGTACTCGTTGGCTTGAAGCTGGTATTGTTATCTATGATTCAAATATTTGGGGTAAAGGAATTGCCATTAGAGCTATTCCTTTGTGGGTGAGCTATCTATTCAAAAAACATCAAATTGAGCGTGTAGGTATGACTACATGGTCGGGAAACCCTCGAATGATGGCACTTGCTTCAAAACTTGGTTTCAAACAAGAGGCTGTGCTTCGTAAAGTTCGGTATTATCAAGGAAAATACTACGACTCAATAAAGTATGGGGTGCTTAGATCGGAGTGGGAAGTATGAAACTAACAAACGTTTGACGCTTCAAAAATCTTTTTCTAATCTGAACGAAGTGGTTTAGATCAGCATGCCTAAAACGTTCCTGCCCCATTCCGTTTCAGAACCCGCATAAATTTATTATAAAATTCGTCATTATCAGCCTTGCGACGCCAAATGTCGTTTCTATTGTTAGCCTAACTACACATTTACTATGAATGATGCATTTATGGCTAAACAGAGAAATTTCTACAAAGGATTCGACTTTGTATCCAAACACTTCCAGCGGACCATCAAAACATGGTTGAGTAAGCACAATCAGAGCCTGCCGATTCAATACATGATGCTCAAGCTAAACAACAAAAACGCGATTCTACGATTACATGGGGTTCGGTACGTATATGTAAATATCCGTAACTACCAAACAAATTACATTGAGTGTGAGCTTGTTGTGTCGTTCAAAAATAATGGGATGAGTTATGACTTTGAGGATGCATTAACTCCCCATGAGGCAGAGCCTCGCTTACGTTTTGATGGTTCCTATGTGTGTCAAATGTGTAATGATAACAGCGCTGGTAGCAGCGAAATATACTCTGATATCGATGACCTACTGAATCGTCACGTATTGGATGGTCTAAGAGCGATTTCAGATGGATTAATCGGCAAACCGTACCTACATTACCGACTTGATAAATATGGTTGGATGCAGCACAGTTATCTTCATGAAGTGAATGAACCTTTACGACCTAACTACGAGGTAGCTAACACCAAAAGTAAGCCTTAATTCATTAAATAATACTTTGCGACACTGTTTGTCGTTTCGTGGTTTATGGTATGAGCATAGGTTATCAAAAGGCTTATTTATGTTTCTGCCAGGCATTTTACACCGTATTGCAGTTATTGGTGTCGGTTGTTGCGGACACAATCTTGTGAAATTCTTACAACCCAGTGTCACCGAAGGCGTGGTGAACTGGTCTAATTGAGTCGGAATACAAAAGATGAAATATAGAGAGTGCGACTTTAATAAACTGAGTCTAAAGAAGCAGAATCGCCTTCGGGAAAGCTTATTGATTTAGGTCACAGTATGATTTCACTAGATGAGGTTAGTTTTAGTAGGCTTGAGTGCGGTAAAATAACGAAATTTGATCGAGCAAAACTAAGGTTTTCAACTTTGGCACAAGATCTAAAGAAAATTGAAAAGCTTCTGTGTCCGCTTAACTCCGAGGATCATCCTTACCATGTCTGGACTGAAGATGTCGTATGCGACACACAATTTAATTGAAGATACATTTTCTGTTGTTGATGCTAGCTATTCTCCACATGTAATCATGATTGATGAAATTGATATTAGATGGGTGAGTTGGAACTCAAATAGTTAAGAACCACTTTGAGTTAACTAATGATCACTTATGTTAATAAAGCACGTTTAAACCATGTAATTAAAGCAAATAAGAAGAAACTATGGAAAGACCTAATCCAATTTGTAAGGTAAAAGACTTGATTGCTGATCCAAGGCTTACCATCCCTCCTTACCAGCGCCCTTATAAATGGACGCAAAAGAACCTAGCGGATCTGCTTGAAGATCTAAGAAGATACCGTGATAAGCCATATTATCGATTGGGAACCATTGTCTTTCATCATCATTCAGAAAATAAAGATAAAAAAGAGCAACTTGATATCGTTGATGGTCAACAGCGAACTTTGACGTTGATTCTTTTAATAAAAGCTATCTTGACTGTAAAGGACATCGAGAGCGTTACACGACAAGACCTAAAAGCTGATCTTGAAAAACTGAGTGGAGAAATTGAAAGATTCCTTTCTCGTCAGAAGTTTAACAGCGATATCACTCACCAAAATTTACACCAAAACTACTTAGCCGCACAAAGAGCCGTCTCTCGCCATGAATTTACTGAAAATGATATAGATTTTTTACTCAATCATTGTGAAGTAGTGACTTTTGTATTGAGATATATCTCAGAAGCATTTCAGTTCTTTGATTCTCAAAATGCACGAGGTCGAGATCTTAACCCGCATGATCTTCTTAAAGCATATCACTTAAGAGAATTTTCTGAGGCTGATGCCTATTTAAAAGGAAAATCGGTTCGTCACTGGGAGAGTTTAGATGGAAATGAACTCGCGGAGTTATTTGCTAACTATTTATTCCGTATCCGATGCTGGGTACAAGGGCGAGATGCATTAAACTTTGATAAAAAGAAGATTGATCTGTTTAAAGGCGTCAACCTTGAGGAGGTTGCGCAGTACCCCTACGTTGAACCAGTTCGTATTACTCACCACTTTGTCGATGAATACAACCAATCGTATCACCGTCATGTAGACCAACAGTATAGAACCTTTCCATTTCACCTTGACCAGATGATCGTGAATGGACGCCGATTCTTCGAGATGACTACTCACTACCAACTTATGATTAAGGAGATTGTCAAATCAGAATATCAGGACGGTAATACTAAGATTATGGACTATCAACTAAGTGAGCAAGCACAAAAGATTCTAAAGACACTGAGTGAATACGGAGCTCGATCAAGAATTGGAGATCGATATATACGCACTATTTTTGATTGTGCCGTGATCTTTTATATCGACAAGTTTGGAACTCACTATCTATCAGAGGCTATTGAGAAGATCTTTATATGGGCTTACCGTTGTCGTCTAGAGCGCTATGTCGTTCAGTTATCCACCATGAACAACTACGTATTGAATTTTAATATCTTCGTTAAGATGAAGCATTCCGTGAAACCTAGCGAAATATTGAATTGGTCATTAGACAGTGTCACGAATATTAATGGCACCAAACTGGAAATGATTGAAGAACTTTTCAAGGAGATGAAATACTATGAACCCCAACAATAATCTATCGGTTGATAGTCTTTCAGTTGAAGCCCTATTAAGTGACTCAAATGAGTATGTCATTCCTATGTATCAGCGAAATTATGCATGGGGAGAGGGGGAAATAAATCAACTCATTTTAGACGTGAAAGATTACCAAAAAAAAGTCAATGATAAAGGAGAGCAACAGCCATACTACATTGGCACGTTGGTGGTATTTGAGCGTGCTAAAGATAAACTTGAGGTCATTGATGGGCAACAGCGTTTTACTACATTAACATTGATAGCAATTTGTTTGTATAATATGTCGCAAAGCAATGATTTTCCGTCACTAGAGTTTTCCCGTTTTACACAACCAAACTTAGATTTTGAGTCCCGTCCTAAGTCTTCAAACACGATTCATACATTAGCAAATTTAGGCTCGTATGACGGTAAATCTTTGGCGCAGTTAAAAACTGACGACTACAACCAAGATATTATTCAAGGCTATGAATTGATTAAACATCAACTCGAAACGCTAGGTAATGAACTGAATGATTTCTATGGATATCTCTTTAAGTTTGTAAAGATCTATCGAGTACCAGTGCCACCAAAAACAGATTTAAACCATTATTTTGAAGTAATGAATAATCGTGGCGAGCAACTTGAAAAGCATGAAATTTTAAAAGCTAAAATGATGTCTGCGTTGCAAGAGAGTCAAGAAGATACAAAGGAACAAAGTATTGAGTTGTTGACTAAAGTATGGGATGCAACTGCAAATATGGAGCGTTATGTCCAATATGGGTTCAAACGAGATGAGCGTGCCCAAATCTTTGGAAGCAAATGGGGAGGCTTTGAACTAGCATCCTTTGATGAACTACTTGATATACACACCTCTCAACCTATTGATAGTGAGAAGAATGTTTCGGAAATGAGTATGGCTGATATGCTTACAACTGTACCAACAACTAATGGAAAACAAGGAGTCTCTCAGCAACGAGAGCGTTTTAATAGTATCAGTAATTTCTCCAACTTTTTGCTTCATGTATTAAGAGTGTGGACAGGCAAAGATATTCCTTTGGATGATAAGCAGCTTCTAGAACAGTTTGATGAGTATGTTTTTGGCAAAAAGCGACAAGGCGAATCATTGGATCAAAACACGTCAGCAAAGAATGTCAGAGAATTTATTTTCGCACTTCTAAAGTGTAAATATCTATTTGATAAATACATTATTAAACGTGAATACTCGCAAAATGGTAACCAATGGAGCCTTAAGCGATTGTATTGTTACGATAGTGGATCTGAGAGCTATCTCAATACATTCGGAGACGAAGATAAAGAAGACACTAGCCAGTCCATCAACCGTCGAACTCTTATGCTACTTGCTGCGTTTCATGTTTCTACACCTACCATGGTTTACAAGCATTGGTTAAATGGGGCGTTGAACATCCTCTACTCGATGGAGTCAATTAATGCAGAAGAGTACTTAAAGCAACTAGAATCAATGGCTCGCTCGTTTGTGTTTAAGCGTTATTTGAATGAAAGTCTTGAAGATTATTACTCGCTTATTTATTCATCAGATTCGGAGAATAAACAAACTAATTATTCGAATTTCAGCGAAGAAAATCTGAAGTATGGGAACATCAAAAACAACCTCGTTTTCAATTACCTTGATTACTTGTTGTGGTGTGATAATCGTATATCAAACATAAATGATACTGTCATAGAAAAATTTGAGTTTACCTTTAGAAGTTCGGTTGAACACTTCTACCCTCAACATCCATTAGACGGACACACAGAGTTAAATGAAGCTGATCTGCATAACTTTGGCAACCTATGTTTGATTAGCCATAGCAAAAACTCAAAACTAAGCAATGTGCAGCCTGCTGCAAAGTGCGATCATTTTGCTGCAGCAATCGCTAATAAATCCATTGATAGTTTGAAGCTCTACAAAATGATCAACCAAGTAAAAGAAAGCTCTTGGGAAAAGGAGAAAATTACAGATCATGCACAGAGTATGTTAAATCGATTACGTGCAGATGCGGCCTTGATCTAGTCACATCCATCTTAAACAATCGAGTGGGATGAGGCGTTGTTGCCTCACCGCCCTGTATTGGTCAACGCCAATTAGCCACTTAGTACCTAAATTAATTCGTTAAATGCTAATTTAGCGAAAGCTATATCTCATTTTTGTCCAAAGGCATGCTGACGGGGTATGAAACACGAAATTGCCCCAAAACCGTTTAGCGCAGTTACTCTACACATTTTTAGACTACCAATCGAAGTGAATTTTTCTAATGCGTAGGAATAACTATGCCAGCCTTATGAGCTGACTGTTTGTACAGTTTATTGGGTTTATCTGACTGTAAAGCATCAGAATGGCTTGTTTTGTCGTTCGCTCAATCTCGTTTTGTCGGCAGGTGCTCTTATAAGATATTGTTAATAAGGGGATTATCGGTTTCCTCGTCTAAGATAACGAGCATTGTTAAAAAGAGATAATATGCAAGCTCGTTTTTATGTAAAGACAAAATGCGAAACGTGATGTATATGCATTATATTTCAGTAGTTTATGGTAGCCTAAATGAAAGATAGGCAAGCAGAAAAACGAGCTGTCCTGTTATTAGGAATGTTATGTGCCAGAATGCTACTGAACATTGCAGTATATTAGGAACACTCGTATAATGTAGGCACAGAGTTCACGAACTAAGGGGCACCCTATGAACAAAGCACAAAGTATGCGAAATGCTCATCTGCGTCTGTCTCACATACAGAAACGAGCTAGACGTAAAGCTCAGGTTAAGATGGGTTATAAAAGACTAGAAGTATCTGTAACCAAAGAAGAAATGATCGTAATTTCAAAAGAGCTTATTATAAAATCGAATCAGGAGTTATCTTTCGTAGAATGAGTGATGTTTATACTTTCAAGGGTAAAGTTGTATACTTGAAATCAGTTAAAGATGCGGCAGATAGTAATCCACTTTTGAAAACTTACACAGACTCTTTTAAAGAGTACTGGAAAAATGGTTATTCACCAGTTATTGGAAAAGATGTGCCCACATCTTTTCCAAATCCCCCAACAGGTCACAGGCACGCACACTTACAGCCATTGACTTACCCAACAAAAGCTGAAATACAGCAATCTCCACATTTAAAGTACTCTGATTCTGAAGACTGTTGGAAAGAATGGGCTTTGCCTATGGGAAGTCGAAAGATAACCTACCCGACATCAGATTCCTGCCTATTCTACATGGTTGATACAGAAAGGACTGCATATGTTTTTCATTATCAAGCTAGTGGCTCGCATGACTTTATGAAAACTACAGATTTTCATGAACTAGTTCATAAAATTAGCAGTATGGTTGATGATGCTGGTAAATTTTTAATGGACTGGGATGAGCACCACACATTATTCAATAAAAAGTGGTTGGAGTCCGAGCAAAACTAAGCACATAACAAACGACTATGGCGTCAATGATTAGTTTTTGGCTGTGTTTTCATCCCACATGGCGCCATCTCTCAGCATAGAGTTAAGGGTTACAACCATCTTTCGAACACACGCGATTATTGCGACTTTCTTAGGCTTTCCGGCAGCTAAAAGTCGAGCATAAGTTGCTTTGAATACGGGGTTACATTGCATGGCTGACATCATTGCCATATATAACACTGTGCGTACTTGCGCTCGACCGCCTTGGATCACGCGCTTACCTTTGTAGCGCCCACTTTCGCGTGTTATTGGAGCGACGCCAATCAGTGATGCTGCTTGTTTATTTGTGATGTAGCCAAGTTCTGGTACGTTGCTAATTATTGATGCGGCGGCAATGTTTCCTATCCCTGGGACGCTCTGCAATATTGTATTTTTTGCCTGATACTCAGGACTATCTTCAATGAGCTTAACGAGCTTTTCTTCTAACTTGGTGATTTGATTTTTTATCGTGGTTAGCATTGGTTTGATAGTTGAATGGAGAGAAGCTGGAAGTATCTGTATTCGGTTCTTTTCCATAGTTTGCATAGATAATAATTGATTTCGGCGAATGACTAAGTCACTTATTAAGCGTATGTTTTTTGGTTTTATGACAGTAAGATCTGGTTTGATTGCTTCTC
The DNA here is from genome assembly GCF_000496695.1 of Vibrio halioticoli NBRC 102217. Classification (GTDB taxonomy): domain Bacteria; phylum Pseudomonadota; class Gammaproteobacteria; order Enterobacterales; family Vibrionaceae; genus Vibrio; species Vibrio halioticoli. The sequence goes on from NZ_BAUJ01000031.1 coordinate 60,824, forward strand.
CATAGTGAGCGATCAACTCTGCATCTAAACGGTCATTTTTGGCTCTGCGGCCAATAGCACCAGCGAATCGTTTTATGTGGACAGGGTTTGCTCTAACAATAGGTAATTGAACCTCTGCACATGCTAGGACAAAAGGCATTTCTAATCGGCCTGTTGCTTCAATAACTATACGTTCAGGATTATGACTTTTAATCGTTTTGAGTGCTTTCTTGATGCCTTTATCATTGTTCTCTACTGAGAAAAACAGGTCTAATGGCCTGATGTGGATGTCTAATTGTGTTTTGCCGGTATCAACTCCAACGTTGATGCTTTGATTGATTTTGGTATTCATAATAAGCTAACTCATGCTTGCGTAATGCGGGTTCGAGACCCAGTCGACTATTCGAGGTTTATGCTTGAAGTCCTATGTAGCGTTCATGTTTGTTATCGGTCTCTCGATAGAGGAGCCAGCGTTTAAACGAACTGCTACATAGAAAGCTTTAGTTGCAGCTAAAGCTAGGGTCTGTAGTGGTTTAATGATCCCGGACACCCAATTAGGTGATAAAGTCACCACAATTAATGAGGTGTTCAATGACAAAACGACAACGACGTACATTTTCTTCTGAGTTCAAAATGGATGCAGCATGCTTGGTTCTTGATCAAGGTTACTCAGTTCCCGAAGCAGCACGCTCAATGGATGTTGGTGAAACGGTTTTACGGCGCTGGATCGAACAGCTTAAGATCGAGCGAGGTGGTATTACCCCAACGGCCAAAGCGCTGACTTCGGAGCAGATAAAAATCT
>NZ_BAUJ01000030.1 GCF_000496695.1 Vibrio halioticoli NBRC 102217
GTGACAAGCCTTTCTAATACTAATGTGTTTATTCGCCACCGAATACTGAGCCATTAAACGACGCTCACAGGGATTTACCACTTTTTTGCCATAGCTTCAGAGATCACTTCGGCTTTGAGGCGCTCCTCTGCATACATCTTCTTCAGTCGTCGATTTTCATCTTCTAACTCTTTCATACGCGCCATTAATGACGCATCCATGCCGCCATATTTTGAACGCCACTTGTAGAAGCTAGCTGTGCTCATTCCATGCTCTCGGCAAAGCTCAGGGATCGGTGTTCCAGCTTCAGCTTGCTTTAAGATCGCTAAGATCTGACTGTCCGTGTAACGTGATTTTTTCATATCGAATCTCCTGTATTAACTATACGAGAAAATTCTACTTTTGCATGCTGTTACTTTGTGGGGGGATTACCCTTCCTTAGCGAAAGCTTCAAGTTCTTTCTTATTCATATTGCCTATCCTTAGCCTTTAAGGCTTAGTTTAGGCAATTACACAGAATTTAGGACAGTCTCTACTGAGGTAATATTCAATGATATCATCAAATTTATCGGTGACTCGATAGTAGTTGAGTCACTCCGTGCTTTTGTTGAATTTCTTCTATCTCTATGAATTGTGTGGTTTATAGAGCTCTTTAGTGTAAGGGTTAGTGATTTCCGAAATTTCCCCACTTTTTAGGAGAAGAACCCTATCTGCAGTTGCAATCATCTTTGGACGATGAGCGATCATGAGTATAGGTAAGCCTGTATCTCTTAACGTCTTGCAAATCAATGATTCGGTTTCTATATCTAAGCTACTAGTTGCTTCGTCTAGGATCAAACAAGCTGGTTTCTTATATAATGCTCGCGCGATTAATATGCGTTGCTTTTGACCTGCAGATAGACTAGAACCCATTTCTCCTATTAGAGTGTGATACCCCATATTTAAGCGTTCTATATCCTCATGTATGTGAGCTCTTTTAGTGCAATAAACTAGCCATTCCTCATCAATATCTGTACTCCAAAAGGTTATATTATCAATGATGGAGCCACTAAATAATTGGTCTTCCTGACAAACAGCGCCTATACGCATCCTTATTTCTTTAATTGAAAGCTTAGAAGAACCAAAATACTCTATGCTTCCGGATGTTGGCTCGTAAAGACCAAGCAACAATTTTAAAATGGTGGACTTTCCTTCCCCAGAAGGACCAACAAGCGCAACAACCTCTCCTTGATTCAGCTGAAATGAAGCTTTTTCTAATAAAAGAGGTTCGGATACACCATAGGAGAAAGAGAGGTTACATACATTTATACACTCACTGCTTTTATCCACTTTTTCTTGTTTTATCTGCATCAAGTTTTGTCTACTACTCGCTTCTTTTTGTGTTAATACGATATCTGCTAGTCTCTCACTGTATACAGAAAGCATTTTGTATTCGAAAAATATATTAATTAATGAACTAATACTCCCAGAAAAACGTCCTTGATAAGACAAAAAAGCCACAAGCATTCCAATGGAAAATTGTTCACTTAATACTAAGTTTGCGCCAAGCCAAAGCACCGTTGCAGAAACTATACTGATCACACTAACATTGATTGTGTTGTAAATCATTTTTAGCTTCAATTCATGAAGTTGAGCATTTCTCCGGCTGATATTTAAATTTTTCCAAACAGACTCACGCCACGGTAGTGTTCCATTAACTCGTAAGCTTAAGACTCCTCTGACAGTTTCTAAAAAGTAACTATTTTCTCTAGCATGTGATTCCCAAGTATTTTCTTCGGCATGCTTAAATGTATTGAACCATGCGCAACGCAATAATATATATACTAGGGCAGCGATAATGGCGACGAATGAAAGCATTGGGCTATAAATGAGCATTACTGTTAGTGTTCCTAGTACAAGAATCGTATCAAGTAGAGCTTGTATTAGCCCAGTTGTGAGTGTGTTTTGAATAGTACTAATTGCAGAAAACTTGGCATTAATACCACCTATATTTCGTTTTTCAAACCATTCAATTGGCAATCGAAATAAGTGATAAAAGATATTTGCGGTCCATTGCATATTGAAATTTACAGACAAAGTGATGGTGGCCCACTCCTTTGCTAAACCGATTAGAGTTTGAGTAGCAACAATAAGAAGCATAGATAAAATGATTAAGATTAGTAAATTTTCATCATAGCCGACGAGCACTTCATCAATAACTATCTGGTTAAGCATTGGAATGAGTAAAGCGAGAAACTCTAAAACTAGAGCAAGAATAAATATTTTAAATAAAGATAATTTCAGACCAATAGTATTACCAATTAATGTCGAAATTTTAATTTTTTCTTTTACATCTTTCTCTTTGAATTCGTGAGTAGGTGATAGCTCAAGTGCTATACCAGTGAATTTTTTGTTGACATCACTTAAAGTTAGGTGCATTACTCCGTTAGCAGGATCATGAATAACAACTTTTTTTCCTGTAACAGATTTAAGTACTACGAAATGATTTAAATCCCAATGAAGAATGCAAGGCGTGTTTAATTTTTTTAGTTCATCAAGTTCGAGTTGGAGAGCTCTCCCTGAGAGCTTTATCTCTTCAGCACACTCCATGACCCTAGAAAGCGACATGCCGTGTTGAGTAGTTCCAAACATCTCCCTTAAACATCTTAAATTAACTTTGTATCCATGCCAGTCTGCGACCATGGCTAAACAAGCAACACCACATTCTGCATTTTCAGTTTGGCGCACTAAAGTTAATTTTTTGCCCCATCCCCAATCTAATTTACTATCTATTCTCACGCGTTAGATCTTCCCTTTAATGGTGTACAGCGGCTCTAATATCCACTCATAAATTTTCCGAGTATCAAGCTCTACATCTGCTGTCACCATCATGCCTGAAATGAGTGGTTCTTCTCGTCCATATACTGTGATAGTTGGCTTGGATAGCTTTACTCTGATTTGATACAAGCCTTCTACCATATGATTTTTTATTAATCGTTGGTTGTCGATCATGTCAGGAGCTACTGCTGACTTTGAAATGCTATCAATGACACCTATCTTAGTTCCAAATTTTTCATAGGGGAAAGCATCAAATCGTAGCCTCACTTTTTGTCCCACTTTCATGAATCCGATATTACGACTCGAAGCATATAGCTCAACAAAGGTATCATTACTTTCTGGAACAATTATGAGTAAAATTTGTCCCTCACTAACGGAATGCCCTTTTTCGATTAATATTGACGTTACAATGCCTTTAGTAGGAGAGCGAACTTGACTGTCACCGTGGGATAAAAACTCCACCTTATTTTGTGTTATTACTTCAAGTTGACTATCGAGGTTTTTAAGAGTTATTTTTAAATTAATATCGAAATTTTTACGGGTAGTGATCAAGTTTCGCCTCTCCCTCACTAACCTTTGAAGGCTCAAATTGTGACTTTCAACGTTAGATTGCTTAGACAGAAAATCCAATTGTTGCTTTTGATATTCGACTTCTGACAAATAGTTTTTATCAAGTAATTTTTTTTGCTTTCTTAATAAATTATTTGCTAATTTCAGCTCTTGTTTAGATAATTCAAGTACATTCTTCAAAATCCCTATTTCTATATCTAAGCGTTCTATATCCTCTGTTACAGCTTCATGTTCTAACGTAGCTTTATGTGATTCTTGTGATTTACGCTCTACAAGCAATTGATGCTGTTTCTCAATAGAAGCCAGTATCCTTTCTTTAGTCCCAATACCAGAACTATCAAATCGCTCGGTTTTTATTTTATAGAGAGGGGTTAGGTTATTTACCTTGTCACCCTCCTTGACAAATATTTTGTTGATATAGCCAAAGTCATTGGACTTAACTTTAACCATCCCCCCGATAGGGCTAACGATACCAGTCAATGTATCGCGCTTAGTGTATTCACCTAGCGCTACAAAGGAAACAATGAAAATTAGAATAAGTACTGAGAAAAAGAGAAAAATATTCTGATTAAAGGAAGAGACAATTAGTATATCACCACTATTATTTGTACTTTTTTCTTTAAAGTATTCAGCTCGATATAGTCCTTTATTTCTCTGCATAGATTTGATTTTACCAATCATATAATGGAACGCTTTGATGGTTCCATTGAAATTTTCCACGGGCAAGCCCGTGGAGGTTTTATTTCTTTAAATTTAAATGTTGTTCAATCGCACTTAATCGTTTAGATAGAATAAGCTCGTCAACGCTAAAATAAACTACACATAGTGCAATTAAAGTAACAAACTCAGTATTGTGATATCTATAAAATGTCGCTATTAATAAACTCGACTTTATAATTCTACCAAGCAATTCCGTGTTTTTGAAAGTCATCAGTGATTTCCACCATTTCTTTCCCATCCTCCAGCGAGTGCAGTTCCAGCACCTACCGCACCAACTATACGTCCAGGAACTCCTGGGACTACAGCACCAATGGCGGTTAAAGCCAAGCCAGTATTACGCAAATCTGAACGAAGTTTATCAGTATCACCGGGATTATTCTCACGCATGGCTTGTGCTCTGGTTCTATCTGGGCCATGAGTATTGTAGGCTCCTTCTGCCTCGCGGCCTCCAGATATTTTATTTACTTCAAACTTTGTTAATTGCTTCATTTTTATCTCCTTTTTGTTAATAAAGCACATATATTAGTAACATTCTGCAAGTGTTTGTTTCAAAGAATAAGGTGGATGTTGTGAACTAAATCAAATCGATATGCATGCATGAGATTATGCTTTACTATTAAATCTACCATTTAATATGCATCACCATTCACACGGTGCAGTAAATATACCTACTGAAATGAAGTTAAGCCCGAAATATATGAATATGGTATTATTCCCGTAGTTCAATATAACTTTGCGACAGAATCATATTAATAACCTGAACAAAGAGTTAGTCGATAATACCAATTCCGTTAATTTTATGATCTAATAATGAACTCTTAAAGGAGTAATGCCGATCAGTTAAGAAATTTTTCAGATCATTTGACCGATCTTTAAATTGCTTCAAAATACGATATTAGGAAATTAATATCGGATTTTTTATGTCTCTAGAAATCCAACTAGCCACTACCTTTAAGTCATGTAATACCTTCCATCACTTTGATAGATACTCTTATATTCTTAGTCCAGAGCTTATTCAGCAAGGCTTTGAGAAAGCAGGTGTAGCAACGGTTCGAAGACGACGGTTACCTCTTGAGGCCTTGCTTTGGTCTGTTGTTGGTATGAGCCTTTTTCGTCAGCAATCAGTTTGGGACATAGCTAACCAACTCGATATTGTCCTACCAGACAAACAGCGCTTTGTTGCTCCAAGTGCTGTCGTTCAAGCAAGGCAGCGGCTTGGCGAAGAAGGGGTTAAACAAGTATTTAAGGCGATGGCAGCTCAAAGCTACAAAACTTCTAGCTTTGAAAAATGGTGTGGATTAAATTTGCTTGCCGTTGACGGCGTTGTTTGGAGAACGATAGATACTCCCGAAAATCATCAAGAGTTTAAAGCCCAACATAATGGTGGAGCAGAAAATATCTACCCTAAGGTCCGAATGGTTTGCTTGATGGAACTGACAAGCCATCAATTAGTTGATAGCATTTTTTCAGACTATCGCACCAATGAAATGCGCCTTGCGGAAGAGCTTATTGAGCAAACTCCAGATCACTCCCTGACAATTTTCGATAAAGGGTACTACTCTACAGGGCTGCTTCATAAATGGAATAAAACAGGGTAAGAAAGGCATTGGATGCTTCCTATTAGGAATGACTTTCAATGCGAAGTTGTTCATAGATACAACAGAAATGACGCTATCGTGGCAATTAAAACAATGCCTCAGGCAAGGAAAAAGTTTGACGAACTTCCTGAATTTATTGAAGCGAGGTTAGTGTCTAAGACTATCAAAGGTAAAAAATATCAGGTGCTTACCTCAATGCGGGATGGACTAAGATTTCCAAGTGAAGAGATTGTTGAGCTCTATCGATATCGCTGGGAAATAGAGCTAGGGTATAGGGAAATGAAACAAACGCTGCTCGACAGCGAATATACATTGCGTAGCAAGCGTCCAGACATGGTTAAACAAGAGCTATGGGGGATTTTGTTGGCTTATAATCTGATAAGACAGGTCATGACAAAAGCATCAGAGCGACTAGCCAAATCAATTGAGCTTTACAAGTAGCGCAATGGCGGTCACTCAATATTTTGCCACACTGCCATTGACTAGCCCAGGTAATTTACCTAAGTATTACAAACAGTTACTTCAATAAATATCGTTGTTTATGTTGCCCGCACGACGGGAAGATAGGCGTTACCCACGCTGGGTGAAACTGAAACCAAAGAAATATGCTACAAATAGAAAAAATGCCAGTCGGCTTAACTGACTGGCATTACTACAAGACGACATCATTTCAAAAGGTGGAGACTATTGGTACAAAGAATCTTAACAAACGCTTCAAGTCGGACTCGCGAACGCGTGCTCATTTCGCTGCGCTATATTTTAGCGCACGTTGCTCGCCACTTAAGCGGGCGTTACTTTGCCATACCTCAGTTAATCCGTTTTATCCTAATTTAGTAATATACCTGACACAGAATTGTCCAATTATGAGTTACAACACCAACTGGTGGTGTGTGATCACCAAGGGATTCTGTCGTACGACTTTGTCATTGTTCGCGTTTAAGAGGGCTACTAGAGCTATTATTAGCAAAGGGCTGAGAGCCCACACTGGATTTTTTGCTGAGATAGGCGCAATTGAATGTTATTCGATATTCAACATAATGTATACAATGTGTACTTTAACAATGTAATCCGACCATCACTAATGAGTGACACTGTCACTAGAGTTGAAACAGAATAAACCGCAACTAATTAAACATAGCAATTAGCTGATCTGCACTGTAACCACCGTGCAACTTCTGGCCATTAATGAACAAAGTTGGTGTTCCTGTTACTTCAAGTTGAGCACCTAATGTTCTGGTTTTGGCTACTTGCGCTCTTGCTTTTTCGGCTTGAGCATTAACCGTATTGAGATCTACACCAAGGCCAACAATGGTTGAGTCGATAAACTCTTTAGAGAGCTGTCTAGCTCCCATAAGTGCATTGTGAAATTGATGGTACTTTTCAGAATCCGTGTAGAACAATGCTATACCCATGATCGCAGCATAAGCCGAGGTCGGTTGGTTCTGAAAAATGGGATACTCTTTTACGATAACTTTACCTTCAGGGTTCTTAGATAAAAATTCTTCAAGCGTTGGAGACAGGCGTTTGCAGTAACCGCAGTTGTAATCTACAAACTCAACAATTACGTGCTTGCCGTTGGGATTGCCCATTACTGGATCGTTAGCATCGTTGTATAGCGCACCGGTTAAAGTTTGAATCGCTCTTGATTTTTCGTGTTGTTTAATTTGGTCTTGCTCAAAGCGATACTTCGCAAGTGATTTGACAATCGTTTCAGGGTTATCCATGAGCTGTTTGTTAAAATCGCCAATGCTGTGATTATTCGACTGTTCGATGGTAACAATAGAATCGGCTACAGCAGCCACCGATTGTTTACTTGCGTAAGTGTTTTCCATGCTACTGAGTTGAGAGTATAAATATATGTTGCTTACCGTAAGTCCAGCAAGTGCGATACCAATGCCTAAGTAAATTCTGTTTGTATTTGTCATAGTAAATCCCTTTAATGATAAATTGTTTTAGAACCGTCCGAATCCAAGCCTTTGAGTTTGCTTACATTTATAAGAAAGTTAGCAAGATCACCCCTGGATTCATTTAAGACTCTTACTAGAGCTGATTGCTCTGCAATCACATCGCAACCACTATCAAAGAAATACAGTTTTTCGTCAGTTATTGTTGCGTCCAATAACCCTATAACGGGAATATTGTTCGCAAGTGCAAAATCGACTAGCTGATCTAGTAGTCGCTTTGCTTCGGCCATTGCTTCAGGTGAAGGTGCTGAATTTTTGTTCATTTATGACTCCAAGCTGATTTTTTGCACCTCCGCTCGTAGTTCGTGAGTGAATGAATGCAAGTATTTATCGGTACTTACTAAGCTCGTTTGGCCCAATAAATCTCTAATCTTTTCAATCGTTGTACCACTTCTTACTAATTGCAATGCGAAGAACTTACGCCAGCTGTGTGTCCCAAGTTTGAACTTTAGTTGAAGGTCATCTTGCACTGCGGAGTGGTGTCTATCCGCTGAAACTATGTGCATGGGGCGAGTAATTACACCGCCAAATTCGTCTGTTGTTTTACTTCTTGCATTAGCAAAAAGAAAATCTGAACCGCCTGAGAACAAGCGTGTTTCATCGACAATTTTTTTGATCTCATTAGTAGTGTATAGCGTGACAATCGACTTCCTAAGTGCATTTCTTTCTTTTTCTGCACTAAACTCACTATCTTTTCGACCCATTCTCATGTTGAAGGGCTTTTGCTGAACCACAGCTACAGAATCTTTAAAGTTCCCGTAGCTATCGTAAAAATCATCGTATCGTAACCATGTTGAGTCGCTGTAACGTAAGCCTGTTAGAGCTGACATTTGACAGCATAAACTTAGTATTGGACTTCGCTCATAGAGAGCGTCCAAAATACGATTTGCGTCCTTGACCGACTCAGGCGGCATTGAAGCCGTTTTTCTCTTTTTCTTGGGTGCTATTGAATCGAAATTTCTACCACCGATCAGGTTAGCGTCAACTCTTGGGTTAATTCGCCTCATCATCACTCTCTAATGTCTACTTGCTTGGTTAAGTTATACACAGAATTAGTGGATAACTTGTTTAGCCTTTAAATTATCATCATTTTGGAATTTCCAAACTCAATCTTAGCTAAAACACCAAACCCTTAATAATCAGTATCTTACGACACGCGCATACTGATTATTATAGCAAGTTTACGTTAAAAACTATGTAGTTTTTAACTTTATTCTATGCTTATTCATATTAATAACAAGTTGTGTTGGCGCATTATAAGATAGCAATAGTGTTACGCTGTCACGTAGTGCATTTATAGTGGTAATACAAACGTAGTTGCATAACCTTACACTTTGTATGGGTTTGTTACAGTGGTATTTACGACGTAAATGTATCTACTGTGTATGATTAATGAGAATTATTTATTTTTAGTCTAGAAGGAGATATTAAAATGGATGATTCTCCACTTTGGAATAATTCATGCTATCAAATTCATCAACAAAAATGTATTCAATGTCGTAATTGTGAACCAATATGTCCTGTTAATGCTATTAGAGATGAGACGGTAGGAGTTGGACCTGGCGGTACCGTTCATGTGATTTATATACATGAGAGTTGTATATGTTGTGCAAAATGCTTAGCTGTGTGCCCTGTTTCAGCTATCGATGAAATGTACGTTAATTCAAATAATGATTTGAGGTGTCAAAATGAATAGAAGAGATTTAATTAAACTTTCAATACTAGCTCCAATGTTGAGTATTGGAATTTTAGGTACAGGAGTACAAGCTCAACCGTTGTCTTCATTAGAAAATGGTTTGACATTTTTTTCTGATGGTACTCAAATAATAAAGAGTGATCATAGTACTTTAATTAGATTTAACAGTGGGGATATATATGATGATAATCAGATTATTTCCAATTATATAGCAACTACTAATAATACTCTTGTTTCATCTGTAGTCCGCGAGAGAGATAATATTGCTATTGATTTTAATCGTGCAGTTATCACAAGAAAATCATTAGGTGATGGAGAGTTAGATGATATAGCAGGAACAGAAGTGACTATAGTTTACAGTAATACTGGTAAAGTTCTTGAAACATACGATACAAAAGGTTTAGGTGAAACTAGAAAATTTATATATGTAGATGATAATACAGTTCATGTAGATAGCTCTATATATGGTTACTCTAAAAACTCAGAAGAATTTATGGATAACGTAAAGTCTACACTTTATGCGGTAAACTAGGCAGAAAGTTATAAGGGGTTATTCAATGATATGATAACCTCTTTTTAATCTTCTTTCGTGCTCAGACTCGAAGTAATCAAAAGCACTGCTAAAATCATCAAATGGCTTCTTACGTCTATGTTCAGCGCGTCCATACGTCCCGCCATAGCTTTTACAAACACACCAATTGAACATATCTCGTTCCAAAGATAGTGCGTAATATCGAGTGTCTTTTCGGTATGCAATGATCATAAAAAAACCTTGAACCATACAGGTGAAAATATAGTTCAAGGCGGAGGTTAAAACTATTAATTCTTTCTAAATAACTTAGGATTGTACCAAGGTGAATCTTTAGCCTTTAGCTGATTTTCAGTTATTGGTACAGTCGTAAATGAACAGTCACTACATTCAAAGTACGATTTTCCTTTATTTGGCCATTTCATGTTTATTTTTTTATAATCTATCGAATTACAATTAGGGCAACTACTACCCATATTACTTTTAGTTCTCTTTTCTTTCTTATATCCTATTGATGAATTTGATAGGTCAGCTAATATCATGTTAATTTGTTGACTGTAGTTTGTACCTGTCTTAACCCTAAAAAATGTGACTCCCGCACTCTTTAAAGCTATATTTTTTACTTTATCTCGTTTTAACGCGCTTGGTGTTAAATGTGATCTATCATCCAACTCTATTGCACATAATATTTTACTTGTTTTGCTGTCAGTAATAACAAAATCAATATGTTTACGAGAGATTTTATTGAATGATGTAATGTCTTTAGGGTTTCTAGGTAAAATAATATCCGCTAATCTTACTTTTTGAGCTATATCAAATTGATGACCATTGAACATGCTTTTTAATACCAAGTAGAATTTCTGCTCCGTCTTGGTATTCAAGTTAGATATTGGCTTATATTTATGTTTAAATGCTGATACTGTATTCATTAAGAATACGACACCTGTAAACATAAGTAATGCAAATAATAAGTAGATTAGATTTTGACTACTTAGTAAGTCTAATGCTTTTTCAACCTGCATAATGTCATCCCTCTTTTTATATCTTATCTTTCAGATTGAATGAAATCGTATCGTTCTCCTTGAGAATATATAGATGGTATTATGTGAGTATTTAAACTATATATTGTTTTATCAAAACAATCGCAATTCCACGCTGAATTATCGGTATTTTCCATAAACTGAGTTCTTGGCAAAGTAGATGAATAGTATTTGTAATTTTCGGGTAAGGTAGCAGTAAGATCTTTTATAAATTTCTCGTATCCATCAAGTCCTTTATAACCTTTAACATAGTTTTTGTCGAACACCATAAAATTAGCAATCTGTACTCCCCACCAGTTTGTATCACCAGTGACTACATACTTTGTTTTGTCACTATTTAATTCAAAGGCATTTTTATTATCATAATAGTGGTTAGTAACCATGCCAAAAATAGCTTTATCATTTATTTGATAGGCTGTTGTTCCTGACCTTTTTTTTGTTCTCTCTTTTAAGGTCACTTTTTCTATTTTATTACCTTTGCTTTCAAGTAATTCAATAGTTTTAGTTTGAATTATTTTGGTTGCTACCTGTTTTGCTTGTACGCCATCACTTGCTTGTGTTGCATCAACACTGACAATCCAACCAGAGCGCGAGCTTGGATGTTTAGATGATGCTATGTTAGCGGCTGTACCGCCTACAACATCGATCACACCAGTAAAGTTGCCTGTTAAGATGGAAATCGCACCAAAGAACACAGATGCGTTTCCGCCATTTGGCTTGTTAAATTCTTTCTCAATAGTTTCGACTTCATCTTGAGAGAAGTCTTTAAGTGGGCTTTGATAAGTCCTTCCACCGAAGCTATACGGTTGCGTCAAATACGTTCCGTAAGCCATATTATAAGCATCACTTGCTTGAGTGAGATCTACGGGTTCAGGCTTACTCGAACATCCAGTAACAATTAAACCTAATGAAAAACTTATAATAATATTCTTAATCATATTTTAATTCCCTTAATGATTACCTATTAATATTAGATTAGCATACCTTTTTATATTCCAAACTATTCATCAATAGTATATGATGTATTCCACGCATCTTCATAAGCATCGCGCCTTATTTGGTCTGCATCTATATTACTTGCTCTTTCTACGTTACGTTCAATTACATTTTGACGGCTTAAATCTTTTTCATAATTCAAATTAGAGCCACTACCTGTTAGCGAATCGGCATCAATATTTATCATATCGGTATAGTTACCCGTTTTTATTAATATACCCATCCATTCATCTAGATTAATGTTGTCCCAATCTACATCTTCTAGTTGTTCTATAGCCAAGCCGGTACAGTTAGGATTTTTAGGTGTTCCCCAATCAAGGCCCATATGAGGTTGGGCGTAAACTTGTTCCATCATTATTCTTGATAATGGTGAATCATATGAGCAGTAGACTTGTCGTTTCTCTATACACGCTCCTAGAACTTCATCTTTGCAATAAGAGCCAATGTAGTGTGTTGAATAAAGGTCTTTCTTCATAGCTAAATCAAGCTCAGCTTCTTCACACTCATATATGATGTTTACGAGAAGATTAAAGACCACATACGCGAGATAAGCGTAATAAACCACCATTAGTGCATTTCCGACAGCAGCCATTTCCGCAGACCAAGCAACAGCTCCTTCAGCCGTTGTTTGGAAGAACATACCTGCAAGTTCTTCACCAAATCTTTCAGCTAAAAAGTCGTTCGTATACGACATTAAGGCTTGGCCCACTCCCGCCGAACCTCCCGCCCCTGCTGCACTTGTACTTTCTGTTAGAGTAATATCAAAAGCTGACGCAAATTCTGTTTTAACGGTACTCCACGCAGATCCAGCCGCTTCAGTCGTCCAATTGCTTGCTATATCCCACGCACCAGTGTAGCCCTCAAGTTCAAACACCTGTCCTGTTAAGGCATCGAATTGCAAGGTTTTGCTGATCAAACCAATGTAATCACCAAGTGATATAGTCGTTGGATTTTTACAGCAATCTTGAACACCACCCACGGCAATCTTACATTCTGAGGCTGTACCTTTGAAAAGTTCACAGCTTACATTTCCACTTACAACAGATTGAGTTGTTCCCGCTACGCTATTGGTCGAGGTACTTGTTAAGCTCATAATTTGCTGTTGTCCAACCGCGACCATATCTTTTTGTTGCTCAGCTTCTATAGCCGCCGCTACAAATTGCTCACCAACATAACTCTGCATGGAAGACTGTGTTACCTGTTCTTCTTCCGTCAGTGTGCCTATATCTTCCGCTACTGCCTTACTTGTCGTTAACGAAAGCATCATTTCAAATGGAGCTAATACACTCTCCAATATATTCTTCGTAACATCGTAATTAAGTTGTTCTTTACTCTCACTTTTTGCTGTAGTTGATATTGAGCACATATTTGTAGTTGCATCAAACACAGGTAGGAATGATGGACAAGTCCATGTAGGGCTTACACTACTATCATCTTTAATACATTGTGTTTGAGAGGAATTAAGACTGTACCCAACCGGGCAACTCTTTGTCGCAAAATACGTTTCAGGATCGCTAGTTCGACAAATGGAACTTTCCCACGCCGAATATAGACCTGGACTACCAAACCATTGGCAATCTTCAGTAAGCACATTTTGGGCGTTTCCATTCTCTGAATAAGTAAAGTTACCGACCTTAACACTAGGCATATCACCTGTTGGTGATGGCTCTGAGAACGCATAAACAAATTGGTTATCCCATCTGTAGAAACGTAAATCTTTTGCTCTACTACAGTAATAATCACCATTCGTTGTTGTATATGATGAATGATTGTATATATCTTGTCGGCATTCAGTATGTTCAGCTATTTGGCACTGATCATTATTTAAAACACCTCCCGTTGGGCAATCAAGTGTTGGCTCTACACTATCTGCAACACACATTGAAGACGCTGAATCAAACGTATATCCAGTTAAGCAGCTAGGCGTTGCAGGTGCTTCATATCCATCAATAGGGCTGTATTCATTACTCTTACATACCGTTTCGTTTTCAAAGAAGTTTGGGTAAGACGGAGGGCAACTGTACTCTACGGGCATTGTGGGCGGTTGCTTAACACAATACTGTTTTGTTATATCAAGCTCATAACCACTTTCGCATACTTCTTGCGGGGCTGTTGTAATGGTTTGAGAACACACCCCCCTGATAGAGAGTATCCAGACGGACAATACAATGTTGCTCCAACTGTTGAGGTCACTGTTCTTTCACAGACACTACCGTTCGCAGTCCAACCTAGACCACAGCTTCCGTAAGTTTTTGCTATGGAAGTAGAGTACGGTAGAGGATTACCGTTACCACCGTAATTATCTGGCGTACAGTTAAATGAACAAGCCGTTGAGGTTTGAGATTGATAACGACATACGAACACGCCACTATTGAAGTTACTTTGATCGCAAGTTAAAGGACGAGCTGTAGTTTCTACCGTAGATTTGGTGCATTGAGTACCGTTTTGTGTGTAGCCCGATGGACAGCTATATTGGACATTCGAGGTTAGAGTTTGGCTACATTGGCCATTAACTAAAGTAAACCCTGCACCGCAGGTGTAATTTGCTTCTGTTTGTGGCGCGAGACAAATATCATCACTGTCATCAAACGGTGTTCCCGCACCAATTAATGTATAGTCAGGTTCAGTACACGATAGACTAGGCGGCACTTCACAGTACCCTGTTTTAGGGTTGATTTCGTGTAGAAGACTAGGGCAATTTTCAGGCGTGATCGCCCTTGCATCATTTGCGCAAACCTCATAGAACGTATCTGTTGCGAGTTTTTTCTTTGCTTCACCACAAGTGTATGTGATTGATCCTATTGTTATAGGTGAACAACTCGTAATACTATTATCATCAGCAATCACAGTATTATTCGTTAAGATCTGAATACCGTTTCGTGGACTAGCGGCGTAAAAATCATTTTCAGAGTAAGCACAAGAGAGTTGCTTTAAACACATATCCGCATCAACATTATATGTGTAGCCATAATCACACGTAGGAACAGGCAAATAGTCATCAGGCGTATTATTGGGATCATAAGCACGGTCAGGTATTCCCTCACAAGTCATATCTGCAAATGCAAATTTCAGCATTTCCATGTACGCATTGACTTCACCAAAACTGGTATTGGCTAGATCACGGTCAGGGCTATAACATCCCTCACCGACACACATTAACTGGCCATCACAGCGCAATACATCTTCTTCAGTCTCAGTACCTTCATTTACAGTAAAACCACAATCATAAGTGTCTTCTTGTACATAACAGTTACCAGAGTCAGCATCAGTTCCTTCGACACACTCAGTTTTAATATAACTACATTCAGGATTTGCTTCGTACTCCGTGCAAGTATTGCGGTTTTCAGTTGTATTATCGTAACAGTGCTCTACCCCTTGTAGATCTGTAGTACACCACTCGCCTTTATTGAAATCACATGTCGAACTCACGGAAACAGATTTGCAAAATGGACTTATGCCAAGTTCAGATAATGGGTTATCGCCGAAATTTGATTCACAGACTCTTAACCCATTAATCGTCGTGCATCCTTCCGCATCAAGTGTTGGCATGTTTGTGCATCGAATTTCACCAGTGCAAAAGCCATCATCTAATTGCTGTTGTATTTCATGCGCTTGAGCTATTTTTTCTGCGTCTGTCCATACATCGTTGTAAATTAGATCTTCATAGTTGTAATGAACTCTAACAAGAGAATATCCTTCACCACCGTCAGTAACAGAGGTACGAGTAAGGAAGTTCAAGTCAGAGTGTGGAGTCAATTCTGTAAAATAACCCAGCAAGTCAACATTTGGATTGAGATCCCATGATGTATTTAGTTCGCAAGAACCTTCGGTTTCAGGTGGAAACAACTCGTTTGGACCATTCCATACTTTTGTTCCGTTTAAATAGACTTGGTGATAATCATCAAACTTAGAACGAGCCAATGTAGCCGCTGTAATTGACTGTGGTTGAATGACCTCAATTGACATAGCTTCTTCATAAACAGAGCAATATCCGCCCCAATAGTCATCTCCGATAGTACCTAACCAAACTTCTAAGCATCCCAATCCACAAGGCGATAGATTAACAGGGCCAGATCTATGCTTGATAACCCCCACATCGTACTCATGATTAATCGTAAAACTGGCTTCTATGGCCGGTAATTTAGTGCAAATTTCGTATTTAGGTACGTGGATTTCTCGACCATTACTAACAAGCTCTGTGCTAATTTCACAGTTCGCAAAACCACTGGCAATTTCTTCTAGATTGTTAAAAACATCGTCAGTTACAGACCAAATAGGATCGTTTGATAAGTCAGGTTTTTGACGGTTGAATGAACTCTTAGTTATGTGATAAGCACGTTCACCCGCCGATTCAGCCGTGTCTAACGTCTTCTTATCATACGTTTTTTGAGCAGTTTCACCGCCCATTAATGTTTTAGAGTCACTACCGTAAGTGTTGGTATCAGCGGGAGCATAAGAGTTGTATTGTTGACCAGATAATTCTTCAGTCGAAAAGATGATATTTCCGTTGTGAGTTAGATTTCCCGCATCATCAAAAGTTGGTGTAGCACGTTGGTTTCTTAATTCTTTCGCATATTCATTTGCTTCATTTACCGCATTATAAAAATCATCTTGAGCATAGGCTAGATGTACAGTCATGCTTTGAGTCGTTAGCAGTAATAGCCACGTAATTGATTGGCCTATAAAACCTCTAATTCGATCATATAACAACATAACAGCACATCCCTATTCAAGTTTCATATGCGCCCCCTTGCGAGGGCTACATACCTACGCAACGGCTTTTGTTTCATCCTCTTTTTGAGGTACTTCTTCAGCTGTAATACTGGTTTCTTCAATATTGGTTTCTTTAGCATCGGTATCGGTAAGTTCTTTAATTGAAGCGTTCACTTCATCTTCTTTACCTTCACTTTGTGCCAGCTTCCTTGCAATTTTCGACATGTTGATAATCTGTCTAGAAACGTTGCGCATATGACGGCCAAGTTTAAGAACCTTACTGTTACGCTGTGAAGAAGACAGCTCACAGTTAAGCCAGAGGCGATCAATAAGATTCGTGTTCAACTCGAACTTATTAAAGAGCTTGAGGTACGTTGCGCACAGTGGCGAATAGACTTTGTAATCTTTAGAACGCTGCTCTGTGTATGAAATATCTTCAATGTCATTCTCATCTACAATGGCAAGCAATTTGTCTATCTCTTTATCAAAAAGCTGAAGTTTCTTTTCAAAGAGTTCAGCAATTTTTTGATTGGCTTCATCCGCAACTTCTTGGCTACCGATGTAGAACAAAATCACATCAATGCTGTAGATCGCCGACATTGTTTGATTGACGTATGTTCCCATCGCATCAATAGACGCTTCTGAGTTCACTACGACCGTTTTTTTTAGCGCAGGTCGTGAATATTTACGCTTCGCTGTTTTAGCCATAATCAGTTCTCCGTTGATTGATTGACTTGTTCCATCTGATTTATTTCATTAATCAGAAAGTTTTGCGGTACTCCGCAAATCACTGAATCCGCGCATCCTGTTAAAAATAAGCAGATTAATATCCCTATTTTCATTCGTTTAGCCTTGCTAGATTTGTTTGAACAATACCAATATATTTCTGTCTAGCTTTCTCGGTTCTGTTTGAATATCCTGCGTTATAAGCTCCAACCGAAAGCCAAGTCTCCCCTGATGTTTCAAAGTTTTGAGCCAATATCCATGCCCCAACAAAAACGTTTGTACAGGGATCGTTAATCACAACATCACGCGATATGCCTTTAGCTTCTAGTCGTTCAAACCAAGTCGAATTGATCTGCATTAGTCCGTAATCCGCCGTGCCATTTCGATTTTTATCGTTAAAAGCAGACGGGTTCATTGACGATTCTGTGAACGCAATTGCCTTCAGTAACTTAGGGTTCACATCGAACACTCTCCCGGCTTCTTCAAAGCAAAAAGCTGAAGCATTAGTTGAAATGAGAGCAATCGTTAGAAGAAGTTTTTTCATGGCCATTCTCCCTCAGTGCTTAATCGTAATATGTGGTGCAACAGTCGTTATAACGCCATAGCATATAGATCGCGTCTTCTTTACTTGGTATGTTGCGCCATTCTCCCCACTGCAATGCAGGTGCGCCTATTTGATGCGCAGAGCTACGTTCTGGTACGGGGTACATCATGTTCATCTTGTATTGAGATTTAGGAATTGTTGGGAATATTGGTGCTTCACACAGTGCATCGTCACCTACGGTTTGTCTGGCCAACATTCTTCTATGAAGTGCTGCGACTGAACGAGTTGCTAATAGACTCGTTTTAGAAGCGTTAGAACTTTTGTTCGATACGAACCCTGAAAATGGATATAAGCCACCCCATGCACCCGCGCACCAGTACAAGCTATCAATAGGTGGTCCAACTGCGGCGGCACTTGCATCACCTATACAAGCGGCAAGAGAAATAGGGTTGGCAAACATGGCAGATTCAGGCGAAGCGAAAAAAGAAAGTTCTGGATCGTTCCATGTAGGATCAAGCTCTGAAACATACAGTAAATCCATGCTTAAATAGCCATCACCACAGCGGTTTGCGACAACCATTTCCAACATCAAAAGTAATGGATAACTGAAATAATGGTAATGCCAAAAACCCGCTGATGCGCCTTGCCCAATACCTTGATCATTTGAGCCCGTAGTTCCTCTAAGACGCTTATTTGTCATACCAAGTTCAGCACCACCTAGAGTCATCATGCAATCTGGTGTGCGTGTCAGCTCAATAATTCGAGCAGGTTCAAACATCGACTGAGTGAAGCCAGGAACGAAAACACCTAAATCATCTTGGCAAGCACAAAAAGCCTTATTTGTTGCCCCATTTGGCACACCTGAACCTGATGGCCCAATTTGCGTACCGGCTAATCGAATTGGATACATTGCATTCCAAGGAACATCACTGATCATTGAAGCCGATAATATGTTTGCGTTATCACAAGAACCAAGCTCATGCGGTTCTGTGTCGTCAGCAAATGATTGAGGCATAGCCAAGGCAGTTAAAATGCTAAATGACAATAAAGAGCGCATCACTCACCCCCTACCAAAACTTCTCGTATGATGAAGTTTTTATTGGTGTTATCAGCAGTTATTACAGAGGGAATAACCATTAGATTAAACCCTGTAATTAACTCTTGGTTTAACTGCATCACAGGGGCATTAAGTTCGTTTTCAACCGCTTTAACAGCATCCCATTTCAATGCTCTATCGAAACGAGTAGTCACGTAAGTAGTTTTAAAATCTGTTTGAGGAAGTGATTTAACAAATGCCATTTGATCTTCATTAGTCGCATCAAAAATGACTAAACGCTGAGTGAACGGCATTACTTCTAATGTATTGAACTGTTGCCCTTGTGCGAATAAGACCGTGCCATCATCGAGCGCAATATCTTCATTCAGCGTAATTAGAGGCGTGAAAATACGTTCTTGTGAATAAGTCGCATTAGGTAGCTGATAGAACACGGCGTGTTCCCAATAGCGTTCTACCGCTTCTTTTTTGATTTTATCGGTATCCAAGTTAGCCATACGCTCTTTCATTACCTCATTTAAATCCCTTTCGGATATGGTAACGACTGACCCATGATTTCCTAAATCGCCTAACTCACCTCGTAGCACCTTATTTTCCATATACACAGGGTTTGCTAGGCCAGTAGCGGAAGCCAGCAACGTTTCACCGTGATACGTTAAAATCATCGGTGCGCTTACTGCTTGGACTTCTGCAAATGGCCTTGGATCTAGCACTACATGAGGTAGGTTCTGAAAACCATCCAATAAGTGCAAGATACGCATACCTACATCATTAATAGTTTTCTCATTTGGCAGTAAACCGCGAATCGCAAAGGAAACGTCATCGCGGTATTCTAGCTTCTTAAATAGCTGATGCAGTTCGACTAAACCCATTGCATCACTGATTAAAATCACATGATGCAAAGTCTCAGCAGTAAGATAGAGAGGATCTTTGTCGGTAGTCTCTACAACCCCTTCTTTTTGCAATAGTAGGTGTTCTAAAAAGCCATCTTCAAGCATCGCCTTACCCTTGCCGATAGAGCGAGCTACATTGCTATCTGAATGCTCATATGACGCTATGGCCCTTTCGTGGGAGAGAAGACCAAACATTAAGACGCTCAGACAGAGCTTTTTAATTGTGAGTGCTACCATAATGGATTTGCGCCCCCTACTAATTGGTCTTGATTGACCAAGCCGTAGTAACGGCTATCAAAAGAACGTGGTGCAGTACGACTACCGACAAAGAAAAAATGACCTTCAGGTATCACGAAGGTTTTATGATAGTGTTCAGGTGAAACACCTAATTTTTCTGCCGCAGCATAATTACCATCGGCTATCTGAGTGCCATTGATGAATACGCCATGTTTATTTTGAACAACATGATCCCCAGCGACTCCCGCAAGGTACTTACCTATTGGTTGACCATCTTCAAAATATGGAGTCATATTTCGAGCTGTGAATGTGTAAATTCCGCCTCTTTCAAAGGTCGTCACGGAGCGATCTACGAGATAAACTGAATATTCAGGAATGCAACGTTCAGCTTGAGTATCAAAAACGACTTGATAGCGTTGGCCAACTAAGTGAAAAAGTATGCTCGCACCAATGACCATGAAGATACCGAGCCATATCATTTTTGTTAGTATCCATAATGGATGTTGACGTTGAGTAGTAGCTTCCATGCTCAGACCCTCCTAACTCACACTGCGCAGTGGTACTAGGTCATTGTCGTCTGGATCAGTATCTCCGATTGCAGTACCTTCTTGGACTACGGGATTATTCAATATCTCTGCATCATGATTGGATTCAAGCTCGTAAATGTCTTCTTTTAAATACTCAGGCTTATCAAGTGATAATCTTGCCATGTTGTTGTCGGCAACAACCGCATTCATGGCATCTTCTATTTTTATCCCTTGGTTGGTATAAGAATCAATTAAAGCGTTGTCTTTAGGGTTCGATGAGTACATTAGGTTGCGGAATGGATCAACGATAAGGCGACCTACACCCATACCTGTTGATGTATTAAAGAAGATTTCAGAGTAGTGACCCGCCTCAGTCGAAACCTTACGCAACATACGATAACCCGCAGGTGGTAATGACATAAGATCGTCTTTTTCCGCTTGCGTAATAGCAGACGTTTTTTGAGCAAGGATAAAGGTATTAGCCGCATTTTCAGAGATTGCTTTACCTGCATCGGTCTTTTGCGTATCTCCTATCCCCTGAGTTACCAATGTTCCGTTTCCATTGTACTTTCTAAAACGGCGAAACCCTTTCTCTATAAAGGCTTCAACGGCTTTTGAGTTCGCTAATAGATCCCATGCTTCATCTATGATAACTAATCGTTTGATACTTCTATCTTGTTTAAACTCGTGGTACATGCTGTGTGATATTTGAACAACCAACATAAATAGCACAACCGCTTGCAAGCGAGGTGTTTCACTTAAACCGTCTAGCTCAAGAACGTTAAAATCACCTTTGAACTCAACATTGTGTGGCTTATTAAAATATTTACCGAACTGGCCAATAGATGTAAATGGTGATAATTGTTTACCTATATCTTTAATTCGAGTGTCTTCTTCTCGTAGACAGGCTTCAGCAACGTCATCAATCAACAAGTCGTGCTGTTTAATTTCCCACAGTTCACGTAAAATTCTCTCAATTTCAGACGCTTGTAAATCAGACGGTGAAGACTTAGTAAATGCCATCGCCAAGATTAATCCACCGAGCATTTCTAAACTGTCAATAAACGCCGTAGGATCATCTTTAGGTATCATGGTGAATGGATTTAAAGATAATTGCTTGTCATCTGAATTAAATGTCGTAAATTTTCCACCTAAGCTATCACTCAATTTTTTGTAAGATTCACCTGCATCAATGGCCCATGCTTTATTTCCTGTTGATAAATAAGCACGGATAATTTCATTCGTAAGATAACTCTTACCTGATCCACTTTGAGCAAAGATGTTGAGGTTATAATTTGTCTTTGAGTCAAATAGATCTACGCTCATGATCTGGCCTGTACGACTTACAAAATTTAAAGTCGGTGTGCCTGTCCCTTTCCATTCAGAAAAAATTGGTAGTATTGGGATTAAGTGCTGTGATGATAACGTAAAGTATCGGCGCGAATATCTCACTGCTTTTTGACATGCACCAAATGGCAGTAATTGGATAAATGATGGAATGGCAAAAGAATCTTCATTAACCATCGTACAACCTGCTTGCTTCATGTAACTTTGAAGTGAGGTTAAACCATCATCAGCTTCAGTTTCATTAGAACCAAAAACAGCGGCAGAAATAGTTACTTGTGTAATGCGCCCTTCGTTCGCAACGGACTCAGTAATAGAATCTAGATCAGCTTTCATATCTTTAATTTTTGGTGCGAACTGAGTTAGAGCCGAAAACGACTGCTTGATATAGTGACTTTTCTTTGTTTCTAACTTTCCTTTTTCTTTGAGTGAGTCAGGAAAATTGATATTTATCGTAATCAAAAAGTTCTGTGTGACACAGCCCATACCATCAAACGGATCACCAAACCAACGAAAAGTCGCCCCGGCCTGTGTGCGTCTAGGAAAACGTCTAACCGTCAGCATACGAGCGTAAG
Organism: Vibrio halioticoli NBRC 102217; assembly: GCF_000496695.1. Taxonomy (GTDB): domain Bacteria; phylum Pseudomonadota; class Gammaproteobacteria; order Enterobacterales; family Vibrionaceae; genus Vibrio; species Vibrio halioticoli. The sequence goes on from NZ_BAUJ01000030.1 coordinate 22,522, forward strand.
TAGGCTTATCTTTACTGCCTAAGACAACACCATTTCGTTGTTTAAAAACGCTAGTGTCATACTGTAAAAATTGCTCATTGATAGTCTTTTGTTCGTCTACAGGAAGATTGCGTTTTTGTAGCCACTCAGCATTATCTTGCCAATTCAACATAGCGTTCATGACGTTAATAAGCATTTTCGCTGTCATTTTTTTAGGTTGAAAAAATGCTTTCGTTAGACGTTGCTCCATAACTCGCTGAATCGCTAAGACAGCTGTTAATTCATCTTGGGCAATATCCATTTCAGCAAGCGGCATTTTAAGTGTGATGATTAGCTGAAAGTCACGTACTTTAGTTCGTTGGATCATTTCAATCGGCTCTCTAGTGCCGCTTTGTAAAAAACCAAGTGCGTTATTTTGGCTCTCTCTAAGTAGTGCCGACTTACACTCTCTACGCAAACGATCTGAACCTGAAATAACGTGACGAATATCTGGACTTGCCCACAATGAAAAGCTAATCATTGTGCCAATTGGATAAGTATCTTGATTTAACATTAACTCTAGCGATGAATTAATTTGTTCATCCCAACCACTCACGGGTTCACACATAAATGAGAAAGCTAATGTTTGGTCGTCACATAAGAACAAGTTGTGACCTTTATCAAACGCTAACGGCCTAAACAAACGGCTAGACTCGTTTTCTTTGAATTTATAATCAAACATACAACTCTCCTTAATTGCTGTTCTTAGCTAACCAAGTCATTAATTGGCTAGGCATACCCACACTCAATTCACTATTTGGTGCAACCAATGTTGGCGATGTTTTTATTTGTAAAAATGCGCTCAAACCATATGAGTTCATTGCTTTTGTCTGATCGCAACTTGCCTTTGCATCACTGAAGTTTTGAGTTATCAATTGATCTAAAATCACTGCATCATTCACTTTTTGGTGAGCGCATTGAAGCGCAATAAAAGGGTTTATGTGTGATGCTTCAACCGCAGTTAAAATAAATCGAAGTCTATAGTCCGTTGCGTACTTAGATAGCACTGAAACTACGTGTGAAGTGTTTTCCTCAAATGGATCTATGAAAATCGTAACGGTTTGCGATTTTGATGGATTCACTATGAAATCAAACACATCTTTGGTATTCACGTTGAGTTTATCTAGTGGTAACTTTCTCTCTAATGCTTCTAATTGAGCTGTGCCGTTCACTTCAACATTTGACCACATATCAAAAAGCTGACCTTTAATCACCCAACGAGGGTTATCCGAAACAACTACTGACTCACCACTATTTGCAAACAACACAACAGCGTTCGAGTGCAGTAGTTTCTTCGGTTTAGACGCGACCTTAACAGCCGCTTTTATTTGTTCACTTGCTGTTTCATTAGCTAAAGAGTGAAAGGCGATAACTTGCACTAAAAAGACAGTTAAAAAAATCTTGAGTAACATCATCATCGCCTTGAATCCCTTAGATAATCGCAGTAAACAGGTTGCCGATAATTGTTGGCGTGTAGTTCAAACCAAGCGCAGCACCTACACCGATAGCGAATGCCATCAATGACTGACGAACAACACCCATAACGATACCAACCATCACAAACGCAATAGCGATACCTTTACCAAGTGAGCCAGTGATCCAAGCCGTCATTTCATCTACCCATACATCAAACGTGGTATCTGCACCGCCAGCGTGAGCCATTGCCGCCATAACGAACGTAAGAACTGCTAGTGACGCAAAAAAGGCTAGGCGCATTTTCATATCGTCATTCATTGCTACTTTTGAAAAACCCATAACATATCTCCTTGTGGTTTTGGTCTTCAATTTTTACTTTGACTGTGTTGTTCAGTTAGCCGCTACTTGGTAGAAGTTTTAGTTGAACCCTGCACAGACACAGGTTTTTTCAAATGAGGTTTAATCAACCTTTGAGATTCCTTGTTAATTGTTCCCACCTCCCATTTACGCTTTTCTATGTCGGTATACACCAACGTTGATAGATGCAGGTCGTCCGAAGTATCTACCCAAGGTGCGACCCATATTCGTAAAACTTTTACATCTTTTCTCAGCACATCCCCGTCATAACTGAAGGAAAAAGGTACTGATACATTTGATTCTCCCACGCTTTTTTTAGTTTCCGAAATCGACTCAGAAGATACCCCTAAGCCATTGGTTTCATTGAGTTCATCAAGCGTTATGCTCTTTCTTTCACCATTGCTAACGTAAATAATTTCATCGTTTTCTTTCATTTCACCGTTGCTTGCTTTGTAGATTGTGCGTGAACTCGCACAAAGTGAGTTTTCATCACCTGACGCACAGTTAAATTCACTCTGACCAATGGAACATCCAGTGACCAACCCAAAAGAAAGTGATAAAAAAAGTAGATTATTCTTATTGTTCAAAATGCTCTTACCCACTCCTGAATCAATAAAAGAACGCTCAATTTTCTTGAATTTATTTAATGAAATCATAATGTTGTCCCCTCTGTGATCACCATATCGACCACACGCCCCGCACCAATTTCAATTACAGGGTGAATTGAGTCGGCTAAATTCATGTAATAGTCAGCAAGTTTCGTCATAGCCTCTGAAGCACCTTTGGCCGCACCACCTTGTAGTGCATCTGAAGACCAAACATCTTGATACTGTTGTTGCCCTGAACTGCTTGTTGAAATTACTGGCACAGGGTTCACATCAAACATTGAAGCCATACCCGCCGCAAAACCCGCCATCATTGCATTGGCCAATACTGTTGAATTACGTGTAACTAACGTGCCTCTTAAACCATTTTTGCCGTCTTCACCCACTGCGAAACCTTTGAAGCTCTGTTCAATCACTTGTCCATCGTATCTAACACATGTAATTGCTTCGCCACGTATAAAGGCTCGCTCTGAACTGAGATCTCCATATCCCGCCATAAGAGCAAAACACTCTCTTACATCATCTAAAGTATGAAAATTAGGCAAGATGGCCTCTTTCTTGAGGCGAACCAATAAAGGAACTGGATTTTGTTGAGCTGATGAAGCGGTAGGTGCATCAAGACCTGTCAATAACACACCAGTTAAGATCGCACCTTTAGGTAAATAGATTTCGTTTTCATCGACTACAGGTTCAACCGTTGGATCTTCAATCACGCTGAACAGTATTTCAGTTCTTCTATCACCGCTCGATGGTCGATAATTAACATCACCTGTTGGGTTTTCTTTGGTTGGCAACGTTCTAGTTGGTAGGGTTTTAGTTGAACTTGACGTATTTGAGTTGGTCGTCCCGCCATACGAAAATTGCCCATTTTTAACAGCTCTACGTTCAGGTTGGACAGGGAGTGTTTCCGTACCAGCTCCCGCCCCTGGCACAACAGGTCGTTCACTACCTAGAATTGTATTGACTTCAACCTCACCAAGTTCATAGCGCACAAGTTCTTCAACTCTTGCTTGAGTAGCGGCATCGGTTTCTGCTAATTGAGTTTTTAACTGACTAATCTCTTTAAGAGCTTGCTGTAACTCTCTTGCTAGAGCGACAGATTGACGCGAGTTAGCTTTCAGTGTCTTATTTTCTTCAGTCAGAATATCGACACGTTCTTTAGTCGCTAAATACTGCTTATTCAGGTCGGTAACTTTGTCATTCACAGCATCTAAACCAAAGTCACGAGCGTTTTTGGTTGTGATTAAATTCTCAACTTTAGGCTGAGTTTTTCGTACTGCTTGCTCAGGGCCAAGTGCTTCCATCGCTATAATAGCTACAACGATAATTATCATTGCACCGCCGACCATATAAGCCTTACTCATTTGGCTAGGGGTTAGATATTTCGATAAAAATTTATTCATCGTCTTATCCTCCAATTAACGAACGGCGAGTTTTCTGCTGTGTCGAAACTGGCTTGTTTCTGTAGAACATTACAAATACTTCCGTCTTCTCATTCGGTAGCAAAGTTGTTGTTGGGTATGCTGAAATCGCCACTACACCGTCTTTATAGCAACTGTTTTCTGTAAAGTTTACGGCTTGTGTAGAACGGTTTTCAGCAATACCAATTGACACTACATAATCACCACCAGTAACGAATTGGCCATTGTAGAAATTGAACGTAAGTCCAGATTGCTTGCAACTAGGCAAATACTGGGCGTTTACCTTTTTCATTTGATAGCCGTTCGGTAGCTCACCCCTGACCAGAGAACCCATGACATTTTTAATAGTTTCAGATCTTGGATTAGAGCGTTCAAAACGTCTGGCTAATTCAGAACCTTCATTGGTACTGCCTTTCAAGATCACTTCTTGTGGTGCAACAGGCATTGGTCTGAATATCACTTTGATAGACGTTGATTCATCGCCAGACTCAGTGATAAAACCCGCTATTGGTTGCGAAGATGATGTTGAAAGGTAAAGCACATTACCTTGTGATTTAGTAGCTACTCCTTCAACTGCATCGAGCTTAACTGATGGATTTTTGAAGGGTGTAACTATGCGATTTACATGTTTGGATGAAATTACATGAACTGCACTTTGCTTTTCAGAATTACCCGCTGAATTACTTTGGTTATTAGAATTAGTTGTACTTGGTACGACCGCTAACTCCGTAGCACTCACGGGAATCACACAAGGAAGCAAAGTAAGTATCAATAGATGTTTGATATTCATTATTTTTGCTCCTTTTTCTTTTGCTTCGCAGTCCACTCCGAGTCACGAGGCCCACCTTCATAGACATTTATGTAATGCAGTAGAGGTGTATAATTTTCGACACTAAATTGCATTTCATAAGTACGAGAGAAGCGATCTGTTTTACCTGTTGGGCCTACCATTTGGCCACGACCAGTAATAAAGACAGTACCGTTTTCGTATAAAGCACGTTCAGGTGAAAAGCTCATAACAACTCGCTCATTTACCAATTCGCCAAGTTGCGTTGATATTGAATCTCTTACATCTTTGTAAATTCGAGGGCCAACGAACGGCATAACTGATTTGATTGTGTATTCAGAGCTGTTAGGTGTGATGTTGCCAAGCATGTTTGCGATATAGAAACCTAATCGCTTGTGGTTGTCTTCACTCATATTTGTGCGAGATAATTCACTCTCTACACAATGCTCATTGAGGTTGTGAATTACGATTGTGTCTTTCTGTGTATTAAAGAATAACGACACACATAGCACTAATACGAGTACGACATTTGCTACGACAAGAAGTTTGTTGCTCTCCTTGAGTAGTTTAAAATCGGTTTTTAATCGAGAAAATTCCATTGTTCAAACTCCTTACTGCAAATAACCAACACGACTTATGAATGAAATTCATCTATTAGTGGTGGTTGCATAGACGAGTGTTCGGATACATGGTCAATCGTAAATCCAAGATCACGAAGCCGGTGAATAAAATATCCACGCGGTTTGCCGTCCCGTATTTTGCAATATTGAGTTTTTGCACAAAGACCAAGCACTAGGCCGATCATTGGTGAGTTGATGACAATGCCAACGACTAAACCGATTGCTACGGCGGCTATTTCGTCAAACTGCCAAATAAGAAAATGGATTGGTTCATCTACCAAATCTGGTATATCAATAGTGTTGTCATCTAACATGGCTGCACCTCCCACTGTGCAATTAGCTCATACCATTTAGTCTACAGACGAAAAAAAATTTCCAAAATCGACTGTTTTTAAAGGCTTTCCGTTGGATAGGAACGTTAGAATCGGCAAGAATTGAACGTCCAATTTGAGCTAAATAAACAATAACCAAATTAGTGACTAAATTTTTCTCATAGCTATCTCACTTAGCTATCACTCGTTTTCTCAAATATAGGAATTTTGAGAAAATGAGTAAGTGAGAAAAATGAGAAAACTAAAAAATGTAAAGATTTGAGTGTTTTAGATAGGTGGATACGTGCCAAAAAGCACAAACATGATTGTTTATGCTTTCAAAAATGAAACTGGCATAGCTAGGCTACATCTGCGGGAATGGGAATCAATGTATTTAAAGTGACCTTTTTTGCACCATGAATTGTAAACATTTTACTGCGTAGGTCTTTATCAAGTTTTAAATTACAAATAGCTTTGCGAATATAAAAACTTTCTGGCTTAGTTGGATTAACTTTGAATGCTATATCGTATTCATCGTGTGTTTTGTTTGGATGCCTAAATAGATATGTCATTAATCGGCAATTTTGAGATCCAGCATGAAATTTAGCAATGACTTCTTGTGTCTCTGCATTAATTACAGCACATTCATTTGGACAGAACGCTAGTTTAAGATAGTCATTATTACTTTTCTCATTTTGCACCTGTAGTGACGGTTGGTTTGGTAAAATCTCCATATCCCCTTCATCACCACGGCTTTGATTTGATTTGTTGTTCTCTCTGAACAGCACGTTACTATCGCTATAATAGAACTTCGCTAAAACAATAGTTATGACTAAGAAAAAGATAATGATGGCAATCAGCAAGTCTTTGCTAAATCTATATTCTCCAAGCGTGATTACTTCATTCATACAACTACCCCGCATTCCATAAAGCTGTTTTAACTCTTTTGTTTGCCTCTGTTTGGTAAACAAACATGATTTCATACACACTAATCATCTTTGCATCTAGACTCATTTCTTTTGATAAGGACACCTCTACTACTTCTTGTAAAAATCGCTCAAAATCAAAAACCGTTAAGTAATACTGACCCATTGAAGGGATTGGCATATTAAGCGCGTTTAGCTCTTGAGTATAAACTTCCGTTCTACGAATAAGCATTGACTTAATTAGCATCTTAATCTTGCCAATTTCTTTAGGATCATTTATGTCATATTGAGAAAGAATAGACCTCAGCTCTCGCACCTTACCTTCTGAATGAAACCATACTGTGTAGCGAGTATAATTATATGAAATCTCAGGTGTTAATTGTTCTTTGTAGATAACATCACTCGATTTTGTAGAAATAAGTAGTAATGCAAAACACCATCCCAAAATCGCCGACAATCCGAGTGCATACTGGCTTAAATATTTGCCCTTTCTGCCTTTTTCAAGGTCAATATTAGCCATAGTCGCATTCACTTTTTTATTTGCGTCCATTATCTAATACCTTCTGTTTTGTATGATTCATAGTCCGAAGCGAACTTTGAAAAAAAACGCCTGACAGTGTGTTCACTTACCTCTAATCCATTGTTTTTTAACCACTTAGATAATGAGTCATATGAATACCCTGAAAACCGTAAATTAAATAAACCGTCCTTATAAGCCTTTAAGCTTTCTAACTTTTTTGTTGGTTTACTGAGGTGTTTATATTGGTCTGCATCCATTAAAGACCCCCATTCAGTTGTCGGTAATTGTCGGTAATTGTCGGTTACTATTTACTAAATATCCCGTTGCCTTTAGAACTAAAGCCTGTAATAGCACAGGCTTCAATTGTTACAATTTACTTGAAAGCAACTTTAGAGCTTCACTAATACCTTCTTCTAACTCAATTAAGTTACTGGCTAACATATAAGCAGGTGTCGTAATCAGCTTATTTTCTTCATCCACACAAGACTCTACCACCGAGCAAGTAACATGATTAACACCCGTTGTAGCCATTGCTTCTATTGTTCCGCTATCACTACCAATTGTCAGTTTTGAACCTGAGACTACCTTTGCAAGCAGCACCGGGGCGATACACATTGCTAAAATCCATTTATTGTTCTGATTAAACTCTGTGATGACACTACCAATACTAGGAATGACAGAATATTCACTCCCCTTCACAGCAAAATCAGATAAATTTTTAGCAGCACCAAACCCGCCGACAAAAATAAGAGCATCAAAATCCCGATGGTTCAACTCAGTCAATGGCTGGGTTGTACCTCGACTAACACGATTCGATTCAACTAAAACGTTACGACCTTCGCTTGCTTCACCCGTTGAATGGTCTATTGTATGAAGTTGCTGAGTATCTGGAGCGAAAGTTTGATACTTCACTCCTAGCTTTTCTAAATGCAACATTGTTATGACAGTCTCATGCAACTCTGAACCATCAAACACCCCTGAACCAGACAAAATCACCGCTACTTTTGACATACAACCAACCATTCCTGCTTATCGAATTTTATTCAAACATCTCGCAATTTAACGCATAACACCATTCATATTTAGTGAGCAAATGTAAAATTATTAACCAAGTTTCATTTAAGTCATTGATTCATATTTAGTCAATTACAATGTATTTTTATGCAACAAGTATGACCAGTCCCATACTAAGATTATAATGCTCTAAGTTTGGTACGGGCGACACTTTATCAAAACTCACCTTGCGCATATATTATTAATATATACGTTATTATTTAACCAAGTATATTTCATCTTTTTCTCTTAATTTCACCTTTCCAATATGCGTAATCCTTGTTGCTATCATGGGATCATTTAGGCTCTTAGCTCGCAATTTTCTAGGTCGTGGATAGAGAATACTTCTCGGTGATAAAGGGCTAGGCGGTGACACAATAAACACCCCCCACCTCATATCTTTTCTTTCTCCATCCATGTAAGTAACCCTAGCTCGATACTGTGTACCCGTTAGCCAACGATACCTAACGCGACTAAATGAGATCTCAAGAGTACGAAAATACTCTAATAACGATTGCTCTGTGACATACACACTACACACTACACACGATACTAATTCTTCAACTTCCATACTTAAATGAAGTAAACCTTTACCCTCGCTCGAAAGTCTCTCTATGAGATCTTTTGCTTCAGGAATATTGTCTGTTTCAAACAAAAGCATCATTTTTTCTGCATTCTCACCCTCAATATCATAACCGCGATATGCTTTGTTCTTGCGGATCGTAATGCCTGTTACCTTGTCACCCAAAAATATCGGCATGTTACGATAGGGCCGGTCTTTTCCAAGTGCGTAGTATTGTTGATGAAGTTCATCAAGAGCACTTTTTAATTCTGAATACTCATAAGCGTTCGTTGCTTTTAATATATCTCGATTGAACGGGAGCTGGTATCCGCCCCTCACCTCTAATTCTCCTGCTTCTCGAATCGGTACTAACCGTTTTTCCGAAACCGCATCATCAACTAATTCATTGATTTTAAATACAATAGAATTAAGTGATTCTTCTATTTCTATACCTTCGTTATTCTCTGTCATATCACCACCTCATAAGCATATATTATTAATATATGCATTAAATACCAACAAAACAACAATTTGCATAAAGGGAAACGGGAAACAGGTGTTTCTTGATGTTTTGTGTTTCTAAATAGATTATAATCATCGTTTATGTATCAGCAATGTTGGAATAGAACAATGACTAGCACAGAAAACCAAAAATCAAGTGTGAATTACAATGATGTTGCCAGAGCAGCTATTGATATGATCCAACAAGGTATTAAACCGTCTGTTCGTAAAGTTATGCTGGTCACTGGCGGTAAGACGGACACTGTTTCTAAGTTCTTACGCGACTTTAACGATAAACGCGCCGCTGAAATTCTCACAATGTCTGATGAAATTGGTAGTAGCAATATTGCCAAGTTGCTTGCAGATGAAATGATAACCGTTGTTGACCGAAAAACATCCAACCTACAAGACCTAATTAAAGAGCAGAAGATTCATATAGATGAATATGTGAGCTTACTCGAAGAAGTTGAACTAGAAGCTCAAAACAGAATTGAGCTTGCTGAAAGTAAAATGACATTAGCAATTGACGAGGCAAAGAAACGAGCTGATTTAGCTGAAGCTCGTATTCAAACAGCAGAAAAAGACCGAGATACCGCATTAGCAAACTGTGAAAAAGTTGAGAGCCGCTGTAAATCAGATATTGATAAAGCGGAAAGTGAGGCTACTGCGCTCGTAAATGAAATCACTAAGCAACTAGAAAAAGCTGAAACTGAAACTAAAAGCCTCCGCGAACAGGTAAAATCACTTTCTATTGATGCGGCAAAACGAGACATCGAATCAGAACAACACGCAGAAACCAAACAGCAACTTGAAACTATGCGTGAACAATTGGCTGATCAGAAGACCAATATAGTTAAACTGACAGCACTTGAAGCAGTCTATCAAAAAGATATTACTCGATTGGAAACCGAATCAGAACACGCTAAGAAATCCAGTGAAGAACTGGCCAGAGTGCAGGGCCAATTAGTAGAACTGCAAAAACAGATCTCTCAGCAAGAAAATGAGTTAGCTAGTTTAAAACGTGAACGTGACTCACTCACCACGGCATTAAAAAGCAAAATAACAGAAAACGAAGACACTAAGAGCAGTAACGGTAAGAACCAATAATTTTATAGGTTCGGCTTATCTATGAAGCCCAAAACCAAAATAGGTATTGGGCTTCCCTGTTCTACTTACACACGCTTAATTGTGTTCGATACAATGAGCATGATAGCTAACCCAACAAAACCTAAAATTGTTGGATAGATATAAGGCGGCATAGCTAAAGGTGTAACCACTGTTAAGTAAAGCAACAAAGGTAAAATATAAAGCAGTCTTCGAGCTAAACCGTGCCTCAACGGTGATGAAAACTCAAAACCATGCTTTTTCACTTCACGTTGCATTAACCCCGTAACCAATGATGCTGTAACGACTAATAGCATCATCAATAACCAAGGCTTCACGGCATAGATTCTCAATATAGCAAACTCTGCATTCACAAAAAATCCATCTATTACTCGCTCAGATACATCCCAAAAGCCGGTATTAAAATTCTTCATATCTGTAACTTGCTTGGTACGGCGATATTCTTCAGGTAAGAAGAACGCTTTAACTTTCGACTCAAATCCTGAATCATATAAAACTTTATCACTCATATTTTGTGCATCGTTGTATATGGAAAATGTAGAATCATCTCCGTAAACCGTCCTCATATACTGAACTTCACTTACCATGCTTTCTCGTACAGACTGAGGTGAAACCAAACTAGCTAGGAAAATAATTTGTGATACTACGATAATGACCACTAACCAAAGAGGTTTAGTGCTAAATCTACCTTCAAATTCATCAGCCATTACTACCCTCCATATGCTTAGGTTCAGAGATAATGGGAATGCGACCCTTTACTAATTTACCGCCACTAAATGAAGCAACGTACTCCAAGTCAGGCAATTGGCCCATAAGTTCCTTAGCAAATAAATCAGCGTCTTCTTCCATCAAGCGTTCACCAATATTCGCACCTAAACCGTCCAGTTCTTCATTCGATGAATTAAAACCTTGTGTACGCATCACGTAACGCACTCTCGTTTGTGGTGTCTTAGCTACAACTCGATCTTGTGTCGGCTCATCGGCGCAACGGAACGAAATAAAATTATTCGTTGATGCTATTATTTGGTCGGCTTTCGCTTCACTACCAAGCTCAGCAACGAGATCGCTAATTGTTTGGGTTGCAATCCATAGCCTAAAGTTACTACCACGAGATTTGTTCACTAACTGGATCAGAGGTGTACACAACATTTCACTAGCTTCATCTACGAAGATATTAATCATTGGGCAATCACCATCCCCATAATTATATCGAGCGGCGGAAACTGCTGTAGCATCAGCTAGTATCATTTTACCAATTGCACTTGATACTAATCGGTCTGATTGTGAGTCAGTACCAATCACAAAAATCTTATTCGTAGAAAGCACTGTGGCCATATCGTAGCTTGGTCGAGTATCGTTCGGATCAGACGGTGACAACATTTCAGCTAACGCACCATTTGTAACTTTTGATAGATTGGCCATCAAGTTTGCTGTTGATTGTTCTAATATTCGACGTTTATCAATATACATTGACAATAAGCTATCAATTACTGGATTGGGGTTTTTTATGGCTACCTTGCTCTTGTAGAAATCAGCACAAATCATCGCTTTAGTTTCTTCATCTTTTGAGCTGTGTAAACGCTGGAAAATGACTGTGCGCCAATCAACTTTACAAGCATCAAACCAAGATAGTATTGACTTCTCAACAAGCTCACCAAAGTGTTCATAGTAATAACGTACTTTAACTAGAGTTACTTGCTCATTTATCATGTGCATCGCATCAATCATGTATTGCAGTACCGTATTTGCAATATCACGATAAAACGAGTCACCATCTTCTGGTATCAACGCTACTATTCGAGCCGCTAACTCAGAAGAACGATAGAAGTTTTTAAGTGGATTTAAACGAATTGAATCTCTTGGATGAGCAGGATGCCACATTAAATATCGGTCTGGTTCTCCCATCATCGCGCAAGTATCTTTAGCGATTTTTCGTATATCACTATCACCTTTTGGATCTAGAAAAATACAACATTCATTTCTTAATATGAGCTGCTTTAGTATCAAATCAAATAAGCGAGTTTTCCCTGAACCGCTCGCACCTGCAATTAATGTGTGACCATTGGCCCAATCGAGAGGAAACCTTATTTCTTCATCTTTTTCTAATACGCCGTGTATAAAACCTGAACCCTTAGCGTTCTCACGCTTACCTATGATAGACACCATATCGCGCTTAATAAGATCATAAACGAGCTGAGTTTGAGTTTGAGTCCAAACCCCTCCCCAACCAAGAAAAAGGCTATTTTTTCTGTCTATTTTGTTGGACACGATTAATCACCTCTTGCTCTATTCCAAACTTTTTCAGTAGACTTACATCATCAGCATCAACAAACTCTAATGGACAACCTTTCAGTCTTTGCTTGCGTATATAAATTTCGATTCCCTTCATGCCTACAACTAAACCAATTAGCATAGAAATACCGCTTAAAGTCCAATAAGCCATTTTAGGAACACCAAATAAATAAGGCGCGACAAAGCTAATACCACTGACAGTAAACCAAATAATCAAAATCCAAATTTCATAGTTCGTTCTATAAGGAAAGTTGTATTTAGTTGGATTATTCATTGATAGAAACCTCATGACTGTCAGTTATAGCCGCACGAGCATCATCTAGATCCCAACCCGATTCTTGCATTGCAATAATCACATCAAGTAAGTCGCTGGCCGGGACATTAATCGAACCATTCACAGTGTCGTAATCGAACTTTGAGTGTATAAATTTAGCTACATCACACTCAAAGCATGGTTGCGGCCCAGCTGTCTTATGTTCATCTTCGACTGTGCTAATTGTTTGTCCCAGGTCTTGTTTATTATTGTTTGTAGACATACCGCCAAGGACGCGATCAATGGTATCTAAAGACGACTCAAAACGTTTTTGATGCTGAGTCATTGGTGGAATTTCTGGAATATCTAATTCTTCAGGTGGAATATCAATGATTGGTGGTGCTTTACGCTTCTGTTTATGCTCACTTATCGAATAGAGCTTATTTTGCTCTATCACTAAGCGTTCTACATTTCGGATCTTCAATACCGAAAGTTTAACGGGTTTTTTTGCATCACCGAGTATTTCAGGATAGATAGCAAACAATGGCTCATCGCCATTAGGTAGGGCCATTCCTTCTTCTATCATTGTTCGAGCAAGAACTTCAGGTACTTGAGGAATCATATACCCCATAGCGTGCATATCTTCGAGTAAATCAGGAATTGCAGATGACCAAACAACATACAAATCCTCATTTACAAACCAAACAGGTGCATCTTTACGGTTAATATCCCATTTGTTTGTGAGAACATAATGTTTCATTAGATCAGCTAGAATTTCTGATAATGGAGCTCGCTTTACTTCTTTAGTGATATGACTATTTTTCGTCAGCATATCTTTTCTAGCTGAAGCACTGTCTGCTTCCGCCACTATCTTTGACACCGGGTGAGATAAATCTGCATTTGCAACGGCTGATAGCATTGCTGAATGAATTTGCTTGCCGTCATAGCATGTATCAATCCATGACCATGTAGCTTGTGGTATGAGTCTTTGCATCACCATAAGTGAGGCATTTTGGTGTTTTTGATGCCTCTGTTTTCGCCATCGAATAAAGTAACGCTCTATTTCATTTCTTGCCGCCCACTCATGGATAGTGCTCTCAGAATGAGCATCCCAGATTAATTCGTTATCGTCATCACCATTAGTAACTATTAAATCAGCAAGTATCTTGCCGCCATCATGTAGCAATGCTGATAAAACAGTACCGGCTTTCCATTGAATGTTAGATCGTTGAGTATCGGATAAAAAACCATGACCTTTAGGGAATTGCGTGTGCTGTGCGTCTCTCATTGCTCGTTTAGCTACATCGAACGAATGAGCTATTAACCCACCACCTGTACTATGGTGTTTATACTCAGAAGCAGGAAGCAAGTCTGCATACGTTATCAAGGTTTCCATCACAGGTAAGATATACAAATCAAAATCATCAAACGTCATGCCTAATTCATTTCTAATGAATTGTATTTCTGACTCTAAGCGTTCTCTTAAAACTCGTGGCTGAACGATTGGGATGCCTTGTGGATTTGGTGGATATCCTATTGAGTCATCGTCTAAATTATCTAAGCCGTAAAGCTCTATTCTTTTTATAGAACCTCTTTGATTTGAGCCAGTTAAGAATGTTTTTAGTCGAGTAAACATCACTAATCCTTGTGTCATTTTGGAAACTTTAAATTCACGTTATCATAATGTTATGGATTTCCTAAACTGGTATTTTGTATGAAAAAACATCCAATCTCAGCGAGTAGATTCTTAATGTGGGCTACCCACCCAAAAGTTGTGATTAGAATTAAAGCAATAGTCGAACATTACGCGCACCACAAAGCCGCTTCAAAGTATCAAAAACTTGTTTCTAAGCCTGTAAGTGTAAGTAATGATTGTAGTGCATGGATGGCCAATGAAAATATGCCGACAGATATAATGAATGCTAAGTTACTGTTATCTGAAACAGAAATTCAAGCCACATGGAAAGACCTACGTTTAATCGGTAGAGTTGATCAAGCATATGTAACTCAATCAAATAGAGTTACCTTGGTTGATTCAAAAGCGCACTCTACTGTCACTTTTAGAGATCAGCTTCAGTTAAGTTTCTATGCGTATATCTTGCTCAAAAACGGCTACCGTATTGATGAAGTCAGCTACATTCGTTCCTTTGCGTATGATGATATTGAATATCAAGAAGTTGATATTATCCCCGCACAGACTTTCATCGAAATCCTCGGTTTAATCGAGTAGTAAGTTAATTGTTCTATAAGCACATTGAAGGATTACAAAAATGGTTTTACGCGCAGCTCTTATTTCAGCAGTTTTATTACCAAACCCAGTGATCGCCGACATTGTTAAGTTGAGTAACAGCGGGATTTGCCACGACACCAATTCAGCAAGCTACAATCGCACAAAAAACTACTCACCATTTGATACACTCGAAGATTGTGTGGATGCAGGTGGTCGTCTGCCGAAGGGATACACTCCAAACTCTCTGTCTACAACGAGCAGTGAGTATTCACGCAGCAAATTTGGACACGGCTGGGCAGATGTAGATCGAGACTGTCAAGATTCCCGTACTGAAGTTTTGGTTGCACACTCTGTATCCCCCGTGAAGTTTAAAACAGAGAAAAAATGCAGCGTTGAGTCAGGCCGTTGGACCTCTCTTTTCACGGGTAATACCCTATATTCTGCTTCTAAGATAGATATTGACCATGTTGTACCGCTGAAGTGGTCTTGGGACAATGGAGCTGATAGCTGGACCGAGGATAAGCGCAAGGCCATCGCAAATGACCCCGCGAACTTAATCGCTGTAGAAGCATCGCTTAACCGTCAGAAAGGTGCAAAAGGCTTGGACGAGTGGTTGCCGCCGAGCAATCAATGCCAATACATTCTACGCTTCATGCGCATTAAACAGAAGTATGAAATAGAGCTAACTAACTCAAAAGAAGCTATCTATCAGTCTATCCAAAATAAATACTGTGAGCACTAAATTCCTCAGTCATCCTTACGATGTTTACTAAAAATTCTAATTACACTTTACGTCGAATTAATGTGTATGTGACATTTATTTGCAATTAACTACACGCACTCACTTTAGGTATTAACGTTAGATGCTCTATCAACCTAATGAGTGCGACTCATAAACACTACTAATTTTGTGTTCTATAACAAAATATCATCTATCTAATTCAGATAAACTGAATTTAGGTAATTAAACCTATATTCTGTGCCTTTCATACATAAAAAAAGCACCGCTATTGCGGTGCTCAATATTTGAATTTTTCTATGCTTTGACTGGCCCAGCAAGACATCCATAAGCAGATTTAGGGGCCTTTACCTTTAAAGCTTTAGCAAATGATGACTTATTTTTAGAAGCGTGAGTTTTCATACGCTTGATAGCTTCATCTACGTTCACATCTTTTGTTTTGTTTGTTACTACAGTCAACATGATAGCCCCCTTATTTGTTGTAACTATAACCGATTATAATCCCGTTGGAAAGTAGCTCAGTCTTCAACTATTGTAACGCGCTTGAACAACGCGTTGTTCCTTGGATCAAATGGATCACGCTCATTAAAGCCTAATTCACGATAGTAATTTAGCAGATCTTCATCATCTATTGGGTCTTGAATCCCAATCCAATCGGCTTCAACAGCAACAGCAAACAACTCTGCACAACGTGAAGCTATAGGAACAATAAACCCTTTTAAGGGGTTTTCGGCTTGACCGCCTTGAATATAGCTGATTTTAACAACCAGCTTCCCATCGCTCGCTTTGCCTATCATAAGACCACAAAGTTCATTATCATACCATACCGCAAGCTCTAATCGCGCAATATGGTCTCTGCGATATTGATTTCGTACTCGCCGCCAATCCCATCCTATTTGGCGATTTAATGGCATCTCCCACCTATCTTGAGAACAAAGAGCATCTTCATTGATTTCAGTTAAATCAATATGACCAATAAAATCTGGCTCGAATTGTTCAGTATCCCTTTGGGTTTGTGCTAATGCAGCAAGTCTAATCTGTTGATACCTATTAGAAATAACTTGGTTATTCATTATTATATATCTGCTCACCTTGAATGATCGTAAATGCTACTACATTTTTGATACGTAGGCATATGACGATAGTTAGACGACCAATTACCTTTTAGTAATGACACAACGCCTCTTTTCACTTATCAACTAAATGTAGAATCTGATCCGTGTTAAAAATTACGAGCTTTTGTATCACCTGGCACTTTAAGCAGCGAGTTTATCTATCAGTGCTCGTACTCTGAATATTGTGAAAAACATAACAGATATCCTCAAAGAAAAAGGGGCATTCGCATTACTATCTCACTATAGTCCTGTATCCATATCGTAAATTACGACGGCTAAAAATAACCAACGTCCCTCTATTTGATTGTTTTTTACGTTTGCTCTTTTCGTTGATTCATCGCGTTCTTTGGAAAAATGATCTGGTATTGCTTCTAGTAACAGTAAACCTATTACTAGATTACAGAACGAATTTTTAGCCCGTTACTAACAACCCGATGGACGATATCTACCGCAAGAACCAGTAGAACCAGTAAATACCCCGCCTAACCAACCTAATGCTTCCGCTACTATGAGGATAACAATGGCCACTTTTGCACCTAAAAAGAGAGCGTTACCAATCGAAGCCGAGCCTTTAGAACTATTGTCCATGTAAGAAATTAAAGAGACCGCAAAAAAAGTGATGGCCGAGATATAGATTGCATAGGATGCCAGTACAAACAGAATGATACCAAAGACGGAGAAAGCAACTACCCCCTTCCAGTTTTCGACCATAAGAGCGAGCATAACCACGAGTATTGCCCCACCCATAACTAAAAATAGTATATCCATTAACTTCCCCTCCAAAAACTTAGAGTAGTCAATAAAAGATATGATTGCGAACTAGGTGCTATTACGTATATATCAGTGGCCGACTTACCAACTATTGTATACATCATACTACCAAATACAGATTTCCTAAGAATTTACACCACTAATTTTTCAAATTAGAAAAGCTCATAATTTCATGTTTACCTTTAAAAATAATGTGATTTATTTCACATATTTAAGCAATCATAACAAATCTACTAATGACATTCTAAAACTCACATTGATTTTATTAAACACTCACCATTAATACTGTTATGTTATATAAGAATTTATCTATATATCGTATAACAATAATGAAGCTACACATTCTAGCTAGATGATTCTATTATTAACATTTCCTCAAATATAATATATGAAATTACACTTATATACCTGTACTCTAATGTTATAGTAACATTAATTTTCCAATTCAAAAGTTAATAAATTAGGTTTGACTTAGAAAGTTAATACTATTAACTATCTTCTATACATAATAGAATTGATGTAACATAAGTTATTGGCTACAAAAATAGCAAAGTATTTATAAATTAGACAACGAATTTAACATTGTTTATTGATGGGAGTTATCTTCAGTGCCTAATGAAGCGAAGAATCTACAAAGCTACTAAGTCAAGGATGAAAGGATTAAGTAACTGTTTTAGTTCAGTTAGAATTTATGAAAGTAATACTTGTATTTCTTCCATAATTACAGTCACTTATACAGCAATAGTGTTTTCTTTAAGAAAGAGATTTTTTTACACAAATGTAAATGGAGTAAGGGAAATGAAAGCAAACATATTAAAAAGTAAAGTGCGCACTAATACATTCAGTCTTGTTTTGTTATCGTTATTAACATTAGGGATATATAATGCGATGTGGTTGTTTAAAAATAATAGCGTGATTGAAGATATATTAGAAGATAAGGTCCTTGATCACAAATTCATAATTGTTCTAGCAGCATTAATGGGTTGGTCTTCTTTTCTTTCTGCTGAAACTGACTTTGCTACAGTTGGTGCCTTGCTAAGTATGCTATCTGGAGTAGTTTATATTATATGGGCATTTAAAGCTAAAAGATTGATTCAAAACATGATGTTAAATGATTATAAAATAGATTACTCAATGAACTCTATTTATACATTTTTCTTCAATATCTACTATATAAATTACTGTATCAATGAACTTGAAGAAGATATTAAAAAATCAAAAGTTCTGTCCGACAAATCCTAATTAAAAGCTATTCTATAAATACACTAATCATATCTAACACTATGATTAGTGTATTTGAATCACCGAATTAATCAGTGTACCGTTCTTGTACGCTATTCTTGATAGAATCGGGTAGTAATCGAACTTTCCATCTACTTCTATGCCATATTTCTTTGAAGCTAATTCTCTAGGGTTGAGTTAGACGCGTGTGAAGTTGAGATTTAAGGCAGTTAAACCACTCGCATAATTGAGTTGAATCAAAAGTGTAAACAGGTGGTTGGTAAAAAACTTGGGTAAACCTGACGTCGGTTTTGAACGAACTGCGATTATTCGAACTCAGGCGTAATCACATTATAACTGAGCTTCGAAAATCGCTCAGACATATAGTCAACAAACAATCGAATTTGATAAGGAATATAACGCGACTGTGCATACTGAAGGATCACTTCTCCTGAATAATTCCCTGCAATATGCCAGTCGGGAAGAATCTGAACCAATGTCCCATTCCGAACTTCTGATTGAACTGTGAAGTCTGGAAAGATAGCTATACCCAGATTTCGCAGTACGGCTTCTTTGCGGATTTCTGTGTGATTCACCGACATACGATTGTTGGTTTTAACGACGGTAGTTTGGTTTACGCTTGTCAGTCGCCATTCGTTATCACCCGCCCATTCCCCCAATACAATACATTGATGGTGTTCAAGATCATCGGGGTGACCCGGTACTCCAAATTGTTCTAAATAATCCGAGCTGGCACACATCAGCAAATTGGTGCGAGCCAATGTTTTCGAAATGAGTCCTTCTATTGGTTGATCCGTCAGTCTGAAAATGACATCAATTTCCTCACCAATTGGGTCGATATAAAGGTCCGTTACTTTGAAATGGATGGTGATCTTTGGATACGCAGCCATAAAATCTAATAACAATGGTGAAAGGATCTGTTTGGCAAATGCTTTCGGTGCCGCCACTCTAAGGACTCCAACCGCCTCATCCTGTGTACATTGCACCGTTCTAACGGCCAGCTTAGCCGATTCCAACATGGATTTGCACTGTGTATAAACCTCAGCCCCAGCAGTACTCATTTTTACCTGCCGGGTAGTTCGTTCCAGTAGCTTCGTGTGAAGCGCTTTTTCTAGTCTATTGACCGAACGGCTGACAGAGGACGGTGCCAGCCCCAGCTTTCTGCCCGCCTTCGAGAATCCGCCTTCTTCGGCAACCACAACAAATATGGCCATTTCAGGTAATAGAGGGATCAGCTCATTATTGCCCACTGTGCAAATATCCTTTGCTTTTAGCGTGTATTGTTTCGTAAGTGTATCCAATTATGATCGTTATTGTCAATTTGATAGGCAATTATTTCCAAACCCTAAAAGATTCAAGGATAGAACGATGAAGAAAATTAGAAGCATTGCTGATATTTCAGCGCTCAATGGACAAGTTGATCATATTTTGACTCTATTCAGTGGGGGGCTAGACAGTACCTACTTATTGGAGTTGCTGAAAGAATCCAATATAAAAGTGACCGCACTTGCGGTAGATATGGGGGACGGAATTGACTCGAAGTTGCTCTCTTATATTGCCGCGCATTATGGTGTGGACCTGATTATTGAAGATGGAAGACAAAGCTTTGTTGAGCACTCCATTGTGTCAGCTATTCAAGCTCAGGCGATGTATCTGGGTGATTACCCGGTAAGCTCTTCACTCTCCCGACCAGTCATTATCAAGCATGCTGTCGAAATTGCAGAGAAACTGAATTGTGGCGCCATTTGTCATACCGCCAATCAATCACAGAACAGCCTTCGCAGGCTCAACGGAGCCATTGAACGTAGTAGTTTTGATGGGTTCTACGGCTCCCCTTATGAGTACTCTGCGATTTCTCGTGAAGAAAAAATAACCAGTCTTTCAATGTCAGGTTTATTTGAATTTTCAGGTCGAAACGTCAGTGGTGATTCCAACCTCTGGTGTCGTGAATTTGAATCGGGTGTTTTGGATAACCCGGAAGGTTTCGATCTGTGTGAATCATTGTTTCATTGGTCTGTTTGGAACCCAGCCCTTCAATTGGCAGACAGCTCCGTCTCAATTACGTTTCAAAAGGGTATGCCAACTCGAGTGAACGGCACTGTGATGCCACTAATTAAGATGGTGGAATACCTCAACAAACACATCGGCAGTTATCAAATTGGCCGCTACATCGGTTTTGACCACCTGGAGAACGATGAAAAAGTGCTGGAGATCAGAGAGGCACCAGCTGCGAGCGCCCTTATGAGTGCTTATCGGCATCTTGAAGTCGCCGTACTTGAAACGGAGGTTCTGAGAATGAAAACCCTTCACAGTCAAACTTGGACCAACGAAGCCGTTGAGGGACGTTGGGGTAGTCATTTACATCAGGCAACACAGGCGTTTATCAGCCAGATTGCCCAATCCGTTTCAGGTACGGTGACCTTTTCTCTATCACAGGGGCAATTGTTTATGTCCAATATTGTTGCGGATAAAGCAAGGTATCTGACGGATCGTGACGCTTGGGAGATTCAAGTGGCTAACGAGCGAAGCCAAAGAACAATTACAACCGAAAATACACTCCAATTAATCAGTACATCAGCATAAAGGGAAATTCAATATGAGCATACAAGTTAAAACTCGAAACGCCGATAAATATTTTTTTCATATTAAAAAGCTGACGCAAGATTACTTCACGTTTATCCAAGGCGCGGATATTCAAGACATGCTCGATTGCACAGAGCTTGATATCAAAGAGTTTTCTGACCAGTGGAATTCACTTGAATTGGACCAGTATATGGGCCACGGTGGTCGATACCGATATCGCAGATACGGTCAGTTTAACAAAATGGCAATGGACCCAGATCTGACGTTGCTGCCCCACGCACCTTACGTTCAAAGCAAAGAAGTGAATTACCTTAACGGTGGTGTTAAACGAAAATTTGAACCACTGACCACAGAGTTCAGTCAGTCGCCAGTGTTAATTCAAGTTCTGTCACTGATGAGTGAGCTGTATGACAAGGCTGATGGGAAGGCAAATGATTGGAATATTCATCTGCACCCATACCGAATTGTAGCTACAGCTGAACAGATGGGTAAGCCTTCACCGGAAGGGTTACACAGAGATGGAGTGACGTTTATTGCGTCAATGATGATTAACCGGCACAACATATCTGGTGGTGTTACCACTTTGACGGATTCATATCGCCAACCTAAGGCAACCGTCGAGCTTACAAATCCCTTTGATATTATCATAGCTGATGATGCGAGAACCTTGCATGATGTGAGCCCTATCGAGGCTTCAGGTAATGATGCACCGGGTACTAGAGACGTTCTAGTCATTGCATTCACAAAGTTGGAGCAGGTGGACTGATGAATACGACCACTTCAGAATCATCTAAAAAGTTTATCTTCCCAACCATGGAATTCCTTTTACTGTTAGTTGCAGTATTTTGGGGAACAAGCTATGGCATGACAAAATCTGCTTTGCTGTATACCAGCGTCTTTATGTTCATGGCGATTCGTTTTTTACTGACCTTCTCGATATTGTTTTTATCAACAGTGAAAGACTTCAAAGCAGGGAGAAATAAGGATTGGAAAGTCTCCATTCCAACCGGAGGAATTTTACTCGCAATTTTTTGCTGTGAAATTATTGGGGTGTCTATAACTTCAGCCACTAATGCTGCCTTTCTGATTAGTCTTTCTGTGATTTTGACTGCGTTTTTAGAAGTTATTGTGAATAAACAGAGATTCAGTCCTCAGTTGTTGGTGCTGTCGCTGACCTGTGTATTGGGTGTCTACCTGCTGACATACAACGGATCACTGTCGCTATCGCTCAATACAGGTGACTGGCTGATTTTGACCGCTGCATTGCTGCGTGGATTGATGGTTACCACAACCAAACGATTCACTGAAAACCGGGAGATTACTTCATTGAGCCTGACAGCTTTGCAGTCGTTGGTAGTTGGATTGGGAGCGGTCGTTCTTGCGTTTACCTATGGACAAGGACTGACACAGGATTCTATTCCCAATAGCATGGAATTCTGGTTGATCACGCTCTACCTTGTATTGTTTTGCACACTGTTTGCCTTTTTTGTTCAGAACTATGCTGTACGAAGAACCTCTCCTACGAAAGTATCCATTTTGATGGGTAGCGAACCGCTTTTTGGAGCACTCTTTGCGGTACTTTGGTTGGGGGAATCTTTGAATGTTGTACAGTGCATAGGTGGTGCTGCGATTGTTGGTAGTGTATTGATGGCTACATTGAGAAAGAACAGTAGCTAGTATTCCTGTATAGCTCATCAGAAAAAACAGGGGTGATTGAATAGATCCCCCTGTATTATTTTACTAGACCCTTTACCCATATTACTCACCAAAGCTATTTCGATTTATAGCTTGATATACGCTTAACTATCTGAAAAGAATAAATCAATTGAATTTAAAGGGGCGAGCGACATTACCTATATTGCTACGGATTTGATCGGTATGTGAGAATATGACGGGAAGTGTTCTCATTACCATTTGGATACAGATCACTTACTGAAAATTCATGTCATTCATTTTAACCAAACGAAATGCAAACTCTTACATGCGCGCTGTAATTTAATAAAAAAGACACACTTGCACCTCATATGATAAATCACCGAATCACGCAAACTTGTTTAACAATCTACATTTATTGTTCTAACAAATTAGTTAGTTATAGTGCGTAAGAATTAATCTTTGAAGGTTCATCCCCGTAAGCACGGGGAACACTTCTGGTGAGCATGACGATCTGTTTTCTACAACGGTTCATCCCCGTAAGCACGGGGAACACGCGGGTCAGCTGAACGTCACTAATGCGCCTGCCGGTTCATCCCCGTAAGCACGGGGAACACTTTAGGAACCACTAACAGCGCAGCTCTTAATTCGGTTCATCCCCGTAAGCACGGGGAACACCTGCCGGCAAGCCACACCAAAACCAAAGAGACCGGTTCATCCCCGTAAGCACGGGGAACACGGTACAATAATCGGTAACATATTGACCCCTTACGGTTCATCCCCGTAAGCACGGGGAACACTTTAGGAACCACTAACAGCGCAGCTCTTAATTCGGTTCATCCCCGTAAGCACGGGGAACACAGTTGGATGCGATATACCCAATCGCCAAGGCGCGGTTCATCCCCGTAAGCACGGGGAACACACATAAACACGTTGCGTCAATTCATAAGCGAACGGTTCATCCCCGTAAGCACGGGGAACACATTTAGGCATAAGTTGGCGATTGCAAAAAACACGGTTCATCCCCGTAAGCACGGGGAACACTTTTAACCCCTTTTCAACTGCTACAATCCCTGCGGTTCATCCCCGTAAGCACGGGGAACACGGCAAAACAAAGTCCACATCAACACTGGTATTCGGTTCATCCCCGTAAGCACGGGGAACACTTTAATTGTCTCTTGGTATTGGTTTTTATTTTCGGTTCATCCCCGTAAGCACGGGGAACACATTATTGCGGGAATTGGCATACACTCCGCGTTCGGTTCATCCCCGTAAGCACGGGGAACACTTGTGTCGGTGATTTAATTATTAATGGTACTGCGGTTCATCCCCGTAAGCACGGGGAACACATGAAACCCATTAGATTTGATAGGTCTATATACGGTTCATCCCCGTAAGCACGGGGAACACTTATTTCTACGTTTCCGGCCTCGTCGCTTGTGCGGTTCATCCCCGTAAGCACGGGGAACACAGCGCCATTGTTTTAATATATTCTTGCATTTTCGGTTCATCCCCGTAAGCACGGGGAACACTAATGTAATATCAGAGACCGAATCAAGAAATGCGGTTCATCCCCGTAAGCACGGGGAACACATAAGTTGGTCCAGTAGGCAAGCGCACGGTTGCGGTTCATCCCCGTAAGCACGGGGAACACGTCATATTCGCGTTTTGGGTCAAATATCAATACGGTTCATCCCCGTAAGCACGGGGAACACATATTTACAGCGAGCGTAACTAGTGCAATTTACGGTTCATCCCCGTAAGCACGGGGAACACATTACCGCACTTGCTACAAGTAGCATCCAATTCGGTTCATCCCCGTAAGCACGGGGAACACTCTAAGTATATATGATTGATTTATAATCATAAATTATCACATATAACTTCTACCAACTTTTTATAGAGCAAAATAATCAAATTATGACTGAGGTATAAATCTAACCAATCGTAACCCATCCATATCCACAGGCTCTCGGCGATTAGTACCATAAGTAACAAAGTCATACCCAGATTCAGTATTAGTCGCCCAGGCCATAACTACATTACCTTCTTCAGCAAGCTCCTCAACTTGATACCAAATCATCTCCCTTATTCGTCGAGAGATATCACCTACATAAACCCCTGCTCGAACTTCTAACAACCACACAGCAAGTCGACCTCGAAGTCTTGCTGGTACAGCCTCTGTTACTACCATGCACATACTCATTTATTTTTTAACCTGTTCTATGCCCAGAGTCACCAATAGACTTCGGCTCAGGTAACGTAGGAGGCTGAGCATCCGGATACGGTTGTGGTGGTACAATCTCACCTGAAGCCAATACTTCCTCAATTAATGGAATAAGCCTTTTCAAAAGTTTACTGGTACGAAATACCTCTCGACAAGCTATTCGAGTTTGCCTATCAGGATTCGAACACGCTTGTGATGCAACTTTAAACGCTATAGGAATAACCGTTTCAAACTTAATAATATCAGCAATATCATAAACAAAAGAGAGGGGCTTCCCTGTATGTAAAAAGCCAATTGCAGGAGCATAGCCCGCAGCTAAGATAGCAGCTTCAGATATCCCATAAAGACAAGAAGTTGCAGTGCTAATACACTGATTAACAACATCACCTTTACTCCAATCTTTGGGATCATACCGCCGTCCTTTCCAATCAATATCATACTGCTTAGCTAATAGTTGATAGGCAGCTTTAACTCTTGAACCTTCAATACCACGAAGCTGATCAACACTCCGTCTTTCAGGAGCGGGCTCACCAAAGCGCATTTCAAACATTTTGCGCACTACCTTTAAGCGCAAACTCTCATCAAGCGCTAGTTTAGCTTGATAAAGTAGTTTATCAGATCGAGCCCCACCAGGTTGACCTACTGAATATAACCGAACTCCGGCCTCACCAATCCAGATGAGTAAGGTTCCTGTCATTGCTGCCAACTTTATCGCAGCATGACTAATTCGAGTACCGGGCTCAAGCATGATACAAACCACACTCCCTACAGGGATATGCATACGTTCGCCATTCACTTCATCAATGACAACAAACGCTCCATCTCGAACATCAATTCGACCTTTACTCACAAAAATCATCGAGTTACGATCTTTAATTGGGATCGGTTTTAATGGTACAAAAGCCATTCATCCCTCCTTAAATGAACTAGAACGATTAAGCTGACTCTCCCCTTTAACTAGAGCTCTAAATAACGGCAAATCATATTGATACTTACGCTGAACATCACTAAATATTCGGTGAGATACTTGGGTCAACCGCAATATAGCATCTGCTCTAAGTAACTTAGCCTCCTTTCGATCAACATCTTGTAGTATTTGCTGTATAATTTGTTGGGCGTTACAGATAAAACTCTGTATTGCTTGCTCTTTAATTCCTGAAACAAAATTCTTATCGTAGCCAATACCAAAGATTTTATTTAATGCTAATGAGAGCTTTTCTTTTTCTTCTAACCCTGCATCAATCACCTTAGTGATCTTCGAATTGTCGCGACTTAAACTTTCTGGCATTGCATACAGATCATAGACTCGTCCAACGATCGAACCTTGGTCTGCAATATTTCCACCTATCAATAAACTTGTTCGATTAATAGGTATCATCTTACGAAACTGACGAACAATATACGCTGGCTCTATCAAAGCCTTATTTACTTCTTTACCAACAACATACGAGCTTAACTCTTGCCATGACTGCCAATTCTGATCACGAGCACAGATTGGGTACACACCATCTTCTTTCACTGAAATAGGTGTATAAGGGAATAACCACCAACCTGCTTTACCATCACGACCATTTTTAGTAGAACCATAACTTCCAGTATATTTTACTCGTTGAAAAGTTGTCACAGATTGGTCACTAACCGCACCACATACACCACATACACAATCCTTTTCCTCGATCGGAAAGTTAATGTGATAAGCAAGGGCAAACAACCCTCTCTCTAAGCCAATAGTATGAGCATAATATATTTCTCCCTGAGGTGGCTTCTGCCACATAAAACTCTGCTCTGCCTCCTCAGTTAAGTGTGTTTCCTTGATAAACTCATCAATAGCAATGGTATTGGCAAATACAGTTTCTTTTAATGATGGGCGAGACACTAAGGTAGATATAGAACCCCCACCACGGATCCCAGTAGCTCCCGTCGGACCGAAACATTCGCCTTTTATATTCATATGTAAGTTGTAATTTAAGACATGAATACAATCTGGACATACAACATCAACATGTTCTACTTCCGAAAATAACCCCAAAGCATTGGCAGAACTTCCACACTCAATGCCAGAAACCAATTTAGTAATAGGTCCATCAGCAACTTTTACTCCTTGAGGCATTGGAGACTGCATAAAACACCCGCCTTCAAACCACTGCGTGTCCACCTTAATCAAACATTGATCATATTCTTGCTCACTGAGCCCATGAGTTAAGTAACGTTCTAAATCCTCAAGGTTGGGCTTTAGCACTACTGTAGTAAGTGATGGCAACAGCTGTAACATAGCAAGTTGAGTCTCATCAAAATAATATTGCAGCTGATAATCTTGTTCAGAGGTAAGTAGTTGTTTTAATGAAATCTTACCTTTCGTCGTTGAAATGAAAGGATCTTTAAGGAGATTCATTCCCCCCCCTCAGGTCTACTACAAACATAGACAGTACGCATAGCATATTTACGAGGTGTTGCTGTTATTAGATCCCGGACTTGCAACGTTGCGACTTGGTGTTGGCCAGCTTGGTCACTGAAAATTTGGCCTTTTCCTTCTAATGCTAAAAGTGCTTCTACAGGATTATTCTGGATACAAATACCTTCATATAAAGGACGAGTAAGAGGGCAAGACTTACGTCCTTGAAACAGGGTGAATGTCGGAAACCTGACTGATTGAGAGAGTTGCACAATTAAAGATTTTTCACCTGTAATCGCAAAGGTATGCTCGCTATCACACCAATAATCACGATAAGTTGGTTTCGTTCCTTTTTGTATTTTCCCCTGCGGACTACGAAAATTTTGCACTGTATGATAATCAGTAATCTTAGTCCCGGCATTGTTCACCTGCACTGCTATCAAAACCTCTTGTGAAAGCTGATAAAGTTTATGATGGTCACTACGCTTGATGCCCATAGCCGCTCCCAACAAACCAATTATCCCTGAGCGAGTAGGAAAGTGATTTGCTCTGCGATGCACATCAAAGGTTTGAAGACCATAAGCTGACATCCCTTCTGTTTTAAGCAAAAGGGTTTGTTGATTCAGGTTAGCCATTACAATCCTCAACCAAATCAAAATGAATATCATTTATCATTTGTACATTGCTAATAACGTTGCTCTGCATACTATCCGTCAAATCTAATGCTATAGCTTTAGAATCTAAGCCATACCCGTTGACTAATTTCTCATAATGCAAAACTAAACTTGTGATCGAAGCTTCCATCACTGAACCGCTATTTTCAATCGGCTTTCTAAACGCATTAGCAAGTGATAGAGCTTGATTGGACTTAGTCACTAGTACAAAGTCGGCTAAGTTGTGAGCAGCAAACGTTTTTTGCTTTGCATTCGGAGATACTTGAGCAAAACAACAAATCATAGTATTAATAATGCCACTGGTCTCTGCTACGCTTTTCTTAATATTTCTGGCCAAAAGGTCAACATTAATTGAAGCGTAGCGATAGAAAACACCTGAACTAAATTCATTGGTACCAATATGTCCTGACCCTTGTTCCGCCAAGTCATCACAGGCCGTAAACCAATCAACTTCAATATTGGCACTGTGAGTAGTTAAACTGTGTGCAACACTCATCGCGGCTTCTACGTTTCGCTCTGGACAACTCGCATCCATTCTTCCTGACAACGCAACATCTATAGTTGGTAGTTGCACAATCTTCTTGAGCTCTTTTAACTCTGTTCCTGCTTGCACCATATTAATAGCTTCTCGTATAGCCCCGAGCGAATACGGCTGAACTGCATCAAACTGGCGCTTACCTGTTTTTTTGTCTTTATTCACTTTAGAGCCAAGATTTACCAATACATCTTCAATTTGTTTCGGGTCAAACTCAGGAAAGTGCTGAATACAAAACTCAAGTAACTCGTCGAGTTTATTGGTTCGAATTGACAATTCTTCAACACTGTTTTTATACAGATCACTTTGACGAATAGCCCGTTTTAAGCACTGGCTAGAGATACGACTGCGAGTAGAACCACCAAATATTGCTGTTTTTTGTAACCCAGAATCATCGCGATTCATCATCGAAGATGGGTGGGAAATCAAGGTGTGGATATTTATAAATGTGGACATAAAAAATTCCTTTTTATAGGTCATAACTAAGTATGACCTATAGATCAAATAGTTAATCTTGTTGCTCTAAAATAAATGTTTTTAATAAATTTCTACGTGTATTGTCTCCCCAATACTGCGCTAATTGTCCAACGCTATCTAAGCACAGATTATCGCAGCGAATGAGTTGACGTTTGAGATACTCCAAGCCATTTTCACCACTTCGCACTATTTGATTCACCTGATGCTCTTTAACTTCTGCTTTAATCATTGCTTTCGCAACCGTATCGGCTTGTGATTGATCTGAGTTAATTTTTAAAGCAACCAATAGAAAAAGTATCCGCAAGGTCTGTTGATTATCTTTTAACCCCGTATATTTGAGTACTCGAAAATAAGCAGGGAGATCACGCATATTTTTTAAGTTGCTGCGTTTAAGTTGAGCTCGATCACCAGTAGCCAACTGGTTATAGGCTTGATAAATTTTCTGATACATAGCTTCTCCTCTTTAGTTTACTTTCGCCAAAGATAATAACCCCGCACCTGCGTGCTTTTTACGTCCAATCCCCATGACTAACGCACTATAAACCTGCTCAGAATTAATCACTTGTAAAACCCCTTCAAAGGTTACAAATCGACTATGGGATGACTTACGACTATTGGTTACATGGCTATCAATGGATGTAACGGTCACATTTGCGCCATTTAGTTTACGTTGTAACCATTCCACTTGCTGAGCTTCTGTTTTTAGCTCTACAACTTTTTTTCCTTCGCTCAAACACTTAGTTGGATTAGCGGTTAATTTAAATTTAAAATAATCTCCATTGGTGATTACCGGGTTAAATACCTTACTTTTCAAAACCTTAGCACTTTTACTGCTCATAGGTTGAGAGGTCGACTGTAATAATGCAACTAATTGACGGCCGTTTTTATTTTCTATACGAAACAGATGATCCCTCTTACGATCAGGCGCATCTGGAAACAAACTCCAAATCGCTTGATGCTGATCATAAGTATCAGTGACATCAAGTGTCACCATAGATATATACATGATCTTTCCTTATTTTTTTGGGTCGAGAACAACGCCTAATTCATTGTAAATAATATCTTTATCTACCACGGATCTTATACAATGAAACTCTTCGTCTTTAACTCCTTTTGCATGTTTTTTGTTCAATGCAACAGAGCTATTTTCTCTATCGTGCTGTTCTGAATAATCTCCGCCATACCACAACTCTCCATTTTGTTTAAATACCACAACAGTGGCACTCATCTCACCTTCACGAGTAAGCAAAGCACAGCGAGGATCAACGTCATTTAATGGTTTAGAATCTAAAGTGCTGTACATTTTTGCAGCATAATGACTGCCTTCTTGCTGCGCCATATAAGTTTCATATATTTGAGTAAGCTGCTTTGGTTCAAAATCATAACTGTCATGCCGATGAACAAACTCAATAGCATCACGATAGCAATCAGGGAACGTCAGAAAGTCGACTTTATTGAGGTAATGATGAGTACGATACAAGGTCCGAATATTAGAATAAACAAAACCAGTATCACGATAATGTATCTGCCAATCACTTGCTTCAATACTTGGCACTATTGTAATGAAAGTGGGCTTGTTAAATATATTCGAACGGGGAGCTAAATCTCCAGATTCTCTATCATGACGCCACAATCGTCCCATACGTTGCATCAGAAACTCTATTGGTGCGATTTGACTAACAAGTAAATCAAAATCCAGATCAAGCGACTGCTCAACAACTTGAGTCGCCACCAAAATCCGTCCGGTTCTTAGCGCTTCTTTTCCATAAGTAGCTAATACCTGCTTTTCTATTTTTGACCTATCCCCAAATACATAGCGAGCATGAAATAAATCGATATCGACATCGTTACTCTTTACGCACAATTCATGATAAAGCATCTGAGCATCATTAACGGTATTACAAATAATACCCACCATAGCTCCTTGCCTTGCCCATTCGAGTAACTCTTCCTGCTGTCCTGGTTCTGGCATCAAATTGCTACTTTGCCACAATTGAGAGTGAATGGTTTTACTCACTACTTTTTCAGTTTTTTCTGCTAGTGAAAACTCTGTAGTTATGCCATCCAATCCACTATGCGTAATAAGTGGATAATCATCACTTTTTGAACAACCCGCATAAGGGGCAAGCAATTTTTCTTTCAAAACTGTAGGTAACGTAGCGGATAGTAAAATAACACTCGCAAAAGCTTGATGCTGCCCTTTCAATACCTGCTCTATCAAAGCATACATATAAGCATCAAAGCTGTGAATTTCATCAAGAATTAAAACAGATTTACGAGTACCAAATGAACGGATAAATTGATGTTTTATACCAAGAACACCCATCAAAATTTGATCGACGGTTGCTACTGACATGGAACCCAAAAACGCTCGTTTATTTGATCGATATAAAAAGCCATTTTCATCAGGGACCAATTGCTCAGTAACATAACGGGATTTACCGTGCGCTAAAGTCACTATTGAGTCCGGAAAGAGTTTTTCAGCCGCTTCTCCAATACGATCATATAACCCATTGGCCGTTGCTTGAGTCGGCAAACCAAATACAACGCCATCCGCTAAATTTTGCGCTATAAGCTCTGAAGCATAAGACAATGCAAATTCGGTTTTTCCAGATCCAGTATCCGATTCAACAATAGTTAAACCTGCCGTTATTGGCATGGTTGGCAAGAGTGTTTGAATTCCTCTTGGTTCATAACTTGGAAATAAAAACTCAAAGCCAGAACCTTCTAGTTCATTAATCATTCCAGTTGCCAACAACGCTTTTTCTGCTTCTGGTTTTATCTGAACATAGTATTCATCTAATGTAAGAGTAGGCTCAGTGTAAAAAGGTGTTATCGAGGAACCTATCCAGTCGGACACACTGCATAACCCAGCTAACATAGGGATTTCACCAACATTAGGAATATTTTCCAGTCCCAGCCAATCAAGGCAGCATTTGATCCATACTTGGCGAGCTTGGATATCTAACTCAATTAACTCTTCATCTGCATCAGGTTCATCAAAATTCATCAAAAGATCACAGCAACCATGATGCCCAGCAACAGCCTTCATAGCTTCGTTATTACCATACAACTGGCGAAAATAGTGATAGCCAAACGAACCGTGCGAATACCGCTCTGGTTCGACTTCAAATTCATCCCCTTGTAGCTGAATTCTTATGCTCTCAATAAAACCTTGAAAACGGCAATCAAATTTCCCAAAATCGTGCAAGAGCACAAAAAAAAGGACTATTTTTCTCGCTTTCTCAGGGGGTTGGTTAACGTGTTGAGAGAACTGGTTCAATAATATATTGGAGTGTTTTAGCCATACATCTGCTACGGCTACGACATCTAAGCAATGGTAGACAAGTAAATGGAATTTATGATGTCCATCACTACACTTTTGGGCTTTTCCCCAGTATGAAAAAACAGGAGAGGAGATATTCATTAACATTATAATACTATATGTTTTTAATATAGCCTTATATACTATCCCTATTAGTTGTCTCTGCAATATTATATAACTGAAGATGGGATGGCATCCTAAATATATTGGGGATAACTTGATATGAAACCTTTCTCCCCCCTACACCCGTTTAGTACTATTCAATACGATCAACATAATAGCTCCCATTGCACCCAAAAATAACGGATAAATATACACAGGCAACGCTATAGGTTTCACTAAGGCCAAATACAGTAGCAAAGGAAAAATAAACAATAGCCGCTTTGCAAGTCCACGACGAAGTAGTGAAGAAAACTTAAATCCATGGTTTACCGGTATAGATCCTCAAAATGGCAAACTCGACATTGACCATCACTCCATCAATAATGTGTTCTGTTGCTGACCAAAAGCCGGTATTAAAATTCTTCATATCTGTAACTTGCTTAGTACGGCGATATTCTTCAGGAGAGTTAGATGTAGATTGTCCATGCTGGAAAGGCTAATTGGTACAACTCTAATCATGGTAGAGTTTGGACAAGTAAAAGTCCTTATAACCCGCAATTATAGCGAAGTTACTGCAAATTCTCAGGGTCTATTACAACTATTGCAAAAAGAGCAATAAAGATGGGAAAACTCCAGCCGAACGCATCGGTTTAGCGAAAGGTGCCGTGGAGATCAGGAAAATCCCATATCCCAATCAATAAATCTCGATATAGATAGTTGATTCGATTAGCAAATATGTTTAAAAATTCAATAGTATATAAATGCGTAATTCTACTACGCTTATTCATGGAAGATGGTGAGGAGCTTTAATGACTATAACGTTAAAAGAAATTGATGGGATTCCCATTCAAGAGAGACATAAGGCTACGTGTCATTGTGGCAGTGTAGAAATTGAACTCTATCTACCAAATGGTGTTGAAGATTTAAGGAGGTGCGACTGCTCATTATGCCGCAGAAGGGGGGCTATTGCAGCCTCTGTGCCGTTGTCAGGCATCAAGATCATAAAAGGTGAAGATAAATTAAAACTGTACCAATTCAATACCAACGAAGCAAAGCACTACTTCTGCGGAGAGTGCGGTATATATACTCACCACCAAAGGCGCTCCAACCCTAGTCAGTATGGCTTTAATGTTGCTTGCCTAGAGGGTATCAACCCCTTGAAAGTGCAAAAAATCCCAACCTACGATGGTGTAAATCATCCCGCGGATCGACAAAAATAACTCAATTTAACAGTTAGCAATACGAATCGAGTCATCAAAATTAATGGGGTGAACTAGTCGGCGGTGGCCTTCATAACCGGGTTGAGCTCCTTGCTTCTTTCCAGATTTCTTCCGATTCGACGACGTATTCTTGGCTTTATTATGCAAAGGCTGTTGAGATGACGGAATAGAAGAATTGCGACTATTTTGGTTTAGTTAGTCTTCAAGTTCGACTAGGTTATTCCATAAAAAATGGATAATATCTTTCGCCTCTTCAGTCGAATATGGGATCAAGTTAACCTCGTCACATAAACTTGCTGTCA
Organism: Vibrio halioticoli NBRC 102217; assembly: GCF_000496695.1. Taxonomy (GTDB): domain Bacteria; phylum Pseudomonadota; class Gammaproteobacteria; order Enterobacterales; family Vibrionaceae; genus Vibrio; species Vibrio halioticoli. The sequence continues at coordinate 56,876 of NZ_BAUJ01000030.1, forward strand.
AGGCTTCACGGGCGAAGTGTTGCCTCTCAATTACTGCTGTCTGAGTCTGAAATTCAAACACGGTAGCATGATTTACAACTCCTTGGCCGAGTTGACCAAGCGTGCATGACAGGTTTTATTTGTTGAAAGATCAGCTTCAACTCAGCTTTTACGCTTACATAATGGATATAAATGGCTATAAGGTGAGTGACTACGGGTACATACGTTCATTTGCGTATGATGAGGTTGAACATCTAGCAGTCGATATTATTCCACCCTCCCCTTTTACTGAGATTTTGCGCTTAATTGAGTAAGGTATTTTGTCGATTTTACTCACTAAGGGAGCGACAAAACACATATCAACAAGCTTAAGATAAGGGTTCTAATCGTTTGATAAACGACAAACATACACTTACTTGTTCTTAGTATCCGAGTTGGTAGTTTCAGTTTTCCCCATATTCAATAACAATACTTATTCAAAATACGCTACTTTTTCTTTATTTGAACAAGGATCATTCTTCAAACCGTACCCCGTGCAACCATAAAAACTGCCATAGGGTCCGGTTCTTAATTTCATAGGTCTTGCACATTTAGAGCACAAAGCTAGAGACTCTTGGCAGTTATCGTTGAGGCACTTACTGTGTTTTCGTCCATCCACTTGAGGAAAGCCACACGTTTTGCAGACTCTAGGTTTCGACTTACACGCTGAGCCTGAACTACAACGGTAAAACATGCCGTATTTCCCTTTATACTGTTGATAATACCCATCGGTACAAAACGGACATTTATACGCTTTGCTAATTTCTGATTTGAACCGCTGTGACTCAATATTAATATCATAGCCGTCTTCAAGAAGCTCGGAAATAAACGACGAACGAGCGGTTGGATCCGCAATTAAGAACGACTTATGCTTTGCTCTGGTTAATGCCACATACATCAAGCGCCGTTCTTCGCTGTGAGGGTATGTGTCGAGTGAAGGTAGCAATGCACCTACCACCTCATGATCGACATTATCAGATGGAAAACCCAGTTTCCCCTGTAAAAAACCAATCAATATACAATAATCGGCCTCAAGCCCTTTACTGCCATGAAAAGACCAGAATTTCACATTATTCGCTAACTTTTCTCGCTTAAGCTCTTCCCTAGCCTCGTTGAGTAAGAAGTTATATCGACCCAGAATAGCAATACTTCCGGTGCTATCTTCCTGCTTGATCATTTTTACAATCTCTGCCGTTCGCATGGCCATACCATTTTTTTGATTAGGACTATGGCTGTCGTAAAGAAATATTTGCGATTGTTCTACTTGAGTGTGCGTTTTAATGTGTTTTTTATATTGCTCATTATTTTGCATAATGAACTTTCCAGCCGTATCCGCAATACTATTGTTATATCGGAACGTTTTCTCTAATTTAGTCAGTGTTTTATGACCAAAAAAAGAGTCAAAGCGAGTCGTCAGCTCCAATTTACCACCAGAAAATCGATAAATGGACTGCCAATCATCACCTACAACGGTCAGTTTCGGGTTAGGTCCTTTTTCAATAATCTGTTTTAGCATTTCACTGCGTGACTGAGAGATATCTTGAAATTCATCTACCAATACAAATTTCCATGTAGGATGGAACTGCCCCAAGTTAATGGCTTCGCAAGAACGTATTATCATATCGTCAAAATCAATCGCATTTTGCTCTCCTAAAAAATCCACATAATCGTGATGTAATTGTTGCAGGATAGACGCATGTCGATTTGCATGAGGGACATGGCTAGCCTTTAACCTATCGATAATGTCTTTATCAGAAAGTTGCTCAACACGAATAGCGGAAAGTGATTTCTGCAATATTTTAGCCCCGTTATCAATGACGCCAGATTCATTTAGTGCAGCATAAACATCTTTAGGATCTATCGGACTCAATTCAATTTTATGTTCGAGTAATTGTGCCTTTAAAGAGTCTTCTAGAACCCCTTCTGTCCATTGGTAATGGAAAGTCTCCAAGAGAACTGTATTGTGTTCTCGATGCAACTTACGCTTATTCGCTATCCCTTCGTTATACGCTACTTTGTCAATTCCAGGAGCTGTTCCCCCGTCACGGCTAATCCCAAAATGCTCAAGGTATATATTGGTACCATCAAAATAAAAATCAGGACGATAGTCATAACCAATATCCACCCTAGCTTTGGTTATATACTGCGGCTCATAAGAAAAAGACACTCCATTCAAATACAAGAAATTTGCGATTAATAACTCTTGATAGCCCCGAACAAGATCACCAGATAATGCTCTGTACTCATTATCACGAATATACCGCTCGTATTCTGATTGATCAGTAAACTCAAACGGATCGGCTGGACGATAATGAATAGCAATGAAGTTCTTCATTGCCACACTACTTGATGAGACATAATTAACCAACCAATCATGAACCCACTTATCGAATTTCTGTGGGTCTTCAGCCAAGACCGATATATGCGTGCTAATACCTGAACTCTGAAGCACCTTTCGCCCTAACGCATGAAATGTCGAGATCTGAGGCTCTGATGATAATGTAACATCAGCCATTTTCGCTCTGACCCGAAGCCTATCGCTAAGCTCTTTGGCCGCAGCATTATTGTAAGCAAGTAAAAGTATTTCAGAGGGCTTTAATTGACCACTATCGATTAGATCTAGTGCCTTAGCCACCATCACCGACGTTTTCCCTGTCCCAGCGGCAGCTAATATCATGTTCCTGTCATTTTCCCGGACAATGGAGAGCCTTTGATCTAGCGTAAGTGGGTTAGACTCGACCAGATCATAGAAATATTTTCTTTGGTTTAATCGATGCTGTTCATAGCTTTGGCGTACCACTTCTGCGTTTGCTTCCAACGGCAATATTCCTGCCGCAAAATTTAACCAATTAACACTGTCAGAAGATAAGTATTCTGTCCATATCACTCTGTTTTCTTCAAAAGCAGAGACTAATGGTCGAATCATGCAGTCAAGTTTAGGAATGGACGAATCCCTTAAGTACTCTTTATCAGCTAGTAGACTAAACTGCTGCTTATGACCAATTAACAGCATGTCAAAAAATTTAGCCACCTTCCTAATACCTAGAAGCTTATCATCAGGCAAAATAAATAGTGGTGATGTCTTGGGTACGTATAATCTATAGCTTTTTATTTCCGTATGAATCGTGATTATCTTAAAAAACCAATTTCTTTCGACTGTTGGCAAGTTAATCAAATCTTGAAACATTACATGATGACTTGTCTCCGAATTTTGAGTGAACTCAACTCTATCTGAAAAGACGTTAATATTCGGCGACGAACGGTAGTATCGAATAACTTGAAGCAGTGTTAGGTAAAAGTTGTTTATGGTCAATTTCTGTTTATCTGCAGGCATAAAAAAGTCAGTAGTATGGTTCAATAATAATTAACAAGGTATCTAAGCCCTAAACACTAATACAAATAACAAGTAAGTTCTCAGTCTACGATCACTGTTTAGAGTGCAGTTACTTAATCTCACTCTTATAAACATACTTAAATCCCCCCCCCCAACAACTCACCACCCAAAGTTGAGCTACAATTGCAGTTCTTTCTAGAACAAAAGACGCTGAGTTTCATAGTCACAGTCTCTTTAATTAAACAGACGAGTAGGGCACTTACTTCAAAACAACCCCCCTTGTTTGACAGGCGAGTTGCTCTGTTGAGTCTCAACTAACTTTAGAAAACAAGAATAAAGATAGAAATGAGAGTGTTCATTACGAATCGAATTGACGAAGCTAAATCATTTTTGGACAGAAGTGAGTTTCATTCAATCTAATAAGCCGCTTATATCAGATTAGTAAAAGTATCTTAATACCTTAAACACCTGTTATTTTGCTGATACCCACTGACTTTCAAGCCCAATGGTTTTGTTGTCAAAATCAATGGAGACCTGCACTCCCAGTGGTGTAACCAACATTGGGTGCGTATGACAACTGTCGAAGCCATAAAGTATTGGAACATTTTTGCCATTTAAGACTTCGTGCAGAACGTTCAACGGGGTACGCCCCGTCCCTTTGTCATTAAACAGTTCGTGCTTGCCTAATATAATAGCGCCAACCTTTTCAAACACCCCACAAGCCATTAGGTGGGCAAAAGAGCGCTCGACAGTCTCGATGCCTTTCAAAGAATCTTCAATAAGGAGGATATCGCCCAACTCTATCTCTGGCATATACTGACTACCCCATATACCTGCCATGGTATTTAGGTTGCCACCAATCATACGACCTCTGACTTCACCGCTACCTATGAACTGCCATTTATTTGTGTAAGTAGGTTTTGTAGAATCTTGTGTTTCCCAGTTATGCTTAACGTCCGTCCACGATAAAGGCATGATGTAACGATATGAGTCAGACTCAGAACACAAAATTTCCAGAAAAGACTTAAGCGTATCTTCAACTAAGGGGGGAAACTCGCCAAATGATGCAACTAGTGCTGGGCCATAAAATGTAATTAGCCCTGTTTGAGCATATATACCTAATAACAAAGCAGTTACATCAGAATAGCCTATAATAATCTTGGGATCGTTCCTAAGTGCTTCATAATCGATGTGAGGTAACAAAGAGTTACTATTACTACCACCAATTGTTGACATGATACACCTTACATTAGGATCACGGATTAATCGATTAAGCTCTTCAGCGCGTTCGAGAATTGAGCCTGAACGATATGAATCAGAACAACCAGTGAGGCAACCTTCTATTAGTTCAAACCCTTGAGATTCCAAATATGACTTTGCTCGCTTGAAGCGATTTGGTGCAAAAGCCGTTGCTGGTGATGATGGTGAGAAAAAACCAATTTTATCACCAACTTTTAAAGCTTTCGGGAATATCACTTACCCTTATCCTCCATAATTCAAACAAAATATCGCCACGTTAAGACGTGAGTAACGCAGCTAACTAGCTTAGCCCATTACATATTAAACACAATTCAAATTGAACTAAGAAGCTTTGGGGC
>NZ_BAUJ01000029.1 GCF_000496695.1 Vibrio halioticoli NBRC 102217
GAATGAGCAGTTATTTAGTACTATTGGTATAAAACCCTTGAACTGAACCTGATGTGCCCAAATCTAAGATATAGAAACTAGGTTAATTTTTATTATCGATAAAACAATGACCTAACTAGGGAACTTTTTCTCAGATCTTTCATCTATTATTTATCGCTTTGCTCGCAACAAGGAACAATTACATGCCAGCGCAGTCTTTCCAGCAACTACAACGCTACTTAGAAACCCAAGTTATTGGTCAGGACAATCTTGTTAAACAACTGCTTGTCGCACTTCTCGCCGATGGTCACATTTTGGTAGAGGGACCTCCTGGATTGGCAAAAACTCGCGCCGTAAAATCTTTGGCTGACTGTATTGAAGGGAGTTTTCATCGAGTTCAATTTACCCCAGATTTACTACCATCAGATTTAACAGGTACCGATGTTTATCGTCCAGAGACCGGTGAATTTCAGTTCAAGCCCGGCCCTATTTTTCATTCATTAGTTCTAGCGGATGAAGTGAACCGTGCTCCCGCTAAAGTACAAGCAGCCATGCTTGAAGCTATGGCTGAAAAACAAATCAGTGTCGGACAAACTACATATCCACTGCCTGAACTGTTTTTAGTGATGGCAACACAAAACCCCATCGAGCAAGAAGGTACCTACCCGTTACCTGAGGCACAACTAGACCGCTTTTTACTGCACCTAGAAGTGGATTATCCAAATGCACAAAGCGAGTTGGATATTTTGCGCTTAAACCGCGGCGAAGCGTTGGGTGAAGTGAGTACCTTTACCCACAAATTGTCACAGCAAGATATTTTTGAAGCGCGTCGTCAGGTACTGTCTATTCACATGGCAGAAACCATCGAAAAATACATCATACGTTTGATTATGGCGACCCGTGAGCCAAGCGCTTATAGCGAACAACTCAGCAACTGGATAGAAATGGGCGTAAGCCCGCGCGCCACCATTGCACTCGACCGTGCGGCTCGTGCCAATGCATGGCTTTCCGGGCGCGACTTTGTTAGCCCAGAAGACATCCATGCCGTCATCTACCCAGTGCTTCGTCATCGCTTATTGTTGACTTATCAAGCTCAAGCAGAAGGCATCAACGGCAATAAAGTCATCGAAGAGCTTCTGCGCACTGTAGCATCAGCATAAGGCAACAAGCATGTTTGAAGGTTTAAAAGCGCATGCTTTTTGGGGCAGGAGTGCCCATCGTTCGCATAAAACAGAGCAGACGTTATCGTCTGCTCACCTGCCCGACAGCACCAATGGCGTAACTGTCAGTATTGACGAGCTGAGTTTTTATCAACTGCACGGAAAACGCTGGCAACCACCAGCCAAAAGCCTATGGTCACAACTCAATGGGCAACATTCTAGCTCACGCAAAGGGCGCGGAATGACGTTTTCGGAAGTGCGTCAGTACCAAGCAGGCGACGATGTGCGCCAAATAGATTGGCGCGTAACCGCACGCACAGGTAAAGTGCACACCAAACTGTTCACCGAAGAGCGTGAACGCCCCGTGATTTTATTTCTAGATTTAACCCCCAGCATGTTCACTGGCACACAGTTGCTGCTTAAATCAGTACAAATGTGTCACCTTGCCAGCTTATTAGCATGGATAGCCATCGCCAACAAAGATCGCGTCGGCGCTTTCATCCGCTGCGGCAACCACATCACAGAAATAAGGCCATCCACCTCTAAAGTCGCCCTACTGCAACTGCTCAATAAACTGTGTGAAGTGCATAACCAAGGGCTATATGGTCAGCTTGATAACGTCAGTTCTGAACAAAACGATTCTATGCAAGTTATCGCCAATCGCTGCAAAAAAGGCAGTGAATTAATCATTTTAAGCGATTTTTCTGCCTTCTCCGAAGCTGACATTAAACTGGTCACCCAGATATCAGCCCACAACAGAGTAAGAGCAATCCAAATATACGACCCAATAGAAATGGGGGACACCCATGCTAAAGGCGTACAAAAACTGCAAGCAAAAGAGCATATCGTTTCTGTTAACTTATCCAGTCGTAAAGCCAAAAATGCCATTAAAAATGCGTTTGAACAGCAGCAGCAACTATTGACTGAGCAATTAAGTCAGTACGGTATCGCACTTTCTCAGATTTCAAGCGGTACACCGGTTTTACAACAACTTTTACATCATTCACTTAAGTAATTATCCATGACCCAAACCAACCAAGCACACACACTCCCTCTTAAATCACTTCACCTGCCACCCGAGCCAAGCGCTTGGCCTTTGGCTTGGGGATATTGGGGGGGATTGGCGTTAATTGTGATTGTGCTACTGGCCGCTTTTATTACGCATAAGAAGATACGCAACCGTAATCGAGCTAAAAAGGCGGCTTTACACATACTCAATCAACCCGCGCATCAACTCACTATCTCGGAAGCACAAGAGTTATTGCGCCAAGCGGCATTGAGTTACTTTCCACGTGAAGATATCGCTAATTTGACCGGCGATGAATGGCTGTCCTTCTTAGACTCGCAGTTATCAACGCCTCGCTTTATGGCTAAAAACGAACAATGGCAAATAGGGCTTTATTCTTCTGGCGTGAATGAACACCACACTAACCTTGCGCTAATCGAGGACTGTGCTTATTGGCTTGAGCATGCCCTTCCTCCTAAAAGAAAATATCGGAATTGGAATGAATCATGAGCGGTTTTACCTTTGAATGGTGGTGGATGTTCTTTGCATTACCTCTACCTTATCTCGCATTTCGCTTTCTAAAAGAACAACCAGCAAACGCACTCGTTGTCTTACCGCATCTGTCGCAAACCGCGACGGTACAAGACAAAACTACCCGACTGGCAAAAATTCTCGCTATTTTGGCATGGGTTTTATTGGTGACCGCTAGCGCGCGACCTGTTTGGTATGGCGACCCTATCGAAATACACCCTAAACATCGCGATATGATGCTGGTCATTGACCTTTCTTACTCCATGAGTCAAGAGGATATGCAGCAGGGTAATGACTACATTGATCGCTTATCGGCGGTTAAGCATGTAGTTTCAAACTTTATTGATAAGCGCTCAGGGGATCGCTTAGGGCTGGTTTATTTTGCCGATCATGCTTATTTGCAAACACCATTAACCTTCGATAGAGAAACGGTAAAAGAGCAGTTAAACCAAACGGTTCTGAAGCTAATCGGTACTCAAACTGCGATTGGCGACGGGATTGGGCTTGCCACCAAAACCTTTGTCGATAGCGATGCGCCGCAACGTGTCATGATTTTACTCAGCGATGGCAGTAATAATGCCGGGGTATTGGACCCTATTCAAGCGGCTGAAATTGCAAAAAAATATAAAGCGACGATTTACACCATCGGCGTAGGTGCAGGCAAAATGCAAGTGCAAGATTTCTTTATGACTCGCACCGTAAATACCGCTGAAGATCTGGATGAAAAGTCTTTAACCAAAATTGCAGAAATGACCGGCGGGCAATACTTTAGAGCCCGTGACGCAAAAGACTTGGAACACATCTACGACACAATCAACAACTTACAACCTATCCAAAAAGCTACTCAATCTTGGCGCCCAAGAAACGAGTGGTTTATGTGGCCAGCACTCATTGGTTTCTTGCTGGTCATGGTCACTGTTGTGATAAGGAGAAATGATGTCTAATTTTGAATTTCTTTATCCGCAAGCATTTTGGCTTGTGATACCTGTGCTAATCCTACTTACTTGGATGAAAAGTAGCTCGGCAAACTCGCAAATGATCGCTAAACATTTAGCCAAGGCGATGAGAGATAAAGTGCCACAAAAAAAATGGTCGTATGTATGGCCTTCGATATTTTCTGCGCTGTTGATCATCGCATTGGCAGGCCCAAGCTTTGAAAAACAAAACATTCCGGCCTCTCAATCTGCTCATGCACGCGTGCTAGTGCTAGATATGTCTCGTTCGGTATATGCCAACGATATAAAACCAAGCCGTTTAGACCAAATCAGATACAAAGCGCAAGATATTTTGCCTTTGTTTAAGCAAGGGCAAACAGGATTGGTGGCATTTGCAGGTGACGCGTATACCTTAAGCCCTCTCACCACTGATGCCGCAACATTGGCTAATTTGATACACAATCTATCTCCCGACATTATGCCCATTCAGGGAGCAAGAGCCGATCTTGGGGTAAAACAAGCCATCACTATGATGAAGCAAGCGGGTCTTAACAAAGGTGAAATCTTGTTATTTGCCGATGATCTTGATCAAAGTGAATTAGACAACATCAAAGAGTTACTCAACCACGGTCAATGGTCGTTATCTGTATTAGCCTTTGGCTCCAAAGACGGCGCACCAATTCCGCAAGCTGATGGCTCACTATTGACCACTTCAACTGGCGCCACTGTAATCGCGAAAACACAATTCAACCACTTAAAATCCGCCGCCAGGATCGGAAACGGCCACTTCGCCCAATATCGCCACGACAACCAAGACATCGCCAACCTAGTCACAAACTCAACCTTCGACACCTTAATCTCCGCAAAAACGGGAAAAACGGGAGACACCCATAAAAAACAGCAGGTAGAAGCAAAGATTAATAACGGCTTTTGGTTGATGCCTTTCGCTCTATTGTGCTTGTTACCTTTATTTCGTAAAGGCTTAGTGTTTTCCTCCGCGCTACTCTTTATCGGCCTAGGGTTGAACACTAATAATGCTCAAGCATCAACGTTAAATAACGCCTTCTCAAATTCAAACCAACGCGGATATTCTGCCTTTCAGAAAAAAGACTTTTCTGGTGCCACCCATTCATTTAAGGATTTTAAATGGAAAGCAGCTGCTCAGTATAATGCGGGCGATTATGCGGGGGCGATTGATAGCCTACAGGGATTTAAGGATATCGACTCTATTTACAATTTGGGGAATGCGTACGCTCAACATGGTGATTTGGATAAAGCAATTGAAAGCTATGAAGCTGTGCTTAAGCAAAACCCTGATCATGCTGATGCGAAATATAATCTTGAACTTGTCAAAAAACAGCAACAGCAACAGCAACAGCAACAGCAACAGCAACAGCAACAGCAACAGCAACAGCAACAGCAACAGCAACAGCAACAGCAACAGCAACAGCAACAGCAACAGCAACAGCAACAGCAACAGCAACAGCAACAGCAACAGCAACAGCAACAGCAACAGCAACAGCAACAGCAACAGCAACAGCAACAGCAACAGCAACAGCAACAGCAACAGCAACAGCAACAGCAACAGCAACAGCAACAGCAACAGCAACAGCAACAGCAACAAAAGTCTGGCGATAAGTCACAGCAGAGTCAATCTAAAGACCAACAAAATAACGGTCAAACCGATAAAAATAATCGTCAACAAGCTGAACAAAATCAGACATCTAGTACGCCTCAATCTAGGTCTCAAAAGCAGGACTTAGATAAGGGACAAAAAAGTAAAAAACCGGAGTCTGAACAAACACCTAAACAGAAAAGTAAATCGGGAAAAGATCTGCAAAAACAAGCTCATGTGAAGCACAGTCAGCAGACTAAGGAATCCGAAAAGTCGACTCCTGAAGGTAAAAAGACTAAGCCGCTGTCTTCGGCATCCAAAGGAAAAGCTCAGCAACAGAAAGTTGATCCAGATATGAGAAAGTTAGAACAAGTAGAAAGTGTTCGAGACCCGAGTTATTTGCTTAAAGCACAGATGCTACTTCAAGCAAAACATAAAGAAACACCGGCATCAAATGGGAAAAGTTGGTAGCGATAATGATTAAATTTAAATCCGTTATTTCCACGTTCGCACTTACTACAGGCTTACTCTGTAGCTTTTCGTCGTGGGCTCTTAATGTCACCGCAAGTGTCAGCAAAACTACAGTCACCAAAGATGAAATCATTCAACTAAAAGTAGCAGCCGATGAAAAGCTCGATAGTGACAGCATTAATCTAAATGTTTTATCTGATAATTTTTATGTTAGCCGACCAAGCTTTGGCTCATCAGTAAATATCATGAATGGTAAACGTACCGATAGTAGCGTGTGGACAGTATCTATTGCACCACGTAAAACGGGAACACTGACCATTCCTGCTTTTAATATCGAGAACGCAAAAACAGCGCCAATTACTTTAAAAGTTACGGCAAATGCGCAAACGCCTGATACTAAAGATCTTATTGAGGTTCGTACTAAGTTGGATAGAAAAGAACTCTATCCAAATGAAAGCACCACCTTAAATACTCGAATTATTGTTAAGGTTGATCCTCGCCTTTTGCAAAACCCTAATTTAACACCACCAAAGGCATCTGGTTTGCAATTAAAAGCATTAGCAGAACCTAAGCAATATCAAGCGGTTGTTGATGGTGTAGAAGTACTTATCATAGATCAAGCATTTCGTGTGACAGGCACGACAAGTGGTGAGTTTACGATCAATGCACCAACGCTCTCTGGCGCAGTACGTTACGGAAACCGTCAAGGTAGCAGCCACATTATATCTCTAGACGACCAACCTAAACAGATCGCTATTAAGGTACTGCCTATTCCTGATAACTATCATGGACAATGGCTGCCAACATCTAAATTGGATCTGTCTCAAAATTGGCAGTTAGACAATAACAAAACCATCAATAGTCAATCAGTTACGATTGAGGCTGGTGACTCACTAACCCGCACTATTAGCTTGACGGCAGCAGGGCTTACCTCTGCACAATTACCAAATCTAACCATAGAAAATCCAGACGCTTTTCGTGTATATAGTGAAAAACCAAGCTTTGTAGAAAATGATGACGGTAGCGTTACCATGAATACCAAGCAAGTATTAATCGCCAAACAAAGTGGCGAATACACCTTACCAGACGTCACCGTACAATGGTGGAACTCAACAACTAAGCAAGCACAAACAAGTCATGTTGATGGACTAAATATAAAGGTAAACCCTGGCGATAACCCGGAAACTCTGCCTGCGCCCACACCCACAACAAGGCCACCCATGAATTTAGATGCAAACTTAACTGAGCATCCACAAAATATGGACACCCATACTAACGACAATAAATTATGGCAATTATTAACCGCTCTATTTGCTGTGTTATGGCTATTTTCCACCATCATGTGGTTACGAGCTAGACAATACAACTCAACTCCTAAACAGCCATCTTATACAAGCCACATCGAAGGTGATCTGCAACGTCAACTTATAAAGGCGATACAACAAGGCGATTCTATAAAAGCTCAAGATATACTAGAGCGCTGGCTAAAGGCTGAAGATATTAAGCAAAAAGATACAATTGCAATAAAAGCGCAAATAACTCTTATGAATCAATCACTCATAGGAAAAGAATCGAAAGAATGGGACAGCTCTACGCTAATCAAAATGATTAAAAATGCTGAAAGTAACGGGATTAATAAAGAGAATGATCTTGCTCGTCTTTAGTTAATATCTATTAATTACCGCCTTCATTTGAGGGCGGTTTTTATTAGGACACCCAATCAAACCTTTCAAAGCCCGCATATAAATAAGCCCGGTTGCGGAATTAATTGAGCCACCCACTATAAAAACCATACTTAAATCACTCTACAATGGATAACAGGGTTTCCATTATTCACCTAGACTGCAATAAATTATCGATATTGGAGTCATATGATGCCCTGTCCTCGCAGAACCCAAATTAGTATCGAAGACACCCCATATTATCACTGCTGTAGCCGAGTGGTCCGTAGAGCCTATCTTTGTGGCCACGACTCTTATTCAGGAAGAAATTATGACCACAGGCGAGCATGGGTTGAATCGCGGCTAATCAAACTCGCTAGTATATTCGCCATTGATGTCGCGGCATTTGCTGTTATGTCGAATCACCTACACGTTGTATTGCGAATTGATGTCGATATGGTCAACAATTGGAGTGACCAGAAGGTAGTGGAGCAATGGCATAAGCTATTCAAAGGTGATGAATTGACTCATAAATTCACCAAAGGTGCATTGATAGAGGAGTTTGAAATATCCACTCTCAAACATAGGATTGCAACCTATCGTAGCCGACTGTGTGATATTAGTTGGTTTATGCGCTGCCTTAATGAACCAATAGCGAGACGAGCAAATCAAGAAGATCAATGTACTGGCCGATTTTGGGAAGGCCGGTTTAAGTCGCAAGCGTTACTTGATGATGCTGCTCTTCTCGCGTGTATGGCTTATGTGGATTTAAACCCCATCAGAGCTAAATTAGCCAAAACCTTAGAAGACTCAGAGCATACGAGTATTCAGCTTCGTATTCGTTCAGCGCTAAAAGGAGAACAACCCAAACCCCTACTGCCCTTTATAGAAAATGAATTTAATCATCAACCAAAGGGAGTTTCATTTTCACTAAAAGAGTATCTCCGACTCGTTGATACTACAGGTCGTATGCTTCAAGAAGGAAAGCCCGGAGCAATTGATGAAACAAGCGCTAACTTGCTGACAAAATTAAATATATCTCATGATAATTGGCTAAAGCTTACATCAGATTTTGGCAAGATCTTCCATGGTCCAGTAGGTTCGTTAGAAGAACTCACTTGTTATTGTGGGCATCTAGAAAAAAAGAGGCGTCACTTCTTAACCTGCTGCCAATACCTTCACGCTAGTTAACCAATGTCCTAATCTTATATTTCCCCTTTTAGCAGAATGAGGCTATAGGTCAGTTAACTATGCTTCTAAAATAAATTTCTAGCTCAAATCCTGACAATTCTTAGCTGATGACAGAATTTACGCTCACTCCTAATGGCAATTGAACGATTCCAACAACTAAAAGCAAAAATACTATTCATTAACCACATTATTAACAGTGGGTGGCAATATTAATTGATTAAATAATGTAATTTAACAATGGGTGGCATAATTAAATAGATCACTCTGGAAGCAACCATTCAATAAACTCATCAATTTCAGGTGCTTTCGCTTCTGCTGGCCTTAGCAAATAATAGCTCTGTCCCGAAGTAACATGACTAGGGTATGGGCGCATTAGACGGTTTAATTTTAAGTCTTCTTCGGCAAGAGTGATGTCCCCAATAGCGATACCAAAGCCTTGTTGAGCGGCATTCATTGCTTGGTCTAAAGTCGAAAAGATTTGATTTCGCTGACCTTTTTGCGAGGTATTGTTGGATTTTTCCAACCATAGAGCCCAATCGCTATGTGAAGGGTTAGCATGTAGCCATGTAAAGTTAGACAGTTCACTATCATTCCACTGAGACTGATTTCCAACAACTTTATTCCAAAGTTGTGGCGCACAAATGGGAGTCAACTTCTCTTCAAAAAGTATGTGCTCACTTACTGATAATGAATGAAGTGGTCTTCCGTACACTATGACCAAATCAAATGATTCAAAATTCGGGATATGTTGATGCTTAATGCTGGATGTCAACTCAACTTCTATGTCTGGGTGGCCCTGTTGAAATGACATCAGCCTTGGTAATAACCATGAAGTCACACAACTAGGAGCATTGAGCTTTATTCTGTTAGAACGCTCTGCAACCTTTACCACGGCCTTTTTCAGACGATCTACAATGTCTGCAGCCAACGGGACAAACTTACTGCCCTCGACAGTTAGCGCTAATCCCCTAGCCTGACGATAGAACAAAGCAACACCCGTGAACTCCTCTAATGACTGTATCTGACGACTGATAGCGCCCTGAGTCATATTCATCGCTTGAGCAGCATGCGTAAAGTTCAAATACTCCGCAGTGGCAAGGAAAACTTGCAAACTTTTCGTTGAGGGTAGTCTAGTATTCATAATAATTAACCATGAGTTAAATGCATGGCTAGTATGTGTTTATTTCGATACTTACTCAAACAGTTTTTGATTAAATTAGCCACATAAACACTGAAAACTGAATTGTTAGGCAGTTTTATTAATTTAACATTCATTTAGAGTATTTAACTCATGACATCTTTAGCCGCAAGACTCGCTCCTGAAAGCATAAAAAAACTGATACCTTATCAATCTGCTCGTCGCATTGGTGGTGCAGGTAGACTGTGGTTAAATGCCAACGAATTAGAGCATGGTATTCACTATGCTACACACACTGAAGACTACAATCGTTATCCGGATTTTTTGCCTCATGACATTGCTGTCGCGTATCAAAATTATTGCCAAACCAATGTTCCTGCTGTAGCTGTACGTGGCGCTGATGAAGCCATTGATTTACTTGTAAGAACTTTCTGTAAACCTGGCGCAGATAAAATACTTATCAGCTCACCAACCTACGCAATGTATGAGTTCTGTGCAGATGCAATGGCAGTAGAAACCATTGATGTGCCATTAAAAGGTAAAGAATTTCAATTAGATGTCGAAGGTATTATTCAAAATGCACCTCAAGCAAAAATTGTCTTTTTATGCTCTCCAAATAACCCTACTGGAAACCTATTGTCACGTACTGACATAATTTCAGTACTTGAGGGAACACAACACGATGCTTTAGTTGTTATTGATGAAGCTTATATCGAATTTGAATTAGCGGAAACAGTCATTGACCTTATCGCAACATACCCAAATCTAGTTGTAATTCGTACGCTCTCCAAAGCCTTTGGACTTGCTGCGGTTCGTTGCGGTTTCATCCTAGCAAATGAAGACATTATGGAATATGTGCTAAAACTTATTCCTCCTTATCCAATGCCTGATTGTTCAGCAAAAATTGTTCTAGATGCTCTGTCAGCAGAAGGTATTGATATTGCGTTAAAAAGCACCTCAGAGGTTATCAAAATCAAACATACTTTTATTGAAGCAATCAAAAACAATCAATGGATTGAGCATATTTATCCATCTTCAACTAACTTTGTTTTAATTCGTACAAACTCAAAAGCTCAGCTTTTCAACTACTTAAAAGAAAATGGGGTTGTTACTCGTAATCAATCTCATGAACCAGCACTAAACAACTGCGTCAGAATCACGATAGGCTCGCCAGAGTCGATGATGGAAGTCGCTCAACTCATAAACCAATACTCAATTTCATCGCTCTAAAAAGGGAAATAAGAATGAAAAAGCTCCTACTTGCACTTACTTTTGCCGCCTCACTCTGTTCTGCTAATGTTATGGCTAAACAGGTTCGTCTAGCATCAGATTTTACCTATGCGCCTTTTAACTACAAAAATGCAGAGGGCAAACCTGTTGGATTTGATATTGAAATTGCAGACGCGTTATGTGCTGAAGCAAAACTTGATTGTACATGGGTGTCTCAAAGCTGGGATGCACTTATTCCTAGCCTATTAGCTCGTAAATCAGATGTCATTATGGCTTCTATGCGTATTACTGAAGAACGTAAAAAACACGTATTGTTCACTGATAAATACTACCAAACACCAGCACGCTTCGTAGCCAAAGCAGATAGTAATATCAGCATGGATGAGCAAGGTCTAAAAGGTAAAGTGATTGGCGTACAACAAGGTACTATCCACGACCGTTATGTCACTGATAAATTTGGTAAAATCGCAACCATCAAACGTTACAGCGGCCAAGATGAAGTTTACTTAGATATGCAAAATGGTCGTTTGGATGTCACCTTTGGCAATGCTGACCAACTTATGCTGGCTTTCCTAGATAAAGAAGCAGGTAAAGGCTTTGAATTTAAAGGCAAAGCTGTGACAGACAAAGCTTACATCGGTGAAGGCACCGCCCTTGCATTAAGAAAACAAGACAAAGCCTTAGCAGAGAAATTTAACAAAGCTATTGCGACTATTCGTGCCAACGGTACTTACGACAAAATTGCTTCTAAATACTTTAACTTCGATATTTACGGCGCAGACTTAAAATAAAACCCAATATCCCTACACATAAGGTCTGATGCATAGCGTCAGACCTTTCTTTTTTTTAACCATTAAACCAGACACCCATACATATCCCCTATCAATTAATCGTGACACCCATTGTTAAAAGCTTTCATAAAATAACCTAGAACAGTCTCAAAAGAGCATCACCAAAGATCTTGCCGTAATGTGCCACCCATAGAAAAATCCCTTTGAACAACCCAATCCAGCCCTTACCCCACTCTTTCACTAACATGACACCCATTGTTAAAACACATAGTTAAACAAGCTCACACAGCAAAACCAACAGCCCTCACCTCTACTGTGCCACCCACAACAATCAAAACCCCACCACTCTCATAGCCCATTAATAAAACAACACGATACGTCATTTATTTTGATAGGTTTTTCCTATCGTAATGATAGAAACGTTCAAATTTATCTATGCCGTGTCTTGAGGCAATATAACTCCATCGACGCAATACAGCGTTAACCATTAAATCAAGTAAAGAGAGTGACAAAATGATCAACACAGAAATCAAGCCATTCCAAGCTACAGCATTCAAAAACGGTGAGTTCGTAGAAATTTCAGAGCAAGACGTAAAAGGCAAGTGGGCAATCTTCTTCTTCTACCCTGCTGATTTTACTTTTGTTTGTCCAACTGAGCTCGGTGATCTTGCAGACCACTACGAAGAACTACAAAGCCGCGGCGTAGAAGTTTATTCAGTATCAACTGACACTCACTTCACTCACAAAGCATGGCACGCAAGCTCTGACACAATCGGCAAAATCAACTACTTCATGGTTGGTGACCAATCAGGCGCTATCACAAACAACTTCAACGTAATGCGTGAAGGTCAAGGTCTTGCAGACCGCGCTACATTCCTAGTTGACCCGGAAGGCGTTATCCAAGCAATGGAAATCACAGCTGAAGGCATTGGCCGTAACGCTGGTGACCTACTACGTAAAGTTAAAGCAGCACAATACGTAGCAGCTAACCCTGGTGAAGTTTGCCCAGCTAAATGGGAAGAAGGCGAAGAAACACTAGTACCTTCTCTTGACCTAGTAGGCAAAATCTAAAATTCGAACCTAAATATTATTAGAGTTCAACCGGCACGCTTTGGCTTATCTACTAAAGGTTCAAAGCGTGCCACCTTTACCTTATTAACCATCTTGCATCCCATTTTTATATTTCCCTTTTTTAGCAAGAAGGTATGACACCTTAAGCTACCAACTTTAGAGTAGGCACAATTATGTTAGATCAAGCAATGAAGCAACAGCTCAAAGCATACTTAGAAAACCTAAAAACAAACGTTCAGCTTGTACTTAGCCTTGATGGCAGTGACACCGCTAACAAGCTTCAAGCATTAGCAGAAGATATTGTTTCACTGACTAACAAAATTGAAATTGTTCGTGATGATAACGCGAGCACTCGCCAGCCAATCATGCAAGTGGTCAACCCAGAAAAAGGCACAGCCATTGGTTTTGCCGGTCTACCTATGGGGCATGAATTTACCTCTCTCGTACTGGCACTTCTGCACACTGGTAATCATCCAATCAAATTAGATGCAGAAACTATTGAGCAAATAAAAGAGCTTAATCAGCCACTTAACGTTGAAATCTTTATCTCACTATCATGCCAAAACTGCCCTGAAGTTGTGCAAGCATTCAACATGATGTCGGCAATAAACCCATTGGTGAAAACCACCATGATCGATGGCTCTGCCTTCCAAGAGGAAGTGAAGTCTCGCGATATCATGGCAGTGCCAAGCGTATTTGTGAACGGCGAGCTATTTGGTCAAGGCCGTATGTCGCTTGCTGAAATACTAAACAAAGTAGACTCAGGTGCTGCAGAGAAAAAAGCAGCAAGCTTAGATAAACAAGCGCCATTTGATGTATTAGTGGTCGGCGGCGGCCCTGCTGGCTCTTCTGCAGCTATCTATGCTGCGCGTAAAGGCATTCGTACTGGCGTCGTTGCAGAGCGATTTGGCGGTCAGGTCATGGATACCATGGCAATCGAAAACTTTATCTCAGTCAAAGCCACGACCGGCCCTAAACTTGTCGCAAGCCTAGAAGAGCATGTAAAAGAATACGGCGTTGAAGTGATTACCGAGCAACGTGCCGCCAATATTATCGATGCACAAGAAACTGAAGACGGATACATCCATGTTGAGCTAGAAAGCGGCGCAACACTAAAAGCACGTACAGTGATAACTAGCACAGGTGCACGCTGGCGTGAAATGAACGTGCCTGGTGAGCAAGAGTACCGCAACAAAGGCGTCGCGTACTGCCCACACTGTGATGGTCCACTATTTAAAGGTAAGAGCACGGCCGTTATCGGTGGCGGTAACTCAGGCATCGAAGCGGCTATCGACCTGTCAGGTATTGTTAAGCACGTTACGGTTCTGGAATTTGCCGATACATTGCGCGCTGACCAAGTATTGATCGACAAAGCAAACTCGACGCCAAACATTGAAATCATAAAAATGGCACAAACAACTCGTGTACTTGGTGATGGAAACCGCGTAACTGGTCTTGAATACAAAGACCGTAATACTGACGAGCTTAAGCAAATTGAACTTGCAGGCATCTTCGTACAAATTGGTTTAATGCCAAATAGCGAATGGCTAAAAGAGACTAAAGTTGAGCTATCTCCACGCGGCGAAATCGAAATCAATGCACATGGCGCAACCTCAATGAAAGGTGTTTTTGCGGCCGGTGATGTCACTACCGTTCCTTATAAGCAAATTATCATCGCTATGGGAGAAGGTGCAAAAGCTAGCCTAGGTGCATTTGACCACCTGATTCGCAACCCAGCACCGGTAAAAAATACTGAAACTGCATAATAACCGAGAGCAAAAGTAAGTAGTCACCATCAACAAAACCTAGATTTCAAAAGGTCTGACATTACTCAATGCCAGACCTTTTCTATTTTAGACTCATTAATACAACCCAATGTAAACCACTCTTATGCTAGCGTGATCTCAATATCGAAATCATCTTCTTGCTATAAACAGCGCCCACTCAATTAAGCTATGATGATAAAACCTATCTAACCGAGCACAATAGATGACACTAGCCACAGATTTCGAACCCGTCTTTAAAGACTTCCTAATTAATAGTGCCACCCATGATCTTGCCCACGATATGTCGCATATCAAACGGGTAGTCAGCACCGCAAAAATGTTAGCAAAGCAAGAACAAGCCGATCTGTGGGTAATCATACCCGCTGCTTATTTACACGACTGTTTTACTTACCCTAAAAATCACGCTGAGCGTCATCTCAGCTCACAACTTGCCGCAGATAAAGCGCTGCAATTTTTGATCTCTATCGACTATCCCGCTCACACTTATCAAGCTATTTATCATGCTATTGCTGCGCACAGTTTTAGCGCTGATATTGTGCCAACCAGTCTAGAAGCACAGATAATACAAGATGCAGATCGCTTAGATTCACTGGGCGCGATAGGGATTGCGCGCTGTATTCAAGTCAGTAGCAGTTTTGAAGGACAGTTATATTCTGATAACGACCCTTTTGCAGAAAAAAGAGAGTTAGATGATCATCGCTATGCCATCGACCATTTCTTTACAAAGCTGTTTAAATTGCCCAAAACAATGAATACCAAAGCCGGGCAAAAAGAAGCGAATAAGCGGGTGATTTTTATGCGCCAATACTTAAATCAGCTTAGGCAAGAGATCCTCTGATCTTTAACGTCTCTCTGTCAGATACAAAATGACCGCTGACAATAAGCAATATTGAGGCGGTCATTTAAAGCTCTAAATTTAACGTTATTTAAAAATAAACTTACTCAGTCGCAGCTTCCTGCACAGACAATGCCTGCTTAGTTTGCTCTGCTGTTTTCAATATTCCAAGCTCGTGCAGTAGATGTTTAACCAAAATGGCATAAATAAACATCATTGGTAATCCCGCCACCACACACAGTGATTTAATGGTGTTAATGCCGCCGCCCGCTAAGAAAACACTAAAGCTAATTAAAGCAATCGCACCTGCCCACAATAGCTTCACTTTATTATCCGGGTCGCCATTAAGCTCAAGTCTGTTTGTGGTCAGCATTGCCGTTGCCACACTGGCGCTCGACATTGTTGTCAACATCAAGAAGAACTGAATAATGAGGAACAGACCTAAAATAAACGATTTAGCCGGTAAGGTTTTAATCAATGAAACCACCGCAAAGGTCAATCCACCGTCACTCATCCATTGTTGAACAGGTAATCCACCTAACATTTGCGCCCAAACTGCATAGCCACCAAAGATTGAGATAAAGAAAGCACAACCTAGCGACCCCATAGAAATGGTCGACAAAATAACTTGGCGAATAGTACGACCGCGAGATATTCGAGTGATGAATAAACCCATCATGATGAGGTAAGCGTAATACCAGAACCAGTAGTATTGAGTCCAGCTTTGTGGGAAACCACTTTGCTGTACTGGGTCAGTCCACATAGACATTCTGAAATAGCTATCGAACATCACGCCAAGTGAATCGGTAAAGTTGTTCAATATAAACTGCGGATTAGTTGAAAACAGCACAAACAACGCAAAACCAATCGCCATCAATACCGTATAGTCTGAAACTTTACTGATACCTTTGTTGAAGCCCACCAACATTACGCACAGTAGCACCACCACAAACAGTAAGATGATGCCGCCTTGCAACAACAAGCCATTTTCGATACCGAAAAGATCCGCTGCACCAGTACTTAACAACGTAACCGTTAAAGATAAAGAGCTAGCAAACGCGGCCAAAGTGCCAAAAATTGCCAGTAAATCAATCGCTTTTGCCACTACAGGGTTAGTACCTACAACCGATTCACACAAGGTAGATAACTTAAGAGTACGCTGTTTTTTAACGTAAAATGCATAAGCAAACGGAATCGCAGGGAAACAATAAATTGACCAACCAGTAATACCCCAGTGGAAAATTGAATAAGTCACCGCCCACGCCGCGGCAGAGAAACTATTAGCTTCAGCAAATAAAGGCGGAGCCTGCAAATAATACATCGGCTCGCCGATACCCCAATAAATCAGAGACGCACCAACACCGGCTGTAAAAATCATGCCGCCGTAGGTAAAGTTGCTGTATTCAGGTTTATCGTCACCTAATTTAATATTGCCGTGCTTAGAAAACGCTAACCAAAGTAGAAAGACAACCAGAGCTAAACTGGCAATTTGAACTAACCAGCCAAACCAGTTAGTCACAAAAGTCATCGCCCCACCTGCCATTGCTTGGGATTGTTCAGGAAACAAAGCCGAAACAAACAGCAAAACAATGACGAGAATAATGGCAGGAATCGCTAAACCAAAATTAAGATTCTTCACTGTCATCTCTCCATTTAGCTAGCGCGGCAATATGAGAAGGTTGAATACCGCAGCATCCTCCAATAATAGTGGCGCCTGCTTGATACCAAGATTTAGCAAGCTCTAGATAATCCGCCGGAGAGAGTTCACGCATTGACTGAATGGTATCGTTGGCTTCATGCCCTTCTGTAATGGGAGTAAAGCTATTAGCAAAAACGCCAATCACTGCATCAACGCCAGTTTCTTTAATCACGCTATGAGTTATCGCAATGGCTTTTTCCATCACTTCTGGAACAGAGCAATTAAAGAAAATACCGTCAACGCCGGCATTACATGCGGCTTTGGCTGCATCAACAACTAATTCACCAGAGCGTAATTTTGCTTCTGTTGAGGCGTCATCTTGCAAAGTGAAAGAGTAATAACAAGGCTTGTCCGTTGCTGAAAGCACCTCACTGATCATCTCAAACTCAGCAATACTCGCGACGGTTTCTGCCAGCCATAGATCTACATTTTTGTCTTGCGCATCAAACAGCGTTTGAGAAATAACGCGAGCTTCATTAACTTCAAACAAATCAGGGCGGTAACTACCAAAAGCAGGTGGAATAGAGCCAGCAACTAGCACTTTTGTCGCACTTTTATCAGCAACTTCTCTTGTTATTTCAGACGCTTTTTTTGCCAGTTCAAAACCTTGTGTTGAATAAAGCTCTTCTCCCAGATGAAAAGGGACACACGCATAACTGTTAACTGTGAGAATTTGAGCTCCCGCATCCACAAAACCTTGGTGGGCTTGGGACACATGCTGAGGTGATTCGATAAGTGCTTGAGCACTCCACAATGGTTGTGAAAAAGGTGCGCCAATTCGTTTTAGCTCTCGCCCCATACCACCATCGAGAATAGTTAAATCTTTCATTTTGAAGGTTCCATACAACTTTAACTGGAAACCTTATATTTAATACAAACTTCTCTCTTATAGATAGTGAAATACATTCAGGCGCAACATGAAGAAATTTCAGGTTAAACGCCGTTATTTCAAACAACAGCAATCATCATTCAAATTTTTCAACAAAATAAACGTTAGATAATCACAAATAAAACATAAAAACTCAAACGAGAATCGCTCTAAGTCTCAATTTTAACAAAATCGCTAATTTACTGAAAAAACCCCTTGATCTATTACAAAAATGCAACAAAATACCTTTTGTAATAAACGTATTTTTTGTAGGGCTTTATGCCTGTTAACACTCAGAAACTAGGTGAATAAAAAATAGCATCTACCATAAAAAACTGATATTTCAATGGTTTATATTTATAATCTTTCCATGTTTTTTATGTGGGATTAACGCAAAAAACCGTACAATCACGAACGATAATGATATATTGTATCAATACTTGGTCGGTTATCTATTTGTGTGAATTATGTTTACATTAATGGCTAAAACTGGCTTCGCTTATAACAATAAAGGTAATGATTATGACAAAAAAACTGACAACTGCCGCTGGCTGCCCTGTTGCTCATAACCAAGATGTACTGACTGCAGGTAAACGTGGCCCTCAACTACTACAAGATGTTTGGTTCCTAGAGAAACTGGCACATTTTGATCGTGAAGTGATCCCTGAGCGTCGTATGCACGCAAAAGGCTCTGGTGCATACGGTACTTTCACTGTTACCCACGACATCACAAAATTCACCAAAGCAAATATCTTCTCTGAAATTGGTAAGAAAACAGACTTATTTGCTCGTTTTACAACGGTTGCAGGTGAGCGTGGCGCTGCCGATGCTGAGCGTGATATTCGCGGTTTTGCACTAAAATTCTACACAGAAGAAGGTAACTGGGATCTTGTTGGTAACAACACTCCTGTGTTCTTCTTGCGTGATCCTCTAAAATTCCCAGATCTTAACCATGCGGTTAAACGCGATCCAAGAACTAACATGCGTAGCGCAGAAAACAACTGGGATTTCTGGACTTCTCTTCCTGAAGCACTCCACCAGATCACTATCGTAATGAGTGATCGCGGTATTCCAGCAAGCTACCGCTGCATGCACGGTTACGGAAGCCACACGTTCAGCTTCATCAATGCTGACAACGAAAGATACTGGGTTAAATTCCACTTCAAAACTCAGCAAGGCATCAAAAACCTAACTGACCAAGAAGCACAAGATCTAGTTGGTCAAGATCGCGAAAGCCATCAAAAAGATCTATACGAAAGCATTGAGAACGGTGATTTCCCTAAATGGAATCTACAAGTTCAGATCATGCCAGAAAAAGATGCAGAAACAGTATCTTACAACCCATTTGACCTAACTAAAGTATGGCCACATGACGACTACCCTCTGCATGATGTTGGTGTGTTTGAACTGAACAAAAACCCACAAAACTTCTTTGCTGAAGTTGAGCAGTCTGCATTTAACCCTGCTGCAGTTGTACCAGGTATTGGTTTCTCACCTGACCGCATGTTACAAGGTCGTTTGTTCTCTTACGGTGATGCTCAACGTTATCGTCTAGGTGTAAACCACCATCAAATTCCAGTAAACGCACCTCGTTGCCCTGTACACAGCTACCATAGAGATGGCGCAATGCGTACTGACGGTAACTTTGGTTCAACCATCGGTTATGAGCCAAACCAACACAAAGAGTGGGCAGAACAACCTGAGTTTTCTGAGCCACCTCTTGAGCTACAAGGTGTTGCGACACATTGGGATCACCGTGAAGATGATGATTACTTTACCCAAGCAGGTAACCTGTTCCGCATCATGACCGCTGATGAGCAACAACGTTTGTTTGAAAACACAGCGCGCGCTATGACTGGCGTATCGCTACCAATCAAACACAAGCACATCAACCACGCGCTACAAGCAGACAAAGCTTACGGCGAAGGTCTTGCTAAAGCGATGGAAATCAACATCGAAGATATCAATCTATAAGGAGTCTTATGTTTGAAGAACTCTTTCAGATCTTTAGCCTAGAAGAAAGCTTTTTGCTTCTATGGTGATAGATCTAATCTAAGGTATTTATATCTTTAGAATGAATGATCAAGCCCTGCAGGTTTCTGACTTGTGGGGCTTTTGTGTTTAAGTAGAACTTGATGATTTACGGTTCGATGTTTTGCAAAAATTTAGGGGAATAAATTGTGGGTGTCTTGATTAATTCTCTAAGGGGATAATTTAAAGCGGAATAAATTTGGCTATACCTCAGAGACAGTATCGACTCAAGGACATGATTTATATGGTTTTTTAATGAGGATGATAGTGTAATTGCGGGTATTTAGAAGCTATTAGCTTGGTGACGATACGTAGCTAAAGATTATGGGTGTCTCGATTAATTTACCTATTTGTTTTACCTTTGCTCATAAAGTCTAACCAAAGCCAGATGGCTTTGGTTTATCACTTTAATCTGCCAAACAGCTAGCAATTATGAGCAAGAACCACAACAAACACCTGGTTCACCGTGTTTTTTCTTAGGCGCTTCTTTCTCAGTACTTGCATCTGTTTCTGTATTCTGTTGTGTTTGAAGTGCAGCGTTTGTTGCTTGCTCGTCTTTTTTGGCAAATAATTTTTTCACTGAAAATGTCATAATATAGTTCTCTTCTTTAATTAATTTTCATTCACTACACGTTATGGCAGAAACGAATGATGATTTTTTAATATGCATATAAGTTGCATCTGAAATACATGTTATATCGTATTTGATTCAGATCAAGCTTTATTTTGCCAATATCAAAGAATTCGAACGACTCAGCCATACCTTCGGCAGGGTATCGCACATATAGAAATCACCTCTGTTCCGATTAGTACTCCAGCGACAACGTTGACTTTATTTTCTTTACGATAAGTGTCCAATTCTTACTCATATGCTACTGAAATAATTGATGTCTTGTTGCGCAAAATGTTCATCTCCGACGGGTAAAACAAGAACACTTTTTACTCATAAAGATCGATAACATCATCTAGATTTAGACGCAATTACTGCGAATGTGGTTAGAGTGAATCGTGCTGTATTTAGTGTCTCGGAAAATAAGTTTTAACTATGAGTCCTTAAAATGAGTTATGTGGACACCCATAAACAATCAAAAGTGGATCATAGCGAAAAGGCTTGAAAGGTTGTTCACTACAACTCACTCTTTGGCTAAGAGACTGAGTCAGAAATCATGGGTGTCTCTCTTTTTTCAATCTGAATTTTTCATATCTAACAGACAAAAATGACAATGCCAACCTAGACTTGGTTGGCATTATTTTTTAAATCAGCATTCAGTCAGTTAAATCCCTCGATACCTAAACAACCAATATGAGTAACAAGATGGGATCAATACAAATAGCAGTATTGCGACTAAAGAAATATAGAAGCTAGGATATATGAGGGTAGTTAATAACAGCAAGGTGCCAGTCACAGCTGAAACTTTGGCTATGAGTCTATGCGTTAATCTCCAATTATTGGTACTGGCCAATGTCCACGGTAGTTTGCATCCAAAGAGATAGTTGGGCTCTATCTTTCCCCAGAAATTACTCGATATGATAAAAAATAATGCGATAGAACAGACCTTTGTTTGACAACCTGCCATATTTTCAGCCATCTCATGGTATTGCGTAAGATTTGCGTAGTGATAACCCAGCATTAAGACACCCATCGCAATAATGGCCTCTTTCGTTGCGAACGTACTATTATCTAAATTCAGTTTTGTTGGGCGCAGTTTAACGTACAGCATCGTTAAGAGAATACATGCCAAATAGGTAGTCGGTAAAAATATTGTCGCCACGTTTTTGGTTACATATTGGTATCCCACCCCATCTAAGGTGTATCGCATTGCCAGCATATCTGGCAGTGAGGAGTATGATAAATAGCTGATAAACAACATTAAAAAAAGAATTGCAGCGCATATGATATTTCTAATCATTTGAGGCCCTTAGTATCAATTAATGAATACATGTACGTGAGAACATCCTCCATTAAGGAGGTGTGTACCGTGTAGTAGATATTCCTTCCTTTCCTTGTCTTAATAATCAAATTGGCTGATCTGAGTTTATTTAAATGGTGAGTAACCGATGCTGGCGTGATGTCTAGTTGACTAGCAATGTCAGAAGAGCACAGTTCACCATGCTTTAGCATGTCGAGTATCTTACGGCGATGGGGATCAGATAATGCTTCAAAGATATCTTGCATGATTTTCAGTTTGATAATTAGATGACCATCTAATTATCAAACTGAGCAGGTTCACTGTATATACTTGAATTTTAAATCAAATGTTTCATTTTCGGATGTGTAGGCTGCTTTTTAGCCATCGCAACGTGATGTAGTGTGGAAATAATGTGGACACCCATAATTAAATTCAAAATCAATGCATCTAGTGATCTTCAAAGGTGCTTCACTTCCAGCCCATTCTTTGACAAAACAACGGCACTATAAATCATGGGTGTCTCGATAAAACAGGCAGCATTAAACATGGATGTCCACGATAATTAATCGTAGGGGCTTGGAAAAATAACGTAAATAACGTGGACACCCACCATAAAATCAAGAGTAAATGTACAGAATCAGCTTAAGTGACGGTTACTTCCTTACTCATTCTTTGGCAAAACAACGGCACCATAAATCATGGGTATCTCGATAAAACAAAGGCAGCATTAAACATGGGTGTCCACAATAATTAATCGTAGGGACTTGGAAAAATAACGTGGACACCCACCATAAAACCAAGAGTAAACATACAGAACTAGCTTAAGTGACGGTTGGCCCCTTACTCATTCTTTGGCAAAACAACAGCGCCATAAATCATGGGTGTCTCGATAAAATTCGATAAATTAAGCTAACTAAAAAGGGCCACTTCATAATAAAGTGGCCCTTTGCGGTATTACTCGATGAAAATAAGCGGTTCGCTGATTTCCTTGGTATCAGGATTCAGCAATTCCATGCCGGTGTAGGCTGGTCCTTGGCCTGCTTTTTTGTTCGGGTATTTCTCCATCATCATTTCGTGACGTTCTCTCATCCGTGCAAACGAATTGCCGTGCATGACCATGTTTACCAACAGTGGGGATTGCTCTCTTGGATCGTTGAGCAGGTCATAATAGGTTGAGCCAATACCACTTGCTGCTGTTGGGTCGGTATTTATCCAGTGCATTTTGTAATGCTTCTTGACCGTTGCACCCAATTTGTCTCCAGAATAAATATGAACATAATCTCGACGCCCATGCGTATCACCATTAATCAGCAAAGAGGTTTGGTCGATACCATCAATCACTCTGTCATCTGGGATATTTTCTGTCGCGTTACCTAATCGAGCAAAAGTAGTGTAAAGGTCAGTCACATGAATAATATCACCAACGGTTTGTCCTGGTTCTATCATTCCTGGCCACCATGCTTGAGCGGTTACTCGCACTCCGCCTTCGGTAAAGTCTCCTTTACCACCTCGGAATAAGCCTTCTCCCATACCTAATCCCGCAGGTGGATTGTGCGTCATTGGTCCATTATCCGCCATTGCAATGACTAAGGTGTTCTCTTCAATGCCCGCTTTCTTCAATGTATCCATCAAAGCGCCTGCCGATGGATCAAGGTTATTCTGATACGCATCCCCTACTATGCCTCGCTGGCGAGATGATTTTTGCTGTTCAGGAATAAACGAAACCCACTGTGGCCACCAAGCAACATAAAACGGCTGTTTGGCTGCGGCATTAGTTTCGATAAAATCTAAAGCTCTTCGCTCTGCTTCTTGATCAAATTGGTTATAACAATCTAACGAAACACCACACCACTCTTTCGCTTGTTGCCCCTTATGTCCTTCATAAAAAAGCACAATATCGTCACTCATATAGGTATCATCTAAATGATAAGGATCGGGAGCTAGTACGGAATCTTTAAATCCTATGGTCGCATTAGCGGATTCACCTTGTTCGTTCCAAATACTGGCAACTTGGTTATAAATCGCGGCAAAAGCAACGTCAAAACCTTGGTTATGCATATAAGACTCTTCAATATCACCAAGGTGCGCCTTACCAAAAAAGCCTGTCGCATAGCCCGCATCGGATAAAATATTCGCCGTTGTCACTGACTCTTCTGAAATGCCATGGTACTCAACGGGGAAACCCACTCTATACATGCCATTTCGAATGGGATGCTGCCCTGTTAAGGCTGCCGCTCGCGTTGGCGTGCAAGATGGCTCAGTGTACATGCGGCTAAATAGCATTCCTTCATCAGCCATTTGATTTAGATTTGGCGTATCGTAACCACGCGATTGCTGAATAGCCGGGACACCAATCGCGCCCATAGGTTGGTCATCCCACATAAAGTGAACAATATTGGGCGGTGTTCCATACTCCTCTGCTAACTCCGCAAGTTTGGCGTCTAAGTCTTTATCTTCAACTTCCCAAACCTTTCCATTTTGCGCTTCAAGAATATAATATTCTGCATCATGGACTACGTTTGAATTAGCCGTTGCGGTAAAAGGAAGTATAGATAAGGCTATTGGTAACAGTTTAAAGTTACTCAGCCGCTTATTTGTTGAAATAATCATTTATATACCTATTGCAAGTTGAAATATTAATATTGAAGTGACATATAATATTCCCTGTATATAATCACCACACAAAACACCAATAGAATATTGGCATTTTATGCTTGTTAATTTAAGTGATAGTGGCTATTCCATTTGCGACTAGATTAATTTTTATGTCCCATGATTAATATTATGAGACATAATCGCTAGGCGTGAATATATTTACCGTTTGCTACTGGCTGTTTAAGAGTGCGAAGTATTTGAGATAAGTCTTTATCTGCATGACTAAAAAACTTATGCCAGCCTGCACACAAATAATTTAGACCTGCTTCACCTGTTGCTGTCTTTATAAAGCGGTTTTTCGGACATTCACCAAAGCAGGCAAACTGATAATCACACTGCTGACACTTTTCCGGCAATTGATTAATTTTATCTAAGCCAAACAATGCCTGCTGACTGCCAAACGCCAACGTTGCAAGATCATCTTCTAAAATATTACCGGTTTTGTATTCTGGATATACATAGTGATCGCAAGTGTAAATGTCCCCATTAGGCTCCATCGCCATACCCTTGCCGCAAACGGGCCCTAAGGTACACATTGGGTTCTGACCACCAGACCAGGCTTGAAGAATCGCTTCAAAATATTGCACATGAACACGCCCAATATCTTTTTGGTACCACTCATCAAAAATCGCAATCAAAAAGTTACCCCAAGCAATATCACTAACACACCAAGGCTCTACAATTGAGCGTGAATTCCCCGGAATAAGCGCCTTATCCCCTTGTTTTGGAATGAAAGAATCACTATTAGCTGAATCTGGAGCGCACTCTCGAAAGTCTTTTTTCTCGACGATAGGAATGAACTGCATGATAGGCGAGCGTACCTCATCACGTAAAAAACGATACACCTGCAAAGGATTACGACTGGTTAAATTATTCACACAAGTCAGTGTGGTAAATTGCACCTGATGTTGGTGAAACAGATCAACGGTTTGCATAACTCTATTGAAGGTTCCACGCCCCGATTTATTGGTGCGGTAGCTATCGTGTAGCATTTGCGGGCCGTCAATACTCAGGCCTACCAGAAAGTTATTCGCTTTAAGAAACTGACACCATTTCTCATCAATTAACGTCCCATTCGTTTGCAAATCATTGAGAATTTCAACATTGCTAGGGCGATATTTTGCTTGCAGCGCCACCACTTTTTCAAAAAAACTCACTCCCAACAAAGTAGGCTCACCGCCCTGCCAAGAAAATATAATCTGCGATGCATTCTGAGAAGATATGTAGCTTTTAATATAGTGCTCTAATGTTTCATCATTAATTTCTGGCGAGCAGCCTTTTTTATAATCTAACAAACCTTGCTTGCTTAAGTAGTAACAGTAATTACAATCGATATTGCATACGGCGCCAATTGGCTTCGCCATAATGTGCATTCTTTTTATTTCTTTTCCGTTAAATTCGTTATTTACAAAATTTAAAGTATTACTCATAACTACCTCTTAAATTTTCTAGAAAGACAATAATTTATTATTCTTTTAAATAGTTTGTTTATTGACTAATTGTGTTTCCGGAAACCAGTGACTCCAAACCATCCACGGCATTCCTGAATATAAATTTACGCGCTCAAGTTTCCCTGAAGCATGTGATCCGTAGGGATCGACCTCTGTTACTTCCCAGTCACGGCTGTCATCAACAAAATATGCAGCGACGGTTTGGTATTCTTCATAATTCACAAAAAGAATCTTTTGATTTGATAGTTCAACAACCAACTGATTTTTCTCGGTAAAATCTTCTGTGGTCACCGCTACAGATTCATTGCCTACCTGCACACCCCAAACTTGCTCACCGGTTGCCAATCTATCGTCTTCTAAGCTCAAGGTCGGGAACATTGGCTCGCCTTCATAATGAGGCTCTAACGCGCTATCAAATAACTTTAATGTCACATGGTCGTATAACACTGGCTCATAATTAAATACCTGCCCTTCTGGGTACAAAGCTTTAAACGACTCCCAAGGCATACGCTGCACCGGGTATTGTTCCAGTTCAGTTTGACTGTATTCAGCCGTTGCCGTCACTTGCTGAATCAATTCGCCACTATTGCGATCCGTAAAAATAAGGTTGTTGTGTACCTGCGCAATAATCTTAAAATCTGTTGGTTGACCGTTCATGTTTGGATTAAACGCCATCGGCAGGTTACTTAGTGCGCAGTAGGTCATCACCGTATCTTCGCCACCAACCACATCGCCAGCAATGTGAGGCAATTGCATCCAATCTCTTGGGTACGCACGCGCATCACCGTTAATCTCAAGAACAAAAACATCGTCATTGGATTGCAAGCGCGAATCTGCTTCTTCGACCGACATAAAACTTGCATTATGTTGCTGTGAGCGCAGCCAAAAATCAGGTGCAAACCAGTTAATTAGAAAGGTGCAGCCAAGAATTGAAACCACATAGAGCGACAACACCATCTTGCTAAACACCTTGTTGCGAGTGGACAACCACAGCGCAGCAACAGCTAGCAGTAGCATGGCAACAGTCAGTAATCCCTTATATTGAAACAAGGTAAATACCCAATCACGAGGCATATTGATAAGCTGGCCACCTTCGGTCAAGGCGACTGAACCTAGCCCGCCAATCACTAAACTCAGCGTTATCAAAACCATAATTGCTTTTTTCATGTTGCCACCTCTGCTTTGCTTAATATTTGAGCTAAGTCTAAGGCGAGACTGTGGCATAGCACAGGAATAGCAACTATCACTATTAGTGATTGAGGAG
This sequence comes from Vibrio halioticoli NBRC 102217, assembly GCF_000496695.1. Lineage (GTDB taxonomy): Bacteria > Pseudomonadota > Gammaproteobacteria > Enterobacterales > Vibrionaceae > Vibrio > Vibrio halioticoli. Next base: position 27,280 of record NZ_BAUJ01000029.1, read on the forward strand.
GGTGAGGATTAGTCAAATAAGTCAGAGACCGATCTAGGCTGTTCGATAATGGGGTGCAGTAGTGTTGTCAGCCATTTTATCTTGGCGCTGCGTCTAATCGCCGCTTTGGTCACTAATGCCATATCAAGCTTAATTTTTGGGGTTTTAGTGGGATCGCAAACCCGATAACGCAAGGTCTGATACTCATCCATTAGCTGCGTCAGAAGCACTTGATTATCCACAACAATCGAGGGCTCAAGCCTTGGCGCCAACTGTTGATACAAATTGGTGTAATCATTGAATCCTGGCACAAGATATTTCACAAATTCACCCTGTTCGTGGCCGATGATGCTACCGGTGCCAGAGTGCAAATATTGCTCATGAAAGGCTTGGTTTCTGCCATTCATTGTTGTGATACCAATATCTACCGCTTCATCAAGGATCAACTGCTCACTCTGTTTATTCCATTGCAACAATTCAATATGCGCGTCAGTGTGTTGACGAATCGCGCTGATGACATCCCTACCATAAGCAATGATGTAAGGCTCCATCATATGGATGGTGATGGTATCTATATTCTTTGGCGAAAAAAGCCTTGGTTGGACAGCCTTGTGCAAAGCGGCTAACGCTTCGCTTACCCTTGGCTCTATTTCAATGGCATACGCCGTTGGGCTAAACCCATTCTCATCTCGAATAAACAAAGGATCGTCTAAATCTTCTCTTAACTGACCTAAGATTTTAGATACATAAGACTGTGAAAAACCACTGCGCTTAGCCGCGGCAGAAGTAGAGCGGGTTTCCATTAGTAAAAGAAACATATCTAGCATTTTAATTTCTAGCATCTAATTCCTCGTCCGTGTTCGAATTCGTATGCCAAGCTTTTTGTTAGGCTATCCATCAAATGCAACCGCACGCAGATAACTAGCACCTTGAAAGAGTATACCCATTAGTTGAATCGATACTGATTACGATTTAACTTTAATCGTACACATGTCACATAACACACTGAAAATGTGTTAAAAACTAGTATGAACACCCACTCTGTAGCGATATCCATTGCACATTTAAACGCCCCTTAAATGGCAACAGTTTTCCTCAAACAACACATGCACAAGACAAATAGACAGAACAAAGATCAGAGCAAAATAAATAGAGACACCCATCAATGCTAAAACCAATAACAGGCATAAGTTTCGCACTGACAGGATTTCCTATACTCTTAATTATTCACCCATTTTCAAGAGCAAAACATGTCAAATATCGTCTACATTGCCACTAGCCTAGATGGCTATATCGCTGACAAAAAAAACCAAATTGATTGGCTGCATGATGTTCCGAACCCTGAGCAATCGGACTTCGGCTTTGCCGATTTTATGGATAGAGTGGATGCTTTGGTGATGGGGCGTAATACCTTCGAAATGGTACTGAGCTTTGGTATTGATTGGCCCTATAATAAGCCGGTATTTGTACTCAGCAATACATTAAAAACCATTCCTGAAAACTTGCAACAGAAGGTGTTTTTAGTCAGTGGAGAACTGAACAAAATCATTAGTGATTTAGCACAACAGGGGTACAAAGATCTCTATATTGATGGCGGCAAAACTGTTCAAAGCTTTTTAGACCAAGACCTTATCGACGAATTGATCGTCACTACTATCCCAGTGCTATTAGGCGGCGGAATTTCTTTATTTGGCAATCTTGAAAAGCCATTACAATTTAAGCATATACAGGCACAAAGGTTAGCGGATCATATGGTAAAAAACCGCTACCTTCGCCTTCGATAAGCTCAATATAGACGAGTCATTTGGGGTGTATTTCTCTATAAAAACGTAACTATGAGTTAGGCTTCTTCGGCATCCAATGCCAAATAATACATATGATCGGCATAGCGTTGATTACCTATCGTCGAGGCATCGCCAATGGTTCGAATAAGCGTAAAGCCTGCTTTAGTTAATACTCTTTCAGAGGCGATGTTCCCCTCGGTAACAACAGCGGTAAACATGTCTATATTTTGGGTTTTACTGGCCCAATCAATCACAGCCCGAAGCGATTCCGTAGCATAGCCTAAGCCATAAAATTTTGGCAGGAGCATGTAACCAACTTCGGCAATATCACCTTGCAAACAAAAGCCTGTTACGCCCACTTTTTCATTGCTTTGTTTATCCGTAATAACAAGACACAACCAATGTGTCGATTGCTTAGTCCATGCCTGGGTGCGCAGTTTAAACTTGTCTTGAAGCTCTTCAATGCTTGGCACGTCATAACACAGTGCCATGACTTCTTGATTGGTATGTAAATCATGAAATATCGCCCAATCCTCTACACTTAATAGAGACAAACTGAGGCGAGGGGTTTGAATATTCACTAAAAGCGCCTTGTGATGCTTGCGACTGTCTTAATAAACCATAAGTTTCAATAAACCACAAACAAACGGCGGGCGATTGGAAATAAACACGATAATTCGGTAAATTCTTCTACGCAACCCCATCTCATCACCTATTATTTATTTAACTAATTTCCTAATGGATCAAAGATTTAGATGAAGTTTATCTTGGTATGCTTGTTGTCTGTCGTTTTGACCGCTTGTACCACCCCTAGCAATACATTGCTAGATGGCGCGCAACAGGTACAAGTGAGGACAAACAATGCGCCGTTAATTCAAAACTGCGACTGGGTTGGTGAAGTCACAGGCAATGAGGGGCACTGGTATTCTTACCTGTTTTACGGCAATGATGTGCTGGTTCGCGGAGCCATCAATGACATCAAAAATAACGCCTACAAAATACAAGCCAATACCGTCGTTTTACTAAGCCCGCATTATTTTAAAACATCAGCCACCTTAATTGGTACGGCCTATTACTGCCCGCAGCCTTAATTTTGTAGCGCGAGATTGCCATTAACTCTCCTCTGAGTCTTGCGCTTTGGCTGCGTCTCTTACCGCCCAAACACACAGCGCCATCATGGTGAATGGAATTGCAGCAGCGATATATTCCACCCAACCAAATTTCGCCAATACCGGAGACAATATGATATGACCGAAAATAGATAAAAAAGCGACAATGAGCATCGCAACAATAATTCTGAGCTGACTTTTATACGCTTTAGTTGCCACTTTAGATCCTTCTATGCTCAAGTATGACATCGGGTTTTCTACATTCGAAAAACGATAAATCTTGCCAGTATTCATACTAAATTAATCACACATCCTCTCAATCAAAATAGCACTAAGTTGTTATCTATATTCGATAAATTAACTTTATCCTCTTTGTTATCCCGAGCATCAGTGAAATGGTTTACACTGACTAGACTTAAAAAGAAGGTCAACTCATAAAAGGAACAATAAGCCCATGACAGCGACCAACCGCCAACTTGTATTAGCTTCTCGCCCTGTAGGTGCCCCAACACCTGAAAATTTCCGTTTAGTTACCACCGAATTACCTAAAATCGCTGAGGGCGAAGTGCTACTGCGCAGTGTGTATTTATCTCTCGACCCCTACATGCGCGGAAGAATGAGCGATGCTAAGTCTTACGCTGATCCCGTTGCCATTGATGATGTCATGGTGGGTGGCACTGTTTGTCAGGTTACGCAGTCAAACAATAGCGAATTTGTTGTAGGTGAGTGGGTACTTGCATACACTGGATGGCAGGATTATGGCGTGTCTAACGGTCAAGGGTTAGTAAAACTGGGAGTGAATCCTGAGCACCCATCATTTGCCCTTGGCGTGATGGGAATGCCCGGCTTTACTGCCTATATGGGGCTATTAGATATTGGTCAGCCTAAAGCGGGAGACACCGTCGTGGTAGCTGCAGCAACTGGCGCAGTCGGCTCTATGGTCGGGCAAATTGCTAAAATCAAAGGCTGTCACGTGGTAGGTATTGCTGGCGGTGAAGAGAAGTGCCGTTTTGCGGTTGATAAACTCGGCTTTGATGCTTGTATCGACCACAAATCCAATGATTTTGCCGAGCAACTCACTAACGCCTGCACGCAAGGCATCGACGTGTATTTTGAAAACGTCGGCGGCAAAGTCTTTGATGCCGTTATGCCTTTGCTAAATAGCTGTGCGCGCATTCCTTTATGCGGCTTAATCTCGCAATACAACGCCACCTCTCTGCCGGATGGTCCAGATAGAATGTCAGCGCTGATGGGACAACTATTAGTAAAACGCATTAAGATGCAAGGGTTTATCATTTTTGATGACTACGGCCATCGCTACCCTGAATTTGCACAGCAAATGATGACATGGCTAAGCGAAGGCAAAATCACCTACAAAGAGCATCTAGTCGAAGGATTAGAAAATGCCCCGCAAGCCTTCATCGGACTACTTGAAGGTAAAAACTTTGGTAAGTTAGTGGTGCAAACTAACCAACCTATCTAATTGCTCTATCTCGGCAATGGTATTGCTTAGCTCAAGGTTAATCACTATGGCTACAACTGGCCTTAACCTTGAGCTAAAAATAAGTTAAATCAGCCACTTTCAAACACATTCTCCAACAAACAAGACTTTATCTTATGAGCCGTAGGATCTGTTTTATTGGTACTGTCGTTGGCGTATTCAATTTCACTCTTCAAGCCATCGCCTTTAATGGTGATATTTTTAATCCCCATTCGCTTTAGATCTTCCACAGAGTAATACCAGCCATCAGTTTTTTGCGCCAGTTGGCAGCTGTTTTTTGTGGTTTGTCCATAGGTAGTGATCTTCTGATCAACGCCGACAGCGTTAAAGAATCGCGTTTCTTTTTCTCGCAGTATAGAAATATAATCCATAAATACCGCGCGCGAGCTCTTTGGTATGCTGTTAGCCCAAAATTCATCGGATTGCATTGCGCCGCCATGCCAACCTAGCAGCGAATTCGCATCAATAGTGAGGCTTTTGGCGGCGGGAAGCACATAGTTAGCGCAGGCAGAAAAGCATAACTCACTTCCACATCCCAGTTTTGCTCTTTGATAAAGAAGCCCAATTCTATGCCTGCAGATATGTCACCACCTTGACTGGTGATAGTGAGCTTTTTCACTGGTGTATTGCTTTCTCGGACTGCTCGCAATGCTTCAAGCACTGCCTCTCCTGAAATCATGCCATCATAAACTAGCGTATCACCATCAACGAAAACGGTATGATCAGGGACATAGACAGGAATGCTTTGACAGCCCGCAATAAGAAATATCACACTACAAGTTATTGTTTTTGCGCACTTCATGCCACCTTCCTTTATTTTCGTTCAATCTTTCATCCTAAAGACTAGGAAAATCAGGGGCAAAAATAGTATGAAAAAGTTACGATTTGCTCACAATTAAACCAACAAAAAACACATGCACCATAAGCACATGTGTTTTGAAAATCACATAAAGTGTGTGTTTATCTTAATCGATAAGAGAGCGAACATATTGTTCAATGTCTGCATCTTGACAGTTATTGAAGAAACACTCTTGGAACTGAGTGCTGCCTACGGCTTGTTTTACTAACTCTTGGTCGATTGCACGCAGTGAAGAAACAACGTCCTTACAAACTGCTGATTTTACTTGATTTAAGATAGCTGCATTTGCTTGTTGCGGCGCCGCACGTTCAATTGGGTAGCCTTCGCCACGAGCGCCAGTAAACGCTTTTTCGAAGATATAACGAACATTAAGCTCACCCGCCCAACCAAAGCCTTTAGCAAAAGCTAAAGAAATCGCATTGCCGTTGTTGATTTGGTTAAACAAGAAGGCATCTGACGGTTCTAGACAGTAACCACACACAACGCCTGGGTGTAGGTTACTTGACATCAATGCACCTTGGCCTGTTCCACAACCTGTTACCACAAAGTCTACTGCTTTTGAGTTAAGAAGGATGCTCGCCATAATACCAAGGTGAATGTAAGTGAGGTGATGATCGTTTTCATCAGTCATACCCACATTGAACACATCGTGCCCCAGACCACCAGCAACGTTATTTAGCTCAGAAGCTACCATTGCGTTTTTAGGGGCTTGGCTGTTTTCCATCATTAATGCGATTTTCATTTGTTACTCCTGCAGTCAACTGCGGTAAATTTTAACTTAACGTATTGTATTGAATTAACGAGATAACCAACCGCCATCCACGGCGACGGTATATCCATTAACATAATTTGATGCGGCTGAGGCTAAAAAGACACAAGGGCCGGCAATATCTTCAGGCTTACCCCAACGACCCGCTGGAATTCTGTCTAAAATCTCTTGATTACGTTTTTCATCCGCACGTAGAGCATCAGTATTGTTGGTCTCTATATAACCTGGAGCGATGGCGTTGACATTAATGTTATGACTCGCCCACTCATTTGCCATTGAGCGTGTTAAACCCATAACGGCACTTTTAGATGCGGTATAAGAAGGCACTCGAATGCCACCTTGGAACGAAAGCATAGAAGCAATATTAATAATTTTTCCGCCATCACCTTGAGCAATCATCTGTTTTGCTACTGCTTGAGACAGAAAAAACACCGATTTTAAATTGGTATTCAGCACGTCATCCCAATCTTGTTCTGAAAACTCAATGGCATCATTACGGCGGATAATTCCAGCGTTATTTACCAACACATCAATGCGCCCTAACTCAGTCACAGTGCGTTCAATAATAGTGGGAATATCATCGAGCTTAGAAAGGTCCGCTCGGACTTCAATAAACTTACGACCAAGCAGCTCAATACTTTGCTTGGTCTCTAATGAGCTTGAACGATTAACACCGACCACATCACATCCCGCGCCGGCTAAACCAATCGCAATCGCTTGGCCTAAACCTGTATTGCAGCCTGTCACTATGGCGACTTTGCCTTGCAAACTAAAAGAATCCAGAATCATGTGTTGTCCTCAAGATGGTGGCTTTTTTAATGGGTGTCTCTCGAATAAGGCTACTATATCAGTTTTTGAAACCGCATTTCAACAATAAATGAAACGTTATTTTATTTTTAACAAGCAAAGAGGGGAAGTGGGTAGCCTATACAGGTGTACAAGAAAAAAAGTAGAGTAAAAGCCACAGAATACAAGGGTGTTTTTGTCTAATCAGCTTCTTTTCAACAATGGTTTGATGCACAAAACAGAAACAGATGTTTCTGATAGATTAACCTGTGCTTCACTCATAGGAAGCCAGATCAACAATCACAACAAACTTTGTGACATACCCCAACCTACTGATCATCAAAATAAAAATTTAATACCACAGACATAAATCACACTCTATTATATTCATTGTATGAATATAACTTCTTATTGTGATGCTAAAGGATTTGGTCAAAGTAAACATGTGCTCAATGTTGCGCTCTCTGAGATGTCACATTCGCCTATAGGCCTTTGCGCTACTAACGCTTTCACCGATTACAATGAATCAAAAGGATATCAATGAATGATTAAAAGAAAACGACTGCCCGTACTGTTATTGGCTGCATTAAGTTTAGGTTTGACAAGCACAGTCGCTCAAGCAACGTTTCAGTCTTCATTAGAACATGGATTAACGTTCTTCTCTGATGGCACTCAGATATTGAAAACTGAAAGCAACACTGTGATTAAATTTAATGACGGTAATGTTGCCGATGATGAACAGGTTATTTCTAATTATGTAAACAGCGCCGATAGAGGCATAATTTCTTCCGTCGTACGTGACAACGATAACAGGGCCATTGATTTTAACCGTGTGATTATTACAAGGCCTATGTTGGGCACTGGAGCGTTAGATAGTATTGCAGGGACAGAAGTGACCATCGTTTATAGTAATACTGGCAACGTTCTTGAAACCTACGATAGTACTGGTGAAGTTAGAAAGTACATACACCTAGATGAAAACACTACCCATGTAGACAGCTCTATATATGGCTACTCTAGAAATAACGAAGAATGGTTAGCCAACGTACTTGCTATGGTTAACCCGACAAATTAAGTTGCAAGTTAACGTTATCCCCCCGAATTTAAAGAATAAGTACAACACCTCAATTGACAGAGCTTAAGCAAAGCTCTGTCAATCAAAGATATGGCTAGCCAACAACCTCGTTTAAACATTGTAATCTAAGCCAATTCGTGACCTATAAATACGCTTGTTTCTTTAATTAGTGATATACAAAAAACAACCACCACTAAATCAATGATATGCATGCAGGTTATTATTGGTATTAAAAATAGACATTGGTGCTTACCCTCAGTACGCCATAAACTCATTCGTACTTGCTAAGACAATGATTGCAGTTCATTGATAAGCATAAAATTTGAATCAACTACTATATTGAAAATACCAACAGTGGTTGCATCCTACTTAGAACGAATTGAGGTATTGAATAGATGAAAAAGTTTCTACTAGCACCAATCGCAGTAAGCATCTTAGGCCTGTCAAACATGGCATCTGCTGAAGTAAACATTAGCCGAGACAACTATATTCAAGCAGAAACCTCTAAGTATTTTGCAGTCACTGAAGCTAAAGCAACTGATGGCGTCAACAGCTGGAGACACTTTCGCACTCCGCCGTTAACTGAAGACCAGCCTATCGTACGTATGAACCGCGACACTATTTACTCGACAGCGGTCATTGATACAGAAAAAGGCGCCACACTGACACTACCTGATTTTGGCGACCGCTTTGTAATGGTGCAGTTTACCGATGAAAACCACCAAACTTTTGACATGGTTTACACCAAGGGTAATGAAACCCTAGAAGTGCCAGACTCGACAAAATTCATGTTCGTGGTGGTTCGAGCTTATCTACCAAATATTCATGACAAACAAGAAATAGCCAAACTTAACAAGCTACAAGACCAGCTAGTTATCACCGCAGGCTCAAAAGACGACTACCCAATTTATGGTGGCTACGACTTACCTACTCTCGCCGCAAAGCTTGAGCCAGTGAAGAAAGTGATTTTAACGGAGATCGCCGCTGAAGGTGTGGCTGACTCAGAGAAGATGTTTGGTACTGGTGAATACACAACCGCCGAAAAACGTATCCAAGGCGCAGCGTACGGATGGGGCGGAGCAACATTCAAAGACAATATTTACCAATACTCACCAAACTTTGAATCGACCCAGTGCCACTCAGTGACATTTGAAGACCCAAAAAACAAAGGCTTCTGGTCATTTACCGTATATAACGAAGATGGCTTCATGTTCAACGATGATGCAAGCGCTAACAGCGGTGTAGCCCAACCAAATGCAGACGGCACCTACACTGTGTACTTTGGATGTGACGAAGAAAAATACGGCGCGAACAATATTCCGTTGGATGGCCTAAAAGACGGTCAAAAATGGAACGTGCTAGTGCGTCACTATGCGCCTACTACTGAGTTTTTGTATAAGGGGATTGATCCGAGTAAAGGTATTAAGCCGGTGAAATAGTGACGATTGGTTAAATTTTCTGAATAAAAATGCCTTTACTATTGTTGTCGGCTTCCACTAATAAATCAGCCTATTCTTCAATCAGATATGATTAAAAAATAGGCTGATTTCATATTTTAATTTAATATCCTACGACAATATCGCAGGTAAGCATTATCATAATGAAAAATAAAGATTCACATACGTAAAGTTCTTATTTATGTGATATGTTTACTAAACGACAATTATTTAAATTAAAATAATAATAGCAAAGTCTAAAACTACCTATATGTTAATTATTAAATAATAATGACCTTAAAAATGAGGTATGAACATAAATAGTCGCCATCTGGAAATTCCATTTGTTCGGAAAAACACCATATTACATAAGGGAATAGATGTCTCTAACCCATTCTAAATTAGTTCCTCTATCATAAAACGCAATTTTTTAACTTAGTGCTGAAAATACTCATACTGCACTACTTCAATATTTGATGAGCAAACTGAAATCAAAATATTATCAACTGAGTAAACTATTCCTTAAAAATAACAAGAACTAACATTCAAAAATGATACAAAAGCACTGTTAGCAGAAATTATTTAATTCACATAAAGGTAGCTACCATGAACAAACTTACACTACTATCAGTACTACTAGTTACGCCTATGGCAACTGCAAGTACACCATTCTGGAAGCCAGAAGGTATAAATGTTAAAGCACCAACATGGAAAACAGATTATTACAACGACTTGCTTAATATAGAAAGTATTAGCTTACATGTAGAGCAAATTCCAAAAGAACATTATTATGGAGATACTGTCTTATCTATGGACATATCTTGTAATAACACACATAAATTTAATTTTAATGCCTTGAACCCCTATCCAGTCTATAGTTCTGTGGAAGATACACAATTAATCACTGTGGATGGTCAGGATATTAAATTAGAAAGCGTTAGATTTAGACCAGTATCTAAAGCAGGTCAAAAATTCGTTATAGAACATTTTAAAAAACAAAAAACAGTCAATATTAATGGTTATTCATATCCTGCAACTGGATTTACTAAAGCATATACAGATGCCATTAAAATATGTAATAAGGAACTTCAAGTTAAGAACAAAAATAATCAACGAAGAAGAAATGCATTATAATAAAATTTAATATTAAATGTTACATATGAGGTACTAGCTCAGAAAAACAACCACTAAGATAAAAATATATAGGATAGGTAAAAATTGTAAAAGGTTCTGTGGATTTCCATTCAAACGCATTAGTTATGCAGATAGCTCCACAGATAACTTCTGAAAAGTTGAAGACTGTGTTGAGATTCTACCAATGGATGCACAGGGGAATAGGTACACCTATTAAAAACTAGCAGAGAAGTTCCGTAGGATAATTGCACCCCTTACCTGATTTGGTCAACAACGCTTAGTAAGCCTCACACTATGTATTTTTAGTGTATAGCTCAGGTTTGTGCTTATTATTCAGCTTAGAACTGTAACTTAAGCTGCATAGTTTTCATAGTCTGTCTAATTGTGTAGAAGTGCCCATATAATTCGAGCATTTTTCACTGCGAAAGCCACGATTGCTCGGTTCATTCCTCACCGTTCTAGAACGCCTCTACACCACAGACTTAACCTATCTTGTTTATCGCCAAGGTTGGCAATCGCAATTCTTGTACCGTGGACCAATAACGTTCGCAAGTATTTGTCGCCATGTTTCGTGATCCGGCGTACCCGAGGTTTTCCGCCTTTGGAATATTGCTTAGGAACCAAACCTGACCAAGCGGAGAAATCGTGATTTTTATCAAAATGCGACCCATTGTCTATTAAAGCTAGTACCGCTGTAGCGGTTTAAGAGCCAATAGCTCAAACTTTCATTACTCACTAAACATTGTCACTCACCTTAGCAAATGACTCGAAGACTTGCTCTGTATCGACGATAAGTTAATTCAATTCGCATAGGTGATTATACGCGTCCGCGATCACTGTTCTCGCAAGGTATGACAATTCGTTTTCTGCATTCTCTAGCATTAAGGGAGCATTCTTCATTAATGGAGAGTACCAACGGGTATGACTAACCCGAACTCAGAAAGCAAGGCATGTATACGGTTCATAAGTGCGGTACGCTCACGAACCCAATGCTTTCATTCTATACATTGATAATATCCCTAGATTTAACAGGTACGAAATAAGTTGAGGGCGCTGAACTGCTTCGCATATAGCAACAGCATCATTCTTTCTTCTAGTTTGATGGGAGCACATATTTAACAGCCATAATACGAACATCGTGTCCCAGTCTATTGAGTGTTCTTGCCAATATTGTGCACCATCACACGCTTCAACACCTATACGCATGAGCGGCATATTTGCTATTGTAGTCAATAGTTTAGTTCGGGTTACTGACTTATGAAGAATGACTTTACCATTTTGGTCTACAGCATGAAGACTAAAATGATTTTTAGCTAGCTCGATACCGCAGAAATAAGCATAGTTAGACATGGAACCTCCAGTGCAATTCAGTACCACATAAGTGTGGCATATTCTCGGTAGGGGGAATCTATGTCATTCGTTAGTTGATTATGCGTACAATTAATAAATAAGGTAATATAGATGAGTTCAAAACAAACCACTAATTTGCATTGCTCACAGTGTAATCAGGTAACTGAGCACCGTCGCCTTGTCGAAAATGAAGTAAAGTAGCAATTAGCTAGTCGAGAAACTTGGCACTATAAATTACTTATTTTTGTATAAACAATATTACTTTCTGCCCATCAGGAACGTAATGAAACTGAAGTGAAGTATTTCAAGTGTACAGTTTGTGATTCTACTTACAGTCCAGAAAATAATTAGTGTCTAATTTTCTATATTTTGGCTTAGATTTGACTTATTCATATGCACACTTAAATCAGAGTAAGTATTCTAAAACTCCATACAAGGCGCTTAATCTGATTCGTAAATGCGTGCCGATTTCGCTTCGCTTCATTATGGCACTCGGTTTCTCGTAGCTTAGCTTGGCGTTATGCAATAGCACGAGTTCATCGAACAGGAGTAATTAATGGATCTAACAGAAATGGAAGTTAAATATTGGAATGAATATCTGAATTCATTACCAGAATCTGATGTGTTGACTGATTATTGTGTCGAAGCTAACCCAGCAGGTAATTTGGAAATTACCGATGCCTTAATTAGTCTTTACCTTTCAGGTAAAAAGACAGCAGGTAGTAGTCTTGTTGAAGATTTTGAAATAACAGGTGATCCATTACCAAAAGTTGGTAATTATTGGATTGTGCTAGATGGTAAAAATAAACCTAAGTTAATTTTAAAAACAGTTAATGTCGAGATTCATAAATTCAAAAGCGTACCTGAGTATGTAGCAATTGCAGAGGGTGAGGGTGACTCAAGTCTAGAGTATTGGAGAAAGGTTCATATCGAATTTTTCAGCCCTTATTTAGCATCTTGGAATATTGAAAATATAGATGAATCTCATATTATCACTGAATTTTTTGAAGTTGTTTGGAAATAAACTTTTAGCTCAATGGGTTGAAAAATTGTATAACAAACACTTCAAGACGGATTTGCAACGCATGGCATTTTTGGCTTCGCCAAAGTCTATGCCATGCTACTCACCACTTAAATGAGCGTTATGCCTCTACGGCACATATATCAATATTAGGAGATATTCAGTTGGATAATGGAGAAAAAACACTATCAAACTTGTTTGATGGTAGGACTATTTTTAATATTCCTGAGTACCAAAGGGCTTATGCATGGTCAGGAACTCAACTTAATGAGTTTTTAGATGACTTGCACAATCAAAAATTAGGAAGAAGCTACTTCTTGGGAACGGTATTATTTGAAGAAAAAGGCTTAGAGGGAAACTATAAACTTATTGATATCGTCGATGGACAACAGCGATTAACGACGATAATAATATTTATGAGTTGCCTAATTTCAAAATTACAGTCACTAGCTTCTTCTGACGAAGAAGAGGAAGATTTAGATCTTCTATATGAAACCTATGTTAAACACCGCCGACAATACAAACTAAGAGCTCTCGATGAAGATAACGACTTTTTCCATAGCTACATCCTAGAAAGTAAAGATGGGAAATCATTCATTCGGACACCTGCCCAACGCCGCCTATATGAAGCGAAGCAATTCTTTAAGGAAAAATTAGACTTACTCGAAAAGCCAAAACTTGAAGAGCTTAAATGTAAACTAGACGAATACTCGAGAGTTTTAGTGTATTCAGTGCAAGATACAGCTGAAGCGACACTGATCTTTGAAACAACGAATGATCGTGGCAAAGGGCTTACTAATCTTGAGAAAATCAAGAGTTTTATGATGTATCGTAGTTATGTTGCTTCAGAAGATGTTCCTGAAGAGTTGCTAAATAAAATAAGAACAAGATTTAGCGAAATATACAAAGAATATGAGCAGTTTAGTACTAAAATTGATGAAGATTCAATTTTGCAATATCATTTTATTTGTCATGAGAATTGGGTGGCTAAAGAATATCAAAGCCATGTACAAGGTGTTAAAAATGTCGTAAACCAAATGATTTCATCAGAGAGTAATGTTGGCGCACTATCCTATATAAACACTTACACTCAGAAATTAAAAGAGACGTTTTATACGGTGCATGAGATTCTAAAATCTGAAAATCTATCAATCCGAGAGTTGATGATTTTGAATCGAGTTGGTAATTTTTGGCCATTATTAATTAAAGCATACAAGCTTGATGAAACAGAAAATAAAATTCAGTTTTTCAAGTTGGTCAGACTTCTCGTTTGTTTTAGTTTTAGGGTGTATGCAATTAATCAAAATCGAGGCAATACGGGTCAAACAAAATTCTTTTCTTTAGCAAGAGATTTTTCAGGAGACTTCAGTAAGCTTTTCATTGAAATTTTGAATTCAACGAAAAGGTATTGTGATGATAAGTCATTTAGGACTAATCTTTCATACCCTGATCTTTATCAATGGATTAATAGTAAAGACTTAAACTATTTCTTCTGGAAATATGAAAATTACTTACGAACTACTATGCAGCCGAAAGCATCTCCAATGTCAGAACATGAGTTAACTAGTAGCAACTCTAAACTTAAGCTGTCGATAGAGCATATTGCCTCACAAAATCCTAGAAAAGGTGTTGTAAATGATGTATCCATCCTTCCAGAAGTTGATGAGGATTTTGAGGAGAGCTTTTTACATAACTTAGGGAATTTGACTATCGACCCATTAAGTGCAAATTCTAGTAAAGGTAATTTAGATTTTGATAGTAAAAATACAGGTTACTTTTTAAGAGCACCTTTCAAGTCTCAGAATGAGCTGGAATCATATTTGAAAGATGGGCTTTGGACTGGAAGTTCTGTATCTAGTCGACAAAAAGTACTCATTGATTTTGCTTTGCAAGAGTGGAGTTTAGAAGTCTAGCGTAACCGAAGCATAACAAAGAATTGAACAAGGACTAAAATGCTCGGCCTTATTGCTTTGAAGCAATTTTTTACGCCAAGCGTTTTAGCCCGTCAATTGAACATTAGGTAAATTGAGAAGTACTCTACTTCAAATTCACCGCATCAGCAATAACGTGGTAGATGTAGTTCTGCTCTACAACGCCTTGGAATAACCATGCTTGTGGGCCGCGGGCGAAGATGGCTACGTCTTCACCTGAGTGCGTTTCTGATTTTAGTTTAATCATGGCTTGCTGGATGTAATCAGGGCTTGCCACTTCTTTTGCGGTTACGTCTGGGCGAGCGCCTTCGATGCCGCCAGGGCCGTTACCGTACATTAATGTGGTGTATGACTTGCCTGTTAGATCTTTGTTTGGCTTGCCGCCAGACATAGATAGACCAAGGATGTCGTTACCACGTTCAGCGTAGCCGTTTGCTACGAAGCTGTGGGCGTGGTCGGCAGTTACAATGATTAGCGTATCTTTAGGATCGGTTTTTTCGATTGCGGCTTGAACAGCTTTATCAAATGCGATGGTATCTTCTAGTGCTCGTGCTGCGTTGCCTGCGTGGTGAGCGTGGTCAATACGTCCGCCTTCAACCATCAACAAGTAGCCGTCTTTGTTTTTTGATAATACATCTAGCGCTTTGCTGGTCATTTCAGCAATGGAAGGTTCGATGTTTTCTTTTACGCGGTCTAATTCCCACTCAAGGTGGCTTGAGTTAAACAACCCCATTACGCGAGATTTGTCGTCTAGCTTTTCAAAGCCTGCGCGGTCATAAACGTAGTTGGCTTCTGGGTAGCGTTTTTGCCACTCTTCGATTAGGTTTTTACCGTCGCTACGCTTACCTGCAAAGCCTTGCTCATCTTTCATGTCTTTATCGATGAACTCTCTGCGTCCACCAGCGAATACGACTTGGATGCCATCGCCGTGGTCAAAATTAACCAGCTGGTGTGCAATGTCTGTACAGCCGTTGTTTTTGTTGTAGCTTGAGATAGAAGAATCACTTTCCCAGTTACGGTCTGGGCTATGAGCGTAAGCGGCCGCTGGCGTTGCGTGCGTAATCCGAGTTGTTGTTACAAAGCCAACTGACAAGCCTTTTTCTGCTGCTGATTGGAAAGCACTTTTTACTTTGTTCTCTTCAACGTTGTTACAGAAGCCTCGTTTAATGGTCTCATTGACACCTAAAACACCAGAGCTTGTTTTTACACCAGCAACCATAGCGGTTGATGTACCTGCTGAATCAGGGGTTTGCATGTTGGTGTTGTAGGTTTTAGACAGAGCCATGTGTGGAAGTGCTTCCATACTTAGCTTATATTCTTCGCCTTTCAAACCTTGTTGCTGTCCCGCGTAAATACGAGCCGCTGTGATTGTTCCGACACTCATACCATCGCCAACAAATAAAATTACGTTCTTTGCAGGACCTACAATTGGTTTAACTTTTTTTGCTTGCTCTAATGCTGATTGGCCTTCTTTAAACCATTGGTCAGCTTGCTGAGGCAATTGAGCATAAGCTGATAAAGAAGCGCAACCAACGATGGTTGCCAAAACTAATCCACTGCGTTTCATTCTTATTTCTCCGTGATATAGGGATATTTTAGGATTGATTTACGAGTTTTTAAGACAGTGAATAATCTATAGATTGCATATGACAGCAAAAGGTTACTGTATGAAATATTTCTTAACTTTTAATGACCAAAAGATGACAAAAGCCCCAGTGGTAGGCTCCACTGGGGCTTGAATTTTTTGGCTAGTTTCTACTCAACTAAGAGATAAGGTGAGTAGTACAGATTTTATTGCCAGACGGGTCTCTTAAATAAGCCATGTACAGTTGACGCTCTGTGTTCCCGCGAATACCCGGAGGATCTTCACACTCTACACCACCATTTTCTAAGCCTACTTGATGCCACTTATCGACCAGCTCAGGGCTGGCTGCTCTAAAGCCGATGGTTGAGCCATTTCCATGTGTCGCTGCTTCACCATTGATAGGCTTGGTTAAGCAAAAAACACCGCTATCTGAGAAATAAAAGCAGCGGCCCTTTTCATCAATAACACCAGCGTCATAGCCTAGCGTTGCCAGAACAGCATCATAAAATGCTTTAGATTCATCCATATTATTGGTGCCGATCATTACATGACTAAACATACAATTTCCTTTTTGGTTTTAGTGTATTCAATGTGCTAGATTCAGCCGTGATTGTCTAGTTATGTTGCCTTAAATCAGCTAATGCGACATTTTTTCTACTAAGTAATCTATCAACACTTTAACTCGCCTGATTTTCTGGCTGTTTTGTACATAGTATAGGTATAGCCCTGGATAACTTGCCCATTGTTCTTGCATAACCGGCACTAATTCACCGCTATCAAAATAACCTTGTACGCAGGGCTCAACAATACTGCCCATTCCGACACCTTTAATGGCTGCATCGATCTCTAGATCAGTATCATTCACAATCATGGTACAGGGCATTTCAACGATGACCCTTTCACCGTCCTGCATCAACTCTAAAGGGGCTAATTGATTGGAGGTAATATAACGATACTGAACGTATTTATGCTGTTTTAAATCATCAATGGTCTTTGGCATGCCATGCTGTTGTAAGTACTCACTTGAGGCAAATAGTGCACCTTTTAGTGGTCCGGTGAGTTTTTTCGCCACCATGTCAGGAGAAACCCTATCGCCAAAGCGGATGCCCAGATCAAAGCCTTCTCTCACAATATCTACCGCAGCATCGGATACGGAGATCTCGAGTTGAATATCTGGATATTCGGCGCAAAAATCTGCGTAGATAGGACACAAATAAACCTGATACACAAAACGAGGCACGGTAATTCTTACTATCCCTGATGGGGTTTCACTCAGGTCGTTGACGCTCTCAAGGGCATTACTTAAAGAAGAAAGTGCCTCTTTGGTTCTTTCATACAACAGTAAACCTGCATCGGTTAAATCCATTCGTCTTGTCGAACGATTAAACAGTGTCAGCCCAACATTAGACTCTAGTAACTTCAAAGACTGGCTGACCGTAGGCGGGCTCATTTCTAGCTTTCGCGCCGCTGAGCGGATGCTCCCTTCTTCAACGATAGTCTGAAAAGCAATTAACTGATTGTATGTTGTTCCTTTCATTAATCACACCATTGTTAGGTTTATACTAATTAAAAAATAGCATAAGTGGCACTACTCACCTAACAATCTGAAGCCTAGAATACTCCTAAATCAAGCGTAACCCATTTACGGAGTAGAGCAATGAGCAAAATTTTAGTTATTTCTGGCCACCCTAATCTAGATGAATCATTCACCAATAAGGTGATTTTAGAGCAGTTGGAAAGTCACATAGATGACGTTCAGGTTCGTCGTCTTGATACGCTATATCCAAACTATCAAATTGATGTTGCTACAGAACAACAAGCATTGTTGGATGCTGACATTATTGTTCTACAGTTCCCATTTTTCTGGTATTCAATCCCAGCGCTATTAAAGAAATGGATTGATGATGTATTTAGCTACAACTTTGCATACGGTTCCAAAGGCGACAAGCTAAAAGGCAAAGACTTTTTATTGTCGTTTACCATTGGTGGGCCAAGTGATTCTTATGATCCTCTAGGCTACAATCACTTTAGTATTGAACAGTTAATCGCACCGCTGCAACAAACTAGTTATCTAACGGGAATGAATTTCCGTAAGCCATTATATTCGCATGGTATGGTCTATATTCCGGGTGTTTACAATACCCAACAAGGCGTTGAGGCAAATGCAATGGAGCATAGCGTTGAGTTAATCTCCCGCATTAACACGCTAGCTCACTCCACCGAAAACCGCGTAAAAAAGCTAGTGAAGGAGTGGTTTGCCGAATTTGATAAGCTGCCTGAAAGTGGTGAGCAATTTTTACAATCACTATCGCATGATATTCAGTGGAGCTCTCCAGAGGGTGACTTCACCGGACATGCAGGCTTCAATAATTGGTATCAAGTGGTGCGTGGCCTCTTTAAAGCAGATTGCCAACACATAGTGGAAAATGTTGAGGTTATAGAAGGCGATGATGATATTAAAGCAAGCCTGCGCATTCGACTGATTGCAGATACGCTAGATGGACAATCGGTCAATATGCTTATTAATGAACAGTGGTCTCTGCTTGAACAAGACGGTCGTCTGCTAATCACACATTACAAGGTGACTCCAGTTCAAGGATAACCGTTCGTAAACAGACCACACCAGCAAGAAGTGGCTTATTACGTCACTTCTTGCTGGCGTGGTTTAAGTTTTTATGGGCTTAAGTTTTTAGGGGCTTAGAACAGCATTAAATTGCATCGCAACTAAACATAGTGATCCACCAACAGAGCCATAAACAGTAGCATCAGATGGTAAATCGAGAACTTAAAGGTTTGCATGGCTTGTTTTGCATCGGTTCTGTATTTGAGCTTCCACGCATGATAAATAAATCCGGCACTCAATATGGTTGAGCTAGCCAAATAAATTTGCCCGCTCATGCCCACTAACACCGGCATAGCGCAGACCAAAGCCAATAAAATGGTATATAACAGAATGCTGGTTTTGGTGTATTCAACGCCATGGGTAACAGGCAACATCGGGATATCGGCTTTGGCATAGTCATCTCTGCGATGAATAGCCAGCGCCCAAAAATGCGGCGGCGTCCAAATAAAGATGATCATCACCAATAGCCAAGCGTTAGCGTGCAACTCTCCTGTTACCGCCACCCAGCCTAGCAGTGGTGGCATTGCTCCGGCGATGCCTGCAATTACAATATTTTGCGGGGTGGCACGCTTTAGATATAGGGTATAGATCAGCGCATAACCTAGCAGACTGGCAAAAGTCAGCACCGCAGTTAGCCCATTTACCCCAACAAACAAAATAGCAAAACCCGCTAAACCAATACTAGTAGCAAACAAAAATACGTTCGCCGAAGAGAGCTCTCCAGAGGGAAGTGGGCGCTTATAAGTACGAGCCATAATCGCATCGATGCGCTGATCAATAAGGTGGTTAAACGCGGCCGCCGAGCCTGCCATCAAGCCAATACCAAGTAGCCCTAGCAAAGATTGTTGCAGTGGCAACGCTCCCGGCATCGCCAGACACATCCCCACCACTGCGGTTAGCAACATCAGTGCTACGACTTTAGGTTTGGTCAGTTGGTAGTAGCTGTGTAATAGCTGCTTACTGCTCACACGTGTTTGCGAACCGATAAGATGACTCATACCGAATACTCCCTTTTCGAATCATGAGCTTGCATGCGACTAGATTGCACTTTGACCCACACAAAATGATTGGTGGCGACTAATATCACCAATAGCAACGCCGCGCCAAGGTTGTGCATGACTGCGTTGAGCAGTGGCAGGTGAAAGACGACATTCGCCACGCCAAGTAATACTTGCACTATTAAGCCTAAAGCAATGACTTTCACGTACGCTTTCGCCGCAGGTAAGGCGCTTTTATAAAGCAGCATCATTAATACAAATAACACTAAGGTAGTGATAAGCGCTCCGATTCTGTGGGTCACATGGATGGTCATTCTTGCGCCGTAATCCAATACGCCAAATTCATAATCATCAAAACCGGATTGGATAAAATTAAACGCATTGGCAAAATCAAGATGGTTTTGCCAATCGCCCTGACAGATGGGTAAAGAAGTACACATTAAGGCGGCGTAGTTTGATGATGTCCAGCCACCAAGCATGATTTGCAGTATAAGTACGGCGGTGGCAAAGACAGTAAAGCCGCGCAATACACTGAGCGATGAGGTCGATAAATAATCGATGTTTGCGGTGCGCTGTTTTTGAATAAAAGAAGCGCTGCGAAGATGGCACATCAGCCATGCCAGTAAGCTAAACAGGGTGAAACCGCCAAGTAAATGCAGCATGACAATCACTGGCATTAGCTTTAAGGTGACAGTCCACATGCCAAGGGCGGCTTGACCAATAATGACAGTGCTAAGCACGACAGCAAATGGGCGATACGTGACCGAGCTGTTCCATATTAAATAGGATAAAGCAAACACCACAAGTCCGAGTGTCCCTGCAAAATAGCGATGTATCATTTCAAGCCACGCTTTACTTGGCTCAACCGCTCTTTGTGGAAACAATTGCTGCGCTTTGGCGATGTCTTCAGCTTGCATTGGCACACCGATTTGTCCATAACATCCGGGCCAGTCGGGACACCCTAAGCCGGCATCGGCCAATCGAGTGTAGGCGCCAAGCGCTATCACCACTAGGGTCATTAACAGCGCGACCCAAGTTAATCGTTGTAATGAGATGCTTCCTTGCATAACAAAATTACCCCACTCTAGATAACTTTAAGATTTTTCGAACATCTGAGATAAGCCCTTTGTTTTGCGACACTTGCTGGTCTGCCCCAATATTGGAATAACGCATCACCCACTGCCCTAAAGGATCGATAAGCACATAATCTTGCGCATGCACCGGAGCGCTTTTCTGGTCGATAAGTAAGCTTGGTCGCCCTTGCCTGTTTTGTGCAAGCCATGCCTGATCTGAGGTCGGCGTAGTATAAAGAGAAACCACCACCCGTTCGCTATAAGCGCCAAGGGCGATGTAACTTTGATTCAGTAGATGCCATCTTTGATTACACGCGTCATCGCATTTATCTGGCACGATAAACACCAACTGCCAACGCTCAGAGACGGGGTTAACTAAATTGGCAGATTCAAAGGTAAACCTTGGCTCTATTAATACACCTTTATTAGTTACGCCGGATTGATACCAGCCTTGATGCAAAATCAAATGCGCGGCAATAACCGGCACGGCAAAAATCAGTATCAAAGCCAGCAGTTTTACGCGACCTTGTTTTTGCTGAGTCTTATTCTGCTTAGCCTTATTTTGCTTGGCTTTTCCCTTTTCCGAACAAAGTGCTTGGCTTTGCATAGTCATTCCTTAACTTTTCTCTTTCTTAACACAAATAAAATCACCAGTAACGCGTACACTCCAGCCATGCCAAACCACTGAAATGCGTAACCAAAGTGTTTCTGAGAGGTCATTGGATACGGCGACCACAGCATAGGTAAATCACTATTGGCAATAACCTCTGGCTGAAACACAAACGGTAACAGTGACGCATCGAGCGCTATCGCAAGCTGGCTTAAATTTAAGTTTTGAATGCGCACTCCTTCTGGCATATTTTCGAGCATGACATCGGAGCTTAAAGGGTTAATACTTTTTTGATACACCTTGCCCGTAAAACGTTGCGCCTGCCCAATGGGCACCACTTTAGGGAGCTCATCTCGGGTCATGGATGCCACCACAAAACCGAGTTCCACCAACACTAGTTCAGAAGACAATAGGGATTTTTCTCGCTTCACAACCACCGCCATAGGTTGCAACACTCGATAGCCAACCTTGGAGTCATGGGTCACATTATCTAAATACACCAAAGGTAGCGATTGCGGCTCTACGTCTATTTGTAATGGAAAACCGGTGACATTGAGTTCGGCGTCCATAGCCGATAACTGCTCTACGCTAAGGGGCGACATTTGCTGCCTGTCCAACAACTGCTGTTCTAGCTGTTGCTTTTCTTCGCCTCTGGATAATTGCCAAAAACCCAATTTGACCAATACCACAAACACAACCACAGTTAATACTGACGCCGTTAACCAAAACACTTTGCACGCTATCTTGTTAGAGACTGCGCTTTTAAGACTCAAAGACGAAGACTTAGGAGATTGAATGTCACCACTGCTTTTCAAATCCATCATCATCCTGTTGTTGCTGTTTATTATCTTCAACTTGGTTCTCGCAATGGTGCGTATGGTGCGAGAAAACGCTGATTCAAAAGTGCCAATGAGCCGCTATTTAGGGCGTCGCGTGGCGTTATCTGCGGTAGTGATCATCTTTCTCATCCTTGCCTTAAAAATGGGCTGGGTTATGCCCAATCCAAGGCCGTATTAGTGCATGGCTAAAGCACGTATACAAAGACAAATAAACACAGCCACACCACATCCACAAAGTGCCAATACCAACTGCCTGCTTGAAACCCAAAATGATCTTTAGCGGTAAAATGGTCTTTGCTGATCCTAAATAAAAGCACAATCAGAAAAATCGTACCGATAAACACATGCATGCCGTGAAAGCCGGTCAGCAAGAAGAAGGTGTTGCCGTAAATCCCAGATTGCAGGGTCAGCCCCATATCTTGATAGGCATGAATGTACTCTTCTGCTTGGAAGAACAAAAAGAACCCTGCCAACACTATGGTGAGCTCTAGCCATACCACCAGCGCCATGCGTTTATTTTGTTCAAGGCTGACATGCGCCATGTGCAAAGTGACCGAAGAGAGTAATAAGATGATGGTGTTTTTTAATGGCAACCCTTGCCAGCCCATCGCTTGAGTGGTGTCTCCAGCAGGTGTTGTGGTTAAGGGCCAAATCGCCTCAAAGGTGGGCCACAAGACTTCGTGAGTCATCGCGTTATTATCGGCGCCGCCAAGCCAAGGCACGGATAACATTCGAGCGTAAAATAGCGCGCCAAAGAAAGCGCCAAAGAACATCACTTCCGAGAAGATAAACCAGCTCATGCCTTGGCGAAAAGAGCGAGTAATTTGCGCGCTGTAATAGCCAGATAATGACTCTTGCACTACATTGGTAAACCACCCTGCCAATACCACCAAAAGAGCAATAGAACCTAAAGCCAACAGCCAAGGCCCTAACAAGCCTCCATCGTGCATGCTCTGTACGGTTAACCCCGCTCCCACGGCAATAAAAAACAGAGCAAATGCTGCCACAAGTGGCCATTGGCTTTGTGCTGGAACGTAATAAGCTTGGTGCTTGTCACTCATAACGCATCTCCTTGCGTGTCATATGACGACGTCAGTTGCCCCGATACAGCAGAGGACGCGAGTTTAGGATCATCAACGCTGTCACTGATGTCGTATAAGGTATAAGACAGAGTCAGCGTATGGATTGAATTAGGCAGTTCATGTTCTACATAAAAAATTAAAGGCAGCTCCGCTTGTTGCTGAGCATTGAGTGGTTGCTGATTAAAACAAAAACACTCAATTTTATTAAAATGGGTCGCCCCTAAACCAGGGCTGACTGACGGCACAGCTTGCGCCACTAGCGCCAGTTGCGATTGATTCGTCGCAATGTAGGCGGTGCGGATAATTTCACCCGGATGCACGTGCATGACTTTTTTCTGCGGCTCAAACGCAATGGGCAATCCCGGAGGAATATGCGATACAAACTCCACCTTGATCGTGCGCGACTCATCTACTTGCATCGCGGTCGGTTGTTCGGCAGCCACAGTTGAAGTCTTACCGTTGATACCCAGTTGTTCACACAAAATGTCGTACAGCGGCACTAACGCAAAGCCAAAACCAAACATACCGAGCGTTGCTGCGCACAGTATTAATGTGAGCTTTTTATTCGACATGCGTTGCTTGGTAGAGGCTCCCTTAGACATAAGCGCATCAATCCACTTTCGGCGGCGTAGAAAAGGTGTGGTGAGGCGCTGGGCTTGGCACTGTCCACTCCAAACCTTCGGCTCGCTCCCAAGGTTTGGCCGGCGCTTTTTCGCCGCCTCGTACACATTTGATCACTACCCATAAGAAAAGCAGTTGTGATAAACCAAAGGCAAATCCGCCAATTGATACTATCTGATTCACATCGGCAAATTGAATCGCATAATCAGGAATACGCCTTGGCATTCCCGCCAGTCCCAAGAAATGCATCGGGAAGAACAAGATATTGACCGACACCACTGATGTCCAAAAATGCCATAAGCTAAGGCGCTGGTTGTACATATTGCCGGTCCATTTTGGCAGCCAATAATATGCCGCCGCCATAATGGAGAATACCGCTCCTGAAACCAATACATAATGGAAATGCGCCACTACAAAGTAGGTGTCATGGTACTGAAAATCCGCAGGCACAATCGCCAACATCAACCCAGAAAAACCGCCGATGGTAAACAGCACAATAAAGGCTATCGAAAATAGCATTGGGGTTTCAAAAGTGAGTGCACCGCGCCACATAGTTGCTACCCAGTTAAACACTTTTACCCCTGTCGGCACCGCAATCAGCATGGTGCAGTACATAAAGAACAGCTCGGCAAACACCGGCATACCTGTGGTAAACATATGGTGCGCCCATACCAAAAATGACAGCAAAGCGATGGAACAAGTGGCGTACACCATAGAGTGATAACCAAACAACTTTTTACCGCTAAACGCCGGCACAATTGCCGAGATAATGCCAAACGAAGGCAAAATCATGATGTACACCTCTGGGTGACCGAAGAACCAGAAAATATGTTGGAACATCACCGGATCGCCGCCACCTGCGGCATCAAAAAAGCTCGTGCCAAAGTATTTATCGGTCAGCACCATAGTCACTGCGCCCGCTAACACAGGCATCACCGCAATGAGCAAAAAAGCCGTAATTAACCAAGTCCATACAAACAGCGGCATTTTCATCAATTTCATGCCCGGAGCACGCATATTGAAAATGGTCACGATCACGTTGATCGCCCCCATAATTGAGCTGATCCCCATGATATGCACCGAAAATACAAATAGTGCAGTACTGTCAGGGCCATAAGTGGTGGAAAGCGGCGCGTAAAAAGTCCAACCAAAATCGGGACCGCCGCCGGGCATAAACAATGAGCTTAATAAAATTAAAAACGCAAAAGGCAAAATCCAAAAGCTGAGGTTATTCATGCGTGGCAGCGCCATGTCTGGCGCACCGATCATCATCGGGATCATCCAGTTCGCAAGCCCAGTAAAGGCTGGCATAACCGCGCCAAAAACCATTATTAGCCCATGCACTGTGGTCATCTGATTAAAAAACTGTGGATCAACCAGTTGTAAGCCCGGCTGAAATAGCTCGGCGCGAATGATCATTGCCATTGCGCCGCCAGTAAAGAACATGATCAAGCTAAACCACAAATAAAGCGTACCGATATCTTTATGGTTAGTAGAATAGATCCAACGAGCTAACCCTTTGGCTGGGCCGTGATGATCATGATCTGCGGTATCGGCCGTTGTGCCTGCGCTAACGCTTTGCAGTTCATCACTAGCTGTGCTCTTGTATGTAGAGGCTTTGTCGTACTCTTTCATCACTCACCCTCCACATTAGTTTGTGCATTTATTTGCGTTGCCACATCAGACGCTTGTACAAGATCGCCGGTGTTGTTGTCCCACGCATTGCGCTCATAAGTCACCACAGCGGCAATTTCTTCAGCGGTGAGTTGAGTACCAAAGGCTTGCATAGCCGTGCCACTCACCCCATTGACGATAATGTCGATATGTCCGTTTACGTCACCCAGCACCACAGTGCTACCTTTCATAGCTGGGAACACATTGGCTACACCTAAACCATTGCTTTGATGACATACCGCGCAGCGCCCTTCGTATACCTCTTTTCCCAGTGTCATGAGCTCATCCATACTCAAGGTTTTTTGTAATGCTTGTTGCTGCTGACGTTTTTGCTCTGCTAACTGCTGCTCTTTATCGGCAATCCAAGCGTCAAATTCATCGGCCTGCACCGCCTTCACCACAATCGGCATAAAGCCATGGTTACGTCCGCATAACTCGGCGCATTGCCCACGATAAATGCCCGGTTTATCAATTTTGGTCCACGCTTCGTTTATAAACCCGGGAATCGTGTCTTTCTTAACTGCAAAATCGGGCACCCACCATGAATGAATCACATCATCAGAAGTCATTAAGAAACGGATTTTTTTACCTATTGGCAGCACCAGAGCGTTATCCACTTCCAGTAGGTAGTGCTCGCCTTTTTTATCAGTACCTTCGATTTGTTCATTGCTGGTAGAAAGGTAACTAAAGAACTCCACATCATGCTCAAAGTAGCTGTAATGCCATTTCCATTGCGAACCGGTAATTTTAACGGTCAGCTCTGATTCACTGGTGTCTTCCATTTCAATCAAAGTTTTGGTGGCAGGAATTGCCATACCGATGAGGATTAAGATGGGTATCACGGTCCAAATAATTTCCACTTTCGTGCTTTCGTGAAAATTGGCCGCGACTGCGCCTTTTGATTTTCGATGCTTAATGATGGAGTAAAACATCACCCCAAATACCACCACCGCAATCGCGACGCAGATATAGAAAATAAGCATGTGTAAGTGGAACACTTTACCGCTTATTTCCGTGACCCCTTGGGTCATATTGAAGGATGAAGAGGAACTTAGAGAAGGCTCTGATAGTGGTGCAGTTTCAGCAAAAGCGGATGACGATAACATCAATTGCACACCCACAACAACGCTACAAGAGCGCAGTTTTAGATTAGTGATGATTTGCTTAAATGATCGCATTACTGTGTGGTCATGCATTAGCGTATCACCCTCCTGGTGAACTAATTCATTTGCCTCAATGCATATCTGAACGGCCATAATCAGGTATGCGCACCCTAAAAAACCCCACATGCTCTATAGATTATCTAAGTAATCCTTCGAGACCACCATGTTACATTTGTGTTAATAAATGCTAGTTTAGATTAAATAACAATCAAGCAATCTGTGAAATTACATTTCAACATCAGCAAAATACACCTTTGTTAACTATACTGATTTAGATATTGATAAATCTGTAACCCTATATTTTTAAACCACTTTTAAGAGACCTCCACATGAGTAAAGGATTACTGCTACTGGTACTGTTGTGTAACGTCTTTGCCGGTGTCGCCACCGCTGCTGAGACTAACCAACTATTGAAACAACAAGATAAATTTTCACAACAAATAGATAAAATTGAAAACTCAACTGGCGAACAAGCCCTATTTCTAGAAGATGTATTGCGTCGAAAAAATGGGGTTTTGCGAGATGAAATCGCCAATCTAGTGGTTCAATCTCCAGACTCAGAAATATTAAAAACTCTGATCCCAGCACAAGCCACCATGCTACAAGCGTTAATTGTTCATGCCGATGGACAAGCACAAGAATTGTTTAAACAAGCAAGGGATGCGAATGAAGCTGACAAAGCCGAATATCAGTTTTTAGCTCAGCAACGAGTGGGCAGTGTTGATATCTATTACACCGAACTTGCCACCACCTTCAACTGGGCAGAAAAACTCAATATCAAACTCGACCCAACCAGTTTTAAAGAAGACTTACAAAAGCGCAGTGAAGTTTTATATGACATTGTTATTTATCTAGATAGCCGCAAAAAAGCGTTAGATCAACGAAAGTTGTATACCACCGAAGAAGATAAACCGGCACTGGAAAAGCAAATCGTTGCCCTAGCACAACTGCAACGCTACCTACTTGCTAGCATGAACAACACCGTAACTCTTATGTCTGATTTTGGGCTAGATGTGACGGAATATAAGCAAACCCTATTTGCCATGACCGGAGATATCAATGCTGATATTTTGGATGTGAATGTGGCTCTAGGTCTATTCCAAGAATGGCTAGACTCTTTTAAAGACTGGGCATTTGATAACTCACCGTCCATATTGGTGAAGCTACTGGTGTTCTTGGGCATACTTTGGGCTACGCATATTCTGTCTAAACTGGTCGCTAAACTGGTGAAAAAGAGCGTTTCGCACTCGAAAATGGATTTCAGTGTGTTAATGCAAGATTTCTTTATTTCCATTGTCTCCAAGGCTGTGACCTTTATTGGTCTGCTTATCGCCCTATCGCAAATCGGCATTAACTTAGGCCCACTACTAACAGGCTTTGGTGTAGCGGGTGTCATTATCGGTTTTGCCTTGCAAGATACGCTGTCTAATTTTGCTTCTGGTTTGATGATTCTGATCTATCGTCCTTTTGATGTAAAAGACTTAGTACAGGTGGCAGGGATACAGGGTACGGTCAGCCACATGAGCTTAGTTTCGACCACCATACGAACGTTGGACAACCAAACATTAGTCATTCCCAATAATAAAATCTGGGGTGACGTTATTAACAACATGACTTCAGAACGTGTGCGCCGCGTGGATATGGTGTTTGGTATTGGTTACGCTGACGACTTTGATTTTGCTATCGAAATTTCGAAAAAGGTACTGCAAAACCACGACAAAGTGCTTAAACATCCAGAACTGAATGTACGTGTGCATACATTAAATGAATCGTCGGTTGATCTGATTGTACGCCCTTGGGTAAGAACCGATGATTACTGGGACGTGTATTGGGATGTCACCGAAGAGATAAAACGTCAATTTGATGCAAATGGCATTACCATTCCTTTCCCACAACGAGATGTACATATCTATAAAACGGATCAAGCGTAACTAGAAATACAATGATGTGAAAAAGCAAAATGGTGAGGATTTATTCTCACCATTTTTATTTTCTAAAGTATTTAAACTAATCGTACTAAATAACGGATCATTCTAGCTTGTTAAAATGCTCGGTAACTGCGTTAGTTCTGATCACTTACTTAGTGAGATTGGTATTATTTGAGTGTTCAAAAACAGCAAAAATACAAAAGAAAAACCCCGAGAGCTTTCGCTCTTCGGGGTTATGACCTTACTTGCAGCAATCCGGCTACTAAAAGTGCTCCATGCATCTATTCCATGATAAGTATGCTTATCCTAAGCTTAATCCTTTCACGCCTTCCTAGCGGTGTCCAAAGCCCTATCCTGGCAGACCAATATCCTTACTGGTATTACTCACTTGTTCCTTGAGCGGTGTCCCTTACATCATCCTGATGTTAATCCTTCCTCTATCCTAGAGGTGTCCATTGCTGTCCTTTGCAAGTTACCATCCTAGTAACTTCTGTGTCCGTACAATGTCCTAAATCCTTTTCAACAACCTTCCTAGCTGTTGCTCTTCATCCTGAAGATTCCTTAATGTCTGCTCCTTGCCGACAACTAAAGTTTCGCTCTTTTTCGCCTTGCCCACAATAGACATAGGACTTTGTTAACCTGCTTATTTTATCGACATTATAATTAAAGTGTTATTTTTCAATTATTTAAGTAATTTCAACGGCTTTTTCTGGTTAATATAGTCTCATTGTCTCACGCATTTGTGAGAGATCTCTTACAAACAACGTAGTCATTTGAGCGATAAATGCCTAAACATCCATTTCCAAAAACGCATTTTAATGCTCTTTATTAGATGATTTACTCTTATATCAATACATTTTACGTCGCAATATGGTGGCTAAATAACCTAAAACTCGCTCTTCTTCGTTAAAGTTGCATCTTATTTGCATCAATACAAAATCTCGCATATGTCGCAAAAACTAGAAACTTCATCATGAATAAATACATATTACTACTGAATAGTATTGCTATTTGCCTAGCTAATACCGTATTCTTCCACCGCTAAATATGCAAAAAGTAAAACTAAGATTTCACATCAACAACAGTAGCAAGCGTGAGCCTAATAATGCAGCAAAATAACCATACTCAATCGATACATAACAGCGACAACCCGCCGAAAAAAGGCAACTTTTGGATGTTCTTTATTCCCTCTATTATAGGGTTATTCTTATTTATGGCTCCCATCAGCTTCGATGGGAATTTAACCATACCTGTTGCTGTACTCGCTAAAACTCTGCAATCTGTATTAGAAAGCCAGTTAATTGCAATTATCACACTTATCATCGCTAGCATGGCCATCGCCTCACTACTGTGCGCCATAAAAACACCACGTTTTATTGCGGAAAATAGCTTTCTCAACGGCTTATTTAAACCTTCTCCTTTATGGCTAACCGTCAGAGTGATTGGTGGACTAGCCGTTAGCATGACCTATTTTCAAATAGGTCCAGAAGCGATTTGGGAAGAAAATACCGGAGGATTAGTCTTAGATGGACTGCTGCCAACGCTATTCTCTGTATTTATTTTTGCTGGATTATTACTGCCATTGTTACTGAACTTTGGCTTACTTGAGCTATTTGGCACTCTGTTAAGTAAAATCATGCGTCCTCTTTTCAATCTGCCTGGACGTTCTGCGATTGACTGTATCGCCTCATGGTTAGGTGATGGCAGTGTCGGTATTTTGCTAACAAGCAAACAATACGAGAAGAAATTCTATACCCAACGTGAAGCGGCAGTGGTCGGTACTACCTTCTCTGCGGTCTCAATTACATTTAGCTTAGTGGTTATCGCGCAAGTGGAACTAGAACACCTGTTCTTGCCTTTTTACGGTGCAGTTTGTTTAGCCGGCCTAGTTGCTGCGGTAATTATCCCTCGCTTACCGCCACTGAGTCGCAAAAAAGACCTTTTTATTGATGGCACGGCGCCCGATCATGATGCAAATGCAATCCCAAGTGGCCACAGTACGTTTTCTTGGGGGCTGGATTTAGCGCTTTACAAAGCAGGTCAAGTAACCTCAATCAGCAAAGTTGCCAAAGAAGGCGTTAAAAATGCAGTAGATATGGTGTTTGGCGTATTACCTGTGGTGATGGGGCTTGGCACAATTGCCTTAGTTATCGCCGAATACACCTCTATATTTGCGATTTTGGGTAAACCTTTTGTCCCTTATTTAGAGCTGCTGGCTATTCCTGAAGCGGTCGCAGCTTCGCAAACTATCGTGGTTGGTTTCGCGGATATGTTTATCCCTGCCATTCTTGCCGCTTCTATCGATAGTGAATTGACTCGTTTTGTTATCGCAGCCATGTCAGTGACACAGCTCATTTATATGTCTGAGGTAGGCGCATTGCTACTGGGCAGTAAAATCCCCGTGAATATTGGCGAGCTATTTGTCATTTTTATTTTGCGTACCTTAATTACCTTGCCGGTGATTGCTGGTGTCGCGCATCTGATTTTTTAAATCTGTCATGATAAAAAAACGCCCGCATACCGGCAGATATACGGGCGTTTTGCTTTTTCTATGAGATTAATTATTGGCATCCATACGAGCTGCTTCCCAACCTTGTATGGCCACTTTTCTATCACTGCCCCAACGGAATTGTCCTACATCACCATCACCACGAATGACGCGGTGACAAGGAATTAAAAAACCTATGGTATTTGAGGCGACCGCACTTCCGACGGCTCTTGATGCTTTAGGCGAACCGATTTTTTGCGCTACTTGTGCGTAGGAAAGTAGCTGCCCTGATTGACTATTTACCAGCGCTTCCCACACTTTTACCTGAAAATTGGTTCCTTTTACAATCAGATGGATTTTATTGCCTGACCCTGAGAATACCGACTCCGATATTGGCTGAGCGTCGCTCTGATGAAAACTTGCTAGCGGCCATTGCTGCTGCAAAATAGCAACGGTTTGTGACACATCTTGATCGACAAATTGTAAAAAGCAGATGCCTCTTTCTGTCCAACCTATCACCGCAGTGCCAAATGGCGTTGTTGCACAACCATATTTAATCACCAATTCAGCACCTAGATTTTTCGCTTCGCCTGGCGTCATCGCTTCACAGGAAACCAGCAGATCATGCAATCGTCCCGTGCCAGACAAACCTACATTATCTGCTACTTCTAACAGCGTATCTGAGGTTTTTAACACTTGCAGTGCACGCTGCTTGGTCATTGATTGCATAAATCGTTTCGGTGAAATACCTGCCCACTCAGTAAATATTCGTTGCAGATGAAATTCACTTAAATGAACATGCTCAGCGATTTCAGACAAACTCGGCTGATGCTGTAAATGTTGTCGAATATAGACAATCGCTTTTTCTACGGTTTCGTAGTGTCGCTGCTGGCTAATGTTCATGTTGTTCCTTTCGCTTTAAATTCAGCATATTTTTGACTGAAAATCCGGTGACTAGCATAGTTCCACCAATAACAAAGAGTGCGCCTAAAGCGGTGTTCCACCCTACGCTCTCGTTCAAAAATAGGTATCCCCAAAGAATACCAAAAAGAGGAATTAGAAATGTCACTGATAATGCTGATGGTGGGCCCACATCTTCAATCAATCGAAAATACAGTAAATACGCCAGCCCTGTACACACAACCCCAAGCAATATTACCGAGATCGATATTTGAAGATCGGGCATTTCGCGAATGGGCATAAAGGGTAACAAAGGTAATATAATCAAGCACGCCGCCCACATACTGCCATGCGCATTATCAAACGACGATATTTTGGGAGCATTCTTCGCATAGTTGCTGGCAATCCCATAACAACATGCCGCCATCACTCCAGCCAACATTGCCATAGTTGAGTCTTGCGCCAAGTGGTTGCTATCAAAGCCTACTAAGATAAACACCCCAATGACACCGCAGAGTAAACCAATAACAATCTTAAAGGTTGGCATGCTACGTGACCATACAATCGCAATTGCCGCCCCCCATATTGCCGCAGTTGAGTTAAGAATAGACAGTATCGAAGCTGGTAAAGTTTGCGCCGCATAAGCGAACAAAAGGAAAGGCAACGCCGTATTAAAAAAACCAATAATGAAGAAATGTTTTTTGTGTGATGAAAAATTGATGCTTTTCCTCATATAGACCGCCACTAATAACAAACTGATGGCCGCAAAAAACACCCGTGCTTCCATTAAATAAGCCGGTCCTAGGGCATTGGCGGAGATTCGCATAAACAAAAACGAGCCTCCCCATATGGCCGCAAGGCATATCAGTCGTAGCATACTTGGGATAGTCAAAATAAGTCGCCTTTCAATAATGATCCGATTGTAAACATATAGCCATTCTCCTGTAGCGCCCTGCAAATGGCTCTTAGCCAAACAAAATAAAGGCAACATGAATGGCATATTGCGATGCAGTGAGTGTGGGTTCAAACCTAATAATACTCAACCCGATTCTTGCTCAATTGATTTGTTCTTATTCAAGAAGTTTTTTCATCAAGCACAGCAAATAACGCAACAAAATGTAGACATAAAAGCAACAAACGTGATGCAGATCCTATTTGCAAACAATTGATTTACAGTTTTCACATATAATTAAAATTAATGAAACCTTTTGGTTTAACAATAAGTTAATATGAATATTAGCGCACAACATACGCACTTTTTCATATTAAGACTTAACTTAATATCTACTGATAGGGATTTCAGCCGATGAAAAAACTCTGCTTAGCTGCTTCACTGATTTTGGCTATACCAACTGCTTCACTTGCAACAGAAAGTTCAACATTTCACTCCCACTTATACGGTGGTGTAAACATGGGTATGACCAACTGGGGAGGACTTGGTGCTGGTGTTACCGATGTAACTGGTGTCGACGACCCTAACTTTGCATGGGGTGCATTTGTAGGTCTACATACGCTTCCATGGCTTGCATTCGAATTAGGCTACCAAAATCTTGGAGAAGCCGATCTTACCGATGTTTCGGGAAGCTATGATGCGCAAACTATTAACTTTACTGCTAAGTTTTCTCATACGGTTGCTGAAAATACCTCTATCTACGGCAAGGTAGGTACGCAATGGTATGACTGGAATGCGAATGGCTCAAATGTCGCTGAAAGTGATACAGGATGGACTCCTCATTTGGGTATGGGGGTTGAGTATAAATTTAATAAACACTGGTCCGGCGCTTTAGATTACACGTGGTATAACGACATTGGTGGTCCCGACATTAACTATTTCGGCATCGCAGCAATCTACCACTGGCACTAACCACCACACATATACCATTTAATTGCTCTCCAAAATGGATGGATAGCACTTATTTCACACAGGAGGAATATCGTGAAATATAAACTAATTGCATTAACTGTCAGTGGCGTTCTACTCGCTGGATGTGGCAGTGACAACGAAAACCGAGTCGAGCCTACTAGCACATCAGTTCAAGCATTCGACGGCGCTATTCGATACTTAGATACTTACATGGATTGTGCTGGCGGCGGTTGGGACTTCGTTGGCGAAACCGGTGGTAAAGGCCTTATCAATATCGGTAAAGGGAACTACCCACTATTTGATGAAGATCCAACCCAATGTGATATTGCCTTTGCTGAATCTCGCTTTGCTAGCGGTGGTGGCACTAATGACGCTATCGATGAAAGCAACAGTAAAGACATGACCAAAGTCTTGTATACGGTTCCTGGAGAGTTAATGACTGCAGGTCAACCGATTGTAGGCACACCATATACCACGCTTATCGCACAAGCCATTGAAGAAGATACATCTGGCCTATCGGTTACCGAGATCATTGATAAAGTGTTTGCTGATACCCTGCCTGAAGGTACAACGCTATCTAGTGAGCAAAAATCACTACTACTGAGCGATCCACAAGCGGCGCTTGATAGCATGGATGCGGCAACGTCAACCAGTGTACAAGCATCGACTATGATTCTTTCTGATGCCATTGTAGGCGCAGAAGAGCAAGGTGGACGTGATGTTGCTGATATTGCCAATGTCACCAAAACATTAGCGACTTCGCTAGCGGCGCAAGATAACTTCCCAACCAATGCTGCAGGTGAGCCAACGTATGTAGATTATACCGAAGACCTTGATGACGCTGACACCTTTGACGCTACCGTGGCAGCTGACCCTAACCCAGAGACTCCTCTACCGCCAAGTACAGCCGCGGGTGCGGGTGATCCTCTACAAGATGGTGAAGTAATCGAAGATGAATTGCCACCAACAGATATCCCACCAGTAGATGAAGAACAACCACCAGCTACTGGCGGTACTGGCGGTAGCGAAGGCTAATCTCGCGCCCCACAATAACGCCTCTTAACGGAGGCGTTATTTATTCCATCGACACACCAATTAATACCCTAGGATATGGATGTTCCTATGCCCACAGATTCTATCCCTGCAAAGGTTTCTCGCACAGTTATCGCGTCTCTCATCGCAACTCTCAGTTATCCTGTGTTCGCTCAAGTGGATATTCTGCCTTCTCAACAAGGTTTTAGCGGTCTTATTTTTACGCCCAATGCACAAACATTAGCAACAGGGCGCGGCAGTGCGCAATTTGCTCAAGGCGTACCTTATCAAAATAGCATCGCCGAGCTGGACAGCTGGTATGTCAATGCCGGTGTATTTCCTCATTTAGAAGTAGGCAGTCGTATCGTTACTGCAGAATACGATTCCAATTGTTTTACCGATGGATGTGGCATTCGCGATCTATCGGCGACGGCTAAACTTCAGATGCCGTATTTAGAAGAATTTTTAGGGTTTAACCTAGCATTCGGCGCTCAAGATATCGGCGGCGCCGCCAGTAACTTTGATGCCTATTTTGTAGTTGCCGATACTGAAATAGACGCATTTAATCTTCGCCTTAGTGGCGGTTATGGTAAGTCTGAGCTCAGTTTAGGGGTACTTGATGGACCGTTTGCCGGGGCTGAATGGCAACCGTTTGAATTTATTCAACTCGCTGGTGAGTATGACGCTCAAGAATTTAATGCTGCTGTGCGTCTGATGACACCAACAGATATGCTGCCTTATGGCGCTCAGCTAGCGGCTCAATATCAGCTCTATTCTGGACATGAAAATAAAGACCAAACCCTATGGGGCGTGAGCGCGTCTGTGCCCTTCTTTGGCGATACCTTTACTCGCCAAAAATACTCCGACGTTAAACCAAATACTCAAACCCAAGTACAAAGCCAACTTGCACACAACGAGGCGAGCAGTCTCACGCAACTTATTGGCAAGTTAGAGCAAGAAGGATTCGTCAATATTAGTGTCGGTAGCAATCTCGATACCCTGGTTATTGCTTTAGAAAATAAGCGTTATCAACACAACGCTATGGACGGTGCAGGCGTCGCGTTAGGGATTATTTCTGCCTACGCAGGTGAAGGGGTATTTGCCGACCTTCCAAGAGGGACCAGCAAAGCGCAAAAAGTAGATTTGGTGCTACTTAAAAACAAATTACCTATGTTAGCAATTAACACAGAGTTGCAATGCTATCGTGATTTTCTGCAAGTCGGCACTGAGTGCTCACACACGGCATTCTCCACTGAAAACCTCACCGATAAACTGGCAATGACCACTTGGCTCTATGAAGTCAGTAACGATGGATTTGGTTATAGCGAGATCACTTTTGCACCGGTAATGAATTATGCCGTGGCTACCGAGTACGGTTTTTTTGACTACTCCATTGGCCTAGGAACCAATTTGTATACGCCATTATGGAAAGGCGGCGCTATCGATGTTCGTCATATCCTGCCCATTGCTAATAGTGATGATTATGACGAGGGGTATTACGCACGAGGTGCACTGGAAAACCAAATTGACCGCGCTCTACTTCATCAAGCCTTTAACCTTCCTGCCGATATGATGACGCAATTCAGCTTAGGTTTAATTCGTGGTGATTATTATGGCGGACAAAATGAGACTCAATGGTATAGCGCGCAAGGAATGCATAACTTAGGCTTTGAAGTGGGATACTTTACCGCTAGCGAAAGCACCGACCCAGAAGCCCGTACACCGTTATTAGCGCATTATCGCTTATCCGTTGCACAATGGAATTGGCAGATGCAAGTGCAAGGCGGCGAGTTTTGGGGTGGCGATCAAGGCGTTAAGGCCACCTCTAGCCATTGGCTTGGTGATACTCGTTTAGATGCCAGTTATCTCAACAGCGAAAGAGAGCAGTTTGTCACTTTTAATGTCTCAGTCCCTCTTACCTTCTGGCGTGGAATGCAACCACAACCCATCACAGTACGAGGCACAAGTGAGTGGAACTTTAGCGTACAAACTCGAGTGGGTGAATCCCACAATCAGCTCAATACCGGTTTAGGGAAAACGGCCAGTAACTATCATAATTTAGACCGACAATATTTTGATAGAGCTCGACTTAACCCAAATTACTTTGAACACAACCCTACCCGTCTTAGAAACGCTTACCTGCGCTACTTAGATGAAGTCATTTACGAATAGTTTTATTGATCAATAAATACGTCAGAAAATTATAATGACTGTCTCGTCCTCAATGTGTAAACACATTTCAGGACGAGACAGACAATAGATAAAAGCCCTTTAAGTTACTATATATAATACCAATCACACT